>DASTFI010000094.1:0-18312 GCA_035708765.1 Marmoricola sp.
AGCAGGTGACCCGTCATCGACTTCGTGCTCGTGACGACCACGTCGTTGGCGTGGGCACCCAGGGTCGCGTGGATCATCAGGCCCTCGGCGATGTCGCCCTGGGGCGTCGAGGTGGCGTGGGCGTTGATGTGGGCGATGTCGGCCGGGCTGATCTCGGACTCCGCCAGGGCGCGCAGGATCGCCCGCGAGCCACCGCGGCCGGCCGGGTCGGGCTGGGCGATGTCGTGCGCGTCGGCGGTGATGCCGGCGCCGAGGACCTCGGCGTAGATCCGGGCCCCGCGGGCGCGGGCGTGCTCCTCGGACTCGAGCACGAGCACGCCGGCACCCTCACCGAGCACGAAGCCGTCGCGGCCGGTGTCCCAGGGTCGCGAGACCGTGGTGGGGTCGCCGTCGTTCTTGGACAGGGCCATCATGTTCGCGAACGCCGCCATCGGCAGCGGGTGGATCGCGGCCTCGGTGCCGCCGGCGAGCATCACGTCGGCGCGGCCGAGCCGGATCTGGTCCAGCGCCAGGGAGACGCCCTCGTTGCCCGAGGCGCACGCGGAGACGGGCGTGTGCACGCCCGCCTTCGCCCCGACGTACAGCCCGATGTTCGCGGCCGGCGCGTTCGGCATCAGCATCGGCACCGCCAGCGGGGACACCCGCCGGGGCCCCTTCTCCTTGAGCGCGTCGTAGTTGGCCAGCAGGGTGGTGACGCCGCCGATGCCGGACGCCACCGCTACGCCGAGGCGCTCGTGGTCGACGTCGTCGCTGTCGGCCAGGCCCGAGTCGGCCCAGGCCTCCATGGCAGCCACCATGGCGAGCTGGGCCGACCGGTCGAGCCGTCGCGCCTTCACCCGCTCGAGGACCTCGGTCGGCTCCACGGCCGCCGTGCCGGCGATCTGGACCGGCAGGTCGCTCGCCCACTCCTGGGTGAGGTGCCGGACGCCGGACTTACCGGCGACCAGGGCCTCCCAGGTGCTGGCGACGTCGCCGCCGACGGGGCTGGTGGTGCCCAGTCCGGTGATGACGACTCTTCTGCGACTCATCTCGACTCCTGTGCTCGGGTGCGTGCGTTCAGGCTGTGTACGACGGGCGACAGGTCAGGCCGCGGCCTGGGCCTTCTCGATGAAGCTGACGGCGTCGCCGACGGTCTTGAGGTTCTTCACCTCGTCGTCGGGGATGCGCACGGAGAACTTCTCCTCAGCGGCGACGACGACCTCGACCATCGACAGCGAGTCCACGTCGAGGTCATCGGTGAAGGACTTGTCGAGCTGGACGTCGTCGGCGGGGATGCCGGTGACCTCGTTGACGATCTCGGCGAGCTCGGTGCGGATCTCTTCGGTGCTGGCCATCTCTGGTGGTTCCTCTCGGTTTCTTCTGGTGGGTGGGGGAAGGAGTCTGGGGTGCCGACGTGCCGGGGTATGCCGAGGGCTGGTGCCGTCAGCCGGGACCGGGACGGGTCCGGTGACCGGGGTCAGGGGACACGGATCACCTGGGCGGCGTAGGCCAGTCCGGCGCCGAAGGCGATCAGCAGCGCCAGGTCGCCCGAGCGGGCCTCACCGTCGAGGACCATCTGGCGCAGGGCCAGCGGGACCGACGCCGCCGAGGCATTGCCCTGGTGGGCGATGTCGCGGGCGATGCGGACGTGGTCGGGCAGCTTCATGGAGCGCGCCATCGCGTCGGTGATGCGCATGTTGGCCTGGTGCGGCACGAACAGGTCGAGCTCGTCAGCGGTGATGCCGGTCCGCTCGAGCGTCTCGTTGGCGACCTTGGCCATGGCGTAGGCGGCCCAGCGGAACACCGCGTTGCCCTGCATCACCAGGTGCGGCATCCGTGGGTTGGCCGAGGTGATCACCTCGCGCCAGTCCTCGCGCTGTCGGATCAGGTCGAACTGCTCGCCGTCGCTGCCCCAGACCACCGGTCCGATGCCCGGGGTGTCGCTGACGCCCACGACGGCCGCTCCCGCCCCGTCGGAGAAGATGAAGGCGCTGCCGCGGTCCTCCGGGTCGGTGATCTCGGAGAGTCGCTCGACACCGATGACGAGCACGTGCCGGGCCGAGCCGGCGCGGACCAGGTCGGAGGCGAGCGCAATGCCGTGGCAGAAGCCGGCGCAGGCGGCGGAGATGTCGAACGCGGCCGCCGTGGACCCGAGCTCGTGCGCGATCGCCGTGGCGACAGCCGGGGTCTGCAGCATGTGCGAGACGGTCGCGACCACCACGGCGTCGATCTGGCCGGCCTGGATGCCGGCGTCGGCCATCGCCTCGCGGGCGGCGCCCACGGACATGAACTGGACGGTCTCGTGGTCTTCGGCCCAGCGCCGCTCCACGATGCCCGAGCGCTGCTGGATCCACTCGTCGGAGGAGTCGATCGCGTCGACGATCTCGCTGTTGGGCACGACGCGGCTGGCCCGGTAGTGGCCCAGCCCCAGCACGGCGCTGTGCCGCAGGGTGTCGGTCTGGCCGAGCGTCGGCGCTGCGGGCGTCGTACTGCTCATGCGGGCACGCCCTCGGGGTGCAGCCGGACCAACGGCTGGCCGGGGGAGACCAGGTCGCCGTCCTCCACGAGCCACTCGACGATGGTGCCGCCGTGCGGCGCGACCACGGGCGTCTCGTCGCGGCTCGACTGCACCGAGCCGACCAGCGTCGTCGGTGCGAGGCGCTCGCCCTCGGCGCCGGCGGTGCGGACGAAGGTGCCCTTCGACGGGGACACCAGCAGCCGCCACGTCGGGTTGCCCTCGACGGGCGAGGGGCTGGCGTGCCGCTCGCAGAAGTCGCGCGCGGCGTCGAGCTGGTCGGGGGTCTTGAGGGCGAACGTCTCGACCCCCGGCAACGCGCGCCGGGCGATGCCGGTGAGCGTCCCGGCCGGAGGCATCTCGAGGACGCCGGTGACGCCGAGGTCACGCATCGTCTGCAGGCAGAGGTCCCAGCGCACCGGTCGGGCCACCTGGCCGACGATCCGGCGGAGCACCTCCTGGCCGTCGTGGACGATCTGGCCGTCGCGGTTCGAGATCACCCTGGTGCGTGGGTCGTGGGTGGAGACCGCGCGGGAGAGGTTGCCCAGTACGCCGACGGCCGGTGCCATGTGCTCGGTGTGGAAGGCGCCCGCCACGGACAGCGGCATCAGCCGTGCCTTGGCCGGCGGCTGCTCGGCGAGCGCTGCCAGCTGCTCGAGCGTCCCCGCGGCGACCACCTGACCCTCGGCGTTGACGTTGGCCGCGGTGAGTCCGTGCTGCGTGAGCACGGACTGCACCTCGTCGGGGTCGCCACCCAGGACCGCGGTCATCCCGGTGGGCGTGACCGCGGCGGCGGCCGCCATGGCCTTGCCGCGTTCGCGGACCAGCACCATGGCCTGCTCGGCGGAGACGACCCGGGCGCCGGCGGCGGCGGTGAGCTCACCGACGCTGTGGCCGGCGACCGCGCCGATCCGGCCGAAGGCGTCCGCCGGGTGGGGGAACAGTGCGAGCGCCGAGATCAGGCCGGCGCCGACCAGCAACGGCTGGGCGATGGCGGTGTCGCGGATGGTGTCCGCATCCGCCTCGGTGCCGTAGTGCGCCAGGTCGATCCCCGAGACGGTCGAGAGCCAGTCGAGCCGCCCGGCGAACTGCGGGTCCTCGAGCCAGGGCTTCAGGAACCCGGGGGTCTGCGCGCCTTGGCCGGGAGCAACGATGATCAGCACGCTTCAAGGGTGCCGAACAACGGGACCGGACGCGCATCCGGCACCCACGAAACCCTTCGCGCGTCTTTGTAGGTTTCCTACAAAGTGCGGGGCCGGAGCCGCCCGAGGCTCAGCGCCACCCGCAAGGTGTAGGCGTCGCGCGGCTCGACCGGGTCGAGGTCGGTCACCTCCGCGATCCGCCGGAGCCGGTAGCGCACGGTGTTGGGGTGCACGAACAGCGCGCGCCCGGTGGCCTCGAGGGAGCTGCCGGCGGCGAAGTAGGCCTCCAGGGTCTCCAGCACCGACCCGCCCGCGTCGGCCAGCGGTTGCCACACACCGGTCACGAGGTCCTCGCGAGCGCGGGCGTCGCCGACCAGGGCCCGCTCGACGAGCAGCTCGCCGGCGCGGACCGGTCGGGGCGCCTGAGCCCACCCGTGGGCCACCCGGAGACCGGCGAGCGCCGCCTCGGCCGAGCGTCCCGCCTCGGGCAGGTCGGCGACGACCGGCCCGACGACCACGGGACCGGGCGCGAACGCGTCGGCGCAGTCCGCTGCGGGTCGTCCGAGCGGGTCGACGCCGCCCAGGACGACGACCAGGCGGTCACCCTGCACCGCGCACAGGCACTCCAGCGACCGGTCCTGGGCGATCCGGCGCACCTGCTCGATGGCGTCGGCCTCACCGAGGGTCCCGACCAGCACCACCACTTGGCCGGTTCCGTCCCAGCCCAGCGCGCTCGCCCGGGACGCGACCACGTCGGCATCGCCGCGCAGGACCGCGTCCACGACGAGGGCCTCGAGGCGGGCGTCCCAGGCCCCGCGCTGCTCCGCCGCGCGCGCGTAGACCTCGGCGGTGGCGAACGCGATCTCGCGGGCGTAGCGGTTGAGCGCCTCGTGCACCTCGGCGGCGTCGTCCTCGCCGACGACCTCGACCACGTGCGCCTCGACCACCTCGATGGACAGGCGCACCAGCGCAACGGTCTGCTGCAGCGTGATCTCGGCCGCCAGCGCGGTGGGGGCCACGCCGAAGACGTCGGTGCGCAAGGTGGCGCGGGTGCCGTCGCGGCGGAACCAGTCGATGAACGACTTGATGCCCGCCTGGACGATCAGCCCGATGAACGACCGGTCCTCCGCGGGGAGCTCCACCACCCAGGGGAGGTCCTGCTCCATCTGGGTGGTTGCGGCGGTGCTCAGTCGTCCGCTGGCACGCTGCAGCTTCTGCGCGATCTGGGCACGTGTGCGGGGCCGGCCGGTGCTCACACGCCGGACTCTACGGCGTCGTCGGGACGCCGACGGGCGTCACTCCTGCCACGACAGTCACACATGGCGCCCCGAAAGGTCACAAGATGTGGACTTTGCGCGTCGGTCCTGTCGCAGGTGCTGCGAGTTCTGGTTGACTCGCGCTCGATCCGGCGTCACCGGTGGACAGGAGGCACGTGATGGCTCGAGGGACAGGGTCGCTGGGGCTCCGGCACGTGACGGTGCACGGGCACCGGCGCGCCTTCGTGATGGCGGGATCGGGTCCGGCGCTGCTGCTCCTGCACGGCCTGGGCTGCGACCACACCACCTGGACGCCCGTGATCCGTGACCTGGCGAAGCGCTACACCGTGATCGCCCCCGACCTCCTCGGCCACGGCGCCAGCGACAAGCCCCGCGCCGACTACTCGGTGGGCGGCTACGCCAACGGCATGCGCGACCTGCTCACCATCCTCGACATCGATCGCGCCACCGTGGTCGGACACAGCCTCGGCGGCGGGGTGGCGATGCAGTTCGCCTACCAGTTCCCCGAGCGCACCGAGCGGCTCGTCCTGGTCGCCCCGGGCGGCATCGGTCCCGAGGTGAGCCCGCTGATCCGCGCGGTGACGCTGCCCGGTTTCCACCAGCTCATCGGGCTGCTCACGCTGCCCGGTGTGCGGCAGCTCGGCGCGGCGGGCCTGCAGGCGCTCGCGCGCACAGGGCTCGACCAGACTCGCGATCTCGACGAGGTGGCCGAGATCTACCGGGCGCTGAAGGACTCGCGGGCCCGTGCGGCGCTGCGCCACGTGGTGCGCGCGGTGGTCGACCTGCACGGCCAGGTGATCACGATGGCCGACCGGGCCTATCTCACCGAGGCGATGCCGATGCTGGTCATCTGGGGCGAGAACGACCAGGTCATCCCGGTGGCGCACGCGGACCGGGTGGCGATGATCGCTCCGGACGCGGTCGTGGAGGTGCTCGGCAACGCGGGCCACTTCCCGCACAAGGACCACCCGGAGCGCTTCGTCAAGACGCTGCACGACTTCATCCGGCACACCCGCCCCTCGACGTACGACCGGGACCGCTGGCGCGACCTGCTCCGCAACGGTCCGCACGAGCCCGTCACCCGGCAGCTGGCCGAGCTTACCGCCCTGTGACCGCCCTCCCCCCGGGCCGACCTGGCGCAGGGGGCATGGTTCGCCGCCCTCGGCACGGGTCACAGCACGAGAATTGGTGCTGATGGCGGCGGGCTATCCCTGACGCCCGGCTGACCGCGCGCCGGCGTGCGGCCGGTCGTCGAAGGCGTTGAACAGCGCGCTCACCACGCCCAGGCCGATCGCGAGGAGGCCCAGGCCGAGGAACAGCCGACGCAGGTCGAAGACGGCCGGGATCGCGAGCACCAGCAGCAGGACGCCGACCACGAGGAAGGGGAGGCTGGACCGCAGGCTCCGGCGCAGCGCTCGCTCCCGTCGTGGCGGCGTCGACGACATCAGGCGTCGCCGCCCTCCTGCTGGATCCCGGAGACCGCGGTCGGGTCGTCGATCCGGTACTTGCGGAACGCCTCGGTGGCCAGCTCGGGCTTGACCTCGCCCCGCTGGGCGAGCGCCTCGAGCGCCTGCACCACGACCGACTCCGCGTCGACCTGGAAGAACCGTCGCGCCGCCGGCCGGGTGTCGGCGAAGCCGAACCCGTCGGTGCCGAGCACGTGGAAGTCGATCGGCATCCACTGGGCGATCTGCAGCGGGACCGCCCGCATGTAGTCGGTCACCGCCACCGCCGGCCCGGCCGCGTCGGCGAGCTTGTCGGTGACGTAGGCCGTCCGACGGACCTGGTCGGGGTGGTTGAGGTTCCACTCCTCGGCCGCCACCCCGTCGCGCGCGAGCTCGTTCCACGAGGTCACCGACCACAGGTTGGCCTTCACGCCCCACTCCTCGGCGAGGAGCTCCTGGGCTCGCTGGATCCACGGGAAGGCGACGCCGCTGGCCATCAGCTGCACGGTCGGGGCGTCACTGCCCAGGTCGGGGCCCTCGGCGAAGCGGTAGATGCCCTTGAGCAGGCCCTCGACGTCGATGCCGTCGGGCTCCTTCGGCTGGCTGATCGGCTCGTTGTAGACCGTCAGGTAGTAGATGACGCTCTCGCCCTCGGGGTGCTCGTCGCTCGAGGTGTACATCCGGCGCAGACCGTCCTGCATGATGTGCGCGACCTCGTGGGCGAAGGCCGGGTCGTAGTGCACCACCGCCGGGTTGGTCACCGCGAGCAGCGGCGAGTGGCCGTCGGCGTGCTGCAGGCCCTCGCCGGTCAACGTCGTGCGCCCGGCCGTCGCGCCGATCAGGAAGCCGCGCGCCATCTGGTCGGCCATCGCCCAGATGCCGTCGCCGGTGCGCTGGAAGCCGAACATCGAGTAGAAGATGTAGAACGGGATCATCACGTGGCCGTGGGTGGCGTACGCCGATCCGGCGGCGGTCGCCGAGGCGACCGCGCCCGCCTCCGAGATGCCCTCGTGCAGCATCTGGCCCTGCTCGGACTCCCGCCACTTCAGCAGCAGCTTGCGGTCGACCGACTCGTACTGCTGGCCGTGCGGGTTGTAGATCTTGGCGCTCGGGAAGAACGAGTCCATCCCGAAGGTGCGGAACTCGTCCGGTGCGATCGGCACGATCCGCTGGCCGAGCTCGGGATCCTTCATCCACTCCTTGAGCAGTCGGACCAGCGCCATCGTGGTGGCGACCTTGTTCTTGCCCGAGCCCTGCTTCAGGTCGGCGTACAGGTCATCACCGGGCACCGTCAGCGGCTTCGCCCGGACGACCCGCTTGGGCAGCGAGCCGCCGAGGGCGCGGCGGCGCTCCATCATGTACTCCATCTCGGGCGACTCCATGCCCGGGTGGAAGAACGGCGCGGTGCCATCGGCGTCGTACTGCTCCTCGATGTCCTTGTCGCTGATCGGCAGGTAGAGCCGGTCACGGAACCGCTTGAGGTCCTCCTTGTTGAGCTTCTTCATCTGGTGGGTGGCGTTCTTGCCCTCGAGGGCGTCGATCGTCCAGCCCTTGATGGTGTGCGCCAGGATCACCGTGGGCTGCCCGACGTGCTCGCTGGCCGCCTTGAACGCGGCGTAGACCTTGCGGTAGTCGTGGCCGCCGCGGGGCAGCTTCTCGATCTGCCGGTCGGTCATGTGCTCGACCATCTTGCGCAGCCGCGGGTCGGGGCCGAAGAAGTGCTCGCGGTTGTAGGCGCCGTCCTCGACGGAGTAGGTCTGGAACGCGCCGTCCGGGGTCTTGTTCATCTGGTTGACCAGCACGCCGTCGACGTCGCGGGCGAGCAGGGCGTCCCACTCGCGGCCCCAGATCACCTTGATCACGTTCCAGCCGGCGCCGCGGAAGATCGACTCCAGCTCCTGGATGATCTTGCCGTTGCCGCGCACCGGGCCGTCGAGCTGCTGCAGGTTGCAGTTGATCACGAAGGTGAGGTTGTCCAGCTCCTCACGTGCGGGCAGCCCGATGGCGCCCAACGACTCGGGCTCGCCCATCTCGCCGTCGCCGAGGAAGGCCCAGACGTGCTGCTGGCTGGTGTCCTTGATCCCGCGGTTCTGGAGGTACTTGTTGAACCGCGCCTGGTAGATCGCGTTGAGCGCGGTCAGGCCCATGGAGACCGTCGGGAACTCCCAGAACTCCGGCATCAGCCGGGGGTGCGGGTACGACGGAAGGCCCTGGTGCGGGCCGTGCTGGACCTCTTGGCGGAAGTTGCGCAGCTGCTCCTCGGTGAGCCGGCCCTCGAGGAAGGCCCTGGCGTAGATGCCGGGGGAGCCGTGGCCCTGGAAGTAGATCTGGTCGCCGCCGCCGGGGTGGCTCTTGCCGCGGAAGAAGTGGTTGAAACCGACCTCGTAGAGGCTGGCGGCGGACTGGTACGTCGCGATGTGGCCACCGACCTCGAGGCCCTTGCGGTTGGCGCCGGAGACCATCACGGCGGCGTTCCACCGGATGAAGGCGCGGATCCGTCGCTCGATGTCCTCGTCGCCGGGGAACCACGGTTCCTTGTCGGGCGGGATGGTGTTGATGAAGTCGGTGCTGCGCAGCGCGGGCACACCGACCTGCTTCTCGCGGGCGCGCTCGAGCAGCCGCAGCATCACGTAGCGGGCGCGGTCACGACCCTTGTCGGCGATCATCGCGTCGAAGGAGTCGATCCAGTCGTTGGTCTCGTCCGGGTCGATGTCGGGCAGCTGGGTGGGCAGCCCCTCGTGGATCACCGTGGGTGTCGGTGGTGCCGGCCGTACGTCGGGCTCGGTCGCTTGGGTGTTGGAATCTTCAGCCACGCTTTCATCTTGGCACGCGGGGACGACCCGCAACATCTACTGCTCAGTAGGTCTCAGCGCCGATCTGGACATCGCCGGCAGCCTCCCGTCGATGAGCTGGTTGGCGCCCCGGCGGGTGCCCAGCGCGTGACATCTGGGGACGCAGGGTTGCGGAGGGGGCCTGCTGTCGGGTGCACTGGTCGCAGCCGACGCCCGGTGGGGGCGTCGTACAAGCACGGGATGAGGCAACGAGGTGAGCCCGACAGCGGGTGGTGCAGACGTCGCGGTGGGCGACCGACTGGGACTCAAGGCCGGGATGGTCGTGCAGGAGCTGGGCTGGGACGAGGACGTCGACGACGCGGTGCGCGTGGCGCTCGAGGACGCGATCGACGCGGACCTGGTCGACGGCGACTACGGCGACGTGGTCGACGCGGTGGTGCTCTGGTGGCGCGAGGGCGACGGTGACCTCGTGGACGCGCTCGTCGACTCCAAGACCGACCTCGCCGGCGGCGGTGCCATCTGGCTCTTCAGCCCCAAGGTGGGCCGACCGTCCGCCGTGGACGCCGCGGACATCGCCGAGGCAGCGCCGGTGGCAGGTCTCTCCACGACCTCGACCGTGCCCATCTCGGCGGACTGGATGGCCACCAAGCTGGTGGCGCCCAAGAACCCCTGAGCATCCCTGAGGCAGCACTCCCGGGCCACCACGTCCCGGTCCGCACCCCGTTGGCACCGTCCCTGAAAGGCGCGTCGTGATCTCCTCCCTGGCCAGCCGCGTCACCGAGCAGGCGAAGAGCAAGGTCGTCGCGGCCAAGGTGCTCGGCACCGCCGGGGTGATCCAGCCGTTCGGTCCGGTGAAGCTGGCCGGGATCGTCCGGGCGCTGCACGACTGGGGGATGGGGCTCGCGGGCGGGTTCACCGCCGTGGCGGTGCGCTTCCCCGATCGCGAGGGCCTGGTCGACGAGCGGGGTCCGCTGACCTTCCGGGAGATCGAGGAGCGCAGCAACGCGCTCGCCGACCGGCTCGCCGCCCTGGGCGTGTCCGAGGGTGACGGCGTCGCGCTGCTCGCGCGCAACCACCGAGGCTTCGTCGATGCCGCCCTGGCGATCTCCAAGCTGGGCGCGGACGTGCTGCTGCTCAACACGGCGTTCGCCGCCCCGCAGCTGGGCGAGGTGTGCTCCCGTGAGGGTGCTCGGCTGATCATCCACGACCAGGAGTTCGACGACCTGATCGAGCGGGCGGGGTGCGCAGTGCCCCAGCTGCTCGCCTGGGTCGACGACGAGGCCGGCGTCGCCGGCCGGGACACCCTGGACGGCCTCATCGCGACCGGGTCACCGGCGCCCCGGACGCCGCCGCGTCGCGAGGGCAGGCTGGTGATCCTGACGTCCGGGACCACCGGCACCCCCAAGGGCGCGCCGCGCGGAGGCGGCAACTTCGACGCGGCCGTCGCGCTGCTCGAGCGGATCCCGCTGCGCTCGGGCTGGCGCTGCCACATCGCCGCCCCGTTGTTCCACACCTGGGGATATGCCCACCTCGCGCTGAGCATGCTGCTCGGCACCACCGTCGTGCTGCGGCGCAGGTACGACCCCGAGGGCTGCCTGCAGGCGCTGGTCGCCGAGGGGTGCGACTCCCTCGTCGTGGTGCCGGTGATGCTGCAGCGGATCCTGAAGCTGCCGCAGGAGACGCTCGACTCCTACGACCTCTCGCGCGTGCAGGTCGTCGCCGCCTCCGGCTCGGCGCTCCCGGGCAACCTCGCGCTGGAGTGGATGGACCAGTTCGGGGACACGCTCTACAACATCTACGGCTCCACCGAGGTCGCGTGGGCCAGCGTGGCCAAGCCCGAGGACATGCGGGCCGCGCCCGGCACGGCCGGAAAGCCGCCGGTCAACACGGTGGTGCGGATCCTCGACGAGGCCGGCCGCCCCGTGCCGGTAGGGACGACGGGTCGGATCTTCGTCGGCAACTCGATGCTGTTCGAGGGCTACACCGGTGGCGGGCACAAGGAGAGCGTCGACGGCCTGCTCAGCTCCGGCGACGTGGGCTGCTTCGACGAACACGGCCGGTTGTTCGTCGAGGGTCGCGACGACGAGATGATCGTCTCCGGCGGCGAGAACGTCTTCCCCCAGGAGGTCGAGGACTGCCTCAGCCGGCACGCCGCCGTTGTCGAGGCGGCCGCGGTCGGGGTGGACGACGACGACTTCGGCAAGAGGCTGCGGGCGTTCGTCGTGGTCGCGACCGGGGCGTCGGTGACCGAGGATGAGCTGAGCGAGCACGTGAAGGCCAACCTCGCGCGCTACAAGGTGCCGCGCGAGTTCGTCTTCCTCGACGAGCTGCCCCGCAACGCCACGGGCAAGGTGCTCAAGCGCGAGCTGGCGGATCGAGAGACCTGATGACGCCGCTGCAGGTGGGCGACGTCGCCCCGGACTTCACCCTGCTCGACCAGCACGGCCAGGAGGTCGCACTCTCCCCGTTCCGGGACGAGAAGGCGGTGCTCGTGGTGTTCTACCCGTTCGCGTTCAGCGGCATCTGCACGGGCGAGCTGACCGGCTTCCGTGACCGGCTGGGCGACTTCGAGACCGCCGACACGACGCTGGTCGCGATCTCCTGCGACCCGATCTACACCCAGCGGGCGCTGGCGGACCGCGACGGCATCTTCTTCCCCCTGCTCGCCGACTACTGGCCGCACGGCGCCGTCACCACGTCGTACGGCGTCTTCGACGAGCGGCAGGGCTGTCCACGGCGCTCCTCGTTCGTCGTCGACAAGGCCGGCCGGGTCGGCTGGGTCCTGCACAACCCGATGGGCGAGGCGCGTGACCTCGACGAACACGCGGCCGCACTGGTCCGCGTGGGCGGTGCGGTCTAGTCCAATCGGGTCATTTCGGGCTCCCCGCCGGACTTCCGCTCCCGTTCCCTTGACCGACCTGCCATGATTGCCGTGTTGCGACCGCTGGTGACCCGAGACGCCGGCGGTCGCAACATTTTCGTCTCCGGACCGTCCGAATGCCCCCGGACGGATTGGGTGCCCACGCCTCACCTCCCGTAGCCTGTCCCGCGGTCCGGCCGTCGGCTGCGACCTCCGGGCGTATAGCTCAGCGGTAGAGCACCTCCCTTACAAGGAGGTGGTCGCAGGTTCGATCCCTGCTGCGCCCACCGACCGTTCGTCGGCGTGTCCCGCAGGCGGCTCCGCTCGCCGCAGGGATGCGTCGTTTCGTCGTACCGCCCCTCCCGCGGCGGGTGCCGGCGTCCTAGATTGGTGCCAACCCAGTCTGTGACGGAGGACACCTGTGATCGTTCCCTTCAGTGCCCACGACTTCCTCGACCGCGCGCTCGCGGTCTACCGGGACCGGATCGGCGTGGTCGACGAGCCGGACCAGCCGGCCGCGTCGCTCGGGGAGCTGACCTATGCCCAGATCGGCGAGCGCTCCCGCGCCATGGCGGCGAAGCTCGACGAGCTCGGGATCGCGGTGGGGGAGCGGGTGGCCTTCGTCTCGCACAACTCCGCGCGGCTGTTGACGGCCTTCTTCGGGGTCAGTGGCTACGGACGCGTGCTGGTGCCGATCAACTTCCGGCTCTCCGCCGACGAGGTCGGCTACATCGTCCAGCACAGCGGCGCTCGGGTGCTGTACGTCGACCCGGAGGTCGCCGACTCTCTCGCCGGTGTCGAGTGCGAGCACACCTTCGTCATCGGCGACGACGCGGCGATGTTCTCCGACGGTGAGCCGAAGCCGTGGGAGCCCGACGAGAACGCGACCGCGACCATCAACTACACCAGCGGCACCACCGCACGGCCCAAGGGCGTGCAGATCACCCACCGCAACATCTGGACCAACGCGGTCACCTTCGGACTGCACGCCGGCGTCACCGACCGCGACGTCTACCTGCACACGCTGCCCATGTTCCACGCCAACGGGTGGGGGATGCCGTTCGCGATGACCGGCATGGGCGTGCCCCAGATCGCGCTGCGCAAGGTGGACGGGACGGAGATCCTCCGCCGGGTGGAGAAGTACGGCGTCACGGTCATGTGCGCGGCTCCGGCCGTCGTCAACGCGGTGCTCGACGCGGCGCCCGGCTGGGACGGCGAGATCCCGGGCCGGGACAACGTGCGCATCATCGTCGCCGGGGCGCCTCCCCCGACGAAGACCATCGTGCGGGTCCAGGAGGAGCTGGGCTGGGAGTTCATGCAGATCTACGGCCTCACCGAGACCTCGCCACTGCTCACCGTCAACCGGTCCCGGTCCGAGTGGGACGACCTGTCGCCGGAGGACCGGGCCGCCAGGCTGGTGCGCGCCGGGATGCCGGCGATCGGAGTGAGCCTGAAGGTGTCCGACGGCGGGGAGGTGCTGGCTCGCTCGAACGTGATCCTGGAGGGCTACTGGGAGCAGCCGGAGGAGACCGAGGCGGCCCTCGAGGGTGGCTGGTTCCACACCGGCGACGGCGGCCACATCGAGGACGACGGCTACCTCGTCATCAGCGACCGCAAGAAGGACGTCATCATCACCGGTGGCGAGAACGTCTCCTCGATCGAGGTGGAGGACGTCATCTTCTCCCACCCCGACGTCGCCGAGGTCGCGGTGATCGGGGTGCCCGACGACAAGTGGGGCGAGACGATCAAGGCCCTCGTGGTGAAGGCGGAGGGGTCCGACCTCACCGAGGCGGACCTGATCGCCTACTGCAAGTCGAAGATGGCCGGCTACAAGGCGCCGACGTCGGTCGAGTTCCGCGACGTCCTGGCCCGCACGGCGACCGGGAAGCTGCAGAAGTTCAAGCTCCGCGCGCAGTACTGGCAGGGCCGCGAGCGCCAGGTCAACTGACCTCGGACCGGGATAGTCCCCGACGTTTGGGCTCATCTGGCGACCCCGCACGAGCCCAAACGTCGGGGACTATCTGTCCGAGCTGGTGCCGTCGCCGGGCTGCTCGGCCGGCTCGTCGGAGGGCGGCGGTCCGGAAGGCAGCCGCAGGGCGAGTACGCCGGTGAGCGCGATGACCGCGGCGCCGAGGAGGAAGGCCGCGGCGTAGGAGCCGTGGTCGACCAGCAGGCCGGCCAGCACCGGTCCGATGACGGCGCCGAGGTCGCTGGCCATGTTGAAGATCGCCACGACGTTGCCGCTGCGCCTGCCGGCCACGTCGCCGACCAGCGCGGCCGGGACGCTGCCGAGGAACGCGGAACCGGCCCCGAAGACGGCCATCGCGACCAGGGCGACGGCGAGGGTGTCACTCACGGCCAGCAGCACCAGTCCGGCGGCCGAGCCGGCGACACCCACGAGGAGAGCCGGCCGCCGACCGGCGGTGTCCGACCAGCGGCCGGCCGGCAACATCAGCGCGGTCTGCACGATGGTGGAGGCGAGGAAGGCGAAGGCCACCCAGCTCGCCGGCGTGTGCAGCGCGTCGACGAAGAACAGGGGCACCACGGCGCTGCGTAGCCCGAAGACGGCCAGCCCGACCGCGAGGTTGGCGAGCAGGGCCACCTGGTACTGCGTGGTGCCCAGCACCTGGCGGAATGTCGGTCCGGGCGCCACCTCCGGCACCGGGGGTGGCTCCTCGTCGGCCGGGCGGCGCCGCTCCGCCCGGCCGATGTAGGCCATCGCGACCACCGCGGCGAGCACCAGCGTTCCGGCGTACAGGAAGAAGGGTGCGCGCAGCGAGATGCCCAGGGCGGCGCCACCGAGTGCGGGCCCGACGATGCCGCCGACGAGGAAGCCGGAGCGGTAGACGCTCATCGCCTCGCCGCGGGTGCGGGTGGTCGCCACCTTGAGCACCAGGCTGACCGCCGCGACCCCGAACAGTGCCGAGCCGACGCCTCCGATGCCGCGGAGGATCAGGAGCTGTGGATAGCTGGCCGCCAGCCCGGCGAGCAGGCTGGACACCGCGACCACACCGAGGCCGACCATCAGGGCGGTGCGCTCCCCGATCCGGTCGACGAGCCGACCGGCGACGGGTCCTGAGATCAGCCGCATCAGCGCGAAGGCAGACACGACGGCGCCGGCGGCGGTCGCGTCGACGCCGAACTGGCGGGCGAAGAGCGGGATCGCCGGGGCGACGACCCCGAAGCCGAGTGCCACGCACAGGGCCACGCCTGCCATCGCCCACACGTCCGGCGGAAGCTCGGTGCGCCGCTCCCGGTTCCGCATCGGCCTCCACACGAGCGCCCATGCTGTCACGGCGCCGGGCGGACCAGCCGAGGGGCGCTGGGTGCCCTAGCCTCGGACGCATGCAGCTGCAGGACGTCGTCGCCCTCCTCGACCGGTGGTACCCCCCGCACCTCGCCGACTCCTGGGACGCGGTCGGCCTCGTCTGCGGCGATCCCGCGGCGGAGGTACGGCGCATCCTGCTGGCCGTCGACCCGGTGCAGGCGGTCGCCGACGAGGCGGTGGAGCACGGCGCCGACCTGGTGGTCGTCCACCACCCGCTCTTCCTCAAGGGGGTGCACGGCGTCGCGGCCACCACGCCCAAGGGACGCGTCCTGCACCAGCTGCTGACCCACGGGTGCGGGTTGTTCGCCGCACACACGAACGCCGATGCCCCGGGCGGGGGCGTCTCCGAGGCGCTCGCACTCGCCCTCGGGTTGGTGGAGGTCGCACCACTGGAGGCGGACCCCGCAACACCGAGGGACAAGATCGTCGTCTTCGCACCGCTCCCGGACGCCGACCGGGTGCGCGATGCCCTCACCGGGGCGGGCGCCGGAGCCATCGGCGACTACGACTCGTGCACGTTCACCACCTCGGGCGAGGGCCGGTTCCGCCCTTTGGAAGGCGCCCAACCGGCGATCGGGCGGGTCGGGTCGGTCGAGCGGGTCGAGGAGGTCCGGATCGAGGCGGTCTGCCCGCGCAGGCTCCGCTCGGGGGTGGTCGCCGCGATGCTGGCCGCGCATCCCTACGAGGAGCCGGCGTACGACGTCCTCGAGCTGGCCGCCCAGGACGATCCGACGCGCGGCTCGGGCCGGATCGGCCGGCTGACCGAGCCCACCTCCCTGGCCGCGTTCGCCGCGCACGTCGCAACCGTCCTGCCCGAGACGGCCCACGGTGTGCGCGTCGCGGGTGACCCGACCCGCCCGGTCCGGACCGTCGCGCTGTGCGGTGGGGCGGGTGACTTCCTGCTCGACAGGGCCAGGTCGGCAGGGGCCGACGTCTACCTGACCTCGGACCTGCGCCACCATCCCGCCTCGGAGCTCCGGGAGCATCCGGACGCCCCAGCACTGGTCGATGTCGCGCACTGGGCGGCGGAGTGGACCTGGCTTCCGGTGCTACGGGATCGGCTGAACGCGGAGCTGCGGGATACGGTGGAGCTTCGCGTCAGCACGACCAGCACGGACCCGTGGACCTTCCGGGTCTGACCATCTTCGAGGAGCAGTCCTGAAAGCCGATCCGTTTGCCCAGCAGAAGCTCCTCGACGTCCAGGACCTCGACAGCCGGATGGACGCGCTGCAGCATCGGCTGCGCACCCTTCCCGAGACCGAGACCCTGAGCAAGCTCCAGAAGCGGCGCCAGTCCGTCGACGGGATCGTCCGCGACCTGCGCGTGCAGGTCAGCGACCTCGGCGAGGAGCAGCGCAAGGCCGACGCCGACGTCGAGCAGGTCAAGACCCGTCGCGAGCGCGACCAGGGGATGGTCGACAGCGGCGCTGTCGCCGACCCCAAGGCACTCGAGCGGATGCTCGGCGAGCTGGAGTCGCTGCACCGACGGATCACCAGCCTCGAGGACACCGAGCTCGAGGTGATGGAGCGCCTCGAGGAGGCCCAGGCCGCCCTCGAGGCCCACGAGCGCGAGCTCGGCAAGCTCGACGAGGAGATCGCCACGGCGCAGGCGGCCCGGACGGAGAAGGTCAGCCAGATCGAGCAGGAGCACTCGGGGCTGGAGGGGGACCGCAAGACGGCCGCGGACGACCTCCCCGCCGACCTGGTGACGCTCTACGAGAAGCTCCGCGCCCAGAAGGGCGGTGTCGGCGCCGCCGCGCTGCGGGCCCGCGAGTGCGGCGGCTGTCGGCTGGCACTGAACAACAGCGATCTCGGAATGATCGCGAAGGCGCCAGCCGACGAGGTGATCCGTTGCGAGGAGTGCAGCCGCATCCTCGTGCGCACCTCAGAGTCGGGGCTGTGAGCGCGCCCACCCACGTGGTGGTCGAGGCCGACGGCGGGTCCCGGGGCAACCCCGGCCCGGCGGCGTACGGCGCCCTCCTGCGGGACGCGGGCACGGGCGAGGTGATCGCCCAGCACGGCGAGACGATCGGCATCGCCACCAACAACGTGGCGGAGTACCGCGGCCTCGTCGCCGGCCTGGAGCTCGCCGCCGAGCACGCCCCCGGTGCCCGCATCGAGGTCCGGATGGACTCCCAGCTCGTCGTCGAACAGATGTCGGGCAACTGGAAGATCAAGCACCCCGACCTCAAGCCGCTCGCCCTGCAGGCCAGCCGGCTCGCGCCGCCGGGGACGACGTACACCTGGGTGCCGCGTGCGCAGAACACGGCCGCCGACCTGCTGGTCAACGAGGCGCTCGACGCCAGGCCCCGACCCGCCGAGGCGACCCCGACACGCGGCTGGTCGCCCGCTGGCGGCCCGCCCACCACGCTGGTCCTGGTCCGGCACGGAGCCACCGCGCACACGGCGGACAAGCGCTTCTCCGGCGGTTTGACCGGTCGCAACCCGGCGCTCACCGACGAAGGTCGCGACCAGGTGCGCGCCACGGCCGATTGGCTCGCCCCGCTGGCCGGCACGGTCGATGCCGTGATCAGCTCGCCGCTGCGTCGCACCCGGGAGACGGCCGACATCCTGGCTGCCCGGCTCGATGCGCCGGTGAGCGAGGAGGAGGCGATCGCGGAGATCGACTTCGGCAGCTGGGAGGGGCTCACCTTCGCCGAGGTGCAGGAGCAGGACCCCGACGAGCTCAGCACATGGCTGGGTGACCTGGAGCACGCAGCCGGGGGCGGTGAGTCGTTCGGTGCGGTCGCACTCCGGGTGCTGGCGGCTCGCGACCGGATCGTCACCGCGCACGCCGGCCAGACCGTCGTACTCGTCAGCCATGTCACGCCGATCAAGGTGCTCGTCGCGGACGCGCTCGGCGCGCCCCTCGAGGCGCTGTTCCGCATGGAGCTGTCGCCCGCCTCGGTGACGGTGGTGTCCTACTTCCGGGGCGGGCCCGACGGCGACCGGCCGATGGCCAACCTGCGGCTCTT
>DASTFI010000095.1:0-33317 GCA_035708765.1 Marmoricola sp.
CAACAAGGAGAACGACGACCTTCGCAGCAAGCTGAGCGCAGCCCAGCAGGGTGGTTCGTCGGAGAGCGCAGCCACCACCCCGGCGCCAGCACCCGTGGAGAGCAAGCCGGAGCCCGCTCCGGTCGCCGCCGCACCGGCACCGACCGCGCAGGAGATCAAGGTGACCACCGTCGCGGACGCCTCGAGCGCTGCGGCCCGGCTGCTCGAGATCGCCACCCGCAACGCCGACGAGCTCGTCGGCGACGCCAAGGAGGAGGCCGACAAGATCGTCGCGGCCGCCCGCACCAAGGCCGAGCGGCTGGAGTCCGAGACCAAGACGAAGACCGACCGCCTCGAGCAGGACGCCCGCACCCGCGCGACGATGCTCGACTCCGAGACAGAGGCGCGGCGCAAGGAGATCTTCGGCGGCCTGGAGAAGGAGCGCGACAACCTGACCGTCGAGATCGAGAACCTGCGGTCCTTCGAGCGGGAGTACCGCAGCCGCCTGCGCAGCTACTTCACCCAGCAGCTCGAGGCGCTCGACGGCAACGGCGACAGCCACGCGCCGGCGATCGGCGACCCGGCGCACGCCCCGAAGCGGCTCACGTCGATCCTGGGCGAGGAGTCCGGCGACGACAGCTGAACGTCCTCACACACGACGCAGCGCGCACAGCCTGGGCCGGCACCCGCGAGGGTGCCGGCCCGACCTGTGTCAGCGGCGCTCCACCTGGAAGGCCAGGCCGAGGTCGTCGTCACGCTGGTCGAGCCCCTCGGGCGAGTCGGCGCGCTGCATCCGGGTCGCGAGCACCTCGTCGGCGACCAGCCCGGCGTGCTCGGCCAGGGCCTCCCCGAGCTCACCGTCCGCGGCCCAGGTGAGGCTGATCCGGTCGCTGACGTCGAAGCCGGAGCTCTTCCGCGCCTCCTGCACGAGCCGGATCGCCTCCCTGGCCAGGCCGGCGCGACGGAGCTCGGGGGTGATCTCGAGGTCCAGAGCGACGGTCTCGCCCTGCTCGTTGACGACCGACCAGCCCTCGCGCGGTCGCTCCGAGAGGATCACCTCGTCCGGCCCGACCTCGACCGTCTGCCCGTCGTACTGCACCGGCGTGGTGCCGTGCTCCTTGAGTGCAGCCGCGAGGGCCGCGGCGTCGCTCGCGGCGATGGCGGCGGCGACCTTGGGAGTGTCCTTGGCGAACCGCCTGCCGAGCGCCCGGAAGTTGCCCTTCGCGGCGTACTCCACGAGATCGGCGCCGGCACCGGAGAGCGGCTCGAGCGCTCCGATGTTGAGCTCCTCGCACACCTCGGCGCGCAGCTCCTCACTGAGCCGCTCGTAGGCGGTCGTGGCGACCAGGGCACGCCGGAGCGGCTGTCGGGTGCGCACCTTGGCCTCCGCACGTGCCGAACGGCCGAGCTCCACCAGTCGGCGGGCCAGCAGCACCGAGGTGGAGAGCTCCTCGTCCACCGCACCGGGATCCGGCACCGGCCACTGGGAGAGGTGCACGGAGCCCGCTGCTTCGGCGTCGACCGGCCGGACCACGTCGCTCCACACCCGTTCGGTGATGAACGGGGTGAGCGGAGCCATCAGCTGGGTCAGCGTGCGCAGCGCGTCGTGCAGCGTCTGCAGTGCGGCCGGGTCGCCGTCCCAGAAGCGACGGCGTGACCGGCGGACGTACCAGTTCGACAGGTCGTCGACGAAGCCCGAGATGAGCGTGCCGATGCGTTGGGTGTCGAACTGCTCGTAGGCTTTGGTGACGGCCAGCACCAGCCGGGCCGTCTCCGCGTGCAGCCAGCGGTCCAGCACCGGCCGCTCGGGCACCGGGGGAGCGCCGTCTTGAGGCGTCCAGCCCGCCGTGTTGGCGTAGAGCACCTGGAAGGCCACGGAGTTCCAGTAGGTCAGCAGCACCTTGCGGACCGTCTCCTGGATGGTCGTGTGCCCGACCCGGCGGGCGGACCACGGCGATCCGCTGCAGGCCATGAACCAGCGCACCGCGTCGGCCCCGTGCTCGTCCATCAGCGGGATCGGCTCCAGGATGTTGCCCAGGTGCTTGCTCATCTTGCGGCCGTCCTCGGCCAGGATGTGGCCCAGGCAGAGCACGTTGCGGTACGACGACTGGTCGAACACCAGCGTGCCGACGGCCATGAGCGAGTAGAACCAGCCGCGGGTCTGGTCGATCGCCTCGCAGATGAAGTCGGCGGGGTAGGCGCTGTCCAGCCGCTCCTTCGAGCCGGGCAGGTGCGGATAGCCCCACTGGGCGAACGGCATCGAGCCGGAGTCGAACCACGCGTCGATCACCTCCGGCACCCGCCGTGCCGGCTCACCGCAGCCGGCCTGCGGGCAGGCGAAGGTGACCTCGTCGACGAAGGGCCGGTGCGGGTCGAGGCCGGACTGGTCCGCCCCGGTGAGCTCGGTGAGCTCGGCGAGTGACGCCACACAGGTCTGGTGCCCGTGCGCGCACCGCCAGATCGGCAACGGCGTGCCCCAGTAGCGGCTCCGCGACAGCGCCCAGTCGATGTTGTTCTCCAGCCAGTCGCCGTACCGGCCGTGCTTGATGGTGTGCGGGAACCAGTTGGTCTGCTCGTTCTCCCGCAGCAGCTCGTCCTTGACGGCTGTGGTCCGGATGTACCACGAGGGCTGGGCGTAGTAGAGCAGCGCGGTGTGGCAGCGCCAGCAGTGCGGGTAGCTGTGCTCGTAGGGGAGGTGCCGGAACAGCAGGCCGCGCTCGGTGAGGTCGTCGACCAGGTCGGCGTTGGCGTGCCGGAAGAACTGGCCGCCGACGAGTGGCACGGTGTCGAGGAAGTGGCCCTGCGCGTCGATCGGGTTGACCATCGCCACCCCGTTGCGGCGGCACGAGAGGAAGTCGTCCTCACCGAAGGCGGGCGACTGGTGCACCAGCCCGGTGCCGTCCTCGGCGGTGACGTAGTCCTCCGCGACGACGTAGTGCGCGTCGGGCAGGTCGTGTCCCGCGGGCCCGTCGGTGCGCGCCGGCCAGTCGACCAGCTCGAAGGGCCGCTGGTAGGTCCAGCCGACCATGTCGGTGCCGGTGAACCGGTCCGCGATGCTCCATCCCTCGCCCAGCGCCTTCTCCACGAGCACCTCGGCGACCACGAGGGTCTCGCCGTCCTTCGAGACGGTCACGTAGGTGAGCTCCGGGTGCACGGCGACCAGGGCGTTGGAGACCAGCGTCCAGGGCGTGGTCGTCCAGACGAGCAGGTCGGCCCCCGGGGAGCCGGCAGGGCCGGCGTACGGCCCGGAGGTGAGCGGGAAGCGCACGAACACCGACGGGTCGGTGACGGTCTCGTAGCCCTGGGCGAGCTCGTGGTCGGACAGCGCGGTGCCGCAGCGGGGGCAGTACGGCGCGACCCGGTAGTCCTCGACGAGCAGGCCGCGGTCGTGGATCTGCTTCAGCGCCCACCACTCCGACTCGATGTAGCTGGTGTCCATCGTCCGGTAGGGGTCGCGCATGTCGAGCCAGCAGCCCATCCGGTCGGTCATCTCCTCCCAGAGGTCGACGTAGCGCTGCACGGACTCCCGGCAGCGCTCGTTGAACTCCGCGATGCCGAAGGCCTCGATGTCGGCCTTGCCGGAGAAGCCGAGCTCCTTCTCCACGGCGAGCTCGACGGGCAGGCCGTGGCAGTCCCAGCCGCCCTTGCGGTTGACCTGGTAGCCCTGCATCGTGCGGAAGCGCGGGAAGATGTCCTTGAACGTCCGGGACTCGACGTGGTGGGTGCCGGGCCGGCCGTTCGCGGTCGGGGGCCCCTCGAAGAAGGTCCACGTCTGCTTGCCCTGGTTGCGGGCGACCGACTTCTCGAAGGTGCCGTCCTGGCGCCAGAGCTGGAGCACCTCGCGCTCGAGCTGGGGAAGGTCGACCTGCGCCGGCACCGCCCGGTAGCGGGCGTGCGGGGAATGCTGTGGGGGCCGCTGGCTGCTGTCGGTCACTGTCGTCCTCGTCCGTGCTTCGTCGGTTGATCGGTGTCGAAACCAAACGAAGGGACGAGGCCCGGTCTCCCGGTCCCCGCGGTACCACCCTCCTTGGCCGGCCGCCGTGCTGCGCTGCCTGCCCTCTTCATCGGGTGACCCGGTCAGGGTCTGCCGCCGCCGGCTCTACTCCGCCGGCCTCCGGGGAGGTGACGTTTCTTCCGGCGACTCGGGGTGATCTTCGCCAACCGTCGTACTCCCGGGCTCCCACCGTCCCCAGGTCGCTGTGCGTCGTACGGCGGGCTACTCGTCCCTTCGACGTCGTGCGGCAGCAACCAGTCTGCCAGACGGCGGGGCGAGGACTCATCCGCATTCCGCTCCAGCGGCCCGTGTGGCGGGTTGAGAAGGGGAGGGGTTGGACATATCCTCGCGCCCGACCCATATGACGCAGGTCATACTTCCTCACTGACGGGGGCAGCTGCCATGGCCGAGAAGAAGGCCCAGAAGAAGGCCCAGAAGAAGGCCACCACGACGAGCGCCCAGAAGCGCTCGCTGGTCGGCCGCGCCGGTGCCGCGGCGCGCAAGGTCGTCGGCCGGGGCAAGACTGCCGAGAAGGCTGCCCCCAAGAAGGCAGCCCCGAAGAAGGCAGCCCCGACGACGAGCACCGCCAAGAAGGCAGCTCCCAAGAAGGCAGCCGCCAAGAAGGCAGCCCCGACGAAGAGCACCCCCGAGAAGGCAGCCCCCAAGAAGGCAGCCCCGGCCAAGGCGCCAGCCACGAAGAGCGCTCCAGCGAAGAAGACGGCGAAGAAGACGACGAAGAAGGTCGCCGCGTCCAGCGCCGCCGCGGCGGCTCCCGCTGCGAAGGCGGTCACCACGAAGAAGGCCCAGAAGCAGGCCCAGAAGACGGCCCAGAAGAGCACTGCCAAGAAGGCTGCCACGAAGGCGCCGTCGCCGAACGGCACCGCCGCCGCTCCGGGGAAGCTGGTCGTCCTGGAGGCCGAGGACCCCTGGACCAAGAGCGAGCTCGCCGAGGTGCGCGGACAGCTCAAGGCCGAGGTCAAGCGGCTCACCTCCGAGCTCGCGGAGGCCCAGGGCGAGCTGTCGGTGCTCATGCGCGACGCGGGCGAGGACGCCGGCAGCGACCAGGCCGACATCGGCTCGGCGACCTTCGAGCGCGACCAGGAGATGACGATCGTCAACAACTCCCGCGACATGCTGGCGCAGTCCGAGCGCGCGCTGGAGCGGATCAGCAGGGGCACGTACGGCGTGTGTGAGTCGTGCGGCAACCCGATCGGCAAGAATCGGCTGATGGCCTTCCCCCGTGCCACACTGTGCATGACATGCAAGCAGCGCGAGGAGCGTCGCTGACCGGCGACCAGAGGACCAGCAGGCTGCCCCTCCTCATCGTCGTCACCGTCGTCGCCGTCGGGATCGACCAGGTGAGCAAGGTGCTCGCCGTCGAGCACCTCACCGGCCGCGCTCCGGTGCCGGTCGTCGACTCGCTGCTGCAGCTGACCTTGGCGCGCAACCCCGGGGCCGCGTTCAGCACGGGGACCGGCCTCACCCCGGTCATCTCGGTCTTCGCGATCTGCGCGACGGTGGTGGTCTGCTGGTTCGCGGTGCGGGTCCGCACCACCGGCTACGCCTGGGGGATCGGGCTCGTGCTGGCCGGCATCCTGGGCAATCTCGTCGACCGCCTGTTCCGCGCTCCGGGCCCCTTGCACGGCCACGTCGTCGACTTCCTGCAGCTGCCCCACTGGCCGGTGTTCAACGTCGCGGACGTCTGCATCAACGTCGGCGCGCTGCTCATCGTGGTGGGCGTCTTCCGGGGCATCCATCTCGACGGCAGCAGGGACGGTCACGACGAGCACGACGGCGACGGCCCCGACCACGAGCGGGCCGGCTCGGCCCGGCGCGAGGGCCGCGAGGCGTGATGAGCTCCGCACCCGGTGACGGCGAGCTGCGCACGATGCCGGTGCCCGAGGGGATGGCCGGTGAGCGGGTGGACGCGGCGCTGGCGCGCATGTTCGGGATCTCCCGGACCCGGGCCGCGGAGCTGGCGGCCGCCGGGCTCGTGCTCGTCGACGGGACGCCGGTGCTGAAGTCCGAGCGACTGGTGCCGGGCTCCGTGCTCGAGGTGACGCTCCCGCCGGTGGAGAACCGGCTCGAGGTCGTCGCCGAGCTGGTCGAGGGGATCGGCATCATCCACGAGGACGACGCGATCGTGGTCATCGACAAGCCGGTCGGGGTCGCGGTGCACCCCTCGATGGGGTGGACCGGTCCGACCGTGGTCGGGCACCTGCGTGCCGCCGGGGTGCGGATCGCGACCAGCGGCGCTTCCGAGCGGCAGGGGATCGTGCAGCGCCTCGACGTGGGCACGTCGGGGGTGATGGTGCTCTGCAAGAGCGAGCACGCCTACTCCGTGCTGAAGAACGCCTTCCGCAACCGCGAGATCGACAAGACCTACCACGCCGTGGTCCAGGGGCACCCGGACCCGCTGGAGGGCACGGTGGACGCCCCGATCGGCCGGGCGACCAAGTCCGACTGGAAGTTCGCCGTTCGCGACGACGGCAAGCACAGCGTCACGCACTACCGCACCCTCGAGGCGCACCGGTTCGCCTCCTTGCTCGAGATCAACCTCGAGACCGGTCGCACCCACCAGATCAGGGTGCACATGGCAGCGCTGAGGCACCCGTGCGTCGGCGACCTGACCTACGGCGCCGACCCGACGCTCGCACGTCGGTTCGGACTCGAGCGGCAGTGGTTGCACGCCGTCCGCCTGGGCTTCACGCATCCGCGCAGCGGCGAGCACGTCGCCTACGAGTCGCCGTACCCGCCGGACCTGGCGCACGCGCTCGAGGTCGTCCGGCATGCCCACTGACCTGGCCCTGCGGCCCGCTGGTGCGGGCGACGCCGACGAGGTGAGCGCGCTCTACCTCGCCGTCCGCCGCGCCGCCGTGCCGGCGATGCCACCGCAGATCCACACCGACGCCGAGGTGCGCGAGCACGTCGGGCACGAGATCGCCGGCAAGGAGGTCTGGCTCGCCACCGACCCCGACGGCGGCGACGTCCTGGGGTTCCTGGTCCTGACCCCGGCGTGGCTCGACTCCCTCTACGTCGGCCCCGACCACCAGGGCCGGGGCATCGGCAGCGCCCTGCTCGACCTGGCGAAGGCGCAGCGACCGGACGGCTTCTCGTTGTGGGTCTTCGCCAGCAACGCCCCGGCCCGCGGCTTCTACCACCGGCACGGGCTCCTCGAGCTCGAGCACACCGACGGCTCGGCGAACGAGGAGCGCGCCCCCGACGTACGGATGGCCTGGCCGGGGGAGCGCCCGGTCGCCTTCCTCCGCAGCCAGATCGACGAGGTGGACGACGACCTCGCGCTGCTGCTCGCCCGCCGCTCGGCACTGACCGCGGTCGTCCAGGCATTCAAGGGCACTCCCGGGCAGCGCGGACGCGACGCCGACCGGGAGCGGGAGATCGCCGAACGGATGGCCCGCCACGCCCCGGGCCTCGGCGCCGAGGCGGTCGCCCGGATCATGCACGTGGTGATCGGGGAGTCGCTGGACGCCTACGAGGCCGGCTCCGGGCGCTGAGCAGCGCCGGCCTGTCGGTGCGGCGTGCCACGCTCGAGGTGGTGGGACGGTCGCCTAGAGTTGGCCCCCTTCCCCCGAGCAAGAGCCCCGGCAACGACCGCGGGCACCGGTTGAGCGTGCGTTGAGGAGAGCGGAACAGCAGATGGCGGCAGGCTCCGGGGACAACTTCGTGCACCTGCACGTGCACACCGAGTACTCCATGCTCGACGGCGCCTCCCTCCTCGGGGGGCTGTTCTCCCGCGTCAGCGAGCTCGGCATGCCGGCGATCGCGATGACCGACCACGGCAACGTCCACGGCGCCTACGACTTCTACAGCAAGGCGCAGAAAGCCGGGGTCAAGCCGATCATCGGCATCGAGGCGTACATCACGCCCGGCACCCCGCGGGGTGAGCGGCGGCGGATCCGCTGGGGCAAGGGCGACATGGCCGAGGAGGCCGGCGACGACGTCGCCGGCGGTGGCGCCTACACGCACATGACGATGTGGGCCGAGTCGACCGAGGGGATGCACAACCTGTTCCGGCTCTCCTCACGGTCGAGCCTGGAGGGCTACTACTACAAGCCCCGGATGGACAAGGAGATCCTCGCCGAGCACAGCAAGGGGATCATCGTCAGCACCGGCTGCCCCAGCGGTGCCATCCAGACCCGGCTGCGCCTGGGCCAGTGGGACGAGGCGGTCCGCGAGGCCGACGAACTGCAGCAGATCTTCGGCCGCGACAACGTCTTCCTCGAGCTGATGGACCACGGGATCGGCATCGAGAAGCGGGTCCGCGACGACCTGCTGCGCCTGGGCAAGCAGCTCGGCCTTCCGCCGTTGGCCACCAATGACTCGCACTACAACAACCCGGAGGACGCCGCCGCCCAGGACGCGCTCATCTGCGTCGCCTCGGGCAAGCGCCTGGCCGACACCAACCGGCTCAAGTTCGACGGCGGCGGCTACTACATCAAGTCGGCCGCCGAGATGCGCGAGCTGTGGGCGGGCACGTTCGGGATGCCCGAGGCGTGCGACAACACCCTGCTGGTCGCCGAGCGTTGCAACGTCGAGTTCACCGAGTCCACCGGCGGCTACATGGCGCGGGCCGACATCCCGGCCGGGGAGACCGAGGAGTCCTGGTTCCGCAAGGAGGTCTGGCGCGGCGTCGAGGCGCGCTACCCGGGCGAGGCGCTCACCCAGGAGGTCCGCGAGCGCACCGAGATGGAGCTCGCGATCATCTCCCAGAAGGGCTACTGCGGCTACTACCTCGTGGTGGCCGACTTCATCCAGTGGTCGAAGGACAACGGCATCCGGGTGGGTCCCGGGCGGGGCTCCGGCGCCGGCTCGATCGCGGCGTACGCCCTGCGGATCACCGACCTGTGCCCGTTGCAGCACGGGCTCTTCTTCGAGCGGTTCCTCAACCCCGAGCGGCCGTCGATGCCCGACTTCGACATCGACTTCGACGACCACCGTCGCGGCGAGGTGATCGCCTACGTCACCGAGAAGTACGGCGCGGACCGGGTCGCCCAGATCGCGACCTTCGGCCGGATCAAGGCCAAGCAGGCCATCAAGGACGCCGCCCGCATCCTGGACCACGGCTTCGGGATCGGTGACCGGATCACCAAGGCGCTCCCGCCCGACGTCATGGGCAAGGGGGTGCCGCTCAAGGACATCTTCGACGAGGGCCACAAGCGCTACGCCGAGGGCGGCGAGTTCCGGACGCTGCACGACTCCGAGGCCGACGTCCGCACCATCTACCAGACGGCGCTCGGCCTCGAGGGCCAGATCCGGCAGACGGGTGTGCACGCGGCCGGCGTGATCATGTCCAGCGAGCCGCTGCTCGACATCGTCCCGCTGATGGATCCCAAGCAGGACGGCTCGGTCATCACCCAGTTCGAGTACCCCACCTGCGAGGCACTCGGCCTGGTCAAGATGGACTTCCTCGGCCTGTCCAACCTGCACACGCTCGAGGAGGCGCTGGCCAACGTCCGGGCCAACCGCGACGAGACGGTGGTCCTCGAGCAGCTGCCGTTCGACGACCTGGCCACCTACGACCTGATGGGCCGGGGCGAGACCCTCGGCGTCTTCCAGCTCGACGGTGCGGGCATGCGAGCCCTGCTGCGCTCGCTGCAGCCCGACCAGTTCGCCGACATCACCGCGGTCAGCGCGCTCTACCGACCCGGCCCGATGGGGGCCGACTCCCACAACAAGTACGCCCGACGGAAGAACGGCCGCGAGCCGATCGAGCCGATCCACCCGGCCCTGGCCGAGCCCCTCGAGGAGGTGCTGGGCGAGACCTACGGCCTGATCGTCTACCAGGAGCAGGTGATGGCGATCGCGCAGGTGCTCGCCGGGTTCACCCTCGGCGCCGCGGACAACCTGCGCCGCGCGATGGGCAAGAAGAAGAAGGAGGAGCTCGACAAGCAGTACGCCGGCTTCCAGTCCGGCATGCTCGAGCGTGGCTATCCGCAGGACGCCATCGACAAGCTGTGGGGGATCCTGCTGCCGTTCTCCGACTACGCCTTCAACAAGTCGCACTCCGCGGCGTACGGCGTCGTCACCTACTGGACCGCCTACCTCAAGGCCAACTACCCGACCGAGTACATGGCCGCCCTGCTCACGTCGGTGAGGAACGACAAGGACAAGATGGCGGTCTACCTCAACGAGTGCCGCCGGATGAAGATCGCGGTGCTGCCGCCGGACGTCAACGAGTCGTCGCTGAACTTCACCGCCGTGGGCAACGACATCCGCTTCGGCCTGGGCGCGGTGCGCAACGTGGGCCACAACGTCGTCGACGGCATCGTCGCCGCCCGTGAGGGGAGCGGTCGGTTCGAGGACTTCAACGACTTCATGGACAAGGTGCCAGTGCACGTGTGCAACAAGCGCGTGCTCGACTCGCTCGTCAAGGCCGGCGCCTTCGACGACATGAAGCACCGGCGGCGTGCGCTGGTGGCGATCTGCGAGCCGGCCGTCGACCAGTACGTCGACATCAAGCGCAACGAGGCCATCGGCCAGGACTCGCTGTTCGGCGGGCTCGACGACGACTCCGGCTTCGCCGTGGACATCGCGATCCCCGACATCGAGGAGTGGGACAAGCGCACCCTGCTCGGGCACGAGCGGGAGATGCTCGGGCTCTACGTCTCGGACCACCCGCTGCAGGGGCTCGAGCACATCCTCTCGGCGACCTCTGACTGCACGATCGGGCAGCTGCTCGTCGACGAGGAGCGGCCGGACAACGCCCAGGTCACCGTCACCGGGCTGATCACCTCGGTGCAGCGCAAGACCACCAAGCGCGGGGACTTCTGGGCGATCGTCACCCTGGAGGACCTCGAGGGCGCCATCGAGGTCCTCCTCTTCCCGAGCGCCTACCAACTGGCGTCGACGTTGCTCACGCCCGATGCGATCGTCACGATCAGGGGCAACCTCTCCCGCCAGAAGGACACCCCCGAGCTGCGCGGGCAGGAGGTGACGCTGCCCGACATCAACGAGGCGGGCGCCCGCCCCGTCGAGGTCAGCATGCCGATGACGCGCTGCACCCCACCGGTGGTCGAGCAGTTCAAGGAGATCCTGCGCACCCACCCCGGGGTCGCCGAGGTGCGGCTGCGGCTGCGCGCCCGCGACTCCACCAAGGTGCTGCGGATCGACGACCGGATGCGGGTCACCCCGTCACCGGCGCTGTTCGCCGACCTCAAGCAGCTGCTGGGGCCCGGATGCCTCGGTTGAGCCGCCCGGAGGTGCTGCGCGAGGCCGCCCTCGTCCTGGGCTGGTTCGTCGTCCTGGGCATCGTCGGCGGCCTCCTCTGGTGGCAGGTGACGCCCCTGGCGGAGTGGACCCGCACCGCGAAGAGCGCGTCGATGGACGAGCTCAACCTCGGGATCACGGTGGCCGCGGACGGCTGGTTCTTCGTGATCGGCGGGGTCGCCGGCCTGGTCAGCGGATTCGTGCTCGCGGCCTGGCGCCGTCGGGACCCGGTGGTGACGGTGCTCCTGCTCGCCGTCGGCAGCGCCCTGGGCAGCGCGCTGATGCACCTCGTGGGGCACGCCCTGGGGCCCGGCCCGTTGCAGCAGTCCCTGGCGCGGGCAGCGGTGGGCCAGCAGGTGCCGGTGCCACTGCAGGTCGACGCCCCCGGGGTGTATCTCGTCTGGCCGGTGGCCACCCTGCTCACCGCATTGGCCGTGCTGTGGGGAACCAGCGACGACACCGTGCGCGTCGAATCCGGTGAAGACGTCCCTGACCGCGCTTCCGCGGGATAGGGTCTGGCCGAATTCGTCAGCACCGAGGGGGACCGTCATGTCCGGAGACGCCGGCACCACGTACGAGCAGATCGGCGACGAGCCACGTCCGGACAGGCGTCCGAGCAGGGGCTGGAGCGTGCTCACCGTCGTTGCGGTGGTCGTGGCCGTGCTGGCCGGTGGCAGCGCGTTCGCGGTCTACAAGCTGTTCGCGGCCGAGGGCGCCCAGCCTGCCGAGGCGCTGCCGGCGAGCACCATCGCCGTGGTCAGCGTGGACCTCGATCCGTCGGCGGGCCAGAAGATCGAGGCGATCAGGACGCTGCGCAAGTTCCCCGCGTTCAAGGAGAAGGTCGGCCTCGACGCCCAGGACGACCTGCGCCGGTTCTTCTTCGACAAGCTCGTCGAGGAGGGGGACTGCTCGGGCCTGTCCTTCGCCGACGACATCGAGCCCTGGCTCGGCAAGCGCGCCGCCTTCGGCGCGGTCGACCTCGGTGGCGACGTGCCGACGCCGGTGCTGGCCCTGCAGGTCTCCGACGCCGACGGCGCCCGGGCAGGCTTCGACAAGGTGGCCGGCTGCGCGGACACCGGCGAGGACTTCGGCTACGTCGTGACCGACGACTACCTGGTCGCCAGCGACAGCGAGGCCAACGCGAAGAAGATCGTCGCGCAGGCGGCCAAGGGCACGCTGGCCGAGGATGCGGCGTACCAGCGCTGGACCGACGAGGCAGGCGACCCGGGCGTGCTCAACGTCTACGTCGCCGAGGCGGCCAAGGACGTGCTGGCCAAGGGCATCGAGGAGTTCGACGACGGCGTCGCCGAGGGCTTCACCGGCGGCGTCGACCCGGAGCTGCTCTCCGACCGACTCGACACCTTCGGGGGCCTGGCCGCGACGCTGCGGTTCGCCGACGGTGGCATGGAGCTCGCGTTCGCCGGCGAGGGCGTCGACCAGTACGTCGGCTCGGGTGGTGTGGGCCCGCAGGTGGGCGACCTCCCGGCCGACACCGTGGCTGTGCTCGCCTTCAGCGTCCCCGACGACTTCGTCGCCACGCTCCTCGACCAGCTGCACGCAGCCGTCGGCGACGAGCTGGACAGCGGCATCGCGGAGTTCGAGGCCGAGACGGGGCTCAGCGTCCCCGACGACGTCCAGGCGCTGCTCGGCGACGCACTGAGCATCTCGCTTGGCAGCGACGCACCGGCCAGCCTCAACGACGTCCAGAGTCCCGCCGACGTGCCGTTCGGCCTACTCATCTCCGGCGACGCCGATCGGGTCGACGGGGTGATCGGCAAGCTGGAGCAGAGCGCCGGCACCACCCTGGAGGACCTCGAGGTGGCGCACCGGAAGGGCGACGGCAAGGTCGTGCTGGCCTCGTCCGACGAGTACGCCGACGCCCTGCTGAAGGACGGTTCGCTGGCGGACAACAAGGCGTTCGCGGCGGCTGTCCCGGAGGCCGACAAGGCGCTCGGCGTCCTCTTCGTCGACTTCGACACCGACTGGATCGACGCGATCGCGCAGGCCTACTCCGACGACACCGGTGAGGACGCCTCGGACATCTCCGCGAACCTCGAGCCGCTCGACGCCCTCGGTATCAGCGCGTGGGAGGAGGGCAAGGTCAGCCACGGCCTGCTGAAGGTCACCACCGACTGACGCGCACGGGTCAGCGGCTGATCGGCGCCCGGCTCGCGTCGAGGAGCCGGGCGAGGTCGGTCGGCGCCAGCCCGACGTCGAGGCCCCGGCGCCCGCCGCTGACGTAGATGACGTCGTGCTCGAACGCGGAGTCGTCGATCACCGTGGGCAGCGCCCGGCGCTGTCCCAGCGGCGCGATGCCGCCGACGACGTACCCGGTGCTGCGCTCGGCCACGTCCGGGTCCGCCATGCTCGCCCGGCGTGCTGCCACGGCGGCGGCGAGCGCCTTGAGGTCCAGGCGCCCGGTCACCGGGACCACGGCGACGACGAGCCGCCCGTCGGCGTCCGCCAACAGCGTCTTGAACACCTGCGCAGGCGGCAGGCCCAGCGCCGCCGCCGCCTCCGCTCCGTAGGAGCCGGCTGCCGGGTCGTGGTCGTAGGGGTGCAACGAGTGGGACACCCCCGCGTCCTGCAGGGCCCTGATCGCCGGCGTGGGGCCGCCTGCCTTCCTCTTCGCCACGGCCGGTCAGTTCGGGGACCAGCGGGTCCGCGCGACCTCGGTCGCCGGCAGCGAGGGCAGCGCCTGCATCGCCTGACGCTCACGGTGCAGCAGGTCCCGTAGTCGGCGCAGCCGCTGCACCGGCCCGGGCATCTCCAGGAGCTCCTGGCGCTGGCCCTGGGTGAGCAGGCAGGTGGCGGCCAGGGCGTAGGAGAGGTATGCGGGGTCCCGGGGCAGCTCGCCGGCCAGGACCGGCCCACCGCGCAGGTCCGACAGCAGGGACCGGTACTCCTCGAACATCGCCCGCGTGCGCTGAGCCTCCACCTGGGCCTCCACCTGGCCCTCCGCCGGTGCCGAGCCGGCGTCCTCCTCGTCGTACAGCTCCACCTGGGCGCGGAGGTACTCCTCCCCGGCGTGGATCTCCTGGACGCGGAACCGTTGCCGGCCGACGACCTCGAGGTCGAAGCGGCCGTCGTCGTGCGCCTGGTGGCCGACCAGCTGGGCCAGCGTCCCCACCCGGTGCGAGGACTGGACGCTGTGCTCGCCGACCTCGTAGCCCTCGCGGATGGCGACGATGCCGAAGACCCGTTCGGCGGGGTCGGTGATGGCGAGGAGGTCCCGGACCATGGCGCGGTAGCGGTCCTCGAAGATGTGCAGCGGCGTGGTGACGCCCGGGAACAGCACGGCGTTGAGCGGGAAGAGCGGCACCGTCCGGCGGGCGTCCTCGGCTGGTCCGGGCTCGGGTCCGGCTGCGTCCGACATGCGCACAACCTATGCCGGAGCAGGTGCCGCGTGGTGCACCCCGGGTATCGCACGCTGACATTGCGCCGGCCGGCCGGGCGTCGACACCTAGGATGAGGGTCATGAGCTCGACCGACTCGATGCGCCGGATCCGTCGCATCGACCTCAGGGAGGTCCGGGCCGCGCAGGCCGACGGCGCCGTCCCTGACTACCGGTCCCTGGTGCCGCGCGCCGACTTCGACGTCGAGGCCGCGCTGGACGTGGTGCGGCCGATCTGCGCGGACGTGCGCGCCCGGGGCGTCGAGGCGATCGTGGAGTACGCCGCACGGTTCGACGGCGTGGAGCAGCACGACATCGCGGTCCCTGCCGAGGCGCTGCAGCGCGCCCTCGACGACCTGGACCCGGACGTGCGCGCCGGCCTGGAGGAGTCCATCGCCCGGCTTCGTCGCACCTGTGCCGCCGAGCTCGAGCAGGACGTCGTCACCGAGCTGGGCCCGGGCGCGACGGTGACCCAGCGGATGGTGCCCGTCGACCGCGTCGGTCTCTACGTCCCGGGCGGCGTGGCGCCGCTGGTCTCCAGCGTGGTGATGAACGTGGTCCCGGCGCAGGTCGCCGGTGTCGGCTCGATCGCCCTGACCAGCTCTCCGCGACAGGACCCGACCGGCGCCTGGGACGGGTTGCCGCACCCCACGATCCTCGCGGCGTGCGCGCTCCTCGGCGTCGACGAGGTCTACGCCGTCGGTGGCGCCCAGGCGATCGCGATGCTGGCCCACGGTGCCGGTCCGTGCCGGCCGGTCGACCTGGTCACCGGGCCCGGCAACATCTACACCGTCTCGGCGAAGCGGCTGCTCAAGGGCGTCGTCGGCATCGACTCCGAGGCCGGCCCCACGGAGATCGCCATCCTGGCCGACGACAGCGCGGACGCGGCGTTCGTCGCGGCCGACCTGATCAGCCAGGCCGAGCACGACCCGCTGGCGGCCTCGGTGCTCGTCACCGACTCCCTCCGGCTCGCCGACGAGGTGGAGGTCGAGCTCGACAAGCAGGTTGCCGCGACCCGGCACGTGGAGCGCATCGAGACCGCGCTCTCCGGGCGGCAGTCGGGCATCGTGCTGGTCGACGACGTCGAGCAGGGCCTCGACGTCGTCAACGCCTATGCCGCGGAGCACCTCGAGGTGCACACCGTGGACGCGGCGGCCGTCGCCGCACGGGTGCGCAACGCCGGTGCCATCTTCGTCGGGGCCTTCGCGCCGGTCTCGCTGGGCGACTACTGCGCCGGCTCCAACCACGTGCTGCCCACGGCCGGCTGCGCCTGCCACTCCTCCGGCCTGTCCGTGCGGGCCTTCCTCAAGGCGGTCCACGTCGTCGACTACAGCCGTGCGGCGCTCGCCGAGGTCGCCGACCACGTGACCACGCTGGCCGAGGCCGAGGACCTGCCCGGCCACGGCGCCGCCGTGCGCGCCCGGTTCGCGGGGGAGTGAGCCGACGTGACGTCCGGGCCCGCTGACGGGGGCTACGGCTGGCCGCCGCTGCGTGCGGAGCTGCGCGGCCAGGAGCCGTACGGCGCACCGCAGCTCGACGTCCCGGTGTGCCTCAACGTCAATGAGAACCCCTACGGTCCTTCCCAGGAGGTCGTCGACGACATCGCGGCGGCCGTCGGCCGGGTGGCGGGGGAGCTGAACCGCTACCCCGACCGCGAGTTCGTCGAGCTGCGGGACGCGCTGGCCGACTACCTGGCCAAGGAGTCCGGTGTCGCGCTGACCCGCGAGCAGGTCTGGGCCGCCAACGGGTCCAACGAGGTGATGCTGCAGCTCCTGCAGGCGTTCGGCGGCCCCGGCCGAACGGCGGTGTCGTTCGCGCCGACCTACTCGATGTATCCCGAGTACGCCCGCGACTCGATGACCCGCTGGGTCGCCGGTCGCCGGCGCGAGGACTTCGGCTTCGACCTGGAGCACGCGCGCGAGCTGGTCGCCGAGCACCTGCCCTCGGTGATCCTGCTGCCCTCGCCCAACAACCCGACGGGCACCGCGCTGCCGCGGGAGGTCGTCGGCGAGCTGGCGCGCATCGCACCGGGTGTGGTCGTCATCGACGAGGCCTACGCCGAGTTCCGCCGCACCGGCACCGCGTCGGCGCTCGAGCTGCTCACCGAGCACCCCAACCTGGTCGTCACCCGGACGATGAGCAAGGCGTTCGCGCTGGCCGGCGCCCGGATCGGCTACCTCGCGGCCGACCCGGTGCTGTGCGACGCACTGCGCGTGGTCCGGCTGCCGTACCACCTCTCCGCGGTGACCCAGGCCACCGGCTGCGCTGCCCTCAGGCACGCCGACGAGCTGCTCGCCCGGGTCGAGGACCTGCGGCGCGAGCGCGACCGGACCGTCGCGTGGCTGCGTGCCGAGGGCTTCGAGGTGGCCGACTCCGACGCCAACTTCGCGCTGTTCGGCCGGTTCGATGACCGGCACGCGGTCTGGCAGGGTCTGCTCGAGCACGGCGTGCTGGTCCGCGAGACTGGGCCCGACGGCTGGCTGCGCGTGTCGATCGGCACGCCGGCGGAGATGACAGCGTTCCAGGACGCCCTGATGGAGGTAACCCGATGAGCGGCACCCGCACCGCCAAGCTCGAACGCGGCACCAAGGAGTCCCAGGTGCTCGTCGAGCTCGACCTCGACGGCACCGGTCGCAGCGACGTCTCGACCGGCGTCGGCTTCTACGACCACATGCTCGACTCGTTCGCCCGGCACGCGCTGTTCGACCTGCGGGTGGTGACCAACGGCGACACCCAGGTGGACAGCCACCACACCGTCGAGGACACCGCGATCGTGCTGGGCGACGCGATCCACCAGGCCCTCGGCGACAAGGTCGGCATCCGGCGCTTCGGCGACGCCCTGGTGCCGCTGGACGAGGCGCTGGCGCAGGCGGTCGTCGACGTCTCCGGCCGGCCCTACTGCGTGCACACCGGGGAGCCGGAGGGACAGCAGTACGTCGCCCTGGGCAACGGCAACGTGTTCCTCGGCTCGCTGACCCGCCACGTCTTCGAGACGCTGGCCCACCACGCGCAGATCGCGCTGCACGTGCGGGTGCTCGCGGGGCGCGAGCCGCACCACCTGGTCGAGGCCCAGTTCAAGGCCGTCGCCCGGGCCCTGCGGGACGCGATCGCGGTGGACCCGCGCGAGACGGGGGTCCCGTCCACGAAGGGATCCCTGTGACGCAGGGCTCGACTGCCTCCGGGCCCGCACGCGTGGTGGTGCTCGACCACGGCTCGGGCAACGTCCGGTCCGTGGTGCGCGCGCTGGAGCGGGCCGGCGCGCAGGTGGAGCTGACTGCCGACAAGCAGGCCGCCCTGTCCGCCGACGGGCTGGTCGTGCCCGGCGTCGGCGCGTTCGCGTCCTGCATGGCCGGCCTGCGGGCCGTGAAGGCACCCGAGGTCATCGGCCGGAGGCTGGCCGGGGGCCGCCCGGTGCTGGGCATCTGCGTGGGCATGCAGGTGCTCTTCGAGCACGGCGTCGAGCACGGCGTCACCACGTCCGGCTGTGCCGAGTGGCCCGGGACCGTCGAGCGGCTGCAGGCGCCCGTCGTGCCGCACATGGGCTGGAACACCGTCGAGCCGCCGGCCGACACGCGGCTGTTCGCCGGCGTCGAGCAGGAGCGCTTCTACTTCGTGCACTCCTACGGGGTCCGCGACTGGACGCTGGTCACCAACGGGCGCACCAGGGCGCCCCTGGTGACCTGGGCCGAGCACGGGCGCGACCGGTTCGTGGCGGCCGTGGAGAACGGCCCGCTCACCGCTACCCAGTTCCACCCCGAGAAGTCGGGCGACGCCGGCGCCCGGCTGCTCCGCAATTGGGTGGAGTCGCTGCACCGGACCGACCCGTAAATCACCTGCGCCGCAGCGCCCGACGGAGCAGAGTGGCGCCATGGCCGACCTCAGCATGAACCAGATCATCCACGCCGCCGTGTTGCGCGACGTCGCCCGCACCGAACAAGCGCTGCGCACGATGCGCGATGGTGACAGCGCTCGCGCCAAGCAGATCCAGCGCGGCTGGGCACATCTCGTCGAGCAGCTCACGCACCATCACGAGCAGGAGGACGCGTTGGTCTGGCCCTACCTGCGCACGCAGGGCGTGGACGCCGACCTGCTCACGGCGATGGAGTCCGAGCACCAGGACCTGGCCGAGGCGCTCCGGAGAGGCAGCGAGGCGCTCTCGGCAGTCGTTGCCGACCCGAGCAGCGGCCGCACAGAGGCCGCGGCGGCGGTGATCAGCGAGTCGGGTCGGGTCATCAGCGGCCACCTCGAGCACGAGGAGGGCGACGTGGAGCCGTTGCTGCGCGAGCGCAGCGAGCACCCGGGCTGGAAGGCGGTGGAGCGGAAGTTCCGCGAAGGCGGGGTCACCCGCGCGGGCGCCATGATGGCCTGGCTGCAGGACGGCGCCGGGCCGCGGGAGCGAACCGCCCTGCGCGGCACCATCCCGCCGCCGGTGCTGCTGGTGCTCAGCAAGGTGTTCGGTCGCCGCTACACCCGCGACGTGGCTCCGATCTGGCGCGGCTGACCGTCTCGTCTGAGGGGCGCAGGGGAGTGCGGGCTCCGGCCGGCTCCTAGGATTCGCGGCATGGTGCCCTACCTCGAGCTGCTCCCCGCCGTCGACATCGCCGGCGGCCAGGCCGTCCAGCTGGTCCAGGGCGTCGCCGGCTCCGAGAAGCGGTTCGGCGACCCCGTCGAGGCGGCGCTGCGTTGGCAGGACGCGGGCGCCGAGTGGCTGCACCTCGTCGACCTCGATGCAGCCTTCGGGCGCGGCCACAACCGCGAGCTGCAGGCCGAGATCGTCGGCCGGCTCGACATCCTTGTCGAGATGAGCGGCGGGATCCGCGACGACGACTCGCTCGAGGCGGCGATGGCGACCGGCTGCCGCCGGATCAACATCGGCACGGCCGCGCTCGAGCAGCCGGAGTGGTGCGCGCGGGCCATCGCGACGTACGGCGACCGGGTCGCCGTCGGGCTGGACGTGCGCGGCCGGACCCTGGCCGCGCGTGGCTGGACCCGCCAGGGGGGCGACCTCTACGAGGTGCTGGCCCGGCTGGACGGCGAGGGCTGCGCCCGGTACGTCGTCACCGACGTCGACAAGGACGGGATGCTGCAGGGGCCCAACCTCGACCTGCTGCGGGACGTCTGCGCGGCCACGGACCGGCCGATCGTCGCGTCGGGCGGCATCACCGAGCTCGGCGACCTCGAGGCGCTGCAGGGTCTGGTCGCCGACGGCGTCGAGGGAGCCATCGTCGGCACGGCCCTCTACGAGGGCCGGTTCACCCTCGAGGAGGCCCTCGCGCGCACCCTTCCCGGTGCCCGATGACGCTGTCGGTCCGGGTGATCCCGTGCCTCGACGTCGACGCGGGCCGAGTGGTCAAGGGCGTCAACTTCGCCGACCTGCGGGACGCCGGTGACCCGGTCGAGCTCGCTCGCACCTACGACGCCGAGGGCGCCGACGAGCTGACCTTCCTCGACATCTCGGCCTCGCACGAGGGCCGGGCCACGATGCTGGACGTCGTCTCCCGCACTGCCGAGGAGGTGTTCATCCCGCTGACCGTCGGCGGCGGCGTCGCCGGCGTCGCGGACGTCGACCGGCTGCTCCGCGCGGGCGCCGACAAGGTGGCGGTGAACACCGCCGCGCTTCGCCGCCCCGAGCTGCTGTCCGAGATCGCCGACCGGTTCGGCAACCAGGTGCTCGTCCTGTCCGTCGACGCCCGCCGGGTCGCACCCGGATCGCCGGGCACCGACTCCGGCTTCGAGGTCACCACCCACGGCGGCCGGAAGTCCGCCGGCGTGGATGCGGTCGCCTGGGCGGTGCGCGCCGCCGAGCTGGGCGCCGGCGAGATCCTGCTCAACGCTATGGACGCCGACGGCACCCAGGACGGCTTCGACCTCGAGCTGATCCGGCAGGTGCGCGCCGAGGTCGCCGTCCCGGTGATCGCCAGCGGTGGCGCGGGCCGGCTCGAGCACTTCGCGCCGGCGATCCAGGCCGGCGCCGACGCCGTCCTGGCCGCCACGGTGTTCCACTTCGGGACCCTGCGCATCGGTGCGGTCAAGCAGGCGCTCGCCGCCGCCGGCCTGCCCGTGCGCTGACCTCTCACGTCGCACTCAGCGGACGGGCAACCAGCACAGGCCCCAGTGCTGGCCGCTGCGCCACGCCTTGCGGGCGGGCCACTCGAAGCTCCAGCTGTACTTCAGGGAGTTGCTGGCCCGGCTCGCGGCGATGTCCTTGCAACGCGCGTCCGCGGTGGCGGTCACGTCCTTGTCGAGGTAGCGGGCCCGCGGCGGCAGGTCGATGCTCGTGACGGCCCGCCAGGTGTGCCGCTCGGCGCACGCCACCCGGTGGAAGCTGCGCTGGTCCGGTGCGGCCGTGCCGCAGGTGCCGTAGCGGTCGAGCATCCCGGCGCGGTCGAGCATTCCCCGAGCCTGTCGGGGCAGCGGGACCAGCCGGTCGTTGCCGGCGAGGGCGACGAGGTCGCAGCGAAACCACACCGCTCCCTGCTGTGCCTGCTCGGCGGTGGGGGTGAACCACACCGCCTGGAGCCGGGCGAGCCGCCGGTCCTCTCGGTCGCCCCCGACGTACGCCGCAAGCCGGCGTGGGCACACGGTGGACAGGTGGTCGGCCACCCGGGCGGAGTCCATCGTGATGAGGTGGCCGTCCTCGATGATGTCGGCACTTCCGACGTACATCGTGACAGCGGTGTGCGGCCGGGAGCAGGGCACCGGCGCAGCGTCGGCGGACACCGCGGTGGCGGCGGTGAAGCTGAGGGCGTAGCACGCGCCTGCCCGCGGCGGCGTCGGTGGTGGCGCCGCGGTCGAGGGGGTCGCCGATCGCGCGGGGGAGCTGGCTGCGGAGGGAGACGGGGAAGTGGCGTCGTCGGCCTTCGGCGAGCTGTCGGTGCAGCCGGCCAGGACCAGGGCGAGGAGCAGCCCGAGGGCGTGCCAGCGCCGGCGACGGTGCGCGAAGATCCCGTCCATGGTCGTGGCTCAGGCCCCGACCAGGGCGGCAATCGTCCCGCCGAGCTCGTAGGCGGCGTCGGTGTCGGCGGGACCCACGTCGCCCATCACCTCGAGCACGCCGAAACCCTGCTTCCACCCGAGCGCACCCACGATGGACTGCACCGACCGCACCGCGCCGGTGGTGTCGTAGCGGCCGTGCACGTAGAGCCCGTAGGGCCGCCCCTGGGTGGCACCCTCGGAGGTGCCCGCCCCACCGGTCGGGTCGAGGGCGCCACCGATCTGCAGGAACGTGCTGTCGAAGACGTGCTTGAGCGCCCCCGACATGTAGCCGAAGTTCGCGGTGGTGCCGATGAGGTAGCCGTCCGCCGCCAGGATGGTCTGGTGGTCGGCCTCGCCGCGCGCGAAGGCCAGCGCCTCCACGGCCCGCAGCTCGACGTCTTCGAGGGCGTCGTCCTGGGCGCCCGCCACGACTGCGTCGGTGAGCGCCTGCAACGACCGCGTGGGGGAGTGGTGGACCAGGAGCAGCCGCGACATGCTCCGATCATGGCATCCCGCTGGCGAGCCGCCGCATGGCATCCTGCAAGCGACGACGGAAGGAACGGCGATGGAGGACGCGATGAACCAGGCCCTGACCACGGTCTCCCTGACGGAGGTCGTCGACGAGCTGCTCGCCAAGGCGGCCGCGTCGAGCTCGCGCAGGGAGGGCAGGACGGTGCACGGCGGTCGCGAGCACGCGCTGCGCCAGACCCTGATCGCGCTGCTCGCCGGTGAGCAGATGCAGGAGCACGAGAGCCCGGGCGAGGCGACGCTGCAAGTGCTGCGTGGCCGGGTACGGCTCGTGGTCGGGCCCGACTCGACCGAGCTGGCTGCCGGCGACTACCTGGTGATCCCGCCCGCCCGGCACTCCCTCGACGCCGTCGAGGACTCCGTCGCGCTGCTCACCACGTCGATGCCGGGCCACGACCACTGACGCTCACTGGTGGACGTCAGGGGCAGCTCATCCGGTCGAACCAGACCTGAGCGGTGCCGTCCGGCCGCGTGGTCAGGTGCATCACCTCCGCGATCCTGAAGGAGGAGCCGTCCGAGCCGGTCAGGGTTCCGTGAACGGTGCTGGTCTCGATCCAGTCGTCCTGGCCGGCGTGGGCGTAGGTCCCGGTCTCGTGCAGCACGTACCCGCCGTCGTAGGAGACCGCCTCGGGGTCGTCGGGCACCAGCTGGACCCGGGCCGTGGCGACGGTACGGCCGTGGACCGTTCCGTCGGACAGCATCACGCCGGCCAGCTCGTCGTGCCGCTGCTCGACCAGGGTGCCGATGAATTCCGGGCAGCCGGCACCGATGCCCTCGACGTGCTCGGCCGCCGTCTCGTCGAACGAGAAGGTGAGGTGCTGCACTCCTGCCGCATCGGCCGGGCCGGGCGTGACCAGGCCGAGCGCCGCGGCCGCCAGGCCGGCGGCCATCAGGCCGGCGGCCACCGGGCGGGTCCTCATGCTGCCCTCCGCGACCCGGCCACGGCCCGGACGACGGTGAGGACCCCGCCGACCACGAACAGCAGCGCGCAGATGACGAAGCCGAACCAGAACACGTCCCCCACGGCCAGGTCGATGCCCGACTTCGCGTCCCGGTAGCGCGGGATGCCGCTGAGCAGGAACAGGCAGAAGGCCAGGACCAGCAGTCCGGCAAGGGTGCGGAGCGGGTGCTCCCTGAGTTGACGCATGGGGTCCTCCTCGGATCGTCGCGGCCCGGTGCCGCGGTCCTGTCAGCCTCCGCGTCCCGACGGAGTACGACGAGGGGCGGATGTCCCGGGAGGGCCGGGACGGTTTCCCGGCCCGAACGGCAGCGCGGCGGGCGCTCCAGGGTCGAAGATGTTCACGTCCGAGAGGAAGCCATGACCACCGCTGCCGCCACCCCGAGCCTGACCGGCCTGCAGGCGTTCCGACGCTGGGTCGGGCCCGGCCTGGCGGCAGCGATCGTGCTGGCGTCCGTGGCGGGGACCTGGCTGGCGGTCGGCCCGGGCGAGCGCAGCCTGCGCCGGCTGATGGACGACAACGTCCTCACGAACGCGGTCAACGGGATCGAGATCGGGCTCATCGCGGGGATCCTGACGTTCTTGCGTCCGGGCAACCGGGTGGGCTGGCTGCTGGCGTACGCGGCCGCCGCCAACGCCCTGGCGATCCTGGGCGAGGGCTGGGCACTGGCGTCGTACCACGTCGACCTTCCGGGGCGGACGCTGATGGCCTGGCTGGCGTCCTGGATCTGGGTGACCGCGCTCATCCTGGGTGCGACGGTGCTGCCGGCCATCTACCCGACCGGCCGGGCGGTGGGCCGGTTCGGTCGGTGGGTGGTGCGACTCGGCTGGGGGAGCAGCCTGCTCGCCGGCGCGGCCGTCGCGCTCCTCGACGACTCGTTCCGCGCCGCGGTCCCCGGCCACGACGTCGGGCACAACCCGTTGTCGGGCGGGGCGCTCCAGCCGGTCTTCGTCGGCCTGGCCGCCGTGGCGGCGGTGGCCGGCCTGCTGCTGGTCGTCGCCACGCTGGTGTGGACGCTGCGCCGACTGCGCCGAGCTGCCTCGCCCGAGCGCGAGCAGCTCGCCTGGCTGCTCGCGTCCGTGGTCCCCGCGATCGTGGTGAGCGTGGTCGCGTCGCCGCCGGTGATGTTCGCGGTCAACCTGCTCACCTCGGTGGCCCTGGTCGTCGGCATCGTGCGCCACGGCCTGTTCGACATCAAGCTGGTGCTGCGCAGCGGCCTCCTCTACGGCCTGCTCCTCGCGGTCGCGCTGGCCGCCTACGTCGCGGTGGTCGAGCTGGTCACCCTGCTCACGCCGGGGAGTGCGGCAGCGCGGCTGTTCGCCGCGGCCGCCGTCGCCCTCCTCGTGGTACCGGTGTACCGATGGCTGGCAGGTGCCGTCGGGCGGCTGGTCTACGGCGACCGGGCCGACCCGGTGCGGGCGCTGGGCCGGATCGGTCGCCACCTCGGCGGCGACGAGGGGGTCGACCTCCCCGCCATGGCCGCGGCGGTCGCCGCCTCCGTCCGCTCGCCGCACGTCCAGGTCAGGGGAGCCGCCGGTGCGGTGCTGGCGGAGACGGGAACCGCACCGGGCCACCCCGTCCACGAGGTCATGCTCCACCACGCGGGCGACCAGGTCGGGGTGCTGGCGGTGGCGTGGCGGACGCCGACCGAGCCGTTGAGCAGTGCTGACCGGCGCCTCGTCGACGCGCTGGCCACACCCGTCGCCGTGGCGCTGCGCGCTGCCCAGCTCGCCGAGGAGCTGGGCGAGTCCCGCGCCCGCGTGCTGGCCGTGCGCGAACGTGAGCGACGCAGCCTGCGCAACGACCTCCACGACGGGCTCGGTCCGTCGCTCTCCGGCGTCGCGCTCGGCATCGAGGCGGCTCGCAGGGGTGGGGACCCGACGCGGGTCGAGGAGATCCTCGACGTGCTGCAGACGGAGGTGAACAGCCTGGTCGATGAGGTGCGTTCGCTGATCGACGACCTGGGCCCGGCCGGACTCGCCGACGGCGGGCTCCCGACGGCGCTCCGCTCGCACGCGGAGGCGGTGAACGCCCTCGACGGCGTACAGGTGCACCTGCGGGTCGGGACCCTCCCGGCGCTGCCGCGCCCCGTCGAGGTGGCCCTCCACCGGGTGGCCGGCGAGGCCCTCACCAACGTGGTCCGGCACGCCGGCGCCGATCGGGCGTGGCTCTGGCTGGAGCCCTCTGCGGCCGGCGTGCGGCTGGTGGTGGAAGACGACGGCCGTGGCGTCGCAGCCTCCACGCCCGGTGTGGGCCGTACCTCGATGGGCGACCGGGTCGCTGCGGTCGGCGGCACGCTGGTCGTGGCCGACCGGAGCGGGGGCGGGACGAGGGTCGAGGTCGAGATCCCGCTGGTGGGAGGCACCGATGGCTGAGCCGGAGACCGTGCGGGTCGTGCTCGCCGACGACCACCCGATGTATCGCTACGGCGTGGCCGCCGTCCTGGCCGACGTACCCGGGATCGAGCTCGTCGGGCAGGCGGCGTCCGGGACGCAGCTGCTGGAGCTGGTGCGCGCGTGCACCCCCGACGTGGTGATCACCGACCTGCGGATGCCCGACCTGACCGGCATCGAGGTCACCAGGGCGTTGCTCCGGACGTGGCCGGAGCTGCCCGTCCTGGTGCTGACCATGCACGACGACGACGAAAGCGTGTACGGCGCGATGCGGGCCGGCGCCCGGGGCTATCTGCTCAAGGGTGCCGACTCCGGGGAGCTGGTCTCGACGGTGCGGACACTCGCGTCCGGAGGCACCTCGTTCGGCCCCGCGGTGGCGCGCAGGATCGTCGGCTTCTTCCTCGAGAGCAGCGCGCGCTACACCCAGGGCACCTTCCCCGAGCTCACGCCGCGCGAACGACAGGTCCTGGACCTGCTGGCAGCGGGTCGTCGCAACTCCGCCATCGCCGCCCAGCTCGAGCTGTCGGAGAAGACGGTGCGCAACCACCTCTCGGCGATCCTGACCAAGCTGCAGGTCGCCGACCGGGCGGCTGCCATCGTGCGCGCCCGCGAGGCCGGCCTGGGCCGGTAGCCCGCCCCGCTACTGCGAGGCGCCGGCGCAGGCCAGCACCGGTTTCAGCAGCTTCGAGGAGGCCGACTGCGCGTCCCCCTCGAACAGGGCCTGGAAGAAGGTGCGCATGTCGTCCTCGGTGAGCTTCTCGCGCAGGCAGTCCGCGACCTCGGCGCCACCGGTGTCGGCGAGCGCCCGGGACATCAGCTCGACCGCGTCGACGCAGTCGACCATCGCGTCCGCAGCACCCTTGGCGTCGCTCGAGGACATCTTGACCGAGCCGACCTCCTTCTTGACCTCCAGGTCGTCGGTGAGGATGCCGGCCTTCTTCAGGTCCTCGGTGCCGACGTTGTCCACCATCTTCTCGGCGACGCAGTCGGCCTGCTTCTTCGACAGCTCGAGGTTGTCTCCACCGCCGTTGTCGCGCAGGGACTTCGACAGCGCCTGCGCCGCCTGGTCGTCGTCGCTGCCGCCGCAGGCGGTGGACGTGAGGAGCAGCAGAGCGCACGCCAGCGCTCCCAGGATGCGCACCATCGCGGGTCCTTTCGTCGCTGTCGGGTCCGAGGGTGGGACGAAGCGTAGCCCTCGCCCGGAGGCGCTGACCGCCGTGCGTTACCCTGTCATCGTCATGTTGTCGCGACAGCCGCGCTCGTTCGCCGGGCTCCTTCGCTGCCGCAGCGAGATCTGACCAGCCGGATCTCTCGCTGCGGAGGTTCCCGCACGCCGGCCCCACCCCTCACAGACAGCGACGACCATGACGCACCAGCCCTCCCTGCCGGCCGACCTGCCGGCCGCGCAGTACCCCGCGAACACCCAGCGCCCCAGCGGCATGCCGGTCCACCGCTACCGCGCCTTCGAGCCGATCGACCTGCCGGACCGCACCTGGCCGTCGAACCAGATCAGCCAGGCGCCGCGCTGGCTCTCCACGGATCTCCGCGACGGCAACCAGGCGCTCATCGACCCGATGAGCCCCGAGCGCAAGCACCGGATGTTCGATCTGCTCGTCCGGATGGGCTACAAGGAGATCGAGGTCGGCTTCCCGAGCGCCAGTGAGACCGACTTCGCCTTCGTGCGCCAGCTGATCGAGCAGGAGAAGGTCCCCGAGGACGTCACCATCTCGGTGCTGACCCAGGCGCGTGAAGACCTGATCGAGCGCACGGTGCAGTCCCTGGTCGGGGTCCACCACGCCAACATCCACCTCTACAACGCCCTGGCTCCGCTGTTCCGCCGGGTGGTGTTCCGCGCCAGCCGGGACGAGGTCAAGGACATCGCCGTCCGCGGCACCGAGCTGGTGATGAAGCACGCCGAGAACTACCTCGACACGACGGTCATCGGCTACGAGTACAGCCCGGAGATCTTCACCTCCACCGAGCTGCCGTTCTCCGCCGAGGTGTGCGAGGCCGTCTCCGACGTGTGGCAGCCCGAGGAGCACCGCGAGATCATCCTCAACCTGCCGGCCACGGTCGAGGTGGCCACCCCGAACGTCTACGCCGACCAGATCGAGTGGTTCTCCCGCCAGCTGACCCGGCGCGAGAACACGGTGATCAGCCTGCACCCGCACAACGACCGCGGCACTGCCGTGGCGGCGACCGAGCTCGCCATGATGGCGGGGGCCGACCGGGTGGAGGGGTGCCTCTTCGGCCACGGTGAGCGGACCGGGAACGTCTGCCTGGTCACCTTGGGGATGAACCTGTTCAGCCAGGGGATCGAGCCGATGATCGACTTCTCCGACATCGACGAGATCCGCCGGACGGTCGAGTACTGCACCCAGCTGCCGGTGCACCCGCGGCACCCGTACGCCGGCGACCTCGTCTACACCGCGTTCTCCGGCTCCCACCAGGACGCCATCAAGAAGGGCCTCGAGGCGCTGGACCAGCAGGCGGTCGACGAGGGTGTCCCGGTGGAGCAGGTCACCTGGGCGGCGCCGTACCTGCCCATCGACCCCAAGGACGTGGGCCGCACCTACGAGGCCGTCATCCGCGTCAACAGCCAGTCCGGTAAGGGCGGCGTGGCCTACGTGATGAAGTCCGAGCGCAACCTCGACCTGCCCCGCCGGCTGCAGATCGAGTTCAGCAGGGTCGTCCAGCAGCACACCGACGGCGAGGGCGGCGAGATGACGCCGACCGCGATCTGGGACGCCTTCCGCGCGGAGTACCTCGACCGGGAGGCCCCGCTCAGCCTCAACTCGGTGCACACCTCCTCCGCGGCCGGCGAGAAGGACCAGCTGACGGTCGGGGTGTACGTCGACGGCGAGCGCCGCGAGCTCACCGGCGCCGGCAACGGCCCGATCGCGGCCTTCGTCGAGGCGCTCAACCGACTCGTCGAGGAGGAGCAGGCGGCCGGCAACCCGAAGTACGCCGAGCGCGGCGACGTGCGGGTGCTCGACTACGCGGAGCACGCGCTCAGCGCCGGTGGCGACGCGATCGCGGCGGCGTACGTCGAGTGCGCCGTCGGCGACCAGGTCCTGTGGGGTGTCGGCCTCGACGCCAACATCGTCACCGCGTCGCTGCGCGCCGTGATCTCCGCGATCAACCGCGCCGGAAACTGACGGGCCCGCCGGGACGGGGCGCTCCCGCCTCGGCGGTCCGACCGCGTTCGAACGTCTCGGCCAGGGGCAGCTCGATGGTGAACGTGGTGCCCTGGCCGGGGCGTGACTCGACCCCGATGGTGCCGTGGTGGCTCTCCACGATGTCCTTGACGATCGGCAGGCCCAGTCCGGTGCCCTGGATCGCCATCTGCTGCACCGTGCTCGAGCGGAAGAACCGCTCGAAGACGCGGTCGACCTCGTCCTCGGGGATGCCCAGGCCGGAGTCGGAGACCACGAGCCGGACGACGCCCGCCTCGGCGAGCACGCGGATGCCGGTGCAGACGCGCCCGCCGTCGGGGGTGAACTTGATCGCGTTCGACAACAGGTTGGTGACCGCCCGCTCGAGCTTCTGGACGTCGCCGTAGATCTCGGCCGGCACCTCGCCGGAGTCGGAGTGGACCTCGAGGACACGTCCGGTGCGCAGGGAGAGCACCGACTCGTGGCTCTCCAGCACGATGTTGCGCAGGTCGACCCGGACCATGCTCTCGGCCCAGCCGGGGACGTCGTTCTGCGCGAGCGCGAGCAGGTCGTTGGCCAGCGCGAGGAGGCGCTCACCGTTGCGCTCGATGACCTCGACCAGCGCCCGCTGGTCGTCGTCCAGCGGCCCGACGAGGCCGTCGGTGAGCATCTCGGCGCTGCCGATGATGCTCGTCATCGGGGTGCGCAGCTCGTGGCTGACAGTGGAGATGAACTGGTCGCGGACGCTGTCCAGGGCCTGCAGCTTCGCGACCGCCTGTCGCTCGCGGTCCAGCGCCTTGACGAGGATCTCCTGGCTGCGACGGGTGTCGCTGACGTCACGGGCGACGAAGAAGTAGCCCAGGGTGCTGCCGAGGTCGTCGGTCATCCGGCTGACGGTCACCGACACCTGGATCACCGCGCCGGTGGTCGACACCCAGCCCCAGTCGTGGGTCTCCGGCGCACCACCGGCGGCGACCGCGCCGACGAGCGCACCGAAGCCGGCGGGCTGGCGGCTGACCCGGGCCCGGCGGCGCAGGTCCTCCTCACGCACGAGCTCGGCGAAGTCGCGGCCGCGGGCCTGCTCCGGCTCCAGGCCCAGCATCTGCGCAGCGCCCCGGTTGAACAGGATGATCCGGCCGTCGAGGTCGGTTCCGATGAAGGCGACGGTGGTGGCGGAGGACAGCAGGTGCGACATCAGCAGGGCGACCCGGCGCTCCTCGGTCACGTCGCTCGCGGTGAGGATCCAGCGACCCTCGCCGACGCCGATGCCGGCGAGCGGGCTGATGCTGAAGATCACCTGTCGACGGTGCCCGTCGGCGGCGATGATGAGGCTCTCGCCCTTCTCCGGCAGCTCGTTCTTGCCCTGGAAGTACTCCGCGACGCCGGTGCGCTGCCCGGCCGGGACGAGCACCTCCCACAGCGGGCGTCCGACGAGGTCCTCGCGGCGGTACCCGCTCACCTCGGTGACCGCCGGGTTCGCCATCAGCACGGTGCCGTCGTCGTCGAGCACGAGCATCGGGTTGGGGGAGAAGTCGGTGATCGCCCGGTTCAGCGCCTGCTGTGCGGCGAGCCGGCGCTGCGTCTCCCGTTCCTCGGTGGCGTCGTGCAGCGTCATCGAGAGCCGGTGCAGCCCCTCCGCCTTGCCGATCAGGGCGAGGCTGACGTCGATGTGGCGAACGCGGTCGTCGACGAGCTCGCGGTCGCCGGACCAGCTCGCCTCATGGCCCTCGGCGAGGTCGTGCGCCTCGACCACCAGGGACAGCGGTCCGGTCAGCACGTCGTCCACGTCGAGGCCGCGCACCTGGCGACCAGCGCGACGCAGCAGCAGCCGCGCCGGCTTGTTGACCTCGTCGAAGACCAGGCGGTCGCCGTCGAACGTCAGCAGGGCGGTCGGCACCGCGGTGGAGAGGAAGTTCTCCTGGAACGCCCGCTCGCGCGCCGCCACGATCTCGACCGCCTCGATGCGCTGCCGCATCGCCAGTGCCAACGGCAACCCGGTCATCACCAGGCTGATCAGGTAGAGCTGGATGACCTGGCTGCCCAGCCCCATCGGGAGGGTCGCGGCCCGCTCCGCGACGACACCACCCCCGTCGACGGTGAGGGCGGCCACGGCGATGGCCAGCAACACCTGCTGCACAGCCACCACACGCGCACCGAAGGACACCGCCGCCCAGATCGTCAGGGGGTAGAGCGCGAACCCGATGTTGAGCCACCCGTCCGCGCCGAAGGTGAGCCACACGACCAGGGCGACCGCCAGCGACTGCAGCACCAGCTGCAGCCGGGAGAAGCGGTGCACCCCGGATGGTGCCATCAGCGCCGGGGCGATCACCACCAGGGACGCGGTGTGCGCGACGCCGGTCGTGACCAGCGTGTGCCCGAAGTGGTCGCCCAGCAGGAGCGCCGAGACGCCGGCCACACCGACAGCCGCGACGCACGCACCCCCGGCGGTGATGAGCAGCAGCCACCAGCAGTCCTGCACCCGGCGCAGCGTGCGACCCACGGTGCGCTCGAGCAGCCGGGACACCACGATCGTCTCGGCCACGGCGGCCAGTCCGAGGCCGAGCGAGGCGAGCAGGTCGCGCTCCATGAAGAGGTTGGCGCCGACGAAGGCGAGGAAGAGACCGACGTACAGCGTCGGCCACCAGCGCTGGGGCGACATCAGCACGGCGAGCAGCGCGAGCCCACCGGCCGGCCACCAGGCCACCGAGATGTCGTAGTCCTGGACGACCGCGATCCCGGCCATCCCGGCGAGCAGCGTGCTCAGGACGAGGGCGGCCGCAGCGGTCACCCGCGCAAGTCCACCCTCCGTCGACAGCACAGGTCGATTCTGGCGAACACGTCGGTGTTTCGCTGCCGTTCGGGGATTTGCCCGGCGGCAACGGGTCCGCGCTCGCGGCGCTGGCGCGTGGATCTGGGATCGTGGTGCGCATGGACCTGGTTTCGGAGCGGATCGGCCAGTACTTCTGGGACGGGAACCGCCTGGAGTTCACCGAGTACGGCGCAGGGGACCGGTGGGTCGTCCTCGTCCACGGGCAGCTGATGCCGCGCCGGATGCACCAGCCGCTGGCGCGCACGCTCGCCGCGGCCGGCAGCCACGTGGTCACCGTCGACCTCCTCGGACACGGCCGCTCGGACCGTCCGGCCGATCCCCGCCTCTACTCGATGAGCGCGTTCGGCGAGCAGGTCGTCGCGCTCCTCGACGAGCTCGGTGCGCAGACCGCTGTGGTGGGTGGCACCTCCCTGGGCGCCAATGTCGCCCTCGAGGTGGCCGACCTCGCGCCGGAGCGGGTGCACGGCCTGCTGCTCGAGATGCCGGTCCTCGACAATGCCGTGGAGGCGGGCATCCTGGCGTTCGCGCCGCTGCTGTTCGTCTCCCGCCTGCTGCCGCTCGCGGTCACCGGCGTGCGGATCGCCAGCCGGCTGGTGCCCCGCGGCATCGTGCCGTTCTGGGCGGGGGTCGGCCTCGAGACGCTCGACCAGCGGCCTGCTGCGATGGCGGCCGTGGTGCACGGGCTCTTCTTCGGGCGGGTGGCGCCCCCGTCGTCCCGGCGCCAGGCGCTGCAGATGCCGGCCCTGGTGGTCGGGCACCCGCGGGACCCGATCCACCCGGCCGCCGACGCCGCGATGCTCGCCGAGGAGCTGCCCCACTCGACGTTCGTCGAGGCCCGGTCGATCCTGGAGTGGCGACGCTCGCCGGCTCGCCTGGACCAGGCTGCCCGCGACTTCGTCGAGCGCTGCTTCGGTGCGGGATCCGCGACCGGCTCCGCGAGCCGCCACCTGCGCGGCTGACCCGCCGGGGGACAATGGGGTCATGCCCCTCTACAGCGACGAAGCGGTCGTGCTGCGCACGCGCAAGCTCGCGGAGGCCGACCGGATCATCACGCTGCTGACCCGCCGCCACGGCGTCGTCCGGGCCGTGGCGAAGGGAGTGCGCCGGACCTCGTCGCGGTTCGGCTCCCGGCTCGAGCCGTTCACGCACGTCGACCTGCAGCTGGCCCAGGGACGCAACCTCGACGTGATCACCCAGGCGGTCACGATCGCGCCGTACGGCGATCCGATCAGCGCCGACTACGACCGCTACACCGCGGCCTCGGTGATGCTGGAGACGGCCGAGCGGGTGGTCGCCGAGGAGCGGGAGCCGTCGGTCCAGCAGTACCTCCTCCTCGTCGGGGCGCTCCGCGCAATGTCCGGCAGCGAGCACCGGGCCACCGACATCCTCGACTCGTTCCTGCTCCGCTCGCTGGCGGTTGCGGGCTACGCGCCGTCGTTCGAGGCGTGCGCGCGGTGCGGCCTGATGGGTCCGCACCGGGCGTTCAATCCGTCCGCGGGAGGGGTGCTCTGCCCGCGCTGCCGGGTGCCGGGCTCGGCGCACCCGGCGGCGGAGACCGTCGCCTTCCTCGGGGCGCTCCTGGCCGGTGACTGGCCCCACGTCGACACCGCCGACGCGCGACACCGCCGGGAGGCCCGCGGGCTCGTCGCGGCGTACACCGCCTGGCACCTGGAGCGCGCGCTGCGCTCGCTGCCCTACGTCGAGGAGAGCAGAGGTGAGCATGCGCCGCAGTCTCCAGAAGAGACCCGCCCGGCAGCCCGTGAGGGCGCCTGACGCACACCCGTCGGGTGCCCGCGCGCCGGACCTGCCGCCCGACCAGGTGCCCGGCCACGTGGCGATCATCATGGACGGCAACGGCCGCTGGGCCAAGCAGCGCGGCCTGC
>DASTFI010000096.1:0-118221 GCA_035708765.1 Marmoricola sp.
AGGCGAACGCCCACACCAGCCCCTGCTTCATGGTGCTGACCGTGCGCCGCGACAGGGCGATGGCCGAAACGATCGACCGCAGGTCCCCACCGATCAGGGTGATGTCCGAGGCGGCGATGGCGACGTCGGCCCCGGTGCCGATGGCGATGCCGAGGTCGGCCTGGGCGAGTGCGGCGGCGTCGTTGACGCCGTCGCCGACCATGGCGACGACCTTGCCCTCGCCCTGCAGTCGCTTGACGACGTCGACCTTGTCGGCGGGCAGGACGTCGGCGATGACATCGGCCTCGTCGATGCCCACTTCGGCGGCTACGGTCTGTGCGACTGCGCCGTTGTCACCGGTCAACAGGACCGGACGCAGGCCGAGGGCACGGAGCTCACGGATCGCCAGGACCGATGTCGGCTTGACCGCGTCGGCGACCACGACGACGCCACGGGCCTTGCCGTCCCAGCCCACCGCCACGGCTGTGCCGCCCGTGGCTTGGGCATTTTCGAGTGCCTGCTGCAGATCCGGGCTGAGGTGCTGCGACCACTCGGCGAGCAGTTGAGGCCGGCCGACTAGGACGGCGTGGCTGGCCGTGCTCTCGTGGCCGTCAACGAGGATTCCCTGGACGCCGAGACCCTCAACGTTGGCGAAGTCCTCCATGGCGGGGAGGGCGCCGAGTCGTTCGCGGGCACCGGAGGCGATGGCCCGGGCGATCGGGTGTTCGGAGGCATCTTCGAGGGCTCCGGCGTACCGCAGCACCGCATCGGCGTCCTCGCCCTCAGCGGCGATGACATCGCGCAGGGTCATCTGGCCGGTGGTGACGGTGCCGGTTTTGTCGAGCACGACGGTGTCGACGCGGCGGGTGGACTCCAGGACCTCCGGGCCCTTGCTCAGGATGCCGAGCTGGGCTCCGCGGCCGGTACCGACCATGAGGGCGGTCGGCGTGGCCAGGCCCAGCGCGCAGGGGCAGGCGATGATCAGAACGGCCACCGCTGCGGTGAACGCGGCGGCGAGACCGTTGCCGTTGCCGACCCAGAACCCCAGCGTGCCGGCCGCGAGCAGGATCACGATCGGGACGAAGATCCCCGAGATCCGGTCAGCCAGGCGCTGGACCTGGGCCTTGCCGTTCTGAGCGTCCTCGACCAACCGCGCCATCTGCGCCAGCTGGGTGTCGGAGCCGACGCGGGTGGTGCGGACGACGAGGCGTCAACCGGCGTTCCCGGTCGCACCGACGACCGCGTCGCCGGGACTGACCTCGACGGGCACCGACTCGCCGGTGAGCATCGAGGCATCCATGGTAGACGTGCCGCGCTCGACGACGCCGTCGGTGGCGATCTTCTCGCCGGGCCGTACGACGAACAGGTCGCCGACCGTCAGGGTGTCGACCGGGGCTAGGGTCTCGGTCACGCCATCGGGGCCGAGCACGGCGACCTCCTTGGCGCCGAGTTCGAGCAGTGCCCGCAGGGCTGCTCCTGCTTGCCGCTTGGATCGTTGCTCGAAGTAGCGCCCGGCCAGGATGAACGTGGTGACGCCGGCGGCGGCCTCGCGGTAGATGTTGCCGGCGCCGTCGGTGCGTTCCACGGTGAGCTCGAAGGGGTGGGTCATCCCCGGGGTGCCCGCGGTGCCCCAGAACAGGGCGTAGAGCGACCAGCCGAGAGCAGCCAGGGTGCCGAGCGAGACGAGCGTGTCCATCGTCGACGTCCCGTGCCGCAGGTTGGTCCAGGCCGCCTTGTGGAACGGCCAGGCGCCCCACGCCACGACCGGCGCCGCGAGGGTCAGGGAGAGCCACTGCCAGTTGGTGAACTGCAGTGCAGGGACCATCGCCATCGCGATGACCGGAACGGTGAGGGCCGCAGAGACGAGCAGCCGCTGGCGCAGCGGGGTGATCGGGTCGACCTCGGGTTCGTGTTCGCCGTCGTCGGTGCTCGGCGGTTGGGGGAGCGAGGCGCCGTAGCCGGCCTGCTCGACGGCGGCAACAAGGGCCTCAGGTGCGACGTCGGGGTCGAAGGTGACCTTCGCCTTCTCGGTGGCGTAGTTGACCGTGGCGGTCACGCCGTCGAGCTTGTTGAGCTTGCGCTCGATCCGGTTGGCGCACGACGCGCAGGTCATCCCGGTGAGCGCGAGCTCGATCTGCCGATCGGTGGCCGGTGCGCCTGGCTGACTCTGCGTGGTCATCGGTGTCTCCTTGTTGGGTGGGCGGTCAGTGACCGGAGTGCTCGTCGGACGCAGTTGACTCGGCGTCCTTGCTCGCGCCGGCGGTCACGGTGAAGGCCACCGTGCGCACGACTCCGTTGTGCTGGAAGTCCAGGTAGAGGTGGTAGGTGCCGGCGCTGGGGACAGCGGCGTAGAAGACGACCGCGGGTCCCCGGTCGGTGGCGCCGTCGCCGGGGGTGCCGTCGGGGTGGACGTGGAGGTAGGCCAGGTCGCCGCCACGCAGCGCAACCAGGTGGCCGTAGGCACCGAGGTAGGGCTGCAGGTCGGTGACTGGCTTGCCGTCCTTGCTCACGGTCAGGGTGAGCTTGGCATCGGCACCGGCAGTCAGGTCCCCGCCGAGGGTGACTTCGTAGTCATCGACGGTGGCGGTGCGGTTCTCGGTCGCCGGGGCGGCGGGCTGGTAGTCGCCGTCCACGGCCAGGTCCGTGCCCAGGGTCAGCGCGTCGGCGCCGGTGGCCTTGAAGTCGGTGAAGACGCGCCACGTGCCCGGGGCGAGGTCCAGATCGACCGACCAGAGCCCGGTCGACTTCTCCAAGGTGGGGTGGACGTGCTGGAAGCCGGTGAAGTCGCGTCGTACGGCGATCAGGTGCAACTGCTTCTCGTGCTCGACGTCGTAAGCGGTCACCGGGGACCCGTCGGGGCCGGTGATGGTGAAGCTCACCGGCCGCGTCTGGCCGGGCCGGGCGCGGGCGTCGGTCAGGGCAAGGGTGTAGCCGTTCTGGGAGACCACCAGTCCTCCTGGGATCTGTGGCTGTGCTGGCTGTTCGGTCGAGGACTTGTCGTGGACGTCCTCGTGCCCGGCCGCGGTGAAATTGGCGGCGTGGGCGTCGTCGTGACTGGTGACCTCGTCATCGACCGGGCCGATGGCTCGGCCGGCGACGAGCGCGAGGCCGAAGACCGCGGCGATTGCGGCCAGGAACCCGACGAGCTTGATCGGGGTGGTGCTCATGCGAGCTGGTAGCCGGCTTCCTCGACTGCGGCGCGCACTGCGGCGTCGTCGAGGGGTTCGGCGCTGGTGATGGTCACGGCACCGGCGGGCAGGTCGACGGCGACGTCCTGGACGCCGGGGATCTCCTGGATCTCTTCGGTGACCGAGGCGACGCAGTGTCCGCAGGTCATGCCGGTGACGGTGTAGGTGCTCGTCTGGCTCATGGGTTTGGTTCCTTCCGGGCTGCTTGGTGGTTCGTGAATCGGGTGGATGTTCAGGAGCGGACCAGGCGCGCGATGGCGTCGGAGGCTTCCTTGAGCTTGAGGTCGGCCTCGGAGCCGCCGACCCGGACGGCGTCGACGACGCAGTGGGCCATGTGCTCGTCGAGCAGGCCGAGGGCGACGGCCTTGAGGGCCTTCGTCATCGCCGATATCTGGGTGAGATGTCGATGCAGTACTTCTCCTCCTCGACCCTCCGCTGCAGGCAGCGGGCCTGGCCCTCGATGCGGCGCAGTTGCTTGAGGTAGTCGTCCTTGGTGTTGTTGGCGATGTAGCTGTGCTGGTGCCCCGCGTGCGCTGCGGCTGCGGCGGCGACCTCGGTTGGGGTGCTGGTCTTCTGCGGCATCGCGGTTGTCCTTCTCGTCTAGCTTCGCGGTCATCGTCAGGATACCCCCCTCCGGTATTTCGTGGTAACGTCCGCTCTCGGTGACATACAGTACCCCCCTAGGGTACTGCACAAGTATGAAGTCCCGGATGGTCCGGAACACTGTCGAAGGAGAATCTGATGTCAACGACAACCTCACCGGAGGTGAACCGCCGCTGGCTCGGGCTCGCGGTGATCGCCGCGGCCCAGTTCATGGTGATCATGGACACCTCGATCATCGGGGTCGCGTTGCCTCGTATGCAGGCCGCACTCGGCTTCACCCAGGAGAACCTGTCGTGGGTCTTCAATGCCTATGTCGTCGCACTCGGCGGCCTGCTCCTGCTGGGCGGCAAACTGTCCGACGTGCTCGGCGCGCGCCGGGTCTTCTCCGCCGGCTGGCTGGTCCTGCTGGCCGGTTCGCTGGTCGCCGGCCTCGCGGGCAACGTGGAGACCGAGCTGGTCGGCCGCTCGGTCCAGGGCGCGGGTTCGGCGCTGATCGCACCCTCGGCCCTGACCCTGCTCTTCATGCTGTTCGGCTCGAACCCCAAGGAGCTGCCGAAGGCGCTCGCCCTCTACGGCGCCGCAGCCCCCGCCGGTGGCACGGCCGGGGTCTTCCTCGGCGGTCTGATCACCGAGTACCTCTCCTGGCCGTGGGTGTTCTACCTCAACATCCCGATCGCCCTGGTCATCCTCGCCCTGGTTCCCCGCGTGATGCCGGCCGGCGGCGCCGGATCGGGTCGTCGGGTCGACATTCTCGGTGCCGTCACCGTCACCGCCGGCCTTGCGGCAGTCGTGTACGCCGTGGTCCGGACCCCCGAGGTCGGCTGGAATTCCGGCCAGACCTGGTGGGTGCTCGCTATTGGAGCGGTCCTGATCACGGCCTTCGTCGCCCTGCAGGCGAAGGGCCGTGCCCCGCTGGTGCGGCTTGGGATCTTCCGGGCGTCGAACCTGGCGGCCGCGAACCTCGCCCAGCTCCTGCTCGGCGCGGCGTGGATCCCGATGTGGTTCTTCCTGAATCTGTACCTGCAGCAGGTCCTCGGCTTCACCGCGTTCCCCAGCGGTGCCGCACTCCTGCCGATGACCCTGCTGATCATGCTCGGCATGATCGCGCTCGCCCCACGGGTGCTTGCGGCGATCGGGCCGAAGGCAGCAACCGTCACCGGCATGACGCTGCTCGCTGTCGGCATGTCCTGGCTGGCGCTGATCGACCAGGACGGCTCCTACGCCGTCGATGTCCTGCCTGCCTCGCTGCTGGCGGCGCTCGGCATGTCGCTGGCGTTCATCCCGACCCTCGGCACGGCGCTCTCCTCCGCCCGTCCGGAGGAGGGTGGCCTGGCCTCAGGCATCGTGAACACCAGCTACCAGATCGGCTCCGCGCTCGGCCTCGCTGTCATGACCGCGATCGCCGCCGCCAACGGTGCCGACCAGTTGGGCGACAAGGCGGCCCTCACCGAGGGCTTCTCCGCGGCCTTCATCGGCGCCGCCATCGTCGCCGGAGCCGGTGCGCTCACCACGCTCGCGTTCTTCCGTCGCCCCACCGGTGCTGGATCGGAGGCCGAGAGCGCCCCCGAACAGATCGTCGTCTGACAACCGGCCGGCCCGTCAAGGGGGCCGGCGCAAACGAGCCGCCCCGGCTCACCATCCAGAAAGGAAGTGTCCTCACATGAGCGACATCACCGAATACACCGTCAAGGGCATGACCTGCACGAGTTGCGCCACCAAGGTCAGCTCCGCCGTCAACCAGGTCCCCGGCGTCATCGCCACCGACGTCGACCCCGCTACCGGAACCCTGAAGGTCACCGGAGCCAACGTCAAAGACCCTGCGGTCCGCAGAGCCATCGCAGGTGCCGGCTACCAGGTGAACTGACCACCACGACAGCGCCGCCAACGGAGGACCCGGTGGCGGCGCTGTCCATCGCCAGATACCTACTTCGGGCATAGGCTTGATGAGATTCGACGCGACCGAACATGTGGGAAACGGTGGAGGGAGCGACGCCCGGGCCGAGTTTGCCGATCGGCGCCGACGAGACGTCCGGCTTGCGTGCGAAGCTCCTGACCTCTCAGGTTGGTCTGGTCCCCGGGCCGAAGCTCTTGTCCACCACACCTCACCGAATCACAAGTGCGAGGTGTCTATCGGAGTGAGCATTCGGTGCGGGTGTTGGAGCACGCGAGCGACCGCGTCGGCTCGTTCGCTCGCGGTTGTTCCTGATCCGGGTCTAACAATGAGATCCTGCGGTGCGGGAATGGTGCCGCACGACGGGCACCGGCCGCTGTCGTCGACGTCGGTGTCGCACTGGGCATGGCTGAAGACACGGCCAGGGTGACCACTGGGCGCGTACTCTTCGCCCCACTTGGAGAGGGCGAATATCACTGGCCACAGCGCGATCCCAGCCTCGCTCAAGGCATAGGTGGCATGACCGCCCGTCGAGCTTCGAGTCAATACACCGGCATCCACGAGAGTGTCGAGCCGTTCGCTGAGCACAGCCCGGGATATGTCGAGGTGGATCCGGAAGTCGCTGAACCGACGAACGCCGTAGAAACAGTCCCGCAGGATCAGCAGCGTCCATCGTTCACCCACCACCTCGAGCGCGCGTGCCAGGTAACAGTTCTGTTGGTCATATCGCGTACCCAGGGCCACACATCGATTCTAGCCCGTGCACGGTCTGGTCAACAGACCAAATATGTGCCAGTCTGGTTCGGTGAACAGACCAGAAACCCCACCCGTTTCAGTCGCTCTCTCACATGAGGAGAGTCGCCGATTCGGGAAGGCCCTGATGCTCACCGCGGTCAGCACACTGGTGATGATGGTGGCCTACTCCGGTCCGCTGGGGAACGCGCCGACGTTGGGGGCAGCCTTGTCGGCGGCGCCCGCGGGACGGACGTGGATCTTGAGCTCCATGAGCGTAGGGCTGGCGGTGAGCCTGTTAAGCGTCGGCGCTCTGGCCGACGACGTAGGCCGTCGGAAGATGTTTGTCTTCGGTGCGTGGGTGTTTGCGTCGGGCTGCGCGTTGTGCGCGGTGGCCGACTCGACGACACCCTTCATCGTGGGTCGTCTTGTTGCGGGCGTGGGCGCGGCTGGGATGGTCGCCACGGGCCTGGGACTGGTGGCGACCACGACGACGCATGCCCGCCACAGGGCAGCGGCCGCCAGCTGGTGGGGGACCAGCTTGGGAGCAGGCATCGCGATGGGTCCGCTCGTAACCGGCCTGTTGGACCTGAGCGGTCAGTGGCGCGCGTTCTACTGGCTGTTGGCTCTGGCGGGTGGGGCCATGGCGGTGGCCGCGCGGACCATGTTCGCCGAGTCGGCAGCTGCGGGTTCGCGTCGGTTCGACCTCGTCGGTCTGGTGACCATGACCGGCGGACTGGGGTTGTTACTGGTGGCACTGATCGAGGTTCGCTCCGGCGCGCTAAGCCGGGCCGCCGTGGGTGGGGTCCTCGCGATGGTGCTGCTGGCTGCGTTTGTCACGGCTGAGCTCCGCGGCCGAGATCCCATGCTCGATCTGGCGCTGTTCCGCCGCCCCGATTTCGTCGCTGCCACAATCGCCGCCCTGGCCACCGGTAGCGGCGTGATCTCACTGATGTCGTTCGCGTGCACCTTCCTCGTCAACGGAATGGGTCTGAGCACACTCGCTGCGGGCGGGCTGCTCACGGTCTGGTCGGCTACCAGCGCGCTGTCTGCCGTGCTGGGACGACATGCACCGCAGCGATTCGCCGGCAATCCGCAGTTGGTCGCCGGGTTGTCTAGTGTCGGGATCGGCATGCTCCTGTTGACGTCGCTAAGCCCGGCGGCGACGCCGTGGCGCCTGGTCCCTGGTCTTCTCGTGGCGGGAGTGGCCAGCGGCATCTTGAACGCCGGTCTCGGGCGGCAGTCCGTGGCGAGCGTCCCATCCGCCCGGGCGGCGCTCGGTACCGGTACGAACAACACCGCGCGATACCTGGGGTCCGCGATTGGTGTGACCATCGTCAGCGTTATCGCTGCGAACCCCAGCGGCTCCCGGGCCGCTCAGGTGACTGGCTGGAATGCAGCGGCGCTGATCACGGGCATGGTCTCGTTAGCAGGTGCGGCGATCGTCATGGGGCTCGCCAGGGCGCATGCCGCGGGACCGCGAGGCACGTTCAAGCGTGAGGTGACCAACGCAGGCGGGCGTTAGCCCTGACGCCCATTATCCCGCAGAACCCATCCAGCAGGTAGGCGACATGGGCGAACGAGGACCCATGGCGCGTCGATACGAAGGACGCCCGGGTCGACGCCGCCTCAATCTGGTTCCACCGTGTGCCGGTGGACGAGCCACGTGGCGCGGATCCTCCACTTGCCGTGCGTACCGGAAAGTCAGCGCAAAGTCAGTCCGAGAAGGGTCGAGGTCATCCCTGCTCTACGGGTAACGTTCGTGGCGTCAGGCAACGCGATCCGTTGCAGGGTTGAAGATTAAGCGAGTTGGCCAGAGATCGGCCGAGGGATCCCGAGCGATTCCCACGGCCTGTCCATTGGAGAAGGTCAGGGGTTCGAATCCCCTCAGCTCCACCAAAACCCGCTGGTCAGAAGCCGTGGCGGCCGTCCTTACCCAGGAGGACGGAGTGGAATGTCTCCAAGTATTCGCCAGAAGTGCGCCAGGGCAGGGCGATCCATCGGCTCGCTTCGGCTGGTCTCGTGAGCTCGCGGTTGGGCTGGCGCACCTGCTGGTCATGGAGATCAAGACCCACGAAGAGGGCAGTGCTGACCGGCCACAGCTCACGCTGATCGAGCAGGTTCTGTCGCTGACTGAGCTCTGCGCCCAGCTGCACGTGAGCGCACAGACGATCTACGACCTCCGCAGCCAGGGACGTGGTCCTCGCGGCTTCCGCGTTGGCCGTGAGTTGCGCTTCCGGAGTAGGGAGATCGATGCCTGGCTGACCCGTCTGGAGAGCGAGGACGACGGACGGCACCAGCTACGGGGCCACTGATGGCACGCCCTCGCACTCCCGGAGGCGCCTACGGGTCGATCGCGGTACGCCGCCGTGACCGGGTGATAGCCGAGACCCGGATCCGCGACGCGGACGGCCGGCTGCGGCACGTCCGCGTGACCGCACGAACCGCGGCTCAGGCACGGCAAGTCCTCCGGGAACGGCTCCTGGATCGGCCCCTCTTCGGCAGCACCAGAGTCCTCACGCCGCAGAGCGGCGCTGACAGCGAGTCATTGCGGAGCCGTTCGACGTGCCAGCAGACGGGAGTAGGGCAGTGGCGGCCATTGCGGATCGCGTCCTCGCCGTGTCCGTGTGCTCGCAGGCAGCAAACAGCGGGGCTGTCGGCGTTGGTGCTGTACCAAAGGATCACCAGCAGCAGCACGGACTCCCGGGGCGTCAGCCCGGACCATCGGGATGGGCGAGGTCGTAGGCACGGGTGAGCTTCTGGGGGACGACCATGCGCCATGCGTCCACAACGAGCTCTCGAGCCTCGGCCGGGTCCAGGGCCGCGAGGTCGGCGTGTATCCAGTTGAAGCGCAGGTCCGACACCGACGGCAGGTGGAACTTGTGCGGCTCACCCGCTACCAGCGCCGCCCGCTCCTCCTTGGGGAACGCGAAGCCCATCTCGGTCTCGTCGAGCGAGAATGCGACGTACACGATCTGCTTGACGCGGAATTTCAACCTGCCGCGCACGTAAACCTGGTAGGAGCGCTCCAGGTCCGAGCCCAGGAAGCGCACATCCTCGATCACCGACATGATCAGGCCCCGTCGAGCATCAGGGCGGCGAGGTCACGCGCAGCCCGGGCCGGATGCCCACCGACCTGGCTGGCCCCCCTGACCAGGGTGCCCTCGATCAGCAGGTGCAGTTGTTCGGCCGCATGCTGCGGCTGCTTGTGGCCCAGTGCCTCGAGCTCTCGGACGAGGAGTTCGCGCAGGCGGCGGCGGAATGTCTCGGTCTCCGCATGTGCCGGATGGCCGGGCTCGGCGAAGGCGAGGTCGGTGGCGAAGTAGCGGCAGCCCCGGAAATTGTCGTTCGAGACGAGTTCGTCCAGCTGGTCAAACAGGCCGAGCAGCCGGTCGCGCGGCTCCGTGGCGTGGGCCAGCGCGGACTCGTACCACGCAAGGTCCTCCTCGGAGGCGCGTTGGAGGACTGCCGTCACCAGTCCGTCCTTCCCGCCGAAGTGCTCGTACAGGGATCGGCGGGCGACGTTCGCCTCCTTGAGGAGAGCATCGACGCCGACGCCGGCACCGTGTGAGTAGAAGAGGTCTTGGGCGGCCTTGAGCAGACGTTCGCGGGGCCCCGCAGTCTTCTTTGGCACCATGTGCCCTCCCTGGGATTGACCGTAGATCGACCATTCTATATGGTTCTTCGATAGACTAATCGTTCTACTCCCAAGGAAAGTGTGTCATGTCCACCGCTGCCCAGACTGCCCCAACCTTCCAGACCACGGCCGACGTCATCGACCGCTTCAACGAAGCGTTCCGGAGTCGTGACGTGGCAGCACTCGCGGCCGTCGTTCACGACGACTGCCTGATGGTGTCGGCCCAGCCGGCACCCGACGGCACGGCGTACGTCGGCAAGGACGCATGCGTCGCGTTCTGGGCCGAGCTGATGGCCGATCAGTCGACCGTTTTCGAGGTCGACCACGTGTTCACCGGTGGTCCCTGGGCGACGGTGCGCTGGCGCTACCGGTACGGGCCCACCGACGGTGAGTCCGTCCTCGGGGTGAACGTGACCCGAGTCAGCGACGGGCGCGTGATCGAACAGCTGGGCTACACCAAGACGCCGGACGTGCTCCCCCTTCCCGAGGACGGGATCGGCGCTGAAGTCACGAACGTGGGGGGGACGCAGTGATCATCTACCGGGTAGGGGCAGGGCCTTGCTCATGACCAACTCGACGCAGCCGGGCGCGGCCACCCCACGCGGCTCCGGCCGCCGGATGTGGGCGATCCTGGGCCTGGTGCTGCTCGCCGACGCTCTCGACGTGATCGATGCGACGATCACCAACCTCGCGGCCCCCACCATCGCCCGCGATCTCAACGGCGGTGAGAGTCTGATCAAGTGGTTGGGACCGGCGTACATGCTCGCCATGGGTGTCCTGCTCGTGGTCGGCGGACGGATGGGTGACAAGTTCGGCCAACGGAGGTTTTTCCTGATCGGCATGGGTGGGTTCACACTTGCTTCGGCAGTCGCCGGGTTCTCACCTGACCCGACCCTGCTCATCGTCGCCCGGATTGCTCAGGGAGCGTTCGGGGCTCTCCTCATTCCGCAAGGCATGGCGATCATGACGAAGGCGTTCAGCCGCGACATGCTCGCCAAGGCGTTCGGGCTTTTCGGCCCGGTCCTCGGTATCTCGAGTCTCGGCGGCCCGGTCCTTGCCGGATTCATCATCGACGCCGACCTGTTCGGCCTGTCCTGGCGCCCGATGTTTCTCGCAAACATCATCCTTGGCGCCATCGGGTTGGTCATAGCCGTCAAAATCCTGCCGCGTGACGACGGCGACCGGTCTACCGTCGTCGACGGCTGGGGCTCCGGCCTGCTTGCGGTAGCCATGACGGGGATGCTTTACGGCCTGATCGACGGCTCGACCCGCGGCTGGAGCGCCGTCCCCGTCGTCTCGATCACCGTCGGCACCCTGTTCTTCGCTGGCTTCGCGCACCGTCAGCGCACCGCAACCCACCCGCTCATCGTGCCCTCGCTCTTGAAGAACCGCGGGTTCACTTCCGGAATGCTGGTGGGGCTGGCCGTCTTCGCCGCCGGCGCCGGCCTGTTCCTCGTGCTGTCGCTGTTCTTGCAGGAGGGGCTGCACGCCAGCCCGCGGAACGCCTCGCTCGGCCTGGTGCCGCTCACCCTGGGGCTGATCGCCAGCGCATTCGCCGCCATGGGTGGCCTGGTCGCCAAGCTCGGTCGCAGGCTCGTCTTCATCGGCCTCGCCGTCTCCCTGGTCGGTTGCGGATGGATCCTGACCCTCGTCGATCGCTCCGGGACGAACCTCACCCTCTGGGCGCTGACCCCGGCATTGTTCGTCATCGGGATCGGCACCGGTCTCTGCTTCACCACGATCCCCACCGTCGCTCTCGGCGAAGCGGAGCCTGACGAAGCTGGTAGCGCCAGCGGCTCCCTCAGCTCGATTCAACAACTCGCGTCAGGGATCGGGTCGGCCGCCGTCACGTCGCTCTTCTTCCAAGCCGCAACCTCCGGCCTTGCCCATGCGATGGAAGTCACTCTCATCGTCGTGATGGCCGTCACCGCCGTCAGCCTCCCGATCGTCGCGCTGATGCCGCGCAGGGCGCCATTGGAACCCCAGCCGTGAGTACCGCCCACCCTTGCCGGCACCCGCCGCGGCCGACACCTGGCAGCCTGTGCAGCCTGCCACTGCGCCGAACGCGATCCCGAGTTGCGAACTCCGGGTGGGAGGAGCTGCCGCCCACCGCCAGCGGCCCACTTGGGATCCCAGCCAATGGAAGGAACAACTATGAGCGCAATGACCTCCGTGCGGGCGAACGGCGTGGAACTCGGTATCGAGACATTCGGCCACGAGAACGATCCACTCGTGCTCTTGGCCGGCGGACCCACGATGCTGTCGTGGCCCGACTCGATGTGCGAGCGGCTCGCGGCGAAGGGCAAGCGTGTGGTCCGCTACGACCTGCGCGACTGCGGGGCGTCGACGACCCTCGACCCAAATGCACCGGGGTATGACCTGCGTGATCTCGCCGCCGACGCGGCCGCGCTCGTCAGCACGCTCGGCGCCGGGTCGGCTCACCTCGGCGGCGTCGGGGTCGGCGGAATGGTCGCTCAAGTCGCCGCACTCGACCACTCGACGGCGTTCTCGGCGCTGACGCTGGTGAGCACCCGACCGGTCGCGCCTGGCCCAGTCGACGAAGATCTGCCGGACCACGACGCGGCGACTATGGCCGCACTGTTCTCTCGCCCGATGCCCGACTGGACCGACCGGCGTGCCGTCGTCGCGTTCGCTGCCGACGTCGCCGAACTACTGGGCAATGACCCGGAGCAGGCGCGCGTGACCGCGGCACGGATCTGGGACCGCACACCGTCGAGCGAGCCAGCGGTCCAGCGGGCGAATCAACTCGGAACGGTGTTCGCCGGGCTCGACTGCGCGCCGCGGTGGCGTGAGCGCCTCGACGAGCTCAGGCTGCCGACGCTCGTCGTGCACGGTCGCGCCGACCCATTCTTCCCGGTCGGCAACGGTGAAGCACTCGCCGCGGGGATCCCTGCCGCCCGGTTGCTCGTCCTCGATGACATGGGCACCGCCCTGCGAGACGCAGCGGCCGACGAGGTAACCACCGCGATGCTCGGACTCTGATTCCTCGCCGCACCAGACGAACGTCAGGCGGGGGCCTTGCACGGCCTTCGGGAGACCAAGCCCAACGCTGACTTGCCCAAGGTTTTGGCTGCCGTCGCGTCGCGCTGCTCGGGAGTGACACGTCAGCGGGTGTTCTCCGAGGTTCAACGTGAGTCTCCGAAGTTGGGAGCGGCATCTCTCCCAATGGGAAGGTCAGGGGTTCGAATCCCCTCAGCTCCACCAAACCCGCAGGTCAGTGGCTGTGTGTGGATCCTGAAACAGGGCACGCGTGTCGCGACTGAGCAGAAGTCGACCAGACCAGCCGGGCCAGTTGGTCCAAGGCGGCCGGCTGGGGCGCCCCCATCGTGAGGTGGTGTCGGGCTCCCGTTCGCAGTCAGCCGCGGTGCTCGCGAAGGCCGTGTCAGACGAGGCGGCGCCCACCGATCTCGGCGACGGCTGCAGCGATGAACAGCCCGATCGACTTCAAGGGGTCCGCCCCGGACATCCTTTCAGCGGCGTGCCGGGTCCAGCTGGTCCCTGCGCACCTCGGCGTACACCGACTCCAGGCCGGTGATCAGGCAGGCGAGCGCCAGCTCGAAGCTGTCCGCGTCGATCTCCTCGGCGTGCTCACGAATGCGGTGCGCCTGGACCAGGTTGGGGTAGCGCTCCAGGTAGACGGTCGTGTCGTCGGCGAAGCCACTGCCGAACGGGGTGGTGGCCGCGCCGATCACGAGGTACTTCACCGAGGCCGCGATCATGGTGGCATACCGCGGCGGCCAGCCGTGCCCGACCAGCCCGCCGTGCACCCCGTCGGCCATGGCCAGGAAGTCGGCGCGCTCGCCGGTGCCGGCTGCGACCACCGGCGCCGCGTTGGGGTGCTGCTGCAGTGCCGCGCGGTAGGACCGGCCCCACGAGCGCAGGCCCTCCTGCCAGTCGACGTCGAACCCCGTGGTGTCCACCTGGCGGGTGAGCAGGTTCGCCACCGCATCGAGGACGGCGTCCTTGGTGGGGTAGTGCGTGTAGAGGGAGGCGGCCTGGACTCCGAGGGCCCGGGCGAGGCTGCGCATCGACAGGGCGGCCAGGCCCTCGCTGTCGACGAGCTCGAGCGCGGCGTCCCTGATCCGATCGCGGCTCAGCAGCGGCACCGGCGGACGCCCCATCGTGGTCTCCTGACATCGAACTTGCCACGGGGCCGGTCAGCCCCCTACCGTAAAACTAACACTGTTTGGTTGAGGAGACACCGATGGCCACCACGCCCGATCGCAAGCCGCAGAGCCCGCTGGCGCTGTTCGACACCGACGCGCTGATCGGCGAGGAGGAGCGTGCGATGCGAGACACCGTGCGCCGGTTCGTCGAGGAGCGGATCAAGCCGGAGCTCGCGGACTGGTACGAGGCGGGCAGCATCCCCGCCCGGGAGCTCGCCAAGGAGCTCGGCGGCCTCGGCGTGCTCGGCATGCACCTCGAGGGCTACGGCTGCGCGGGCACCAACGCGACGGCGTACGGCCTCGCCTGCATGGAGCTGGAGGCGGGTGACTCCGGCATCCGTTCGCTGGTCAGCGTGCAGGGGTCCCTGGCGATGTTCGCCATCTGGCAGCACGGGTCGGAGGAGCAGAAGCAGGAGTGGTTGCCCCGGATGGCCGCCGGCGAGGCGCTGGGCTGCTTCGGCCTCACCGAGCCCGACTTCGGCTCCAACCCTGCCGGGATGCGCACCCGCGCCGTGAAGGACGGCACCGACTGGGTGCTCTCGGGCAACAAGATGTGGATCACGAACGGCTCCGTCGCCGACGTCGCGGTGGTCTGGGCGCAGACCGACGACGGGGTGCGCGGCTTTGTGGTGCCGACCGACACTCCGGGCTTCTCAGCGCCGGAGATCAAGAAGAAGCTCTCGCTGCGCGCGTCGGTGACCGCCGAGCTCGTCCTGGACAAGGTCCGCCTCCCGCAGTCGGCGATGCTCCCGGAGGCCAAGGGCCTCTCCGGACCGCTGTCGTGCCTGAACGAGGCTCGGTTCGGCATCGTCTTCGGGGCGCTCGGCGCTGCCCGCGACTGCCTGGAGACGGCGATCAGGTACTCCCAGGAGCGGGAGATCTTCGACAAGCCGCTGGCGGCCTACCAGCTCTCCCAGGCCAAGCTCGCCGACATGACCCTCGAGCTCGGCAAGGGCATGCTCCTGGCCCTGCAGCTCGGCCGGCTCAAGGACGAGCACCGGGTCCGGCCCGAGCAGATCAGCCTCGGCAAGCTCAACAACGTCCGCGAGGCGATCGCCATCGCCCGGGAGTGCCGCACCCTGCTCGGTGCGGCCGGCATCACGCTGGAGTACCCCGTGCTCCGGCACGCCAACAACCTCGAGTCGGTGCTGACCTACGAGGGGACCTCGGAGGTCCACCAGCTGGTGATCGGCCAGGCCCTGACCGGGGTCGCGGCGTTCCGCTGAGCTGACCAGACGGCGAGGGGGACGAGGTGGGTTTGGCAGCGGGTACGGGGTGCGAGACCTGGTAGGTATCTCGGGAAGGAGACACCATGGCGACTCCCGCAGCCGAAGCTCCCGGACCTCCGGTCCGTCCGGCCCTGCGCCTGGTGCCCACGCACGTCCACCAGTGGCGGCTCGTCTCCATCGAGTACGACGACTTCGGTCACGTTCGGATGTTCGAGTGCGCCGAGTGCCCCGAGGTCCGCTACGACTGACTCGATCGCGCCTCGGCGGTTGGCCGACGCGGGATAGGTTGGAGGGGAATGACTGCGCCGCAGCCTCCGGACCCGGAGCCTGTGCGCCGGTCGAAAGGTGGGACGCCATGACGGCGTCGACAGATGTCCCTACCGCCACTCGCCTGCCGCTCCGGCTGAGCCTCTCCGACCACTTCGGTCGCGACCGGCTCGACGGCGGCTGGTGGCCCCAGACCCGCGACCTGGCCACGGAGCTGCCCGACCTGGTCGAGCACTTCCCGCGGGAGAAGGCCCGGATCGTCCGGGTCCTGTACTCGCCTCCCGACTGGGACGGGCACACCCACCGGGTGCCGCTCGCGAGCGGTTACATCAAGGCCGGCTCGTTCCCCGGTGACGACACGCACCTGCTGCAGCTGCGCACCTCCGACGGCGCCGTGCTGAAGATCCTCGTCGTGCCTCCCGGCTTCAACCGCAGCCAGGGCGAGGAAGCGCTGCTGGCGGCGGCCACACCGGGCAACCGCCACTCCGCCGCCGCGCTGCTGGAGGAGGTGCTCGGTGCTCCCGACGCCGACGATCGTGACCGGTGGCGCGACGAAGGGGGCGCGTGGTGGGACCCGGCGGCAGGGGCGCCGTCCTTCCGCACCACCAGCTGACGACCACCAGCTGATCCGGGACCACCGGTACGCCGTCAGCTCCGCCGTTCGCGGGTGCGCAGCACCTCGGTGCGGCTCCCGCGCGGCAGCGTGACCACCGCCCGGGTGCCGCCGCCCGGACGATCCTCGAAGCGGAGCTCCCCCCCGTGTGCCCGGACGTGCACCTGGACGATCGAGAGTCCGAGACCGGAGCCGCCGTCGGGCCCCGACCCTGTCGACACGAAGCGCTCCAGCACGCGGGTACGGCGCTCGGGTGGGATGCCCGGCCCGGCATCCTCGACGGCGATCTCCACGGAATCGGGTCGGGCGGTGACGTGCACGGCGGTGCAGCCGGCGCCGTGCAGCTCCGCGTTGCGGACCAGGTTGCCGATGATCCGGTCCACGCGCGGGCGGTCGAGATCGAGCTGCACCTTCTCGGCCGACGGCTCGACGCAGGTGACCGGTCGGCCGGCGGCGCCGTCCGCGGCCATCCGCACGGCGTCGGCCACTCGGGTCGGCTGCAACCGCGGGTGCTGGTCGTTCTCGGCCTTGGAGATCTCCAGCAGGTCGAGCACGAGCTGCTGGAAGCGCTGCAGCTCAGCGTCGAGCAGGTCGGCGGCCTCCTGGCCCCGTGGCGGTAGGGCGTCGCGCTGAGCGGCCAGGACCTCCATGGAGTTGAGCATCGTGGTCAGCGGTGTGCGCAGCTCGTGGCTGACGTCGGCGGCGAACCGGCTGTCCGCCTGCACCCGCTGTCGCAGCGCCTCCGTGGTGCTGTTGAACGAGCGGGCCAGCTCACCGAGGTCCGGGTCGTCCTCGGCGTCGAGTCGGGCGTGCGGCTTGCCGGCGACCGCCGCGGCCGCTGCCTCGGACACGACGGCCAGCGGCCGCAGCGCCCGGTTGCCGGCGACCCAGCCGAGCGCTCCGGCGACCAGTGCGATGGCGACGGACCCGCCCAGCAAGGTGAACTTGAGGATGTCGAGCGCACGGTCGACGTCCTCGGTCGAGGACAGCTCGAAGTAGTAGCCGGCGGCCTTCGGCAGCGGGACACCCACGACGCGCATCTCCGAGCCGTCGACCGCGATCCGCTCGGTGCGGGGTGGTGCCGATCGCGCGAGGTCGGCCAGCGGCGCGTGCAGCCCGGCGAGGCGATGGTCGGCGGTCGTGCTCCAGACCCCTTTGTGCCACAGCACGAGCAGCGTCCCGGGCGGGCGGCTGATCCGTTCGAGGAGTTGGGCCGGCGGAGCGGCACCACGTTGGTCCAGGCCGCCGGCGAGAGCCTGGGCGCTGGAGGCGGCGTGCGCCGTGGCGACGGCCCGGTTGCGCTCCAGCAGGACGTGGCTGCTGACCAGCCACAGGGCGGTCGCCATGCCGCCACAGATCAGCAGGGCCAGCGCGCCCTGGAGCAGCGACAGGCGCAGCCGCAGCCCCAGTCGGCGCCTGAACCGGCGTGCCGGTCGCGGTCCCGGGCGGGAGGTCATGGCGCCTCCCGCTAGTGGGCCAGGCGGTAGCCCAGTCCGCGCGCGGTCACCACGTGCACCGGCCGGCAGGGGTCGCGCTCGATCTTGGCGCGCAGCCGTCGGACGTGCACGTCGACGATGCGGCTGTCGCCGAAGTAGCCGTAGCCCCAGACCTGCTCGAGCAGGTGCTCGCGGCTGCACACGTTGCCCTCGGCCCGGGCCAGTGCAGCCAGCAATTTGAACTCGGTGCGGGTGACCGGCAGCTCGTCGCCGTCGCGGCTCACGATGGCTGCGCCGAGGTCGATGCGCAGGTCGCCGGCCTCGATGATGCCGTCGTCGAGCTCGTCGCAGGAGGAGTCGGCGGCCCGGCGCAGCAGCGCCTTGATCCGCGCGGAGAGCACCCTGGCCACCAATGGCTTGGTCACGTAGTCGTCGGCCCCCGCCTCCAGGCCGGCGACGACGTCGGTGCTGTCGGTGCGCGCGGTCACCATGATCACGGGGATGTCACTGTGCTTGCGGATCGTCCGGCAGACGGCGAAGCCGTCGAGATCCGGGAGCATCACGTCGAGGAGGACGACGTCGGGATGGTCCTCGGCGAGCCGCTCGAGGCCGCCCTGACCGTCGCTGGCCTGGACCACGCTGAAGCCCTGGTCCTCCAGGGCGAGGGTCAGCCCGTGACGAACGCGCGGCTCGTCTTCGATCAACAGCAGTTGCTTGCTCACGTGTGGGTGCACTCCAGGCCAGACTCTGCTCGTCCGGCGCGTCCGGGATCGCCGTGCGCGGCCGGCACTCTCCTTCGACTATGCCGCACGATCCATCGGAATCCGAGGAGCCGATGCCAGATTGTGACCCCTTTGTCAGCGAATGGGTGAGAAGCCCGGACGCCGTGTGACGGCCCCATGACAATCTGCCCGCCCGGTGGAGGGGGCGGGGTCCGCTGCCTAACGTCAGGTGAGAACTCTGCCGGATGAGGGGAGCACCACATGCGTGCCAACACCAGATGGATGAAAGCGACGATCGGGGCCTGTGCAGCCGCACTGGTCCTGACGGCGTGCGGAAGCGGAGGAGGCAGCACCGACACCAGCGGCGGTCACAACGAGACCGAGAACGCCGTGAAGGGCGGGACGCTGAACATCCTCGGCACCAGCGACGTCGACTACATGGATCCGAACATCAGCTACTACTCCCTGGGTTACCTGAACCTGCGGATGTGGTCGCGCCAGCTGTTCAGCTATCCCGCCGAGGAGGGGAAGACCACCACGGCGTCCCCCGACGTGGCGCAGGAGCTCCCGACCACGGACAACGGTGGGATCAGCGCCGACGGCATGACCTACACGATCAAGCTGCGCGACGGAGTGAAGTGGAACAGCTCGCCGGAGCGGGCGGTCACCGCGGGCGACTTCGTGCGGGGCATCAAGCGCACGTGCAACCCCTACCAGCCGTTCGGCGGCCTGCCCGACTTCATCACCCTGATCAAGGGCTTCCAGGAGTACTGCGACGGCTTCGCCAAGGTGCAGCCGACGGCCAAGGCGATGGGTGACTACATCAAGGGCCACGACGTCGCCGGCATCCAGGCCAAGGACGACTCGACCCTGGTCTTCACGCTGAACCAGCCGGCGACGTACTTCGTCGACATGCTGGCGATGCCCGCGTTCTCGGCAGCGCCCGAGGAGTGGCTGGCCTACAAGCCGGCGAGCCCCGAGCTGGCCGACAACCTGCTCTCCGACGGCCCCTACCAGGTCGAGTCCTGGACGCCGACCAAGAAGCTGGTCTACACCCGCAACCCCGCGTGGGACCCGTCCTCCGACCCGCTGCGCAAGGCCTACGTGGACCGCATCGTGGTCGACATGACCGTCTCGCAGGAGTCGATGCAGCAGCAGCTGGAGACCGGCACGGAGAACGCCGACATCACCTTCGGCGTCGCGCCGCCGCCCTCGCGGATCCCCGGCCTGATCAGCACCAAGGACCCGAACCTCACCATCGGTGAGACGGCGTCGTCGAACCCGTACGTCGTGTTCAACATGGTCTCGCCCAACAACAACAAGGCGATGCAGAAGCTCGAGGTCCGCCAGGCGCTCGAGTACGGGATCAACCGGGACAACCTGATCCAGGTCCTCAACGGCCCGGACCTGAACAACCCGCTGACCCACGTGCTGCCGGGCAACATCCTCGGCTCGCAGGACATCGACCTGTACAAGTACGACCCGGAGAAGGCCAAGCAGCTGCTCAAGGAGGCCGGCTACCCCAACGGCCTGACCATGAAGTTCCTCTACCGGCCGTCGTCGGAGGCCAGCTCCAAGGCCTTCCAGACGGTGCAGCAGGATCTGTCGAAGATCGGCATCAAGGTCACCGGTGTCGAGTCCCCGGACGCGGACTTCTACACCAAGTACCTGCAGGTGCCCGACGTGGCCAAGCGCGGTGTCTGGGACCTGTCCCTGGCCGGCTGGGGCGCCGACTGGTACGGCAACGCGGCGCTGTCCTACTTCAAGCCGTTGTTCTACGGCAAGGCCGCCTTCCCGCCGATCGGCAGCAACTTCGGGTTCTACGACAGCCCCGAGGCCAACAAGCTGATCGACCAGGCAGCCGCGGCGAAGACCGAGGAGGAGGCAGCAGACCTGTGGGCCAAGGCGGACGAGCAGGTCATGAAGGACGCTGCGTTCTTCCCGATCACCAACCCGAAGGAGGCCCGCTACCACGCGGCCCAGGTGCACAACGCCATCTACATGACCACCTACCAGGCGTTCGACCCCACGAACGTGTGGCTGGAGAAGGACAAGCAGGGCGGCTGAGTGCTGTCATTGGTCCGGGGCCTGCGCTGAGCGGGTCCCGGACCGGTGTCCGGCCGCGTTCTCGCCGGGCCATGCGCCCGGCGGGAACGCGGCGACAGGATCGACCCAGGGAAGCGACCCGAGGAAGCGATATGGCACTGCTGGAGGTCAGGGACCTCAAGGTCTCCTTCGACACCCCCGACGGCGTGGTCCGTGCGGTGCGGGGGGTGTCCTTCGAGGTCGAAGCCGGCAAGACGCTGGCGATCGTGGGGGAGTCCGGCTCGGGAAAGAGCGTGAGCACCCAGACGATCACCGGCCTCACCCGCGGGGCGAAGATCTCCGGGGAGGCGCGGTTCGACGGCAACGACCTGCTGCGCGCGGACACCGCGACGCTGCGCGCCCTGCGCGGCAGCCGGATCGCGATGATCTTCCAGGATGCGCTGTCCGCGCTGCACCCGTACTACAAGGTGGGCTGGCAGATCGTGGAGATGATCCGCGCCCACGACCGGTCCGTCTCCAAGGACGCGGCCCGGGAGCGCGCCGTCGAGCTGCTCCGGCTGGTCGGCATCCCCAATCCCGAGAAGCGGGTCGACGAGTACCCCCACCAGTTCTCCGGCGGCATGCGCCAGCGCGCCATGATCGCGATGGCGATGGCGAACGACCCCGTGCTGCTCGTCGCAGATGAGCCGACGACCGCGCTCGACGTGACCGTGCAGGCGCAGGTGCTCTCGGTGATGGCCAAGCTGCAGGAGGAGTTCGGCACGGCCATCATCCTGATCACCCATGACCTCGGCGTGGTGGCCCAGGTCGCCGACGACGTCGCGGTGATGTACGCCGGCGCGGTGATGGAGAAGGCTCCGCGCCGCGAGCTGTTCTACCGCCCGCACCACCCCTACACCGAGGGGCTGCTGAACTCGTTGCCGGCCCAGGGCGGCGGCGACACGCGGCTGACCCCGATACCCGGATCGCCACCGAGCCTGATCGGGCTGAGGGAGGGCTGTCCGTTTGCCCCGCGGTGTCCCTACGCCTTCGACAAGTGCTGGGCCGAGACGCCGCCGCTGCGCGAGGTCTTCGGCGAGGCGGACCACCACTCAGCGTGCTGGCTCCCGGTCGAGGAGGAAGCCAGGGTGGCGGCCCGCCAGGAGCTGGAGTCCCGGAGGGAGAAGACCGCGTGACCACCGACCCACTGATCAAGGTGCGCGACGTCCACAAGCTGTTCCCGGTCAAGTCCGGCAAGCTCTTCGGCGGCCAGCAGGACTACGTCCACGCCGTCGACGGGGTGGACCTCGACGTACGGCCCGGGGAGACGCTCGGCCTCGTCGGCGAGACCGGCTGCGGCAAGTCGACGCTGGCCCGCTGCATCACCCGGCTCTACGACCTCACGAGCGGCACGATCGAGTTCGACGGCCAGGACATCTCCACCCTCTCGCGCAAGCAGATGCGCCCCGTCCGTCGCGAGATCCAGATGATCTTCCAGGACCCCTACGGCTCGCTGAACCCGCGCCGTCGGGTCGGCTCGATCATCGGCGACCCCTACGCCATCCACAACATCGTCAGCGGCCGCGAGCGCCGGGTGCGCGTGCAGGAGCTGATGGAGCGCGTCGGGCTGAACCCCGAGCACTACAACCGCTTCCCCGCCGAGTTCTCCGGTGGCCAGCGGCAGCGCATCGGCGTGGCGCGCGCGCTCGCGCTGCGGCCGAAGGTGCTCGTGTGCGACGAGCCGGTCTCGGCGCTCGACGTCTCCATCCAGGCGCAGGTGCTCAACCTGCTGGTCGACCTCCAGGACGACTTCGGGCTCACCTACGTGTTCATCTCCCACGACCTGTCCGTGGTCCGTCACGTCAGTGACCGGATCTCGGTGATGTACCTCGGCAAGATCGTGGAGACGGCTCCCTCCGAGATGTTGTTCGAGCTGCCGCGGCACCCGTACACGCGGGCGCTGCTCTCGGCCCTCCCGGTCGCGGACCCCGACGTCGCCGACAGCCGGGAGCGGATCGTGCTGGCCGGCGACATCCCCTCGCCGGTGAACCCACCGTCGGGCTGCCGGTTCCACACCCGCTGCCCCCGCGCGCAGGAGGACTGCGTGCAGATCCTGCCGCCGACGGAGCCGGTCCTGGGCGACCCGCCGGAGCACGTCACGGCGTGCCTGCACCCGTTGGCGGCCGGTGAGCAGCTGGCCGGGTCGCGTCCGACGATCGGCGACACCCAGATCGACGACACCAACCTCGACGACCTCTCTCGGGGCAAGGAGGCGAGCGGCTCATGAGCGAGCAGGAGATGGCCCGCACCGATCCGGCGCCCGGCGCCGGCGGTGACACCGCGCCGGCCGACACGGCCGCGGCCATCGAGGCACGCAGCCCGTGGGCGCTGGCCGCCCGCCGACTGCTGCGCGACAAGGTCGCGATGGTGTGCCTGGTGGTGATCGGGCTGATCGTGCTCTTCGCCGTCTTCGCGCCGTTCATCGCCGACCTCACCGGGCACCCGCCCAACCAGCAGTACCGCAAGACCGGCCTCTCGCCCGCGGGCCTGCCGATGCCGCCCTCGGGGGAGTTCTGGCTGGGCACCGACTCACTCGGCCGCGACATCCTCGTGCGGATCGCCTACGGTGCCCGGATCTCGCTGCTCGTCGGTGTCGTCGCGACCGCGATCACCGTCTCCATCGGGGTCGTCGTCGGCCTCGCCGCCGGCTTCCTCGGCGGCTGGGTCGACACCGTGCTGGCCCGCTTGATCGACATCATCTTGTCGGTCCCGTTCCTGCTCGTGGCGATCGCGCTGGTCTCCATCGTCGGCGGCGGCCTGCTGAACACGGTGCTGGTGATCGGCGCATTCAGCTGGGCGTCGGTGGCCCGCATCGTGCGTGGCCAGGTGCTGTCCCTGCGCGAGCGCGAGTTCGTCGAGGCGGCCCGCTCGCTGGCGGCCGGCAGCGGCCGGATCATGTTCGTCGACATCCTCCCCAACGTGCTGGCACAGGTCATCGTCTACACCACGCTGCTGATCCCCGTGGTGATCGTGGTGCAGGCCACGTTGTCCTTCCTCGGCCTCGGGCTGCCGCCGCCGACCGCGGACTGGGGCGGGATGCTGAGCCAGGGCCAGCAGTACTACACGACGTCCTGGTGGTTCGTGTTCTACCCGGGCCTGGCCCTGCTGATCACCACGCTCGCGTTCAACCTCTTCGGTGACGGGGTGCGCGACGCGTTCGACCCGCGCACCGACCGGATGATGGCGGCCAAGGGAGGAGACTGACGTGCTGAGATTCCTCATCCGCCGTACCTTCCTCGGTGTCTTCGTGATGTGGCTGATCACGATGGCGGTGTTCGCGCTGTTCTTCGTGACGCCCAACAACGTCGCCCGCACGATGGCCGGCCGGCAGGCCAGCCCGCAGGTGATCGAGGCGATCCGTGAGCGACTGGGACTGGACCAGCCGGTGTGGAAGCAGTACGTCGACTTCGTGTGGAAGGCGCTGCACGGCAACCTCGGCTACGACTACTACTACAGCCGGCCGGTCTCGGAGATGATCACCGAAGCCCTGCCCATCACGATCTCGCTGGCCGTGGGAGCAGCCGTGATCTGGATGGTGCTCGGGGTCAGCAACGGCGTCCTGTCCGCGGTCTTCCCGCGCTCCTTCATCGACCGGTCGCTGACCGGCTTCGCGCTGTTCTTCTACTCGATGCCGACGTTCCTGCTCGGCCTGCTGCTGCTCTACTTCCTCTACTTCCAGCTCACCCTCGCCGGGATCCGATGGTTCCCGCCAGGAGGCTACGTCCATCTCGGGGACGATCCCTGGGGCTGGTTCGTGCACATGATCCTGCCGTGGGTGACCCTCGCGCTCGTCCTCGCAGCGACGTACACCCGGCTCACCCGCGCGTCCATGCTGGACGTGCTGGGCGAGGACTACATCCGCACCGCCCGCTCCAAGGGCATCGGCGAGCGTCGCGTCGTGGTCACCCACGGGCTGCGCAGCGCGCTGACGCCCGTGGTCACCCAGTTCGGCATCGACCTGGGCCAGCTGGTCGGCGGGGTGGTGGTGACCGAGACCGTCTTCAGCCTTCCCGGTCTCGGGAAGACCGCCATCGACGCGATCACCCGCCAGGACCTGCCGGTCATCCTCGGCATCGTGCTGTTCGCCTCGGCTGCCGTGGTGGTCGCGAACATTTTGGTGGATGTCGCCTACGCCGTGCTGGACCCGCGGGTCCGCCTGCACTGACCCGACCCGACCCGACCCGACGCGGTCGGGCGGCGGATCCGGGCCCTGGGCCGGGAGGCGCACACAGCCTCCCGCCCCGGGGCGCACGCTCCGGTCCGCGGTCAGGCCAGCGAGGCCTCGACCTCGATAGTGGTGCCGGTGAGCGCCTTGCTGACCGGACAGCCGCCCTTGGCGCCCTCCGCGGCCTTCTTGAACGTCGCCTCGTCGAGCCCGTCGACCTCACCCTCGACGGTGAGCTTGATGCCGGTGATCGCGAAGCCGCCGTTCTTCTCGTCGGGACCGAAGTGCACGTCGGCCCGGACGTCGAGCGCCTGCGGCGTCCCGCCGGCATCGGCGATCTCCTTCGAGAGCGCCATCGAGAAGCACGACGCGTGGGCCGCGGCGATGAGCTCCTCCGGGCTGGTGGTGCCCTCCGCGTCCTCCGACGTGCGCCGGGGCCAGCTGACGGCGAACGTCCCGACGCCGCTGCTGGTCATCTCCACCTGCCCGGACCCGTCCTGCAGGGTCCCGTTCCAGGCGACGCGTGCGCTCCTCGTGGCCATCTGTCCTCCTCGTGCTCGTTGTGGTCGATCCCTGCCAGCCGACCACACGGAGCGCTCCAGCGGAAGGGCTCAGGCCAGCATCTCGCGCACCCGCGGCACCACCTCGGTGCCGTAGAGCCGGATCGACTCGCAGCGCGCCTCGTGGGACAGCGCGCCGACGGCGTACTTCAGCTGGAACCGGGACAGCCCCAGCGTGCGCATCGCCCCGGCGATCTTCTCGGCCACGGTCTCCGGCGAGCCGACGAAGTAGGCACCCTGCGGGCCACACATCGTGTCGTAGTCGTCGCGGCTCATCGGCTCCCCCCAGCCCCGCTCCTTCCCGATGCGGGCGAAGGTGTCGCGCTGAGGGCCGAAGTGCTCCTCGCGCGCCTGCTCGTCGGTGGCGGCAACGTGGCCGGGGCAGTGCATCGCCACGGGCAGCGGATCGAGCCCCTGCTGCGCCAGGGCACGGTGGTAGAGCTCGACGAGGGGTGCGAACCTTGCCGGGGAGCCGCCGATGACCGCCAGCACCAGGGGGAAGCCGTACGACGCGGCGCGAACCACCGACTCCGGCGTACCCCCGACGCCCACCCACGTGGGGAGGCGGCCGCGCTCGGTGGTGGGGAACGGCTGCCGGCCGTCCAGCGCGGGCCGGAACCGGCCCTGCCAGGTGACCGGCCCCTCGTCGAGCAACCGGGCCCAGAGGTCGAGCTTCTCGGAGAACAGCGGCTCGTAGTCCTCCAGCTCGTAGCCGAAGAGCGGGAACGACTCCACGAAGCTGCCCCGGCCCATCGTCACCTCGGCGCGGCCCGAGGAGATCGCGTCCAGGGTGGCGAACCGCTCGAAGACCCGGACCGGGTCGTCGGAGCTGAGCACGGTCACGCCGGTGCCGAGCCGGATCCGCTGCGTCCGTGCCGCGATCGCGGCCAGCACCACGTCAGGGGAGCTGATCGCGTAGTCGGCCCTGTGGTGCTCGCCCAGCCCGATGTAGTCCAGGCCCACCGCGTCGGCGAGCACACCCTCCTCGACCACCTCCCGGATGACCTGCGCCATCGGGGTGGGGATGTCGGCCTCCAGCCCGGTGTCGCCGAAGGTGTCGAGGCCGAAGCTGGGGTGCGACGGGGTGCCCAGGAAGTCCATGGTCCCCATTGTGGCCGGGCGGGGCACGGGTCGACGGTGTAGGACTGGAGACATGCCACGAGTGCGCACCGGCCGCGTGTACGACGACCCCGAGGACTCCCACGGCCAGCGGGTCCTGGTCGACCGGATCTGGCCGCGGGGACTCAGCAAGCAGAAGGCGGCGCTCGACGTATGGCTCAAGGACGTCGCGCCGTCGACGGAGCTGCGCACGTGGTATGCCCACGACCCCGCGAAGTACGACGTGTTCGCCGGGCGCTACCGGGCCGAGCTGGAGGGCGGCGCCGCCGGCGAGGCGCTCGAGCAGCTGCGCGCGTTGTCGGGCAAGGGGACGGTCATCCTGCTCACGGCGACGCGGGACCTCGAGCACAGCCAGGCGGCGGTGCTGGCCGAGCTGCTCAACGAGCCGAGCTGATCACCACGCAGCACCGGTCCTCGGCCGGCTCCAGGTCGGCGTGCAGGCCACCGATGCGCTCGCACACGCCGCCGAGCAGCGCGTCGTTCATCTGGCACACCAGCTCGGTGTGGCTCTCGGCCAGGGCGTGGAAGGGACAGTTGGCCATCACCAGGCGGCCGTCCTCGTCGTGGGGCTCGTAGCCGAAGCGCGCCAACGCCTCCCTGGCCAGCTCCAGTGGGCTGCCCTGCCCGCTCGCCGCCGCACCGATCGATCGCCCCCGTGCGCGAGCCACCTGCTCGAGCGCCTGCTGGACGGGAACGCCGTCGCGGGTCGCGGCCGTGATCGCCTCGGCCATCAGCTCGCCGGCGAGGGCGTACTCGCGACCCGGCAGGGACACGGCGATGTCCTGCGTCGTACGGCGGTAGACCTTGGCCGGCCGGCCGGCCCCGGGTCCCGTGCGACCGGTCAGCCGGACGTAGTCGGACTCGAGCAGCCCCGCCGCCTCGAGTCGGTCGAGGTGGAACTTCGCCTGGTGCCGGGGAAGGCCGAGCTCGGCAGCCGCCTGGTCGCGGCTGACCGGCTGCTGCTGACCGCTCACGAAGAGGTAGAGCTCGCGGCGTACCTCGTCGGCCAGCGCACCGATGCCGGCGACGTCCCGAGTGAAGTCCCCGGATCCCGTCATCGCCCGTCCTCCTCTATCTGCTCTCACTCTTGACGATAGACCCTTCTGGTTCTAACGTCGAGATATGAGTACGTTACAAAATCGTCAGGCACGGGTGGCAGCGATCACCGACCTGGCGCCCGCAGAGCGGGCCTTCCTGCTGCTCAGGACCGTCTTCACGGTCGCGCCGATCCTCTTCGGGATCGACAAGTTCACCAACGTCATGACCGACTGGACCGGCTACCTGGCCCCGTGGATCAACGACCTCGTCCCGGGCAGCGCGTCGACCGCGATGCACCTGGTCGGCGTCATCGAGATCGTGGCCGGCATCCTGGTGGCGCTCGCGCCCCGGTGGGGCGGCTACGTCGTCGCGCTCTGGCTGGCCGGGATCATCGTCGACCTGCTGACCTTCTCCGGCTTCTACGACGTGGCCCTGCGCGACTTCGGGCTGCTCGTCGCGGCGCTCGCGCTGGCCCAGCTCGCAGCGGCGCACGAGAGGCGGCACGGATGACGCACGCGACCTCCGGCGCGCTGGTGGTGACGGCTCGGGCCGGCACCACCGTCCGGGCGCCCCTGATCGACCTCGAGGCTGCCGAAGGCGCCGCCCGTAGCTTCCTGGAGGCGCTCGGCGTCGACTGCGCGGCCCCGGGCACCGTGGACAGCCCGCGGCGGATGGCGGCGGCGTACGCCGAGATGTTCACCCCGCGCGAGTTTGAGATGACCACCTTCCCCAACGACGAGGGGTACGACGAGATGGTGGTCGTCGCCGACATCCCGGTGCAGTCGGTGTGCGAGCACCACCTGCTTCCCTTCACCGGCGTCGCGCACGTCGGGTACCTGCCCGGCGACCGGATCCTGGGCCTGTCCAAGTTCGCGCGGGTCGTCGAGATGTTCGCCAGGCGCCCGCAGGTCCAGGAGCGGCTCACCCAGCAGGTGACCAACTGGCTCGACGACAACCTGACCCCTCGCGGCGTCGGTGTGGTCGTCGAAGCCGAGCACTCGTGCATGAGCCTGCGGGGTGCCAAGGTGGAGGGGGCGAGGACCCGCACCACCGCGTTGACCGGAGCGCTGCGCAGCGACCCGGCCACCCGGAGCGAGTTCTTCGCCGCCATCGGTGAGAGGAGCAAGCGATGAGCGAGTCTGCAGCCGGCGCCGAGCCGGGTCTGGTCGTGGTGGGAGCAGGGCTGGCGGCGGCGCACGTCATCGGCACGCTCCGGGAAGCCGGCGACGACCGGCCGATCACCCTGGTCGGCGACGAGGGCGAACGGCCCTACGAGCGGCCGGGGCTCTCCAAGGAAGTGCTGCTCGGCAAGAAGGAGGCGGACAGCGTCTACGTCCACGACGAGGGCTGGTACGCCGAGCACGGCGTCGTCACGCACCTCGACGACGCTGCGGTCGCGCTCGACCCGGCGGACCGGACAGTGCGGCTGCAGTCAGGGCAGACGCTGTCGTACGCCGACGTCGTGCTCGCGACCGGGGCTCGGCCACGGATGCTGTCCCTGCCGGGCATCGACCTCTCCGGCGTGCACACCCTGCGGCGCATCCCGGACAGCCTGGCGCTGCGGGAGGCGTTCGGCGAGGGCACCCGCGTGGTGGTCATCGGTGCCGGCTGGATCGGGCTCGAGGTGGCGGCCGCGGCCCGGCTGGCCGGTGCCGAGGTGACCGTGCTGGAGTATTCCGCGGTGCCGTTGCGCGCCGCGATGGGCGACCGGCTGGGTCAGTACTTCGCCGAGCTGCACCGCCGCAACGGGGTCGACCTCCGGCTCGGCATCGAGGTCGCCGGCATCGAGGGCTCCGGGGGTTCCGGAGAAGGCGGCGGCAAGGTCACCGGTGTCCGAGCCGGGGGAGAGCTGTTCCCCGCTGACCTCGTGGTCATCGGCGTGGGCGCCGCGCCCAACACCGAGCTCGCCGAGCACGCCGGTCTCGCGGTCGACAACGGGGTCGTCGTCGACGACCAGCTCCGCGCCCAGGAAGGCGTGCTGGCGGTCGGTGACGTGGCGAACGCCTTCAACACCGCCCTGGACACCCGCCTGCGGGTCGAGCACTGGGACAACGCGATCCGGCAGGGCAAGCTCGCGGGCCGGGTGCTGCTCGGCGCCGACGACCACTACGACTGGCTGCCGTACTTCTACACCGACCAGTTCGACCTCGGCATGGAGTACGTCGGGCGCGGCTCCGCCGACGACGACGTGGTCGTCCGCGGCTCGCTCGACTCCGGCGAGTTCATCGCCTTCTGGCTGCACGACGGCGTCGTCACCGCCGGCATGAACGTCAACGTCTGGGACGTCAACGACGACCTGCGCGCCCTCGTCGGCACCAAGGTCGACCCCGACCGGCTGGCCGACGAGAGCACCCCGCTGGCCGACCTCCGTTGAAGGGTCAGTCCTGCCCCGTTGAAGGGCCAGTTCTGCGCCGTTGAGAGGCCACCTTCGCTGCCTTGGTTGGTCGATTCCGCTCGGTTTCGGCGTACGGAACTGACCTCTCGGCGGTGCGGAACTGACCTCTCGGCGGTGCACGCACCTCAGATCCAGCGCTTGAACCAGATCCGCTGCAGCCACTCCGACTGGGTCAGGAGGCCGTCGGTGTAGATCGGCCAGAACCACGCGAAGTTGAGCGCGACCAGCACCACGACGGCACCGGCGGTGACGGCGCCGACCCGCCGGCGCAGGGAGTACGACGGAGCCCGGCCGAGGATCTCACCGAGGAGCAGGGTCGCCCCGATGACGAAGAAGGGCTCCATCACGATCGCGTAGTAGCTGAAGATCGGCCGGTCGTCGTACCGCAGCCACGGCAACCACGAGGACAGCGCGCCGACCACGACGACGCCGTACCTCCAGTCGCGCCGGCCCAGCCACCCGAAGACCGACCAGACGAGCGCCACGGTGGCGAACCACCACAGCGCCGGGGTGCCGAGCAGCAGCACCTGGCGCAGGCACGTCTCCCCGCCGCTCGCCGTACAGCCCTGGCTGCCCGCGGGGATGTCGAGCTGGGCGTCGATGCCGACCGGACGGTTGAGGATCGGCCAGCCCAGCGGGTTGGACTGGTAGACGTGCGTCGCGTCGTCGAGGAACTTGGTGTGGAAGGTGTAGACGTCGTGGTGGTAGTGCCACAGCGAGCGCAGTGACTGCCACAGCTCGGGGAAGAAGCCGTGCGCGTCGTGCTGCAGGTAGCTGCCCCAGTAGGGGCCGTACTGGGTGTCGGAGAGCGCCTGCTCGTAGACCCCGGCGTGCAGCAGCCACCCGGTCCAGGTGAGCACGTAGATGACCGCGGGCAGCAGCACGACGTAGCCGAACGCCGGGGCCGCGTCGATCAGCGCCGCCTTCAGCACCGATCGCCGCACGCCGAAGGAGCGGCGCGCACCGGCCGACCAGAGCCACAGCAGCAGTCCGAACGCCGCCAGTGGGAAGATCGAGGACCACTTGGTGCCCAGGGCCAGGCCCCACCACACGCCCGCGGCGAGCAGCCACGGCCGCCAGAGCAGTCGCGGCCCCCATGACGAGCCGGCCAGCTGCGGTGGGTCCAGGCGCCCGACGTGGTCCGCCAGCCGGGCCCGCATCGCGTCGCGGTCGGCGACCATGCACGCGACCGCGAGCAGCACGAAGAAGGCCTGGAAGATGTCGAGCAGCGCCAGCCGGGACAGCACGAACTGCATCCCGTCGAAGCACATCAGCAAGCCGGCCACCAGGCCCAGCAGGGTCGAGCCGGTCAGCCGGCGGGCGAGCCGAATGATCACCAGCACCATCAGCGCACCGACCACGGCGGGCGCGAACCGCCAGCCGTAGGGGTCCATCCCGAACATGCTCTCCGCGGCGCCGATCAGCCACTTGCCAACCTCGGGGTGCACCACCATGGAGGGCTGGTCGGTGAAGAGCCCGTGCAGGTGCCCGGCCAGGATCTGCTCGTTGGCGTCGTCGACGTAGCCGGTGACGAAGCCGTGGTGCACCAGCGACCAGGCGTCTTTTGCGTAGTAGGTCTCGTCGAAGAGGAACTTGTGCGGTCGCCCCAGGTCCCACAACCGCAGGAATGCCGCCAGCAGGGTGACGGCGAGCGATCCCGCCCAGGCGAGCAGCCGGTCGTCGGGCAGCCCCGACCGGGCCCGCTCCACCGCGGTGGGGACGACGTCGCCGCGTGCCGTGCGGGAGAGCGGCGCCAGGGTCACGGCGACAAGGGTAGGGCTGACATGATCGGCGCCATGCCTGACCACGCGCGGACCGGTGCCCGGACCGGGGTGCTGGTGCTCGCCGCCACGCCGATCGGGCGCGTCGAGGACGCCGCCCCGCGGCTGGCGACCGAGCTGGCCGGCGCGGACGTGATCGCCGCCGAGGACACGCGTCGGCTCCAGCGGCTGCTGGCCGACCTGGCGGTGACCCCGAGCGGCCGGGTGACGTCGTACTTCGAGGGCAACGAGCACGCCCGCACCCCGTTCCTGCTGGAAGCGCTCGAGGAGGGCCAGCGGGTGGTCCTGGTGACCGACGCCGGGATGCCGTCGGTCTCCGACCCCGGCTACCGGCTGGTGGCCGCGGCGGTCGAGGCGGGCATCCCGGTCACCGCGGTGCCGGGACCGAGCGCCGTGCTGACCGCGCTCGCCGTGAGCGGCCTGCCGGTCGACCGGTTCTGCTTCGAGGGCTTCCTGCCGCGCAAGGCCGGGGAGAGGGTACGACGTCTCGAGGAGATCGCCGAGGAGCGGCGGACGCTGGTGTTCTTCGAGGCCCCGCACCGCACCGCGACCGCCCTCGCTGCGATGGCGGAGGTGCTCGGTGCCGACCGCCCGGCCGCGGTGTGCCGCGAGCTGACCAAGACCCACGAGGAGGTACGACGCGGGCCCCTCGGCGACCTGGTCGAGTGGGCGGCCGCCGGTGTCCGTGGTGAGGTGACCATCGTGGTGCAGGGCGCGCCGGAGCCCGGTCCGGTCGACGACCCGGCCACCCTCTCCCGGCTGGTCGCAGCGGAGGAGCAGGTCGGCAGCAGCCGCAAGGACGCGATCGCCCTGGTGGCGCGCCGCAGCGGCGTGCCGAAGCGCTATGTCTACGACATCGTCCACAAGGCAGGGCAGTGATGGCCGGCACCCGCAGCGCCGACCGCAGGGGTGGCCGCCCGGAGAGCCCGGAGCCCCTGCCCGCCCCCGTGGTGGACAACCACTGCCACCTCGACATCGAGGTCGGCGACGACTTCGGCGTCGAGCAGGCGCTGGACCGGGCCACCGCGGTCGGGGTGACCCGGATCGTGCAGATCGGCTGTGATCTGCCCGGTGCCCGTTGGGCGGTGCAGGCCGCGCACCGGTTCGAGGCGATCGTGGCCGGCGTCGCACTGCACCCCAACGAGGCGCCCCGGCTGGATGCCGAGGGGCGGCTCGACGAGGCGCTCGCCGAGATCGGCGAGCTCGCCCTCGACGAGCGGGTGCGCGCCGTGGGGGAGACCGGCCTGGACTACTTCCGCACCGACGCGTCGGGTCGCGAGGCCCAGCACCGGTCGTTCCGGGCACACGTGGAGCTGGCCCGCCGGCTCGACAAGACCCTGGTCATCCACGACCGCGACGCCCACGCCGACGTGCTCGCCGTCCTCGACGAGGTCGGCCCCCCGGACCGCTGGGTGATGCACTGCTTCTCCGGTGGCCCCTCCTTCGCCCGGGAGTGCCTGGACCGGGGCGCGTTCCTCTCGTTCGCCGGCACCGTGACCTTCAAGAACGCCGACGACCTGCGCGCCGCCCTCCGGGTCACCCCGCTGGACCGGGTGCTCGTCGAGACCGATGCGCCGTACCTCACCCCGATGCCCCACCGCGGCCGCCCCAACGCGTCGTACCTCGTCCCGCTGACGGTGCGCTCCATGGCCGACACCCTCGGGTGCGACCTCACCCAGCTCTGCCGGGCGATCCAGGCCAACACCGACCGTGCGTTCGGCGGATCCTGGTGAGTCCGCCGAGGCGTCATTTCCCTGCAGCCCCAGGCCGCCGAGGCGTCAATTCGCTGCGCTCTCGGACCGCCGAGGCGTCGATTCTGCACGCTGGGAGCGCCGCTTGTGCGCTCGTGACCGGGGCCACAGGAACCCCGTGACCTGCCCCACCGGCCTCGCGTGGATCCACCGCTGAGCGGTGTCGGCATTTGCGAATGGGGCAAAGCCGTGCTTATCGTCGATCGCTGTTGGCCGGGAGCGGATCGCTTCTTGTCTCGTCTCGATGCGCCACCGGGGGATCCGCAAGGTAGGTGGTGCGCCGGGGTCCGTGGCCCGGAACCTGCGAACATCGGAGCATTGTGCGCCGCTTTCTCACGCACATCCAGAACAGCAAGCCCTGGCTGATCGGCCTCGTCAGCACGGTGATGGTGGCCCTGGTCGCCACGACGGTGGGCTACACGACCATGAGCAAGAAGGTGACCCTCACCCTCGACGGCCACAGCCAGACGGTCCGCACCTTCAGCGGCAACGTCGGCGACGTGCTCGAGGCCGAGGGCGTCCACGTGGGCAGCCACGACGTGGTGCTGCCCTCGCTCGGCTCTGACATCAGCGACGGCACCGAGATCTCGGTGCACTTCGGTCGCCCGCTGTCGCTCGACGTCGACGGCAACGAGACCACCCGCTGGACCACCGCCACCACCGTCTCGGCGGCGCTGAGCCAGCTCGACCTGCGCTACGCCGGGGCGCGGCTCTCGACCAGCCGTGGTGCCGACATCGACCGCTCTGGCCTGGAGCTCAGCGTCACCACGCCCAAGCGGCTCACCGTGAAGGTCGGCAAGCAGAAGCCGCGCCAGGTGAATGTTCCGGCGCGCAGCGTCCGGGAGGCGCTGAAGCAGCTCGACGTGAAGGTCGACCGCGACGACATCATCCACCGCGCCAGCAAGGACCGGGCCAAGCACCCGATCCTCGTCGATGGTGACCGCATCACGGTGACGTTCGTGAAGAAGACCCGCAAGCACGTCAACGGCCAGGCCATCGACTTCGAGACCGTGCGCCGTGAGGACAGCTCGATGTACGAGGGCGACAGCAAGGTCGTCCGCGAGGGCGTCGACGGACTGCGCAACGTGGTCTACGCGCTCGTCCTGCACAACGGTGACGTCTTCCGCAGCAAGCAGGTCTCCAGCGACGTGACCCGCCAGCCGGTGGCGCAGATCGTCAGGGTCGGCACCAAGGAGCAGCCGGCCCCGGCGCCGGCGCCGGCGAACTACGCCTCGGGCAGCAGCGTCTGGGACGCCATCGCCGATTGCGAGTCCGGCGGCAACTGGGCCGCCAACACCGGCAACGGCTACTACGGCGGGCTGCAGTTCAGCCTCGGCACGTGGCAGGCGTACGGCGGCAGCGGGCTGCCCAGCGAGAACTCGCGCGAGCAGCAGATCGCCGTCGCCGAGCGGGTCCGCGCCGCCGAGGGTGGCTACGGTGCCTGGCCGGTCTGCGGCGCGCCGTACAACTGACCGGCACGGCTCGGACGCACGGCGGGCGTCACTGACCGAACAGAACTGCGACTGGCCGAATGTTGCAACATTCGGCCAGTCGCAGTTTCACAACCGGGGTTGTGAAACTGCACGCCGGCGCGCGGCCGCTCGCTCACCTCGATGAGCGGTCGGCCTCTTCGCGTTCGAGCCGAGTGAGCAGGGCCGCCACCGTGTCGGCCTCGTTGTCGAGGTAGGCCAGGCCCCAGTCGGCCACCATCGAGGGGTGGTGGAACACCTGGCCGGAGGCGTCCGCGCCCGCCAGTGACGTGCGCACCTCCTGCAGGGCGGCCTGCTCCGCCCGCACCGCGTCGAGGTGCTCGCGCAGCATCCGCCGGGTCTCCTCGGGCGAGATCAGCGCGCCGAGCATCAGCCGCAGCGCCACCGGGTGCTTGAGCACCGGGAACCCGACCGGCGTGGCGGCGAGCCACCCGCGGAGTGCCCGGTCGCCCCGCGTGGTGAGGGAGTACGCCGTTCCGCGTCCCTGGCCCTCCTTGCGCACCAGCCCGCGCCGGTGCAGCCGGGCGAGCTCGCTGTAGACCTGGCTCATCGCCGGCGCCGTCCAGTAGAACCGCAGCGTCCGGTCGGCCCGCTGCTTGAGCTCGTAGCCGGTCAGGGGCTGGCCGAAGGTGAGCAGCCCGAGCAGGGCGTACGACGTGATCGGAAGGTCTTGACTCACGGCAGCTCCTGGGCCCTAATGTTCCTGTTAGGAACAATAGCCGCTGGGAGGAACCATGGCAGGCACCATCATGATGGTCGGGACCCGCAAGGGACTCTGGCTCGGCCGGTCCGACGAGACCCGCCGGGAGTGGGAGTGGACGGGTCCGCTCTGCGACATGGAGGAGGTCTACTCGGCGGCCATCGACAAGCGTGGCCCGGCGCCGCGGCTGTTCGCGGGGCCCTCGTCGAGCTGGACCGGGCCGCGACTGCTCCGGTCAGACGACCTGGGCGCCTCGTGGCAGGAGGGCAAGATCGCGTTCCCGGCTGACACCGGGGCGTCCCTGGAGCGGGTCTGGCAGATCACGCCCGGCCTCGAGCAGCAGACGGTCTGGGCCGGCACCGAGCCCGGCGCGGTGTTCCGGTCGCGCGACGGTGGGGAGTCTTTCGAGCTCGAGCGCGGCCTGTGGGAGCACCCGCACCGCCAGCAGTGGGGTGCCGGCTACGGCGGGCAGGCGTTCCACACCGTCGTACCCCATCCGCACGACCCCGACTCGGTGCTGGCAGCCATCTCCAGCGGCGGCGTCTACGCCACCAGCGACGGTGGCCGGTCATGGACAGCGCAGAACACCGGGGTGCAGGCGGAGTTCATGCCCGAGGGGCAGCAGTACCCGGAGTTCGGCCAGTGCGTGCACAAGGTCGCCCGGCACCCTGCGCAGCCAGAGCGGCTGTTCATGCAGAACCACGGCGGCGTCTACCGGTCGAGCGACGGCGGCGTCACCTGGGACTCCATCGAGAAGGGGCTGCCCAACAACTTCGGCTTCCCGGTCGTGGTGCACCCCCACGACCCCGACACCGTCTACGTCTTCCCGCTCGGCGGCTCGGGGCAGCGCTACCCGGTGGCCGCGGAGGCCCGCGTGTGGCGCTCCCGCGACGCCGGCGACACCTGGGAGGAGCTGGGCAAGGGGCTGCCCTCGGGGTTCTACGCCGGGGTGATGCGCGACGCGATGTGCGCCGACGACCACGAGACGGCCGGCATCTACTTCGGCGCGCGCAACGGCAGCGTCTGGGGCTCCGCCGACGAGGGGGAGACCTGGACCGAGCTCAAGAGCGGCCTCCCCGACGTGATGGTGGTCCGCGCCGCGTCCCTGTGAACTCCTTGGGCGAACTCCTTGGGTGAACGCCTGGGTTGGCCGCCGGACGGCGCCGGGCTCAGGTGCGCCACGGTGCCCCGTCTGGGCCCCGTCTAGCCTGTCCGGGTGACCGCGCCCCCCGAGCCGACGACCGAGGGCCCACGCCTGCTCGGACCGGCCGAGGTCCGCGGGCTGGCTGCCGGACTCGACCTGCGGCCCACCAAGCAGCGGGGACAGAACTTCGTCATCGACGCCAACACGGTCCGCCGGATCGTGCACGGCTCGGGCGTCACCGCCGCAGACGTGGTGCTCGAGGTCGGCCCCGGGCTGGGCTCGCTCACCCTGGGCCTGCTCGCCGTGGCCCGCCGGGTCGTCGCCGTCGAGGTCGATCCGCTGCTCGCGGCCGAGCTGCCCGCCACCGTCGCGGCGTACGCCCCCGGTCAGGCCGCCCACTTCGAGGTCGTCCTCGCCGACGCGCTCCGGATCCGGGAGGTCCCGGGCGAGCCGCCGACCGCGCTGGTGGCGAACCTGCCCTACAACGTCTCGGTGCCCGTGCTGCTCCACCTGCTGGCGCTGCTGCCGTCGCTGGAGCGCGGGATGGTGATGGTGCAGGCCGAGGTCGCCGACCGGCTCGCGGCGGGGCCGGGCTCGAAGGCGTACGGCATCCCGTCGGTCAAGGCTGCCTGGTTCGCCGACGTACGCCGTGCCGGGGCGGTCGGGCGGTCGGTGTTCTGGCCGGCGCCCAACGTCGACTCGGGCCTGGTCGCGTGGACCCGGCGGGAGCCGCCGGCGACCAGCGTGGGCAGGCACCAGGTCTTCGCGGTGGTGGACGCCGCCTTCGCACACCGGCGCAAGGCGCTGCGCCCGGCGCTGCGCGGTCTCGCCGGCTCCGTGGACGTCGCCGAGGCGGCGCTGCGGGCGGCCGGCATCGACCCGATGACCCGGGGCGAGCAGCTGGGCATCGACGACTTCGTGCGGGTCGCCGAGGAGCTCGCCGCAGTGTCGGACAGGGAGGGGCCCGGCCCGGCTCCGGACGCCACGCCGGCGACGGGTGCGAGCCCGCGACCGGACCCGCGACCGGACCGCCCGAGGCCGCGACAGCTGGGGGAGGAGGGCCGGTGAGCCTGGCCCGGGAGTACGACGCCACCGTGACCGTGCGGGCGGCGGCCAAGATCAACCTCCACCTGGGGGTCGGCAGGCGACGGCCGGACGGCTACCACCCCCTGGCGACCGTCTACCACGCCGTCAGCCTGCACGACGACGTCACAGTGGGCACCGGGTCCGGGTGGAGCGTCGACGTGGTCGCCCCCGAGCTCGAACGCGAGGGCGCCGTGGCCGTGCCGGGCGGTGTGGACAACATCGCCGTCCGGGCCGGGACGGCGCTGGCCCGGCACCACGGCCTGGACACCACGGCCGCGATCTCGATCCACAAGTCGATCCCGGTCGCGGCCGGGATGGCCGGCGGCTCCGCCGACGCCGCGGCGACGCTGGTGGCGCTGGACCGGCTCTGGGACCTGCAGACCTCCGACGACGACCTGCTGGCCCTCGCGGCCGCCCTGGGCAGCGACGTCCCGTTCGCGCTGCTGGGCGGGACCGCCGAGGGCGGTGGCCGCGGCGAGGAGGTGCAGCCGCTGCACGACCCGCACACGCGCTGGTGGGTCGTCGTACCCGCCGCCGAGGGCCTCCCGACACCCGCGGTGTACCGCCGCTTCGACGAGCTGAACCCGGACGCACCCCACGACGTGACGATCCCGCCGCGCTTGCTCACCGCGCTCGCCGACGAGGACCCGGCCGCGCTCGCCGGCCTGCTCCACAACGACCTCCAACCGGCCGCACTCGACCTGCGCCCGGAGCTGGCCCACGTGTTGCGGCACGGCAGCGAGGCCGGCGCGCTGTGCGGCATCGTGTCCGGGTCGGGGCCGACGTGCGTGTTCCTGTGCGCCGACCGGCCGACGGCGGACGCCGTCCGGCACGACTTCGTCGCGGCGGGGTACGCCGGCGTGCGGACGGCCCTGGGCCCGGTGGCCGGGGTGCACCTGGTCGAGCCGGGCCAGGGCCCGGGTGGACTCGAGGCGCTCGGCTGATGGCCAACCCGGTCAACCTCGTCAACCTGGAGAAGGTGACGAAGTCCTACGGAGTGCGGGTCCTGCTCGACGAGGTCAGCCTCGGCGTGGCCGACACCGACCGCATCGGCGTCGTGGGCCGCAACGGCGACGGCAAGACCACCCTGCTCAACCTGATGGCGGGACGCGACGAGCCCGATGCCGGCCGGGTCTCGCGCCCCCGCGGCCTGCGGCTGGGCTACCTCGACCAGCGCGACCTGCTCGACGACTCCCACACGGTGCGCGAGGTCGTCCTGGGCGGCAAGTCCGACCACGAGTGGGCAGCCGATGCGACCACCCGCGAGGTCGTCGAGGTGCTGCTGGCCGGCATCCGCCTGGACCGCCCGGTGCACGGGCTCTCCGGCGGGGAGCGGCGGCGCTGCGCGCTGGCCCGGCTGCTCCTCGAGCCCGACGAGCTGCTCCTCCTCGACGAGCCGACCAACCACCTCGACGTCGAGGCGGTCGCCTGGCTGGCCGACCACCTCAACCGCCGTACCTCCGCCCTGGTCGTGGTCACCCATGACCGGTGGTTCCTCGACGCGGTCTGTACGACGACCTGGGAGGTCCACGACGGGGTGGTGGACAGCTACGAGGGCGGCTACGCGGCGTTCGTCCTCGCCAAGGCGGAGCGGCAGCGCCAGGCGTCGGCCTCGGAGGCACGGCGGCAGAACCTGGTCCGCAAGGAGCTCGCCTGGCTGCGGCGCGGCGCTCCCGCGCGCACTGCGAAGCCGAAGTTCCGCATCGACGCCGCCAACGCGATCATCGAGGACGAGCCGCCGCCCCGCGACCGGCTCCAGCTCGAGCAGTTCGCCACCCAGCGGCTCGGCAAGGACGTGGTCGACCTCGAGGACGTCGACCTCGTGCGCGGAGACCCGTCGGCCGGCGCCGGACACGGCCGGACCCTGCTGCGGCACGCCACCTGGCGGCTCGGTCCCGGCGACCGGGTCGGCATCGTCGGCGTCAACGGCGCCGGCAAGACCAGCGTGCTCAACCTGGTCGCCGGCACGCTGGCGCCCACCGCCGGACGCGTGAAGCTGGGTCGCACCGTGGCCCTGGAGCACCTGACCCAGGATCCGTCGACCGGCACAGCGGGGGAGGACCCCGAGGCGCGGGTGCTGCCCACCATCGAGGGCATCCGGCGGGTCACCCGGACCGCCGGTGGCCGTGACGTCTCGGCGAGCGCGCTGCTGGAGCGGTTCGGGTTCACCGGCGACCGCCTGACCGCGCGCCTGGGCGACCTCTCCGGCGGCGAGCGTCGCCGCTTCCAGCTGCTCAAGCTGCTGCTCGCGGAGCCCAACGTGCTGCTCCTCGACGAGCCGACCAACGACCTCGACATCGACACCCTGACGGTGCTGGAGGACTTCCTCGACTCCTGGCCGGGCACCCTCGTCGTCGTCTCGCACGACCGGTATTTCCTCGAACGGGTCACCGACACCACCTGGGCGCTGCTCGGCGACGGCACCATCGGGTTGCTCCCCGGCGGGGTCGACCAGTACCTCGACTCCCGGCGAGCGGCGACTTCTGCGCCTCCTGGAGACGGCGAGAGGCGTGTTGTGCACGCTGCAGAGCCGTCGAGAGGCGCGGAACGCACGGCGAAGCCCGGCAGTGCCGACGAGCGCACCGCCCGCAAGACGATCGCCCGGATCGACCGGCAGCTCGAGCGGATCGCCGAGCGGGAGGCGGCCCTCAACGCCGAGATGGCCGAGCACCTGACCGACCACGAGAAGCTCGGCGTCCTCTCCCAGGAGCTGCATGCCCTGGCCGAGGAGAAGGACGCCCTCGAGCTCGAGTGGCTCGAGGCTGCCGCGATTCTCGAGTGACGCCGGCGGCCGGGCGTCGTACCGTCCTCGCATGGTCAGCCACGAGCAGGTGCTCGCCTTCGGTGTCGCCGCGCTCATCCTCATCGCCATCCCCGGCCCCAGCGTGGTGTTCGTGATCGGGCGGGCGCTCGCCCACGGCCGCGGCGTCGCGCTCGCCAGCGTCGCCGGCAACTCGCTCGGGCTGCTCACCATCGCCGTGCTGGTCGCCCTGGGGCTGGGCGTGGTGGTCCAGGAGTCGGTGCTGGTCTTCTCGGTGCTGAAGTACGTCGGGGCGGCCTACCTGGTCTGGTTGGGCATCGACGCGGTACGCCGCCGCCGTGAGGTCGGCTTCGACCCGGGCATGCTCGCCGGCGCTCCCGCCCTGAGCCGCGGTCGCGCGATCCGGCAGGGGTACGTCGTGGGGGCGTCGAACCCCAAGGGCTTCCTGATCCTGGGCGCTGTGCTGCCGCAGTTCGTCGACCGTGCGGCCGGCCACGTGCAGGTCCAGATGCTGCTGCTCGGCCTGCTCGCCTTCGGCATCGGCCTGGTCTCCGACAGCCTCTGGGCGGTCGTCGCCGCGCAGCTGCGCCAGTGGTTCGGCAGGTCCCGCCGTCGCGGCGAGACTCTCGGCGCCGTCGGCGGGGTCTCGATGATCGGGCTCGGGGTGGGACTGGCGTTGGGCGATCGGCGCTGACGGTTTCACAGGAGAACGTGGGAAGTCGGCACTTCACCCGTGTTGCATCACCTGTGAAGTGACGGTTTCACAGGAGAACGTGTGAAACCACCCCTACCGCAGCGGACCCATCAAGCGCCGCAGCAGCGCAGCCAGCTCGGCCTGCTGGTCGGGAGCCAGCTCGGCGAGCAGGGAGCGCTCGGAGTCGAGCAACGCCTCGAAGGCGCCGTCCACCGCCCGTTTGCCGGCGTTGGTGAGCCCGACGAGGACACCACGCCGGTCCGTCGGCGAGGGGGTGCGCTCGACCAGGCCGCGCGCCGCGAGCCGGTCGACCCGGTTGGTCATGGTGCCGCTGGTGACCATGGTCTCGGTGAGCAGGCGACCCGGCGAGAGCTGGTAGGGGCGGCCGGCGCGACGCAGCGCAGCCAGCACGTCGAACTCCCAGGGTTCGATCTGGTGCACGGTGAACGCCTCGCGACGGGCCAGGTCGAGCAGCCGGGACAGCCGACTGATCCGGCTGAACACCTCCACCGGGGCGAGGTCGAGGTCGGCTCGCTCGCGCTGCCAGGCCTCGACGATGTCGTCGACCTCGTCCCGCTCCATGGTCGCCCATCTTAGGGCAAAAGATTCTTGACATCGAGACAATGGGCGAGCAAAGTATCTCGATGTCAAGAGATGAGGAGGAACGCCATGGCACCGCAGTGGGACCCCGAGCGGTACCTGCAGTACGGCGATGAGCGCGGTCGCCCGTTCGTCGAGCTGCTCGCCCGGGTGCGCGCCATGGCGCCGCAGACCGTGGTCGACCTCGGCTGCGGGCCCGGCAACCTCACCGCCCTGCTGGCCGGCCGCTGGCCCGACGCCGCGGTGCGGGGACTCGACAGCAGTGCCGAGATGGTGGCGCGGGCCCGACGTGACCATCCGGAGCTGGACTTCGTGGTGACCGACCTGCGCGACGCCGGTGCCGCCGTCGAGGACGTGGACGTGCTCGTCTCCAACGCCACCCTCCAGTGGGTCCCGGGGCACCTCGAGCTGCTTCCCGAGCTGGTCGGTCGCGTTCGGCCCGGCGGCTGGCTCGCCTTCCAGGTGCCCGGCAACTTCGACGAGCCGAGCCACACCCTTCGGCGCGCGCTCGCGGCCGGGCCGCCGTACGCCGAGCACCTCGACGGCGTCGCCGAGCCGCGCGCCCACGACGCGCAGACCTACCTGCGCGCGCTCCAGGCCCTCGGCTGCGTGGTGGACGCCTGGGAGACCACCTACCTGCACGTGCTCACCGGTCCGGACCCGGTGTTGGACTGGATCCGGGGGACCAGCCTCCGCCCGACCCTCCAGCGGCTTCCCGAGGACCTCGGCGCACGGTTCACCGAGGAGCTGCGCGGCCGGCTCCGGGCGGCGTACCCCGACGACGGCCACGGCGTCGTGCTGCCCTTCCGCAGGATCTTCGTCGTCGCACAGCGGTCCGCCCGCGAGGAGGAGTCGGCATGATCGCCCTGCACCACGTCCAGCTCGCCTGCCCGCCGGGAGGCGAGGGCCCCGTCCGCGCGTTCTGGACGGCATTCGGACTGGTCGAGGTCGACAAGCCCGCGGCGCTGCGCGACCGCGGCGGCTGCTGGTTCCGGGGGTACGACGCGGGGCGCGTCGCCGCCGAGGTCCACGTCGGCGTCGAGGAGCCGTTCGTGCCTGCCCGCAAGGCGCATCCCGCCCTGCTCGTCGACGACCTCGAGGCCGTCGCGAACCGGCTCCGGGCCGCCGGGTCGCCGGTGGACGACGCCGAGCGGGAGACCTTCGCCGGCTACCTGCGCTTCCACACCTTCGACCCGCACGGAAACCGGGTCGAGGTGCTGCAGTCCCGCTGAGGCGAGCGTCACGACCCGCACGGCCGGTCGGCCGCAGACACATCGGGACACGATCTAGGCTGGTGGGGTGACCACGCCTGGCGCCGCCGCCCGGGTGCAGTCCGCGCTGCGGAGCCTGTCCCCGGGCTACTTCGCGATGACAATGGCGACCGGGATCCTCTCCTTCGGCTTCGCCGTCGACCACCGCAACGTGCTCTCGCGGATCCTCCTGGCCGTCACCGCGCTGAGCTTCGTGGTCCTGTGCGTGCTGACCGTCTGGCGGTTCCTCGCCTGGCGGGGCGACTTCGTGGAGGACTTCACCCACCCACTGCGGGGCTTCGGCTTCTACTCGTTCGTCGCCGCGGCCAACGTGCTGGCGGTGCGGGTCGCCGCCCGCCTCCCGGGTGTGGCGGTCGCCCTGCTGGTGGTCTCCGCGGCCGCCTGGCTGGTCCGGGGGTACGCCGTCCCGTGGACCACGCACCTGGACCGCGGCGAGCGCCCCATCGTCAAGTCCGCCAACGGCACCTGGTTCATGTGGGCGGTCGCCGGCCAGTCGATCGGGCTGGCCGCGTCGACCCTGGCCGCGCACCACGGCGGTGAGGTGCTGCCGTTCGTCGCCGTGTGCGGGTGGGCGCTCGGGCTGTTCCTGTACGCCGTCGACGGCGTGTTCGTGGTGATGCGGCTGCTGTCCTACGAGTTCTCCGCCGCCGACCTGACGCCGCCGTACTGGATCGCGATGGGTGCCGCCGCCATCTCGTCCCTGGCCGGCGTGCACCTGGCCACCCTGGGGCCGGACCCCTTCGTCGACGTGGTGCGCGAGCTGGCGCGCGGCAGCGGGCTGGCGCTGTGGGTGATCGCGACCTGGCTGGTGCCGGGGCTGTTCGCGATGGGCTGGTGGCGGCACGTCAGCCACCGGGTGCCGCTGCGGTACGACGCCAGCATGTGGAGCATCATCTTCCCGCTCGGGATGTACGCCACCACCTCGCGCGCGCTGGCCGACCTCGAGCACCTCCCGGGCCTCGAGCTCGTCGGCACGGTCGCGCTGTGGGTCGCCTTCGTCGCGTGGCTGCTCGCGGCGGCAGGGCTGGTGCACCACGTGGGCCAGGACGTGCTGCGGCCGCCTGGCGAGGCGCCTGCGTGAGCGGACCGGCTCAGGAGCGGGTGCGCAGCGTGGGCTTCTGCTCGATCCCGGACAGTCCGTTCCAGGCAAGGTTGACCAGGTGCGCGGCCACCACGTCGCGCGAGGGCTTGCGCGCGTCGAGCCACCACTGGCCGGTCGTGCTGACCATCCCGACGAGCATCTGCGCATACATCGGCGCCGCCTTGGCGTCGTACTTCCGGCGCTTGAACTCCTCCACGAGGATGCCCTCCACGCGCGAGCCGATGTCGCTGATGATCGAGACGAACGACCCCGCAGCGCCCGGGAAGGAGTCGCGGACCAGGATCCGGAAGCCCTCCGGCCGCTCCTCGACGTACTCCAGCAGCGCCAGCGCCGCCTGCTCGAGCAGCACCCGCGGTGAGCCGTCCGCCAGGGCGGCGCGCATCATCGACAGCAGCAGCTGCACCTCGCGGTCGACGACCACGGCGTAGAGGCCCTCCTTGCCGCCGAAGTGCTCGTAGACGACCGGCTTGGAGACCTCGGCCCGCGCGGCGATCTCCTCGATGGAGCAGCCGGCGAACCCGAGCTCGGCGAAGGCGTGCCGCCCGATCTCGATCAGCTGCTCGCGGCGCTCGGCGGCGGTCATCCGCGGGCGACCCTTCTTCAGGGGTTCGTGGGTCACCGGGAGATCGTCCCGGTCACCCGGCAGCGGTCGGGCAGGTCGATGGCCACTGCCGGGTCAGTCCGCGGCGAGCTTGCGCTGCACCCGCTCGCGCACCGGCCAGCGGACGTCGGCGATCCACCCGCACTTCTCCAGCAGCCAGATGACGCGTGCGGAGACGTCGACCTGGCCGCGCAGCACCCCGTGCCGGGCGCAGGTCGGGTCGGCGTGGTGCAGGTTGTGCCACGACTCGCCGCCCGAGGGGATCGCCAGCCACCAGACGTTGGCCGACTTGTCGCGGGACAGGAACGGCCGCTCCCCGATGGTGTGGCAGATCGAGTTGATCGACCAGGTGACGTGGTGCAGCAGCGCGACCCGGACGAGGGTGCCCCAGAAGAACGCGGTGACCGCGCCCTGCCAGGACCAGGTCAGGAGACCGCCGAGGAGGGCGGGCAGCAGCAGCGAGATCAGCGTCCACAGCCAGAACAGCTTGGAGATCGTGACGATGTCGCGATCCCTCATCAGGTCGGGGGCGTACTTGCGCTGCGGGGTCTGCTCCTCGTCGAAGAGCCACCCCATGTGCGCGTGCCAGAGGCCCTTCGCGAGGGCGCCGATCGTGGTGCCGTACTTCCATGGGCTGTGCGGGTCGCCGTCGCGGTCGGAGAACTTGTGGTGCTTGCGGTGGTCGGCCACCCAGCGCACCACCGGCCCCTGCACCGCCATCGAGCCGGCGATCGCGAGCGCGATCTTCACGCCGCGGTTGGGCTTGAAGGACTTGTGGGTGAAGTAGCGGTGGTAGCCGACGGTCACGCCCAGCAGCGTGAAGTAGTACATGAACGCGGTGATCGCCACGTCGGTCCACCCGAGCCAGCCACCCCACGCCACCGGGACCGCCGCGAGGACGGCGAGGAAGGGGACGAGGATGAACAGCGCCATCGCGATCTGTTCCCTGCGGCTCTGCTTGTCACCGCCCAGGGTCGCCCGGTCCGGTTCGGCGACGTCCAGGACGGTTGCTTCCAGTGGATCGGACTCGGGTCGGTGCTCGACGGCCGTCACGATGCTCCCAGTGGTTGATTACCTACGGCACCGTAACCGTAACCGAGGGTGCGCAATCCCGACGACTCCGAGGCCGACGGTTGCCGCTGCCAACCATGCGGCGAGAATGACGCCATGACGCAGCCACGAGCGGAGCTGAGCTTCTTCGAGCGCGACGACAATGACCAGGGGGCACTGGTGCCGACGGCGATGGCGCGGAGCCTGTGGCGCGACGACCAGATGCACGGTGTGGCCACCAGTGGCGCGCTGGCCCGGCGGATCGAGCGGACGGTGTCCGAGGCGGGTCGCGGCGAACTGGTCCCCGCCCGCTACACCGTCGACCTGTTCCGCCCGGCGAGCATGGAGGCGTGCCGTACGACGGCCACGATCGTGCGCGAAGGGCCCCGGCTGGTGCTCGTCGACGCCGTGCTCAGCCAGCGCCGCGACGGCGCCGACGTCCCGGTCGCGCGGGCGAGCTGCCTGTTCCTCGCGCCGTCCACCGAACCGGCCGGCCACGTGTGGGAGCCCTCCGAGCGGCCGGGTCCGCCGCCGCTGGAGGTGGTGCCCGTCTCGCAGGGTCCGCACGTGCCGTGGTTCGGCAGCGAGGAGTCCGACTGGTCGCAGGACTTCCGCACGCTGCAGAACCCCGGCCGCAAGGCGACCTGGCAGACCGCCGTACCGCTGCTGGTCGACGAGGAGGTCACGCCCTTCCAGGCCGTCGCGAGCATCGCCGACTCCACCAGCATGGTCACCAACTGGGGCAGCCGCGGGGTGGAGCACATCAACTGCGACATCACCCTGACGCTGGCGCGCCGACCCGCCGGCACCGAGATCGGCATCGCCGCCCTGGACCGCGTGAGCAGCGCGGGCATCGCGGTGGGCACCGCGCAGGTCTACGACCGCCAGGGCCCGCTCGGCACCTCGCTGGTGACCTCGCTCGCCAACGCTCGGCGCACGGTGGACTTCACCGAGCACGACTTCACCGGCTCGGGGGCATGAGGCTGATCGCTGCCGGCAGGGGGCGGTGGGACGTCCTGCAGGGTGGCTGTCCGCGTGACCGAGACGCAGGACGTCCCGCGCCCGACGAGGCCGGGGGTCAGTAACCTGTGCGGCAACCGTCCCCGGTTGGTCTGTCGGCAGGGCCCGCCTGACTTTGAATCAGGACTAGCGACGTAGGTTCGACTCCTACCCGGGGAGCATGTCCAACGAGCTGACAGTCATCGTCCTCGCGGCCGGGGGCGGCACCCGGATGAAGTCGAAGACCATGAAGGTGCTGCACCCGATCGGCGGTCGCAGCATGATCGGGCACGTGCTCGCTGCGGTCCGGCAGCTGGACCCGGCGCGCATCGTCGCGGTGGTGGGCAACCAGCGCGAGCAGGTCTCGGCGCACATCCAGCAGCTGGTGCCCGACGTGGTGCTCGCGGTCCAGGAGACGCAGGACGGCACCGGGCACGCCGTACGGGTGGGGTGGCAGGCGCTGCCCGCGACGGAGCGGACCGGCACCGTGATCGTGGCGTACGGCGACACGCCGCTGCTCGAGGCGGAGAGCCTGCAGGCGTTCGCCCGGTTCCACGAGGGGCACCGCGGCGCGATGAGCATCCTGACCGGACGGGTGGCGGAGCCGTTCGGCTACGGCCGGATCGTGCGCGGGCAGGACGGCCGGGTGGAGCAGATCGTCGAGGAGAAGGACGCCGACGCCGCGCAGGCGGCGATCGACGAGATCAACTCGGGCATCCTCGCCTTCGACGCCGACTTCCTCGACGCGGCGCTGCCGCGGATCGGCAACGACAACGCCAAGGGCGAGTACTACCTGACCGACACCGTCGCGCTCGCCCGTGCGGACGGCCGCACGGTCGAGGCGTTCCCGATCGATGACGTGCGGCAGACCGAGGGCGCCAACGACCGCGTCCAGCTCGCCTCCCTGGCCAAGGAGCTGAACCGGCGGGTGCTGAACCGCTGGATGGGCGAGGGCGTGACGATCATCGATCCCGACACCACCTGGGTCGACGTCGACGTGAAGCTGGCCCGCGACGTGACCCTCCTTCCCGGCGTGCAGCTCCTCGGCGCGACGGTGGTGGCCGAGGACGCCGTCATCGGGCCCGACTGCACGCTCAAGGACACCGAGGTCGGCGAGGGGGCGAAGGTGGTCCGAGCGCACGCGGAGCTGGCGGTCATCGGGCCCGGCGCCAACGTCGGCCCGTTCTCCTACCTGCGCCCCGGCACGGAACTGGGGGAGGCCGGCAAGATCGGCGGGTTCGTGGAGACCAAGAACGCCCGGATCGGTGCGGGGGCCAAGGTGCCGCACCTGTCCTACGTCGGCGATGCCGAGATCGGGGAGGGCACCAACATCGGCGCCGGCACGATCTTCGCCAACTACGACGGGGTCGCCAAGCACCGCACCGTGGTCGGCCGGCACGCGCGCACTGCCAGCAACAACACCTTCGTCGCACCGGTCACGATCGGTGACGGTGCCGGGACCGGCGCCGGGACCGTCGTACGCCAGGACGTGCCCCCGGGCGCGCTCGCCGTCAGCGCCGGCCCCCAGCGCACCATCGAGGGCTGGGCCGAGCGCCGTCGTCCCGGCACGCGGCAGGCCGAGGCGGCCGCTGCGGCCGCGGGCGATGCCCACCAGGTGGACGCTGTCGTCTCGGATGGCGGTGACCCGGACCCCGGTGTTGGGCCGGACCGGCAGGGTGGGTGACACTAGGCACCGACCGGACGGGCCCGAGGCGGATCGAGCCGATCACCGGAGTGGATGGCGACATGGGGAGCAGCCCGGCGTGAGCGGAATGAAGCGGACCACCGAGAAGAACCTGATGGTCTTCAGTGGACGGGCCCACCTCGAGCTGGCCGAGCAGGTCGCCGAGATGCTCGGCACCGGCCTGGTGCCGACCACGGCGTTCGAGTTCGCGAACTCCGAGATCTACGTGCGTTACCAGGAGTCGGTGCGCGGCTGCGACGCGTTCGTGCTCCAGAGCCACACCGCGCCGGTCAACGAGTGGATCATGGAGCACCTGATCATGGTCGACGCCCTCAAGCGGGCGTCGGCGAAGCGGATCACGGTGGTGATGCCGTTCTACGGCTACGCCCGCCAGGACAAGAAGCACCGCGGTCGCGAGCCCATCTCGGCGCGGCTGATGGCCGACCTGTTCAAGACCGCCGGCGCCGACCGGCTGATCTGCGTCGACCTGCACACCGCGCAGATCCAGGGGTTCTTCGACGGCCCCGTCGACCACCTGATGGCGCTGCCGATCCTGTCCGACTACGTCAAGGAGAAGTACGGCGACCAGCAGCTCGCCGTGGTCTCCCCGGACGCCGGCCGGATCAAGGTCGCCGAGCAGTGGTCCAACCGTCTGGGCGGCGTGCCGCTCGCGTTCATCCACAAGACGCGCAACATCGACCGGCCCAACGAGAGCGTCGCCAACCGGGTGGTCGGCCAGGTCGAGGGACGGATGTGCGTCCTGGTCGACGACATGATCGACACCGGCGGCACGATCGTGAAGGCGGCCGAGGCGCTGATGAACGACGGCGCGGCCGGCGTGATCATCGCTGCGACCCACGCGATCCTGTCCGACCCGGCCGTCGACCGGCTCAAGAACTGCCCGGCCGCCGAGATCGTCGTCACGAACACGTTGCCGATCCCGCCCGAGCACCAGTTCGACAAGCTGACCTGCCTGTCCATCGCACCCCTGATCGCACGGGCGATCAAGGAGGTCTTCGAGGACGGCTCGGTCACCTCGATGTTCGACGGGCACGCGTAGCAGAGCGGGAAGTGGCCCTGCACCTCGGGTACGGCCAAGATGGCGCAGTTGCGCGCTGCCCGCGCTCGCGTGCCAGCTCGAGATCACCGCGCCCTACCGGTGAGGTCCGCCCGGGGCCGCCGATTCGCGGCTGTGCAGCGGATTCGCTACGATTGAGCGGTTGCCTCGGCGAGGGAGCGGTCGACAGACCGGCGTACTCCGTGATCGACGCGGCCCGGTTCGTGATCATCCATGCACCGCGCCCGTCGGCGTGCGGTGCATGTCGCGTCTCCGGGCCGGTCACCGCGTCCGGGGCCGAGGCAGGTCAGTGCCGCGCTGGCTGTGGGTCGCGTGGCGAGCAGAACTTCACGCAACACGTTCGAGGAGCGATCAGAGCATGTCCGAAGACCAGATCAAGGCCGAGCCCCGTACCGAGTTCGGCAAGGGCGCCGCACGTCGGATCCGCCGCGCCGACAAGGTGCCGGCCGTCCTCTACGGCCACGGCAACGAGCCGATCCACCTGACCCTTCCCGGGCACGAGACGATGATGGCGCTCAAGCACGGCGGCTCCAACGCGCTGCTGACCATCGACATCGACGGCAAGACCCACCTGGCGCTGACCAAGCAGATCCAGGCCGACCCGATCAAGGGCTTCCTCGAGCACCTCGACTTCGTCGAGGTCAAGAAGGGCGAGAAGGTCACCGTCGACATCCGGGTGCACGTCGTCGGCGAGGCCAAGTCCGACGCGCTCGTCGTCACCGAGGCCAACGTGGTGTCCGTCGAGGCGGAGGCCACTCACATCCCCGAGTTCATCGAGGTCTCCGTCGAGGACGCCGACGCCGGCTTCCAGATCTTCGCCAAGGACCTCGCGCTGCCGAAGGGCTCGACGCTGCTGACCGACGAGGACCACCTCATCGTCAACGTGACGCACGCGCCCACCGCTGAGGAGGTCGAGGCCGAGCTGGAGGAGGCCGAGGCCGGCGCCGGCATCGAGCGCGAGGAGTCCGAGGAGGCCGCCGAGTCCGCCGAGTCCGCCGAGGCCGAGGCTGCCACGGACGGTGGCGAGGAAGCCGGCTCCGAGGAGTCCTGATCCTCGAGGTCATCCGCAGGCTGGTACGACGGGCCGGGCGTTCCCCCTCCACACAGGAAGCGAGCATGGGCGACACGGAAGTGTGGCTGGTGGTCGGGCTGGGGAACCCCGGCCCGAAGTACGCCGGTACGCGGCACAACGTCGGCTACCTCGTGGTCGACGAGCTGGCTCGCCGGATGGGCGGGCCCCTGCGCGCCCACAAGTCGGGCCGGGCCGAGGTGCTCGAGGGCCGGCTCGCGCCCCCGGGGCAGCCGGCCGCGAAGGTGGTGCTCGGCCGGGCCCGCGGCTACATGAACGAGCTGGGCGGACCGGTCAAGGCGCTGGCCACCTTCTACGGCGTCGAGCCCGATCACGTCATCGCCATCCACGACGAGCTCGACATCGCCTTCGGCACCCTGCGGATCAAGCTCGGCGGTGGCGACAACGGTCACAACGGGCTGCGCTCGATGCGCTCCTCCCTGGGCACCGGTGACTTCCACCGGGTCCGTGCCGGCATCGGCCGCCCTCCGGGACGCCAGGACCCGGCCGACTTCGTGCTGGGCAACTACTCCGCGGCCGAGCGCAAGGAGCTCCCGTTCCAGGTCGATGCCGCCGCCGACGCCGTCCAGTGCCTCATCGAGCAGGGGCTCGCCGAGACGCAGCAGCGCTTCAACTCATGAGGCCGGCTCGGTTTCACACGTTCTCCTGTGACACATTCACTTCACTCCCGTTGCAACGCCTGTGAAGTGACGACTTCACAGGTTCACCTGTGAAACCACCGGAGGCCGCCATGCCCATCACGTCCTATCGACACGACGGTCTGACCTTCGACGTGGTCGACAGCGGCCCCGTCGACGGGGAGGTCATCGTCCTCCTGCACGGGTTTCCGCAGCGGCCGAGCAGCTGGGAGAAGGTCACCCCGCTGCTGAACGCACAGGGCTACCGGACGCTCGTGCCCGAGCAGCGCGGCTACTCGCCCGGCGCCAGGCCACGCGGCCGGGCGTCGTACCGCGGCACACTGCTCGTCGACGACGTCGCTGCACTGATCGCGGAGGTCGACACCCCCGTGCACCTGGTCGGGCACGACTGGGGTGCCGCGGTCGCCTGGATGCTCGCCGCGACGCGCCCCGAGCTGGTCCGCAGCCTCGTCGCCGTGTCCGTGGCGCACCCCGCGGCCTTCCAGCGGTCGATGTTCAGCAGCGACCAGTGGCGCCGCTCGTGGTACATGGCGTTCTTCCAGCTCCCACTGCTGCCCGAGCGGCTGGCAGCGTCACGGACTCTCGCCGACAGGTTCCTCGGCCCGGCTGGCATGGACGCGGAGATGATCGAGCGCTTCCACAGGGAGTTCCCGACCGCGGAGTCGCTCTCCGGCCCGATCGGCTGGTACCGCGGGCTGCCCCTGACCCGAGGACACGGGCTGGGCGCGAAGGTGACCGTGCCGACGACGATGGTGTGGAGCGACCACGACGTGGCCCTCGGCAGGGCCGCGATCGACCTCACCGAGCGCTACGTGCGGGCGCCGTACCAGCTCGAGGTGCTCGAGGGCGTCAGTCACTGGATCCCCGACGAGGCCCCCGAGGAGCTCGCCGGGTTCATCCTGGAGCGGGTCCGCGGCGCCGGCTCGGAGGAGGACGTCGCCGGCCCGTAGGCTGCCGCCGTGACCGACTTCGATCCCGGAAAGCCCACGAGCGCGGAGCTCGCCGACGACCACCTGTTCGCCGCGTGGGCCGCCACGGTCGCCGGCGAGCTGCTGATCAAGGTGCGCGGTGAGGGCCTCGAGGGCAAGGAGCTCAAGGACGCCGGCGACCTGGCGGCCCACGAGCTGCTCATGCGACTCCTGGCCCAGCACCGCCCGGACGACGCGGTGTTGTCGGAGGAGGAGCACCGGGGCACCTCCGGCAAGCACGACCGGCACACCACCGACCGGGTCTGGATCATCGACCCCCTCGACGGCACCCGCGAGTTCTCCGAGCCCCCGCGCGATGACTGGGCGGTGCACGTGGCGCTGTGGGCTGCCTCCGATGCGGGGGGCGACCTGGTTGCCGGTGCCGTGGCACAGCCGGGACTGGGTACGACGTTCCACACCGGCGACGCCCCCGTCGTACCCGAACGTGACCTGACTCGTCCTCGCATCGTCGCCTCCCGCACCCGGCCGCCCGCCTTCGTGCACGCGCTCGTGGAGCACCTCGGCGGCGAGCTGGTGCCGATGGGCTCGGCGGGCGCCAAGGTCATCTCCGTGGTCCGCGACGCCAGCGACGCCTACGTCCACGCCGGTGGTCAGTACGAGTGGGACTCCGCCGCCCCCGTGGCCGTCGCGCGGGCGGCCGGGCTGCACACTTCCCGCGTGGACGGCTCGCCGCTGCGCTACAACCAGGACGACGTCAGGCTGCCCGACCTCGTCGTCTGTCGCCCGGAGCTCGCCGACCGCATCCTGGCCTTCCTGGCCGAGCACGGCACCGAGGGATAGTTCGCCGCCATCAGCACCCGTCGGCGGCGGACAGGTGGTGCTCCTGGCGGCGAACTGTCCGATCAGGCGGCCGGGACCTCACGGCGCTGGTAGGCCCAACCGGGGCCGCGGAGCAGGTAGGAGAACCGGTCCGACCACGTCCTGGAGCCGGCCACGTCGGCGGCGATGTCGCGCCACTCGTGGGTGGCGATCCGCAGCGGGTTGTAGGTGTCGATGTTCCGCGTCAGGCCGTAGACGACCGGCTCGTCCTCCTCCTCGAAGGTGCCGAAGAGCCGGTCCCACAGGATCAGGATGCTGCCATGGTTGCGGTCGAGGTACTTCCGGTTGGACCCGTGGTGCACCCGGTGGTGCGACGGCGTGTTGAGCACCTTCTCGAGGCGGCCGATCCTGTTGATCGCCTCGGTGTGGATCCAGAACTGGTAGATCAGGTTGATCCCGCGCGCCTGCTCGATGAGCGCCGGCCGGACGCCGAGGAGGCCGAGCACGCCGAACGGCACCGACAACGTGAAGCCCTCCGCCACCGGCTGGCGCAGCGCGGTGGAGAGGTTGTAGCGCTGGCTGGAGTGGTGCGCCACGTGCACCGCCCACAGCCAGCGGCTCTCGTGCGACAGGCGATGGTTCCAGTAGTAGAGGAAGTCCCAGCCCAGGATCGCCGCGACGAGAGCGAGCTTGCCCGACCCGAGGTCACGACCGCCGCGGGCGAACATCCGCTTGCCGCTGGTCTGCGCCGCCCAGGTCGTCGCCACGGTCAGCGACGTCGAGGCGACCGCGCTCGCCGCGAGCGCGGCGTGGGCGCGGCGCAGCCGTCGTACGTCGAACCGTCGGCGCTCGCGCGAGGCGGTGGGGGTCGCCGGGCCCAGCCGTAGCTCGGCCAGCTCGTCCTGGACGACGCGGATGTCGTCGGGGACAGTGCCCGCCTGGGGAAGGCCACCCTCCCGCGCACGCCGCAGCAGCATGTCGCCGACCGTCGTCGCGACACCGGCGGCCGCGCCGATGCCGATGAGCGCCTTCGCGAACCGGCCCACGCCGGGAGTGACCGGGTCGAGCACCCGCTTCGCGACGTACGGCGCGACGAGGCTGCCCACGCCCATCGAGAGGCTGGCGAGCGTGTCGGCGAGCTGGTAGTCACCGGCCCGGGTGCCCGCCGGGACCGGGTGGCGCCGCTGCCAGGCGTACTCCGCGGCCATCGCGCCGAAGAACGCCGGGATGGCGGCCACCGTCAGATCGACCTTCACGCCGCGAGGATAGCCGCGCTGCAACGCGGTGTCCTCGACGCTGAGTGACCCGCATGCCCCTTGTTCAGCGTCAGTAACCCCGCTTTACAGCGGCGCGGCCCTAGTCTCGACCGCATGGCAGAGGCGATCGAGCTGGAGGTGCCGGGGGAGCAGGGGGTCCGGGTCGTGCGGATCTCCAACCCGGATCGCGTCTACTTTCCCGAGCGCGGCGAGACCAAGCTCGACCTGGTGCAGTACTACCTCTCCGTCGGCGAGGGGATCGTCAACGCGCTGCGCGAGCGGCCGTGCATGCTGCACCGGTTCCCCAAGGGCGTGACCGGGGAGAAGGGCGAGAAGGTCCACCAGAAGCGGCTGCCCCAGGGGGCGCCGGACTGGATGGAGACTGTCGAGGTGTTCTTCCCGCGCTGGAAGCGCACCGCCGACGAGCTCTGCGTCACCGAGCTCGCCCAGGTGGTCTGGGCGGTGCAGATGAGCACGGTGGAGTTCCACCCGTGGAACAGCCGGCGCGGCCACGTCGAGGAGCCCGACGAGTGGCGGATCGACCTCGACCCCGGCCCCGAGTGCGAGTGGCCGACGGTCCAGCGGGTCGCGCACGTCGCGCACGAGGTGCTCGGCGAGCTCGGCGCGGTCGGCTACCCCAAGACCTCGGGTGGACGGGGGATGCACATCTACGTGCGGATCGCCCCCGACCACGGCTTCCAGGACGTACGACGCGCCGCGCTGGCGTTCGCCCGGGAGGTCGAGCGCCGGTCCGACGAGGTCACCACGGCCTGGTGGCGCAAGGACCGGGACCCGGCCGACCTGTTCGTCGACTACAACCAGAACACCCGGGACCACACCATCGCCGCGGCGTACTCCGTGCGCGGGAACGCCCGGGCCACGGTGAGCGCGCCGATCCGCTGGGACGAGGTCGACGACTGCGCGCCGGACGACTTCACCCTCGCCACGATGCCGGCCCGCTATGCCGAGATCGGGGACCTGCACCACGACATCGACGACCACGTCTTCGACATCGCCCCGCTGCTGGAGTGGAGCGATCGCGACCAGTCCGAGGGGAAGGACGTCCCGCCGGAGGACTAGCCCCCGACGACGTTGCCGAAGGCCTCGACGAGCAGGTCGACGTCCGTCTCGGAGGCGACCAGAGGGGGCGCGAGCCGGACGGTCTGGCCGTGCGCCTCCTTGGCCAGGACCCCTTCGCCCATCAGCCGTTCGCAGAACTCGCGACCGGTCATCAGGGTCGGGTCGATGTCGGCCCCCGCCCACAGGCCGCGGGTGCGGACCTCCTCGACGCCGTGGCCGACCAGCGCGCGCAGGCCCTCGTCGAGCCGGGCGCCGAGCTCGGCGGAGCGCCGCTGGAACTCACCGGTGCCGAGCATCTGCACGACCTCGTGGCCGATCGCGGCAGCCAGCGGGTTGCCGCCGAACGTCGACCCGTGGGTGCCCGGGGTGATCACGCCGAGCACGTCGGCGTCCGCCGCCACGGCGGAGACGGGGTAGATGCCACCGCCCAGCGCCTTGCCGAGCACGTAGACGTCCGGCACCACGTCCTCGTGGTCGCAGGCGAAGGTGCGGCCGGTGCGGGCCAGCCCCGACTGGATCTCGTCGGCGACCATCAGGGCGCCGAACTCGTCGCAGATCGCCCGCACCTGACGCAGGTAGCCGTCCGGCGGGATCAGCACGCCGCCCTCGCCCTGGATCGGCTCGAGCAGGACCGCGACCACGTCGGGGCCCATCACGCCGCGCAGCGCGTCGAGGTCGCCGTACTTCACCATCGTGAAGCCGGGCGTGAACGGCGCGTAGTCCTTGCGGGCGTCCTCGTCGTTGGAGAAGCTCACGATGGTGGTGGTGCGGCCGTGGAAGTTGCCCTCCATGACGACGATGCGGGCCTTGCCCTCCGGCACGCCCTTGACCTGGTAGCCCCACTTGCGCGACAGCTTCAGCGCGGTCTCGACCGCCTCGGCGCCGCTGTTCATCGGCAGCACCATGTCCTTGGCGGTCAGCCCGGCGAGTGCCTCGGCGAACGGCCCGAGCTGGTCGTTGTAGAACGCCCGGCTGGTCAGGGTCAGCCGGTGCAGCTGTTCCTGCGCCCGGGCGACCAGGCGGGGGTGGCAGTGCCCGAAGTTGAGCGCGGAGTAGCCGGCCAGGCAGTCGAGGTAGCGGCGGCCGTCGACATCGGTCACCCAGGCGCCCTCGCCCGAGGCGAGCACCACGGGAAGCGGGTGGTAGTTGTGCGCGGCGTAGCGCTCGGTCGCGTCGATGTGCTGCTGCGTGCCACTCACGGCAGGCCTCCCTCGGGTCGGTCGGGCTGTCCACATTATTGTCAGACAATCTGGCAATGAGGATAGCGCGCCGGCCCGGCCACGGCCAAGCGGCGCGACGGTGCCATCCGCTGGTCTCGGCACGAGTCCGCTTTACAAGATACGCTATTGTGTAAAGTTACCCTGCGGTTTACCCTCGCGTCATGAGCGTTCAGCCCGATCCCACGACGCAGCTCCCGCACGACCCCGAGCACGACGTCCGGGGGTCCTACGTCCTGGAGCCCGGATACGCCCGCGCGCTGACCGACCGGATCGTCTCGACGACCGGCACCAGCGTCCCGACCCATGCCCCCAGCAGCGGGCAGCCGCTGGCGATGATCCCGCAGTCGAGTGCCGACGACGTCGCCGAGGCGTTCGCGCGGGCCCGGGTCGCCCAACAGGCGTGGAAGCGCGTCCCGCTCGACGAACGCGCCGCGATCCTGCTCCGCCTGCACGACCTGGTCCTCGACCGCCAGGCCGAGATCCTCGACCTGATCTGCGCGGAGTCCGGAAAGGCCCGCAAGCACGCCTTCGACGAGCCGCTGCACATCGCCCTGACCGCCCGCTACTACGCCCGTACGGCGCACGAGCACCTCGACACCGAGCGCCGCATCGGCGTGCTGCCGGTGCTGACGCGGGCGGAGGTGAACTACGTGCCCAAGGGCGTCGTCGGGATCATCTCGCCGTGGAACTACCCGTTCACGATGGCGCTGTGCGACGGGCTGCCGGCGCTGCTGGCGGGCAACGCGGTGGTCACCAAGCCGGACGCCCAGACGATGCTGTCCGCGCTGCTGGGGGCCCAGCTGCTCGAGGAGGCCGGGTTCCCGCGAGACCTGTGGAACGTCGTCGCCGGACCCGGGGCCGAGATCGGCACCCCGATGATCGAGCGCAGCGACTACGTCTGCTTCACCGGCTCGACCGCCACCGGGAAGCTGATCGCGCAGCAGTGCGCCGACCGGCTCATCGGCTGCTCGCTGGAGCTGGGCGGGAAGAACCCGATCCTGGTCCTGCGCGACGCCGACCTGGACAAGGCCGCGGAGGGCGCGGTCCGCGCCTGCTTCTCCAACGCCGGCCAGCTGTGCGTCTCCATGGAGCGGATGTTCGTGGCCGACCAGGTCTACGACCGGTTCAAGGACAAGTTCGTCGCCCGCACGAAGGCGATGAACCTGTCCGCCGACGGCGGCTGGGGCAGTGACATGGGCTCGCTGATCTCCGCCGACCAGCTGGCGACGGTCACGGCCCACGTCGAGGACGCGGTCGCCAAGGGCGCCACGGTGCTCGCGGGCGGCCGGGCCCGGCCCGACCTCGGGCCCTACTACTACGAGCCGACGATCCTCGAGGGCGTCACCCCGGAGATGACCTGCTTCGGCCACGAGACCTTCGGCCCGGTGATCAGCCTCTACCGGTTCCACGACGAGGCGGACGCGATCGCCCGGGCCAACGACGGCAACTACGGCCTCAACGGCTCGATCTACAGCCGCGACACCAAGCGGGCGCGGATCATCGCCCGGCAGGTCAAGTGCGGCACGGTCAACGTCAACGAGGCGTTCGCCGCCACCTTCGCCAGCATCGACACCCCGATGGGTGGCATGCGCGAGTCCGGCATGGGGCGCCGCCAGGGGGCGGAGGGCATCCACCGCTACACCGAGCCCCAGACGGTCGCCTCCCAGGCGGTGCTGCGGTTCGCCCCGCAGTTCGGGCTCTCCGACGAGCAGTACGCGAAGGTGATGACCGCCGGACTGCGACTGATGAACAAGCTGGGCCGAGCCTGATGTCGGGCAAGCACGCGGACCCTGACACGCGGGCCGAGCCGGAGGGACACGACTACGACTACGACGTCATCGTCATCGGCTCCGGCTTCGGCGGCTCGGTCAGCGCGCTGCGGCTCACCGAGAAGGGCTACCGGGTCGCCGTCCTCGAGGCCGGCGCCCGGTTCGCCGACGACGACTTCGCGGCGACCTCCTTCGACCTCAAGCGCTACCTCTTCGCCCCGCAGCTGGGCTGCTACGGCATCCAGCGCATCGACGCGGTCAAGGACTGCCTGATCCTCGCCGGCGCGGGGGTCGGCGGCGGGTCGCTGGTCTACGCCAACACCCTCTACGAGCCGCTCGACGCGTTCTACCGCGACCGGTCGTGGGCGCACATCACCGACTGGAAGGCCGAGCTGGCGCCGTACTACGACCAGGCCAAGCGGATGCTCGGCGTGGTCGACTACCCCGGGATGACGCCGTCGGACCGGGTCATGAAGCAGGTCGCCGACGACATGGGCGTCGGCGACACCTTCCACCCGACGCCGGTGGGCGTCTTCTTCGGCCGTCCCGAGGACGCCGACGACGACCCCGGGGGTACGGCGGCCGCCGATCCCTACTTCGGCGGGGTCGGTCCCGATCGCAACACCTGCCTCAACTGCGGGGAGTGCATGACCGGGTGCCGGCACAACGCCAAGAACACCTTGGTCAAGAACTACCTGCACCTGGCCGAGCAGAGCGGTGCGGTCGTGCACCCGATGACCACGGTCACCCGGGTGCGGCCCCTCGCGGGCGGCGGCTACCGGGTCGACGCCCGCTGGACGAAGGCCAAGCTGTCCCGACGTACGGCGGTCCGGTCGTTCACCGCCGAGCAGGTGATCTTCTCCGCTGCGGCGCTGGGCACCCAGAAGCTGCTGCACCGGCTCAAGGCCGAGGGCGACCTGCCGCGGATCTCCGACCGGCTCGGCGTGCTCACCCGGACCAACTCCGAGTCGATCCTGGGTGCGCTCGCGCCGGACACCCGCGTCGACTACACCGAGGGTGTCGCCATCACCTCCTCCTGGCACCCCGACGAGGTGACCCACATCGAGCCGGTGCGCTACGGCAAGGGCTCCAACGCGATGGCGTTGATGCAGACCGTGCTGACCGACGGCGACGGTCCCGGCCCGCGCTGGCGCACCTGGCTCAAGGAGATGTGGACCAAGCGCCGTGAGGTGCTCGACCTCTACGACTTCCGGCACTGGTCGGAACGCACCGTGATCGCGCTCGTCATGCAGACGGTGGACAACTCGATCGTCACCTTCGGCCAGAAGACGCCGTTCGGCTGGCGGCTGTCCTCGCGCCAGGGCCACGGTGAGCCGAACCCGACGTGGATCCCCAAGGCCAACGAGGCCGTCCGCCGGATGGCGGACGTGGTCGGCGGGACGCCGGGCGGCAACATCGGCGAGCCGTTCAACATGCCGCTGACGGCGCACTTCATCGGCGGCTGCACGATCGGCGACTCCCCGGAGACCGGCGTCGTCGACCCCTTCCAGCGGATGTACGGCCATCCGGGCCTGCACGTGGTCGACGGGTCCACGATCTCGGCCAACCTCGGGGTGAACCCGTCGCTGACCATCACCGCCCAGGCCGAACGGGCGATGGCCTTCTGGCCCAACAAGGACGAGGTGGACGTGCGCCCGGAGCTGGGCGCCGCCTACCGCCGGGTGGAGCCGGTCGTGCCGAAGAACCCGGTCGTGCCGGAGTCCGCGCCGGCCGCGCTCCGGCTCCCGATCGTCGCCGTCTCCTGACCCGCTCCGACCCTGGCCGCACCCCATCGCCGGGTGCGGACGAAACGGGGCGAAACGGGCCCGTCCAGAAAGTTCGAGATTTTTCCTACGGCGCGCGTAACCCGGGTGACCACCCCTCGTTGAGGTGTCTAGATCCGGTGTATCGCTCCCTCCCAGACCGGATCTCGACACGGTTCACTCCACGTGGACACTTCAGGGCCCGACCACCCTCCCTCCCTCCCCGGTCGGGCCCTGAGTCGTGTCCGGACTCGTGTGCCGGGGCGCGTCGCCGGCGTGGATAGACTCAAGGCCCCGCCCGGCAGCCCCGAAAGGCCCTTCCTTGAGCGACCACGACCTCGTCCTCGTTGTCGACTTCGGCGCCCAGTACGCGCAGCTGATCGCTCGCCGCGTGCGCGAGGCGCGGGTGTACTCCGAGGTGGTCCCGCACTCGATGCCGGTCGCCGAGTTGCTGGCCCGGAAGCCGGCCGCCATCGTCCTCTCCGGCGGTCCGTCCAGTGTGTACGCCGCCGCGGCGCCGACCGTCGACCCGGAGCTCTTCGAGGCGGGGGTGCCGGTGTTCGGCATGTGCTACGGCTTCCAGGCGATGGCCCAGGGCCTCGGCGGCGAGGTCGCCCGCACCGGCACCTCCGAGTACGGCCGCACCGGCGTCCGGGTCACCGAGCCGGGCACGCTGCTGGCCGACGTACCCGCCGAGCACCGCGTGTGGATGTCGCACGGTGACGCGGTCCGGAGAGCCCCTGAGGGCTTCACCGTGCTCGCCGAGACCGACGCGACGCCGGTCGCGGCGTTCGAGGACACCGACCGCCGTCTGGCCGGCGTGCAGTGGCACCCCGAGGTGCTGCACACCGAGCACGGCCAGCGGGTGCTCGAACACTTCCTGCTGCGGATCGCCGGCTGCCGCCCGACCTGGACGATGGTCAACATCGTCGAGGAGCAGGTGGAGAAGATCCGCACCCAGATCGGCGAGCACGGACGGGCCATCTGCGGCCTCTCCGGGGGAGTGGACTCCGCGGTCGCGGCCGCGCTGGTCCAGCGGGCGATCGGCGACCGGCTGACCTGCGTCTTCGTCGACCACGGGCTGCTCCGCAAGGGCGAGGCCGAGCAGGTCGAGCGCGACTTCGTCGCTGCGACCGGGGTGGACCTGCACGTCGTGGACGCCGAGAAGAGGTTCCTCGACGCGCTGGCCGGCATCACCGACCCCGAGCAGAAGCGCAAGACCATCGGCCGGGAGTTCATCCGGGTGTTCGAGGCTGCCGAGGCCGACGTGCTCCGCAAGGCAGCCGTCGAGGAGGGCCGCTCGGTCGCCTTCCTGGTCCAGGGCACCCTCTACCCCGACGTGGTGGAGTCCGGAGGCGGCGAGGGCGCGGCCAACATCAAGTCCCACCACAACGTCGGCGGTCTGCCCGAGGACCTCGAGTTCGAGCTCGTCGAGCCGCTGCGTGCGCTGTTCAAGGACGAGGTCCGCCTGGTGGGGGAGCAGCTCGGCCTGCCCGCGGAGATCGTCTGGCGGCACCCGTTCCCCGGCCCCGGCCTGGGCATCCGGATCATCGGCGAGGTGACGCGCGAACGCCTCGACATCCTCCGCGAGGCCGACGCGATCGCCCGCGAGGAGCTGACCCACGCCGGCCTCGACCGGGACATCTGGCAGTTCCCCGTCGTACTCCTCGCCGACGTGCGCTCCGTGGGCGTGCAGGGCGACGGCCGCACCTACGGCCACCCCGTGGTGCTGCGGCCGGTCACCTCCGAGGACGCGATGACCGCCGACTGGGCGCGGCTGCCCTACGACGTCCTGGAGAAGATCTCCACCCGGATCACCAACGAGGTCCGCGAGATCAACCGGGTGACCGTCGACATCACCTCCAAGCCCCCGGGCACCATCGAGTGGGAGTGACCCGGCGTCGTTGAGGCCCACGTCGCAATTCGGGCAAATCACCGCCTTTCGACCAGGTGCTGCCTACGATGGAAGGTGCAGGTCCCGAGCGACGCCGGTGCGTCGCACGCCTGTCGCCTCTCGGGCCCTGCGACCGCGTCTTGGGAGAAGCCTCGGGCGTGCCAGGGCAGCCGCGCCGCGCGGCAGTTGGGGGAGTACGTCGCCATGGCCGACAGGTCCGTCGACTGGATGCTCAAGCGCGCGGTCGGGTCCTCGCGCGACGGCATCTGGGTGATCGACACCGCGGGTCGGATCCTCTGGGCGAACCCCCGCGCCGGCGAGCTGCTCGGGCGTTCGGCCGAGGAGCTCGTCGGGTCCAGCCTGTTCGACCTGCTCGACCGGACCGGCGTCGCCCAGTTCCGCGAGCACCTGCGCGAGCTCGGCGAGCGTGGCCCGAACCTGCGCGACGTCGAGTGCTGCCTGCTGCGCCCCGACGGCGGCCCGGTCCGGCTGTTGGTGGGCGAGAGCGAGGTGCGCGACGACGACGGGGCGCTCGTCGGCTACGTGCACCGGATGATCGGTGACAACCAGCAGCTGGAGATGCTCGAGGAGCTCACTCGCGGCCGCGCCCAGCTGGCCGACGCCCAGTCGATCGCCCGGCTCGGGAGCTGGGAGATCGACTACGCCCAGGATGCGGTCACCTGGTCGCCGCAGATCTTCCACGTGCTCGGGCTCGACCCCGAGACGACCGTGCCCAACGTCGCGACCTTCTTCTCGATGCTGCACGAGGAAGACCGACCCATGGTCGAGGAGGAGTACGCCGCCGCGCAGGGCAGTCCCGGGGAGCACTGCGTCGACGCGCGACTCGTGCGCGGGGACGGCTCGCTGCGCTGGGTCCGGGTGACCGGTCGCACGCTCGAGTGGGGCCCCGACGGCGCACCGCTGCGCGTCGGCGGCACGGTGCAGGACATCGACGAGGTCAAGGAGACCGAGCTGCAGCTGCGTGACGCGGTCGTGCTCAACACCTTGATGCAGTTCATGGCGACCGCGGCCAACCAGGCGAGCACGCTGCGCGAGGCGATGGAGACCCTGCACGGCCTGCTGCTTGCGCACGGCGACTGGCAGGCGGCCGTCGCCTTCGACGTGCGCGGTGCGGAGCTGCTGCCGATCCGGGTCGCGGAGCACGACGAGCACACCGAGCTCGAGCTCGCGGCCGCGCTGCGGGCGCTGCACGCCCGAGACGTGGTGTTCGAGGAGGATGCCGATGCGCAGCACCCGATGATCGCGTTCCCGGTGAGCCTCGGCGACCGGGCGCTGATCGTCGCGGTGGTCACCGCACGGACGCCCTTCGAGCGGCAGTCGATGCTGCGGACGATGGCGCACCAGATCAGTGCCCAGCTCGCCACCGTGGCCGCTCGGGAGACTGCCGCGGCCGAGCTCGCGGCGGCGCGCGACCACGCCATGGAGGCGTCCCGGGCGAAGTCCGAGTTCGTCGCCACGATGAGCCACGAGATCCGCACGCCGCTCAACGGCGTGATCGGCCTCAACGACCTGCTGCTGCACACCGAGCTCGACGAGCACCAGCGGCGACTGGCCGAAGGCATGCAGGGAGCCGGGCGGGCGCTGCTGCGGCTGATCAACGACATCCTGGACTTCTCCAAGATCGAGGCGCGCGCCCTGGAGTTCGAGCGGGTGCCGTTCCGGCCGCTCGAGGTGGTCGCCGACGTGCTCGACCTGTTCCGGCCCGAGGCAGAGCGCCGCGGCAACCGGCTGGACGCCACCTTCTCCGGCGCCGTGCCCAGCGTGCTGGTCGGCGACCCGGGCCGGTTCCGACAGGTGTTGTCCAACCTGGTCTCCAACGCGGTCAAGTTCACCTCCGACGGCGTGGTGACGGTGACGGTCCGGGCCCGCTGGGTCGGCCGCGACGTCGAGATGCGCGTCGAGGTCGCCGACACCGGCATCGGGATGACCCCCGAGCAGCTGGAGCGGGTCTTCGACCCCTTCCAGCAGGCCGACGCGTCGACCACCCGAAACTACGGCGGCACCGGTCTCGGGCTGGCGATCGCCCGCCAGCTCGCCGCCGCGTTCGACGGTGAGCTCGGCGCCACCAGCGAGCTCGGCGAGGGCAGCACCTTCTGGTTCACCAGCTGCTTCAGCGCGGCCACGGCGGAGGGCACCGGTCCGGCACCGACCCCGACCACGTCGACCGGTGCGGCGGCCGGGCACGTCCTGGTGGTGGAGGACAACGAGACCAACCAGCTCGTCGCACTCGGCATGCTGCAGGCGCTCGGCTACACCGCCGACCTCGCCTCGGACGGCTCCGAGGGGGCGCGCCGCGCCCTGTCCGGGTCGTACGACGCCGTGCTGATGGACCTGCAGATGCCCGGGACGGACGGCTTCGAGGCGACCCGGCTGATCAGGGCCGGCTCGCCGGCCGACCGGCGGCTCCCGGTGATCGCCCTCACCGCGTCGGCGACGGCGGGCGCCCGGGAGCGCTGTGCCGAGGCCGGGATGGACGGATTCCTCACCAAGCCGCTGAGCATGGAGGGCCTCGGCGAGGAGCTGCGCCGCTGCATCGTCGGTGCTTCCGCGCCGGTGCGACTGCAGGACGGCCGGCTGCGCGAGCTGGCCGAGATGGGCGAGGCCGCCGCCCCGCTGATCCGACGTGCGGTGGACAACTTCGTGGAGCGTGCGCCCGGCGAGGTGGGCGAGATCGGCGACGCGCTCGACCGCGCCGACCACGAGACGCTGCGGATGACCGCGCACCGCCTCAAGGGCAGCGCTGCCAACCTCGGGCTCGTGGAGGTGGCCGACACGGCGTTCGAGCTCGAGGAGCTCGGCCGGCACGGCGCCGAGGGCGACCTCGCCCCGGTGTCCGCGCCGCGCCTCGTCGAGGAGCTCGGCACGGCCCTCGAGCTCGGCATCGCGGAGCTGCGCCGGCACCCCGTCGTGGCCTGGTGCCATGCACGTTCGAGCAACGGAGCCAGCAGCCCCTGAGAGGGTCGCGACAGCGCAGCCACTGCCTTCCGCCGGACGCTTCGGTCAGCGGTCCTCGGGGACGGTCCGGTCCGCGAGGCTGATCGGGTCGTCGGGCACCTCGCTGCGGTTCTCGGCCTCCGCCGGGTCGTCATCGAGCCGGTCCGCGGCGTCCGCGGTGCTCAGCTGCTCCTGGTCGGCGACGTCCCCGAGGTCGACCGGCTTGCCCTCCGTCTGGTAGTCCCTCATCCGGCCGTCGTACCCACCGGCGGCGGGCCGCATGCAGCGTTTGCGCCGCGGTCGCCGGGGGCGCCGCACGGTGCATGAGGGCACTCACGTTGCTCGAGGCCCGTGGTCGGTGGCGAACGCGCAGCAGCGCAACGAGCGGGCCGCGACGCGCGCGTGCCGATTGGTCGCTGCCGGTTGGTCGCTGCCAGGACGGCGACGGGCACGCGCCGCACGTAGGATCGCGCACGAGCATCCCGCTCGCCCTGCTCCCGACTGAAGGGCACCATGCGCCTCCTGTCCCGTCTGCCGGCCCGGCTGTCCGGCGCCGTTCCCGCCCGCGTCAGCCGGCTGTCCGGTCCCGTGCGGGCCGTCGCCGACGGGCTGGGGAGCGCCGTCACCCGCCGCATCCTCGCGCGCACCGGCGGCGTCGACCTGACCAAGCTCGACCGCGTGCCCGACCGGCTCGCCTGGCCGCTGCTGCGCGACGGGGTCGACCCCACCCCGCGACTGCGGGCGGCCCGCGAGCAGGAGCCGGTCCAGCGGCTGGCATCCTTCATGGGCCTGGAGCTCTGGCTGATCACCGGCTACGCCGAGGCGCGTGAGGTGCTCGGCAACGTCCACCACTCCACCGACATCCGGCCCTACATGGGCAGCAGCGGTGACGTGCAGACCGGCGACATCGGCGGCCTCGGCTTCACCGACCCGCCCGAGCACACCCGGCTGCGCAAGCTGCTCACGCCCGAGTTCACGATGCGCCGGCTGGCTCGTCTGAAGCCCGGCATCGACACCATCATCGCCAGTCAGCTCGACGAGACCGAGGCGGCCGCCCTCGCCTCGCCCGACGGTGTGGTCGACCTGGCCCAGACGTTCGCCTTCCCGGTGCCGTTCCGGGTCATCTGCGACCTGTTGGGCCTGCCGGCCGACCAGCGGGAGAAGTTCCGCAAGCTCGGCAGCGCCCGCTTCGACGTCTCCGCGGGCGGGGCCGGCTCGATCAGCGCCATCGGCGGCTCGCGGGAGTTCCTGCTCGCCGAGACGGCCCGGCAGCGGCACGACCCCGGCCCCGGCCTGATCGGCCAGATCATCCGGGACAACGGCGAGGCCATCAACGACTTCGACCTCGGCGGGCTTGCCGACGGCGCCTTCAACGGTGGCATGGAGACCTCCGCGTCGATGCTGGCGCTGGGCACCGTCGTACTCCTGCAGCAGCCGCACCTGTGGAAGCAGCTCGCCGAGGAGCCGGACGCCGTCGACGACATCGTCGAGGAGCTGCTGCGCCAGCTCGCCGTGGTGCAGATCGCCTTCCCACGGTTCGCGAAGGAGGACGTGGTGGTCGGGGGCCGGCGGATCCGGAAGGGCTCGGTCATGCTCGTGCACCTTCCGGTGGCGTCACGCGACCCGGGGTCGACGCCGGGGGAGGCGCTGTGCCCCTCGCCGGCGTCGTCGCAGCACCTCGCCTTCGGCCACGGTCTGCACCGCTGCGTCGGTGCCGAGCTCGCCCGGATGGAGCTGCGCGCTGCCTACCCCGCGCTGGCCCGGCGCTTCCCCGACATGCGGCTGGCGGTCGACCCGGCCGACCTGGAGTTCCACGCCAAGTCCATCGTCTTCGGTCTCGAGGCGCTCCCCGTCCGGCTGTCCTGACCGGCCACCGTCTCGCCACTGTCTCGGCCGGCGGATTTCTGCAACAAGTTCTCGTTTGCCCCATAACCCTGTGGCTCGCGTCACGTTGATCCCTGGCAAGGCGGCGGCTGTGCTGCCTGCCACGGATCGCTCGACCCGACCAGGGAGACCGCATGACGCGTTCCGGGACGTCCTCCCGCACCCATCGGACCAGGCGCGCGCTCGCCGGCCTGCTGGTCGCCGGCATCGGCCTGGTCCCCGCCGCCTGCGGCGGGTCTGCGCTCGACCCGGTCACGGTCCGCGCCGCCAACGAGGGTGTCGCGGGCCAGCTCGGCAGCGGAGCGGGGACGGCCACCACGGGGGACGGCACGACGACCGCTGGTGGCGCCGTGACGGGTGGCGGCGCCGGCACCGGCGACGCCGGTGGCGCGACCGGCTCCGCCGGCTCGACGGGCTCGACGGGTGGCACCGCCGGCGGCACCGCGGCTGGAGGTGACGGCGGGGGTGCGGTGAGCGGCTCGCTCAAGGGCACCGGCGGCAACGCCGCCACCGGCGCCGTGAAGGCCGCGTCGTGCGCCGGCTTCAAGAACTCCACCGGCATCACCGACAAGACCATCACAATCGGCAACTCCAGCGACGTCAGCGGCCCGGTGCCGGGCCTGTTCACCTCGGCGCAGCAGGCGACCAAGGCGTACGTCGCCTACTTCAACGCCACCTCCAGCATCTGTGGCCGCAAGCTGGAGCTGAAGACCTACGACAGCCGCACCGACGCGGGCGCGGACCAGCAGGCCTACCAGCAGATGTGTGAGCAGACCTTCGCCGCCGTCGGGTCGATGTCTGCCTTCGACTCCGGCGGCGCGCCGGTCGCCGAGGACTGCGGGCTGCCCGACATCCGCTCCAGCGGGGTCACCGCCGAGCGGGCCGCCTGCTCCACCTGCTTCGGGGCGCTGGCGACGAACGCCCACCAGTTCGAGAACTCCGTGCCGGACTTCATGCTCAAGCAGTTCCCCGAGGCCAGCAAGAAGGCAGCCGTCCTCTACGTCAATGCCGGTGCCGCAGCGCAGAACGCCCGCACGCAGATGGCGGTCGAGGAGAAGCGGGGGATGAAGATCATCTACTCCGCAGGCATCGACGTCTCCGAGTTCAACTACGGCCCCTACGTGCAGGCGATGAAGGACAAGGGAGTGCGCTGGGTCCAGTTCCTCGGTGCCTACCAGCAGGCCGCTCGCCTGGCCAAGACGATGCAGCAGTCCGGGTTCGAGCCCGACGCCTACGTGCTCGACCCCACCGGCTACAACGCCGACTACGTCAAGCAGGCCGGCGACGCCGCCGACGGCACGATCGTGTTCATGCCGATGACCCCGTTCGAGGAGGCCTCCTCCAACCGGGAACTGCAGCTCTACCTGACCTGGCTCAACCAGGTCGCGCCCGGCGCCCAGCCGTCCTTCTTCGGACTGTTCTCGTGGTCGGCGGCGCGCCTGTTCGTCGAGCAGGCCACCGCGCTCGGCGGCGACCTGTCGCGACAGAACCTCGTCAAGCGGCTGCGCGGGGTGACGAAGTGGACCGCCAACGGGCTGCACGCCCCGCAGCCGGTCGGGTCCAAGAAGGCCTCCGAGTGCTACCGGTTCCTGCGCCTCAAGGGCACCAAGTGGGTCCCGTTCGGGGGATCCCGCTACCTCTGCACCGGCGTCACCACGGTGGGCTGAGATGGGCTCCTTCGTCTCGTTCACCCTGATCGGGCTGTTCACCGGGGCGGCCTACGCCATCGCGGCGAGCGGCCTGGTGCTGACCTACAGCACCACGCGGGTGTTCAACATCGCCCACGGCGCCTTCGGCATGGTGCTGGCCTTCGTCTACTGGGACCTGAGCCAGCGCCAGGGCATCCCCACCTGGATCTCGCTGCTCGTCGTGCTGCTCCTGGTCGCCCCCGCCGTCGGGTTCCTGGTCCAGCGCACCCTCACCCGGGGCCTCGGCCGGGCCCCCGTGGGAGTGTCGCTGGTGGTCACCGTCGGCCTGCTCGTCGGCCTCGTCGGGGTCGCCACGCAGGTGTGGCCCCCGGCTGCCCGGACCGTGCCGCCGTTCTTCGCCGGCAAGGGTGTCACCCTCGGTGCCGTCACGATGACCTACCACCAGCTGCTCACCATCGTGCTCTCCGGGATCGTCGCCGTCGCGCTCTACCTGCTGCTCAACCGCACCCGGGTCGGCACCGCCATGCGCGCGAGCGTCGACAACCCCGAGCTGCTCGAGCTCTACGGCGGCCGGCCGCAGCTGGTCGCGGGGCTCTCCTGGGCGATCGGCATCGCGCTGGCGGCACTGGGCGGCATCCTGCTGGCCCCGGCGATCGGGCTGCAGTACTACGACCTCACCCTGCTCGTGATCAGCGCCTACGCGGCCGCGATGCTCGGCAAGCTCACCGACCTGCGGCTGAGCTACGTCGGGGCGATGGCGCTCGGCGTGCTGCAGTCCTACGCCGTGGGCTACCTGCCCTCGACCGGCACCTTCTCCGGCGTCCGGGCCGTCGTGCCGACGCTCTTCCTCTTCGTGGTGATCCTGCTGATGCCGCAGGCGCCGCTCCGAGTCGGCCAGGTCAAGGGGCTCATCTCCGCGCCGGTGCCGCGGATGTCGTCGGCGGCCGGCTGGGGCGGCATGCTCGTCCTCCTCGTCGCCGGGTTCGCGTTCGTCTCGACCGGCAGCACCCAGCTGCTCGTGGGGACCGCGGCCACCTACGCCATCGTGATGCTCTCGATGGTGCTGCTGACCGGGTACGGCGGGCACGTGTCCCTGGCGCAGTTCACCTTCGCCGGGGTGGGGGCGCTCGTCTACGCGCGCTACGACCACCCGACCCTGTGGGGGTTGCTGGTCGCCGTCGCCGCCACCGCCCTCGTCGGAGCGCTGGTCGCGCTGCCGGTGCTGCGCCTCACCGGGCTGTACCTCGCCCTGGCCACCCTCGCCTTCGCCCAGCTGATGGACAAGCTGGTGTTCCAGAGCGGCTTCTCGCCCAACGACGCCGGCGTCCTCGGCGCGCGGCGGCTGAGCTTCCTGGGCCTCAGCGCCGCGGACACCGGCGTCTACACGGTGGTGATGACGATCTTCTTCGTCGCCGTCGCGCTGCTCGTGATCGCCGTACGACGCGGGCGCGTGGGCCGGATGCTGATCGCCATCCGCGACAGCCAGGCGGCCTGCGGCACCCTCGGCCTGGACCAGCGCTGGTGGCGGGTCGGCCTCTTCGCCGCCTCCGCAGGCATCGCCGGGCTGGCCGGTGCACTGTTCGCCGGCCTGCGCCAGACCGTGGGCGCCGCCGACTTCCAGTTCTTCGCCTCGCTGCTCCTGCTCCTGGTCGCCGTCGTCTGGGGAGTCACCTCGGTGACCGGTGCGCTCATCGGCGGCATCTTCCTGATGGAGCTGCCGGTCGTGCAGTCGAGCTACCCCGCGCTCGCCGGGCTCGCCTTCGCCGTGATCGGGTTCGGGGCGGTGGCGCTGGGCCGCGACCCCAACGGCCTGGCCAACCGGCTGTTCCAGGCCGGCCGGTGGCTGCGCGGACGGGCGCAGGGCGTGCTCCGCAACGTCGAACAGATGGACCTGGGCACCCCCGCCCCGCGGACCGAGGAGGTGGCTGCGCATGCCGTTGCTGAGCGTTGAGGACGTCGTCGTCCGGTTCGGCGGGGTCACCGCCGTCGACCATGCCTCGTTCGCGGTGGAGCGCGGCACCGTCACCGCGCTGATCGGCCCCAACGGGGCCGGCAAGACCACCTGCTTCAACGTGATCAGCGGCCTCCAGCGGCCCACCTCGGGAAGGGTCCGCTTCAACGACCGGGACGTCACCTCGATGGGCGTGCCGCGCCGGGCCCGGCTCGGCATCGGGCGCACGTTCCAGCGGCTGGAGGCGTTCGGCTCGCTCACCGTGCGGGAGAACGTGCAGGTCGCCCTCGACATCCACGGCGGCGTCCGGCGCCTGCTCGGCGGTGGCCGGGACGGGCGGCACCAGGCCGAGCGGCTGCTCGAACGGGTCGGCATCGCGACCCATGCCGACGACCGCGCCGACAGCGTTCCCACCGGCACCGCACGGCTCCTCGAGCTGGCCCGGGCGCTGGCCTGCGAGCCACGGCTGCTGCTCCTCGACGAGCCGTCCAGCGGCCTCGACGAGACCGAGACAGAGGACTTCGGCCGACTGCTGCGCGACCTCGCCGCCGAGGGGCGGACGGTGCTCATGGTCGAGCACGACATGGACCTGGTGATGTCGGTCTGCGAGCACATCAACGTGCTCGACTTCGGGGTGGTCATCGCCCGGGGCACCCCTGCGGAGGTGCGCACCAGCCCGGAGGTGCAGCGGGCCTACCTCGGTGACGTCGACGGCACGGAGGCGACGGCGGGGCCGGGCCGGCACGCCGACGAGCCCATCGACCGGGACACTGATCGGGACACTGGTCGGGACACTGATCGGGACACCACCGTGCTGCCCGCGGTCGAGTCCCTCCCCCAGGAGACCACCCAGCAGACCACCGAACAGACCGCCGAGATCCCGGTGGTGCGCTGAGATGGCCGTCCCGATCCTCGAGGTGATCGACCTGCATGCGGCGTACGGCCGGATCGAGGTGCTGCGCGGCGTCGACCTGCGGGTGCCCAGGGGTGCGGTGGTCGCCCTGCTCGGTCCCAACGGCGCCGGGAAGTCGACGCTCATCAAGGTGCTGTCCGGGCAGCTGTCGCGCACGTCGGGCGACATCCACATGGCCGGCGTCAGCGTGGACACCACCCGTCCCGACGAGCTCGCCCGGGTCGGGCTCACCACGATCCCCGAGGGTCGCAGCGTCTTCCCCAACCTGACGGTGCAGGAGAACCTCTCCCTGATGTCGTACGCCGGGGTGCCGGCCGCCCAGGTGCTGGAGACGTCGTACTCCTACTTCCCGCGCCTCGCCGAGCGCCGCCACCAGCTCGCCGGCACGCTGTCCGGCGGCGAGCAGCAGATGGTGGCGATGGCGCGGGCGCTGACGTCCGACCCGGCGCTGCTGCTGCTCGACGAGCTGTCGATGGGCCTGGCCCCGCTGATCGTCGAGGAGCTCTACGAGACCGTGGCGCAGATCGCCGCCACCGGCGTCTCGGTCCTCGTCGTCGAGCAGTTCGCTCGCACGGCCCTGCGCATCTCCGACCACGCCGCGGTGATGTCCGGCGGACGCATCGTGACCACCGGCGCCCCGGACGAGGTGCAGGACGTGCTGACCGACGTGATCCTCGGAGGTGCCGCATGAGGCGGCTGCCAACCCTTCCCATCGCCACGCTCTGCCTGGCGTTCTCCGGCGCGCTGTCGGGGGCGGTCGCCGTCCCTGCCGGCGCGATGCCGGTCGACGCCGACGGACCCGGAGGCTTCTCGACGGTGGCGACCGCGACGCCGGTCAAGCTCGAGATCTACGAGCCCGCCATCCCGATCCCCGCCTCTCCGCAAGCCGAGCTGAGCCTGAGCTACAGCAACGTCGAGGCGACCTCGGGTCCCACGGCGACGGCCCGGGCGTCGACCCTGTGGCCCGGGGACCCGGTCGGCGAGGGACTCAAGACCATCGGCGAGCAGGCCGGGCTCCCGCCGCAGCTCACCGCCAACGGGTATCCCGTCCAGGCCAACGCCCAGACGCCGGGGACGCCGGCCCACGCGAGCCAACAGCCGCTGCCCGGCATGGTCAGCCGGGCCGACGCCGACAGCACGACTGCGGTCGCCCAGGCCGGCTACGACTCCGACGGCACGGTGGACGAGGCCCCGGAGGGCGGCTCCGCTGCCGGCTCCGGCGACGGCTCGGGAGGCGGCGCCGCTGCCCTGCCGGATCCGGGCGAGGTGCTCGGCAGCGACCTGACCGGCAGCCTCCTGGGCGGCGACCTGACCGGCAGTCTCACCGGCAGCCTCCTGGGCGGGCTGCAGCGCGGCACCGGCGGCCCCTCCGCCGTACCGCCGTCAGGGCCCAGCGCGGCCGACCCCCCGAGCCCGCTCGGGGCGCTCTCGGGCCTCGTCGACGCCGGCACCGCGAGCAGCATCAGCCGGGCGACGTACGCCGGCCCCACCGTGGTCGCCAGCGCGACCAGCACCCTGGCCGACGTGAAGCTGCTCGGCGGGATCATCCGGTTCGGCTCGATCACCACCCACGCCCGCACCCAGAGCGACCTCGGCGGTGCCCGGAGCACCGGCGGTACGACGTACACCGGTCTCTCGATCGCCGGCACGCCGTTCACGGTCACCCGCGACGGCGTCCGCGCCTCGGGCCAGCAGGCGCCGATCCCGGGCCTGCCCGACAACGCGGCGCGGGCGCTCGCTGCCCTGGGTGTGAGCATGTCCCTGCCCGAGCCGGAGGTCAGCCGCGACGGCGTGCAGAGCAGCATCGACGCGCTCGGCATCGAGGTCACCATCGACACCGGCGTGCTGAGGTCCAAGCTGCCGAGCCTGCCGATCGGCCAGCTCACCTCGGGGATGCCCGACTCCGCAAAGCAGCTCAAGGGACTGCTCCTCGCGCTCAACGAGGCGCACCCCGAGCTCGTCCTGCACCTCGGCGAGGCGCACACGCAGGCCGTGAGCGTGCCGCCGGTCTCCTTCGACTTCCCGCAGGGGGCGACCGGAGGCGGGCCGTCCCTCGCCGGTGGCACCGGTGCGGCCGGTGTGCCCGGCGCCGGGGCAGGCGGCTCCACGGGAGGCCCCGCCGGCGCCGGAGCGGTCGGGGCGACCGCGCCCGTCGGTGGCACCGGTGGCGCCGCTGCGGGGTCACCGGTGCAGGTGGCCAACGTGAGCTCGACACCCGGCCTGCCCAAGCTGGGCACGGTCCCCGGGCTGCTCACCGTCGGCGGACTCGTCCTGGCCGGGCTTGCCGGCTGGGGGATGCGCCGCGCCGGCCTCCTCGTCCTCGGGGGCGCCGCCAGCTGTGCCCACGGACTCGCCTCCGGGGTCCCCGACCTGCGAAAGGCCGCACCATGACCGCGCAACCGACGACCCCGTCCCTTCCCCGCGTCGCGAGTCGCAGCAGCTCGGGCGTCGCGCCGCTGCGCCGCAGCGGGTTCCAGCAGCTGCACCTGGTGCTGTTCGTCGCAGGCGCCGTGCTGCTGCCGCTCGGCCTGGTCGTCATCGGCCTGGGCTGGTACGGCGTCGCGCACACGCCCTACGCCTACGACCAGATGAGCTACCTCGTCTCCGGGGGCATCCTCGGCCTGGGCATCACCTTCGTCGGCGGGTTCCTCTACTTCGGTGCCTGGCTCGCGCGGGTGGCGGCCGACCAGAAGGAGGCCCAGGCACGCCTCGGCGACACGCTCCTGCTCCTCGCGGACGCCGTCGCCCATGCCGCAACCGGCCAGGCCGGAGTTGCCGGGGCGGGAGTCGGCGCGGCGTCAGGTCGGGTCGGACCGGTCGGGGTGAGCGGCGCCTCGGCGGCCCACCGCGACGCGGCCGACGTGCTCGTCACCGTCGGCAACAGCAGCACGCTGCACCGGGCCGGTTGCGACCTGCTCGCCGGGCGGGAGGACGTCAAGGTGGCCGGTCCCGACGCGGGCGCTCACCTGTCTCCCTGCCGGCTCTGCCTGGGCCGCTGAGCGGCTCTGCCCGACCCCGCGGAACGCTCCGCTGGACCCTGCCCTGGACCGTGCCCTGAACCGGGCGTCGAGCCGTCCGCGGGACCTGGCGTGGGGCGCCGAGCAGGAGGTCAGGCGGCGGTCCGCTCGCACCCCGGCATGCGAAGGTCACCGCTGGGGCTGGTGGGGTGCGCGGCCGCCCCCTCCGCGACCTTCGCATGTCCCCGTGCGAGCGCCACCCGCCCCGCCACCGGCCCCGCCACCCGGCGCGCCGCCCGGCCCCAGCCCTGGCGCAGCCACACGTAGGCCTGCCAGGCGACGAGCCCACCGGCGACGGAGGCGACGGCGGCCCAGAAGTCGTGGTCGGCGTCGAGCGGCGGGTAGACCACCCAGTGGGTCAGGTAGATGAAGAACGACGCCGCCGCCACCCAGCTCACCGGACGGACCAGCATCCGCGGCACCGGCAGGGTGGGCACCCAGACGAGGGCCAGCAGGCCGGTGACGACCACCAGCTCCCGGTGGGTGTCGCCGAAGTAGCCCAGCACGCTGCCGAGCACCAGTGCCGTGACGAGTACCCGCTGAGGGAAGGTCCGCGCGGCGGCGATCAGCCACCCCAGCGCCAGGCACCAGGCGGCGGTGCCGAGCTGGTAGAGCTCCATGCTCGAGGCCCGGTCGCCGGTCAGCGCCCACCGCAGGCACAGGGTGCCGGCCAGCAGCAGGAGCGGTACGGCGAACCGGTGGCGCCGCTCCAGCCGGTCGAGGCCGGGCACCGCCAGCAGGAGGATCACCCCGACGGTGCCCCAGACCACCACGTCGAGGAACCAGAACTGCCACTGGTCGTTCCAGTGGTCGCTGCCCAGCCACTCGTTGAGCATCACCGCGGTCGACCAGTCGTACTTTCCGGTGAGGAGCGCGACCCCACCCACCCAGACCACCGTGGGGACCAGCACGTCGCGCACGGTCGAGGCGAGCCGGGCCACCCGCTCGCGCCGGGAGGGGGCGCTCAGGGCGAACCGGGCGATGTTGTAGCCGACGAGCCCGAGGAGCACGTGGGCGCCGCCCATGAAGTCGAACAGCTCGGTGTGCGAGCCGACGATGAGCACGATCGCCACGGCTCGCAGGAGCACCGGCGTCTCCAGCAGCGCCAGGTGCCGGCGTGGGCGCCGGTTGAGCGCGGTGAGCTCTCGCACGCTGAGCTGTGGCCAGTCGGTGGGCAGGTCGCCGATGAGCCGCTCGAGCCGCACGGAGACCTCGACGTAGGACAGCGAGTCGCCGCCCAGCCCGGCGAAGCTGTCGTCCTGGGTGACGGCTCGGCCCAGCACGGTGGCGAGGATCCCGGCGACGTCGTCGCCCGGCCGTTCCCCGGCCGCCGCCAGCGCCAGCTCGCGCAGCCGCCCGTAGTCCGGCTTGCCGCTGCCGGTGACCGGCAGCTCGGGCAGCACCCGGACGTCCACCGCGTGCGGCGGCAGGCAGTGGTGCCGTTGGAGCAACTGGCGGGTGCGGCGGACCTGGTGCTCACTGCGCACGAACGCGACCAGCAGGTCGGTCGCGACCGCACGGGCCTCGATGCCGTTCTCACCGAGCAGCTGCTCGACGAGGTCGAGGTCCAGACGGGTGCCGAAGAGCTTGGCCAGCCGGTTGCAGCGACCGGTGATCTCGTAGAGCCCGTCGTCGTGCTGGACCGCGAGGTCGCCGGTGCGCAGCTCGTGCACCGTGCGCCCCAGCGCCAGGTCGGCCGGCGACTCGGCGTACCCCAGCATCACGTTGGGGCCGGAGTACACCAGCTCGCCGTCGGCACCACCCGAGCAGTCCACGCGCTCGATGCGCAGCTCGCCGCCCTCGACGGGCACGCCGATGGTGCCGGCCCGCTCCTCGGCGAGGTGCGCGGGCAGGTAGGCCATCCGGGCGGTGGCCTCGGTCTGGCCGTACATCACGAAGAAGTCGAAGCCGTGCCGCCGGCCGGTGCGGGCCAGCGCCCGGACCCGCCCGGCGGGCAGCGCGCCGCCGGCCTGGGTGACCTGGCGCAGCGACGGGACCGACGCCCAGTCGTGGCCGGAGCGCTCCAGCAGGTCGAAGGTGTACGGCACCCCGGCGAAGGTCGTGGCGCCGTTGCGGGCGAACGCGTCCCAGAACCCCGGGTCGACGACCGAGGAGTCGGTCAGCCACAGGCTGCCACCGGCGAGGAGGTGGCTGTTGACCACGGAGAGGCCGTAGCAGTACTGCAGCGGCAGCGTGGTGGCCGCACGGGAGCTCGGCCCGAGGTCGAGGTACGACGCGATCGCGGCGGCGTTGCTGTGCAGGTTGTCGTGGGAGAGCCGCACCAGCTTGGGGGTGCCGGTCGATCCGGAGGTGCCCAGCAGCAGGGCCAGGTCGGGGTGCAGCTCGTGGCGGGTGCCGGTGCGCTGCTCCTCGAGCAGCCACTCCCCGCCGTCGCGCAGCAGCAGCACGTCGGGGTCGTAGCTGCGCAGCAGCCGCTGCCACTGGTCGGCGCCGGCTCCGGCGCGTGGCGGCACCAGCAGCGCGGGATGGCCACCTGCCAGCGCGGCGAGGTAGGTGACCAGCGGCTCCAGGGCGTTGGCCGCCTCGATCAGCACCAGCCGACGGGTGTCGCCCAGCAGCCGGGCGCGGTCGCGGACCAGGTCGTCGAGCTCCTGGTGGCTGACGACGCGCTCGGCGAGCACGACAGCGGGGGCGTCGCCGTGCCGGCGCAGGTCGAAGCCGTGCGCGGTGCGGGTGTCGCTGCCGGTGTGCACGATCGTCACGAGGGGTCCCCGGGCCGCGCCAGCACCGGTCCGCGCAGCAGCACTGCGACCACGTCGCCCACCAGGGGCGGTCGGGCGGAGGGCCCGCGTGCGGTCAGCACCCGGCCGTCGGAGAGGCGCAGGCGCAGCACGACGTGGGCGCCGTAGTAGCTCACCTCGTCGACGGTCGCCTTCGGGCCGCCGGTGGCGTCGTCGGGCGCGGAGTGGACCTCGAGCTGTTCGGGGCGCACCAGCAGCCGCACCGGGCCGTCGGTGACGCCGCTGACCTCGACGGCGCCCAGGACGGTCTGCGCGACACCATCCCGGGCGGCTCCCTCGAGGAGCGAGGCGCCGCCGACGAACTGGGCGGCGGCGATGTCGGCGGGTGCCTCGTAGAGCCGGTTGGGGGCGTCGACCTGGACGAACCGGCCCTGGCGCATCAGGGCCACCTGGTCGGCCAGCGACAGCGCCTCGCCCTGGTCGTGGGTGACCAGGATGGCCGTCGCCCCGGCGTGCCGGAGCACCCGGCTGACCTCGCGCCCGGCGCTGACCCGCAGGGCGGCGTCGAGGGAGGAGAACGGTTCGTCCAGGAGGACGACGGCCGGTGCCGGAGCCAGCGCGCGGGCGATCGCGACCCGCTGCTGCTGGCCACCGGAGAGCTCGTGCGGGTAGCGGTGGGCCAGTCGCTGGCCGAGCTCGGCGAGGTCGAGCATCTGCCGCAGCCGGGTCTGGGTGCGCTGCCGGCGCGGGAGCCCGAAGAGGATGTTGCCGGCGACGTCGAGGTGCGGGAAGAGGGCGCCCTCCTGCGGAACGTAGCCGACGCCGCGCTTGTCGGGCGCCACCCGCTTGCCGTCGTGCTCGACGACCCGGCCCTCGAGCGCCACGCTGCCGGCGTCCGCGCGCACGAACCCGGCCACGATCCGGAGCAGGGTGGTCTTGCCGCAGCCGGACGAGCCGAGCACAGAGGTGATCGAGCCGCGGGGCACCACGAGGTCGATGCCGTCGAGCACCAGCGTTCCGTCGTACGACTTGGTCAGGCCGGTGATGGTGACCGCGGCGGGGGCGTCCGGCATCAGGTTGGCGGAGTGGGTCATGCGGCGACTCCGATCGCGGTGATGTCCTCGCCGACGGGCAGGCCTGCCGGACCCGGGTCGCTGTGGCGTGGCCGGGACTGGCGGGAGAGCAGGATCGTGGCGGGCAGCGAGGCGAGCACGAGGAGCAGCGCGTACGGCGCCGCGGCGCCGTAGCGGACCGACGACGACGCCGCCCAGAACTCGGTGGCCAGGGTGGTGGTGCCGATCGGCGAGAGCAGCAGCGTGGCGGTCAGCTCGGTGCCGATGGCCAGGAAGACCAGCGCCGCGCCGGCTCCGACGCCGGGGGCGACCAGTGGCAGGGTGACCCGCCGGAAGGTCTGCCAGCTCGAGAGGCCCAGACTGCGGGAGACCTCGTCGAGCACCGGGGGCGCGTGCTCGAGGGACCCGCGCACGCTGACCAGCGCGCGCGGGAGGAACAGCACGGCGTAGGCCAGCAGCAGCACCGGCAGCGTCTGGTAGACCGCCGGCACCAGCCGGATCGACACGGTGATCAGGGCCAGCGCGACGACGATGCCGGGCAGCGCGTTGGCGGTGTAGGCGGCCCGCTCGACCAGGGTGGCGGCCGGCCCGCGCCGCCGGACCACCAGCCACGCGATCGGCATCGCCATCGCACTGGTCAGCGCGGCGCCGGCCAGCGCGAGTCCCAGGGTGCTCAGCAGCGCCGCGCCGAGCTCGTCGACGACGAACTCGGTGGAGGAGCCGACCAGCAGCCAGTGCGCCAGCGAGTAGATCGGGACGCCCAGCGCGAGGATGACCAGGGCGACCAGGGCCAGCAGCACGAGCGGTCGCGAGCGGCGCAGAGCGACCGGCTCCGGCAGCCGGCCCGAGCCGCGGCCGACGCGGGCGAGCCGGCGCCGGCCGCGGACCAGCAGCTCGAGCAGCAGCAGGCCGATGCACAGTGCCACCAGCACGCTGGCCAGGACGGTGCCGGCGTTGTCGGCGAACGCGCTGCGGTACTGGCCGTAGATCGCGGTGGTGAAGGTCGGGAAGGCCAGCAGCTGCAGCGCACCGAACTCGGCGAGCACGTGCAGCCCGACGAGCAGCGCGCCCCCGAGGACTGCGGGCAGCAGCCGCGGCAGCGCTGCGGACAGGAACGCCTGCAGCCGGCTGCGGCCCAGCGACCGGGCGACCTCTTCGGGGGCAGCCTCCAGGCCGGCCAGCGCACCGGCCACCGGGAGGTAGACCAGCGGGTAGTAGGAGAGCGACACGATGAGGACGGCCCCGCCGTAGGACTGCACCGCGTTGGTCAGCGAGACCCAGCCGTAGGAGTTGACGAAGGCCGGCACGGCGAGGGGCGCCGACAGCAGCGCGTGCCACCAGCCGCGACCGCGCAGGTCCGTGCGGCAGACCGCCCAGGCGGCGGACAGGCCGATCGCGACCGTGATCGCGACGACGGCGACGAGCAGCAGCAGCGTGTTGGTCAGCAGCTCGCCGACACGCGCCCGCCAGAGCAGGTGCCACAGCTCGTCGGGGCCCATCGTGACGGTGGCGACGACGACGTAGCCGAGCGGGATGAGCACGACGGCGACCGAGACGATGCCGACGAGCAGCAGCGGCGAGAACGCCCCTGCTGCCCGTGCCCGCACCGGCCGGTCGCTCACAGCAGGCCGACCTCCTGCATCAGCTCGACGACCTTCTCCGAGTCGAGCTCGTCGGTGCCGACCTGGGGCGGCTCGAGCGACGACAGCGGCTTGACGCCGCGGTCGAGCTGGACCTTGGGGTTGAGGGTGTACTCGAGCGCGTAGCTGTCGGCGATGACCTGCTGGCCCTTCTGCGACGTCAGGAAGTTGACGAACTCCTGCGCCTGCTCGGGGTGCTCGGCGTCGGCGAGGACACCGGCGCCGGAGGTGCTCAGGTAGGCGCCCGGGTCACCGTTGCCGAAGAAGTGCAGCTTGGTGTTGTCGCTGTTGTCGCCGGCCTCCTCCTGGTCGCGGTACCAGTAGTAGTGGTAGATGATCCCGGTCGCGGTCTGGCCGTCGTTGACCGACTTGAGCACCACGTTGTTGCCGTCGTACACCGTGCCGTTCTCCTTCAGCCCGGCGAGCCACTGCTTGGTGGCGTGCTCGCCCTTGAGCGCCAGCACGGCGGCGACGATGGCCTGGAAGTCCGCGCCGGTGGGGGAGAAGGAGACCTTGCCCTTCCACTTCGGGTCGGCGAGGTCCATCAGCGAGGTCGGGAGCTCGGACTCCTTGACCAGGTCGGTGTTGTAGACGAGCACCGTGGAGCGGGCGGCGAAGCCGGTCCAGTGGCCGTCGGCGGGACGGAACTGTGCCGGGATGTTGGTCAGCGTCTTCTGCTGCAGCTTCGCGAACAGGCCCTTGTTGTCCACCAGCGCCATCGCCGGGGAGTTCTCGGTGAGGAACACGTCGGCCGGCGAGCTGGTGCCCTCGGCGACGAGCTGGTTGGCCAGCTCCAGGTCGGAGCCGTTGCGCAGCTCGACGTCGATCCCCGTCTCCTTGGTGAACGCCTTGGCGACCGCCTCGATCAGCTCCTGGTGCTGGGCGTTGTAGACGACCACCTTCGGGCCGTCGTCACCACCGCAGGCAGCGAGCAGCGGCAGGGTCATCAGGAGTGCGCCCGCCAGGGCCAGCACACGCTTCAGGGGCACGACAGATCCTTCTCCTCGATGATTAGGTCTGCCTTACCTTACTTGCTGCCGGTGAACACGTCGCCGTGAGGTCCCGCACCCGCCCCGCGAGAGGCCAGCCCGCGCCGTTGAAAGGTCACTCCCGCCGCATCGAGAAGTCAGTTCTGCGCCGTCGAGTGGTCGCTTGTGCGGCCTGGTGCCAGCATGGGTGGATGTACGACGTCCGCCAGCTGCTCGAGGCCGACCGGGACCGGGCGCTTGCCCGTCGGGCCAGTCTGAGCGGTGACTTCGAGTCGGTGGTCGCCGCCACCCGCGACGCCAACTCCGACGACGAGCACGACCCGGAGGGTGCGACGATCGCGTTCGAGAGATCCCAGGTGGGCGCGCTGGTCCGGCAGGCGAGCGAGCACCTGGCCGAGATCGAGGCAGCGCTCGCCCGACTGGATGCCGGCACCTACGGGACGTGCGAGGTCTGCGGGGAGCAGATCCCGTCCGAGCGGCTCGAGGTCCGGCCGGTCGCGAGGACCTGTGTCCGGTGCGCCTCGAACCGTTGAGTGGGCAGCAGGCCGCGGATCCGAGACTCGCCCCGGTGCGCCTCACTCCGCGACGAGGCGGAGAAGAGCGCCCACCGAGGCGAGCCGGATCGGGTGGCCGGCGTGGCCGGTCAGCCCTGCTGCATGCAGACCTCGAAATAGGTGCCGATGTTGATCACCCCGTGGCACTCGGCGCCGGACAGCTGCGCCTTCAGCGGGATCTCGCCGTACTTGCCGACGATCCAGGTGGTGAGGTCGGCGGTCCCGTCCCCGTCCATGTCGAAGCCGATGAGCCCGCGGAAGGTGTCCTGGGTGGTGACCCCGCTCTCGAAGCGCTGCTGGATGCCCTTGGTGAGGAAGACCGGCGGTGCGTCCTCGTTGGTGAGGTCGATGAGCACCTGCGCTCCGGCGCCGGCCTTCTTGTCGGGGTTCACGCACTCGTGTGCGAGGGCGGATCCCGCGCCCACGGTGAGGATCGTGACGGTGGCCACCGCGACGGCGGCCGAGCGACGTACCAAACGCATGGAGTTCTCCTCTTGTCGGTGCGCGACGCCCCTTGTCGCGCGTGGCGACATCGTGGGCTGTGCCCGACGTCCTGTCACGGCCCAGGACCGAAGATGGCCCGCTCGGGCCATCCCCAAACAGGGCAAAGCGGAGCAACCGGGTCCAACCCGTCTGGTCCGGCGCCCCCGACCGCTGGTGGCCGCGACGGGTCGCCGGATGCGCGCGGGGACGTCAGCTCCCGAGAGGGGCAGCTCGGAGCAACGCACACGGCGCCGGAGAGGCACTATCCTCGCCAGCGTGAGCCGCATCTTCACCACCAGCTTCGCCTCCGTGTATCCGCACTACGTGACGAAGGTGGAGAAGAAGGGCCGCACCCGGGCAGAGCTCGACCGGGTGATCGAGTGGCTGACCGGCTACGACGAGTCGGCGCTGAGGGCGCACCTGGCGGCGGGTACGACGTTCGAGGAGCTCTTCGCCGAGGCGCGGCTCAACCCGGACGCCTCGCTGATCACCGGTGTCGTCTGCGGGGTTCGGGTCGAGGATGTCGAGGACCCGCTGATGCAGAAGATCCGCTACCTCGACAAGCTGGTCGACGAGCTGGCCAGGGGCAAGGCGATGGACAAGGTCCTCCGGGCGTAGTCGCGTTCACTGGGTCGGGCACGCGGCGCCGCCGGCGACGCTCGAGCGTCCGGCCCACACGACACCGCCGGCGCGGCCACAGGGCCTGACCTCGAATTCCATGCCGCCGCGGCGGGCGCGCAGGTGGTGGACGTCGTCTTCGACCACCCGCCAGCCTGCGTCGACCAGCGCCCCGCGGTAGTGCTGCAGCACGTCGACGTCGTCGCGCAGGACGAACGAGCGGTCACAGCCACCGACACCACTGCTGCCAGCCCCACCGAAGTACCCGACGTGCCCGATCGACTCGAACGCCTGCTGGGAATCGCGTGCCGCCCGGGCGCCTGGACCCGAGTCCAGCTCGACGGAGACGCACTGCGGCGTGGCGTCGTACTGCACCTCGAGCTTCCGCTGCAGCGCCGCCGGGGTGACAGCCAGCATCCCGACCACCATCAGCGCCGGGACGGCCGCAGCGGTGAGCCGCAGCCAGCGTCTGGTCGAGGCGACCAGGGCGCCGATGGCCGCGACTCCCACGATCACGAGAGCCACGACGCCGACGCCGCCGGAGAAGGCCGAACCCATCCCGCCGAGCGGCGAGTCGGTGACGTCGCCGTACTCCGCCGTCAGTCCGTAGTGGACGACGACTCCCAGCACCGCCAGGCCGGCTTCGAGCACGAGCAGCGCGGCGGCGGTGATCGTGCGCGGGGTCATGCCTCCATGCTGCTGCGGTGGGGCGGCGCCTGTCGTGAGTACGCGTACTCGATGATGCTCGCCGGGCAGCCCGGCTGGCGGCGCACTAGTCCACTGGCACCAGGTCCGTCGCCTCGATGGCGAGCACCAGCGTCCCGATGAGCGAGGCGCGGTCGCCCAGGGCGGCGATCATGATCGGGGTGCTGGTGGTGCCGGCCAGCACGTGCCGGCGCAGGCCGATGCGCGCGGAGTCGAGGAGGAGGTCACCGGCCCGCGCCATGTCTCCGCCGACGAGGATCACGCCGGGGTTGAGCAGGTTGGTCACCATCGCCAGCCCCCAGCCCAGGTGCAGCCCGGCGTCCTCGAAGGCCCGCATCGCCGCGACGTTCCCGCCGGCGGCCGCGGCGATCGCGTCGTCGAGGCTGGCGTCGGGCAGCTGGTCGGCCAGCATCGCGAGCGCGGTGCCGCTCGCGGCGTACGCCTCCAGGCAGCCGCGGCTGCCGCACCGGCACAGCGGGCCGCGGTCGTCCAGGGTGAGGTGGCCGATCTCGCCGGAGGTGCCGGCCGCACCGCGGAACAGCTTGCCGTCGAGGATCAGCCCGGCGCCGACTCCCGAGGAGACCTTGACGAACACCATGTTGGCGTGGCCGTGGCCGTGCCCACGCCGGTGCTCCGCGAGCGCGCCGAGGTTGGCGTCGTTCTCCACCAGGACGTCGACGCCGAAGGCCTCCCGCGCCTCGTCGCGCGCGTTCACGCCGGTCCAGCCGGGGAGGATCGAGGAGCTCATCACGACGTTGTCGCTCAGCGGCGCGGGCAGGCCCAGGCCGATGTTGCGCAGGTCGGTACGACGGACCGCGAGGCCCTCGACGAGGCCGTCGAGCATGGCGCGCGCACCGGCGAGCCCCTCGGTGTGGTCGTGGCCGGGGGAGAGCCCGACGCGCCGCTCGGCGAGGACCTCCCCGGACATCTCCGCGATGGCGACCGCCACGTGGCTGTGCCCGAAGTCGACGCCGGCGACCAGGCCGGCGCCGCGGGCGAGCCGCACCGACGTACCCCGGCGGCCGGACCCGGCCACGGTGCTGAGGATGCCCGCCTCGGCGAGCTCGCGGACGATGCTCGACACGGTGCCGGAAGCCAGGTGGCTCTCCCGGACGATGTCTGCCTGGCTCACCGGATCCTGCCCACGGTGGAGCAGGAGTCGCAGCACCCGGTGCTGGTTGGCGGCGCGCAGGGACGCCGCGGACCCGGGCGCCTTCCGGGTCCGCGCAGCGCGAGAGCCGGACGGGTCGCGGGACATGCCCGAACATTGAGCCATCGGAGCCGTTGTCGTCAAGAGTGGACGTCTAGACCTCGCTGATTGCCGAAACGAGGCATCTTATGTTCAAGTCTTGACGACAACAGTGAGAGGCAGCACACTCGGGAGCACTTTCCGATCCCAGGAGGAACCGTCGTGTCCCGTTCGCTCTCCCGCCTCGCCAGCACCGGCGCGGTGCTCGCCCTGGCCCTCGGTGGCCTGGCTGCCTGCAGCAGCCCCAACGACTCCAACGACGGTGGTGGAGGCGGCGACAAGGCCGGCAAGACCATCGCCCTGCTGCTCCCGGAGTCCAAGACGACTCGCTACGAGACCTTCGACAAGCCGCTGTTCGAGGCCAAGGTCAAGGACATCTGCTCCGACTGCAAGGTCGACTACTACAACGCCGACCAGGACTCCGCCAAGCAGGCGCAGCAGGTCGACACCGCCATCGGCAAGGGCGCCAAGGTGCTCGTGCTCGACCCGGTCGACGGCAAGGCGGCCGCCAGCATGGTGACCTCCGCGCACTCCTCCGACGTCAAGGTGATCGCCTACGACCGGTTCATCGAGGGCGCCGACTACTACATGTCCTTCGACAACGAGACCGTCGGCAAGATGCAGGCGCAGGCGCTGGTCGACGCGCTGGGCAACAAGGGCAACATCTTGATGCTCAACGGGTCGCCCACCGACCCGAACGCGGGGCAGTTCAAGAAGGGCGCGCACAGCGTCATCGACGCCAGCGGCGTGAAGATCCTGCCGGGCGGGGAGTACGACAACCCCGACTGGAGCGGTGACAACGCCCAGAAGTTCGTCGCCTCCAAGCTCGGCACCTACAAGCCGACCGAGATCCAGGGCATCTACGCCGCCAACGACGACCAGGCCGGCGGCGCTGTCGCGGCCCTGACCGGCGCCGGAGTCAAGGACGCCGACCTGCCGCCGATCACCGGCCAGGACGCCTCGCTCGCCGGGCTCCAGCGCATCGTCGCCGGCCAGCAGCTGATGACGATCTACAAGCCGATCCCGGTGGAGGCCGACCAGGCCGCCGAGACTGCGGTCGCCCTGCTGAAGGGGGACGACGTCGGGGACACCACCGACTTCCAGGGCGTCAAGTCGTTCATCTTCACGCCGATCGTGGTGACGAAGGACAACATCAAGGACACCGTGATCAAGGACAAGTTCTACACCGCCCAGGACATCTGCACCGGCTCCTACGCCAGCGCGTGCCAGGCGGCCGGAATCTCCTGATGACCCAAGCAGCATCCGCCACGTCGGCCGGGGACACGGTGTTGTCCCTGGCCGGCGTGCACAAGCGCTTCGGCGCCGTCCAGGCCCTCACCGACGTGCACCTCGACGTGCGTGCCGGTGAGGTCGTCGCACTGGTCGGCGACAACGGTGCCGGCAAGTCCACCCTGGTCAAAGTGATCTCGGGGGTCTACCAGCCGGACTCCGGCGTCATCGAGGTCGCCGGCGCGCGGGCCACCATCGCCGGGCCCAGCGCCGCCCAGTCGCTCGGGATCGCCACCGTCTTCCAGGACCTCGCCCTGTGCGACAACCTCGACGTGGTGGCCAACCTGTTCCTCGGCCAGGAGCACCTGCGCGCGGGCCTGATCGACGAGGTCGACATGGAGCAGGAGGCGTGGCGGCTGCTGCGCTCGCTGTCGGCGAAGATCCCGTCGGTGCGGATCCCGATCGCCTCCCTCTCCGGCGGCCAGCGGCAGACCGTGGCGATCGCCCGGAGCCTGGTCGGCAAGCCGCGCATCGTGATGCTCGACGAGCCGACCGCCGCGCTCGGGGTCGCCCAGACGGCAGAGGTGCTCAACCTGGTCGAGCGGCTGCGTGAGCAGGGCCTCGGCGTCCTGCTGATCAGCCACAACATGGCCGACGTGCAGGCGGTCGCCGACCGGATCGTCGTACTGCGCCTGGGCCGCAACGCCGCGGAGTTCCGCACCGAGGAGGCCACCGCCGAGGAGCTCGTCGCCGCGATCACCGGAGCCTCCGACAACGTCGTCGCCCAGCGGGCCAGCAGGGGAACGGAGAAGCGAGCCGATGGTTGAGCCCAATGCCCTCCAGCAGGACGACCCCACGGCGGCCGCGACCGAGCCCACGCCAGGCTCCGACGCCAGCCCGGCGAACCTCGCCGACGAGCGGCTGATCCAGAGCCAGTCCCTCGGCGACTACGCCCGGGCGTTCGGGCAGCGGATCCGCGGCGGCGACCTCGGCAGCCTGCCCGTGGTGCTCGGCCTGGTCATCATCTGCATCGCGTTCTACGCCAAGTCCCCGGGGTTCCTGTCCTCCTACCAGATCGTCTCGATGACCCAGTTCGCCGCGCCCATCGGGATCATCGCGCTGGCCACCGTGCTGGTCCTGCTCGTCGGGGAGATCGACCTGTCGATCGGGTCGGTGAGCGGCATGGCGGCCGCGATCATGGCGGTGCAGATGGTGCACCACGGGCAGTCGATGGCGGTCTCGCTGCTGCTCGGCATCGCCTCGGGCGCCGCCGTCGGCCTCCTCTACAGCATCCTCTTCGTCAGGCTCGGCGTGCCGAGCTTCGTGTTCAGCCTCGCCGGCCTGCTCGGCTTCCAGGGTGTGCTGCTCTTCGTCCTGGGCAAGGACGGCACCATCAACCTGCCGCCGGACGCCGGCATCGTGCGCTTCGCCCGGACCGTGTTCGTCAGCGGCACCGCCGCCTACGTGCTGGTGGTGGTGATCGTGGCGGTCTACCTGGCGGCCTCGCTCTGGGGTCGCCGACGCCGGCTGTCCGCCGGGCTGCCGACCCTGCCGATCCTGTTCCCGGTGGCGAAGGCGGTGCTGATGCTCGTCGGCCTGCTCTTCCTCACCTGGTACCTCAACATCAACCGCGGCTGGAGTGCGCTCTGGCTGCTCTTCGTCGCCCTCGTGGTGATCACCGACCTGCTGCTGCGCAAGACCCGCTGGGGACGCCACCTGTTCGCCATCGGTGGCAACGAGGAGGCCGCGCGTCGCGCCGGCATCAACGTGACGCTGATCTACGTCAGCGTGTTCGTGGCCTGTTCGACCCTCTCGGCGGTCGGCGGACTGTTGGCCGCCGGGCAGCTCACGGCGGTCTCCCAGACCAGCGGTACGACGGACACCAACCTCACCGCCATCGCCGCGGCCGTGATCGGGGGCACCTCGCTGTTCGGCGGCCGCGGTTCGGCGTACTCCGCCATGCTCGGGATCATGGTGCTCCAGGCCATCCAGACCGGCCTGAACGTCATCGGCGTCGACTCCTCGGTGCGCTTCATGGTCACCGGCGGGGTGCTGCTCGTCGCGGTCGCCATCGACTCCATCTCCCGCAAGGCACGGTCGAGCTCCGGGCGTGGCTGACGACTCGTCGAGGAGTCACTTCTGCAGCGTCGAGAGGTCGGTTCCCCCGGTCGAGTGGTCACTTTCGCCTCGGGGGTCGGGTCGTCGTACGACGGTCAGGGACGCCCGTACGTCGTGGTGCGCTGCACGACGGGTCGGCCGATGCCGGCGCCGATCTCCTCGAGCTCGGCGACGGTCTTGGCCGACCCGTGCTCGGAGCCGGCCATCCGGGAGATGGTCTCCTCCATCAGGGTGCCGCCGAGGTCGTTGGCGCCGGCCCGCAGCATGGCCCGGGTGCCCTCGACGCCGAGCTTGACCCAGCTGGTCTGGATGTTGGGGACCCGCCCGTGCAGCATGATCCGCGCCATCGCGTGCACGGCGAGGTTGTCGCGCAGGGTCGGCCCGGGTCGGGCGACGCCGGCCAGGTAGATCGGCGAGGAGTTGTGCACGAACGGCAGCGGCACGAACTCGGTGAACCCGCCGTACCCGCCCTCGAACGCGGTGTCCTGGATGCGCTTGAGCACGTTGAGGTGGCCCACCCAGTGACGGGGGTTGTCGACGTGGCCGTACATCATCGTCGAGGTGGTCGGGATGCCCAGCCGGTGGGCGGTGGAGATGATCTCGATCCAGGTCGACGCGGGCAGCTTGCCCTTGGTCAGCACCCAGCGGACCTCATCGTCGAGGATCTCCGCCGCGGTGCCGGGAACGGTGTCCAGCCCGGACTCCCGCGCCTTGAGCAGGAAGTCCTCGAAGGACAGCCCGGTGCGGGCCGAGCCGTTGACGATCTCCATCGGGGAGAACGCGTGCACGTGCATCCCCGGGACCCGCTTCTTGACCGCCGCGGCGATCTCGAAGTAGGCGTCGGCCGGCAGCTCGGGGTCGATGCCCCCCTGCATGCAGACCTCGGTGGCGCCGAGCTTCCACGCCTCCTCGGCACGGTCGGCGACCTGGTCCAGGGACAGGGAGTAGGCGTCGGCGTCGCTGCGGCGCTGGGCGAACGCGCAGAACCGGCAGCCGACGTAGCAGACGTTGGTGAAGTTGATGTTGCGGTTGACCACGTAGGTGACCTCGTCGCCGACGGCGTCCTGGCGCAGGTCGTCGGCCAGCCGGCAGACCTGCTCGAGGAGCTCGCCCTCGGCGGTCATCAGGGTCAGCGCGTGCTCGTCGGAGAGGTTGCCGGGGTCCTTCTCGGCGGCGCGGAGGGCGGATAGTCCCTGACGTTCGGGTTCGCCCGGGCCGGAATTCTGAACCCGAACGTCGGGGACTATCCCGTCGCGCAGGGCAGCCCAGTCCCCGTACACCGTGTCGAAGTCAGCCCGCCGGTCCGCGGCACGGCCGACGGTGTCGACGTCCGCATGCAGGTCCACATGGCCCCTGGCCGCGCGGTGCCGCATCTCCTGGCCGCCGTCGGGCTCCTGCCAGGGCAACCCGGTCGGGCGGCGTGCGCCGTCGGTGATGTCGGTGGCCACCAGGCCGTCGGCGTCGGCCAGCGCGGCAACGTGGCCAGAGAGACGCGGGTCGATCCACGGTTCGCCGGACAGGACGTACGACGGGTGCGCGGTCAGCCTGGCGCGCAGGTCGAACCCGGCGGCGGCGGTCACCGACCGCAGCCGGTCCAGCGAGGGCCACGGCCGCTCGGGATTCACATGGTCCGGGGTCAGCGGCGAGACGCCGCCCCAGTCGTCCACGCCGGCGCCGAGCAGCAGGGCACACTCGTCGGAGCCTTCGGAGCTGTCCACGAGGTTGGGCGGCGCCTGGATCCGCAGCTTCGGGCCGAGCACGACCCGGCAGACCGCGATCGCCGCCCGGTACTCCGCCAGCCCGAGGTCGTCGGCGTGCCGCATCGCGGTGTCCGGCTTGGCCCGGAAGTTCTGCACGATCACTTCCTGCACGTGCCCGTAGGCGCGAGCGACCTTGCGCAGCGCGAAGACCGACTCCGCCCGCTCCGCCAGCGTCTCGCCGATACCCACCAGCAGTCCGGTGGTGAACGGGATCGCGAGCCGGCCGGCGTCCTCGAGCACCCGCACCCGCACCGCGGGGTCCTTGTCCGGCGAGCCGAAGTGCGCCTCGCCCCGGGTCTCGAAGAGCCGCCGCGACGTGGTCTCGAGCATCATCCCCATCGACGGCGACACCGGCTTGAGCCGGTTCAGCTCCTCCCACGACATCACCCCCGGGTTGAGGTGCGGCAACAACCCGGTCTCCTCCAGCACGCGGATCGCCATCGCCCGCACGTAGGCCAGCGTCGAGTCGTAGCCCCGCTCGTCCAGCCAGGCCTGCGCCTCCGGCCACCGGTCCTCGGGCCGGTCGCCCAGGGTGAACAGCGCCTCGGTGCAACCCAGCTCCGCACCCTGCGCGGCGATCGCGACGATCTCGTCGGGCGAGAGGTACGGCGCCCAACCAGCACCGCCGTCGCGCTCCGCCTGCCTGTGTCCTTGCCCCGGTGTCTCCACGAACGTGCAGTAGTGGCAGCGGTCACGACACAACCGGGTCACCGGGATGAACACCTTCGGGGAGTAGGTCACCACCCCCGGCCGACCGGCGCCGGCCAGCCCCGCATCGCGCACCCGGGCCGCCACTGCACACAGTCGGTCGAGGTGCTCGCCCCGGGCTGCGAGCAGCACCGTCGCCTCCTCCACGTCCAGCGCGGCACCCCGCTCCGCGCGGGCCAGGGCGCGGCGTACCTGCTGGGGAGTCGGAGCATCGTCGGAAGGCATCGGCCCGAGGCTATCCGCCCGCCGGCGGGTAGCGGCGCGGGAGTGCCAGTCCGCGGGACTGCACGACCTGGCGGGCGATGTCGGGCCGGTTGGTGATCAGACCGTCGACCTGGAGCTCGATGAGATGGTCCATCACGGACGGCTCGTCCACGGTGTAGGGCAGCACGGCCAGCCCGGCGGCGTGGGCCTCCTCGACCATCGCGCCGGTGATCAGGCTGTGCCGGGGCGAGAGGGCGGCGTACCCACGGTTGCTCGCGGCACGGACCACGTCGCCGCCGTACTCGTCGACGTCCACACCGGCCAGCCACGGCGACGCACCGGGCAGGCCTATCTCGAGGTAGCTGGTGTTGGTGAGCACGTTGAGCCGCAGCGCCGGCTCGGCCCGGTGCACCAGGTCCAGGACGGCCCAGTCGAAGCTCTGGATCGACGCCCGCTCCGCGAAGTCGGCGTCGCGCAGGGTGCCGACCACCACCTCGACGAACCGCTCGCGTGGCGCGACCTCGTCGGGGTGCAGCACGTCGAACTTCGTCTCGACGTTGAGCCGTACGTCGTGCGCCGAGCGCTCCCGCACCAGGGCCAGCAGGTCGGCGAGCGTGTCCAGGGCGAGTGACTCCCGGGGCAGCCAGGAGATGAACTCGCCGTCGGGAAGGACCCGGTCGTGGGACAGCACGGCGACTCCGTCGAGGCTGATGTGCACGTCCGTCTCGAGCGTGCTGACCCCGATCTCCAGCGCGTTGGCGAACGCACGCAGGGTGTTCTCGCGACGGAGCCCGGCGCCGCCCCGGTGCGCCTGGATGTCGAAGGTCAGCTGACCCACTCCTTCATCTGCGCGACGATGGCGGCCGGGTCCTCGCCGACCGGGGTGACGTTGAGGCTGGTCACGCCCGACTCGGCGAAGGCGGCGATGCGCTCCTTGACGTAGGACTCGGAGCCGACGAAGTTGGCGGCCTCCAGCCACTCGGTCGGCACCAGCGCCTCGGCGTCCCGCTTGTTGCCGGAGAGGTAGAGCTCCTGGATCTCCTTCGCCTCCTGCTCGTAGCCGTAGGCGCAGGCCACGTCGTTGTAGAAGTTCTTCCCCTTCGCGCCCATTCCGCCGACGTAGAGCGCGAAGACGGGCCGGGCAAAGTCCAGCAGGGCCTTGGTCTCGGGGCCCTCCCCGATCGCGACCATGCCGCCCGCGACGATGTTGAACGGGCCGAGGTCACTGCTGCGGTTCTTCGCGCCGGTCGCCAGGGCGTCGCCCCACACGATCCCGGCCTTCTCGGGGTAGTAGAGGTGCGGCAGCCAGCCGTCGGCCACCTCCGCGGCAAGCTCGACGTTCTTGGGACCGAGGGCCGCCAGGTAGATCGGCACGCTGGAGCGCTCCGGCTTGGTGAGCAGCTTCAGCGGCTTGCCCAGGCCGGTGACCGCCCCGTCCGCCTTGGTGAGCGGCAGCTTGACCAGACCGTCACCGGTGAGCCGCTCGCGGCGCATGCCGGCGCGGACGATGTCGATGATCTCGCGAGTGCGGGCCAGCGGCTTCTCGTAGGGAACGCCGTGGAACCCCTCGATCACCTGCGGGCCGGAGGCGCCGAGACCGAGCAGCGCCCGGCCGCCGGAGACGTTGTCGAGCCCGGCCGCGGTCTGCAGCAGCGCCCCCGGCGTGCGGGAGTAGATGTTGAGGATCGCCGAACCGATCTCGACCCGCTCGGTCTTCGCCGCCAGGTAGCCCATCAGCGTGGGCGAGTCGAACCCGTAGGCCTCGGCGACCCAGACGGTGTCCAGGCCCGCCTGCTCCAGCGCCACCACCTGGTCCGCGGCAGCGCGCGGGTTGCCGTCGTACATCAGCATCGTCGAGAGCTTCATGGACTGTCCCTTCGGTGGCTTCTCGGTGAGCGGAACCCGCCATCGGCGGGCCACACCCTCGCTGACACTATTGCCGACAGCATCGACACCCCTCAGGAGACCGCTGGATGACCACTCTCACGATCGCCGTCATCGGCGGCACCGGACCGCAGGGCAAGGGCCTGGGCTACCGGTTCGCCAAGGCGGGGCACACGGTCGTCGTCGGCTCCCGGTCGGCCGAGCGCGCGGTCGCGGTGGCCGAGGAGGTCTCCGCACGCGGCGTGCCGGGCCCGGTGAGCGGAGCGGCGAACGCGGACGCAGCCGCGCAGGCCGGCGTGGTGCTGCTGGCGGTGCCGTACGACGGGCACGACGAGCTCGTCGCGTCGCTGGCCGACCAGCTCGCCGGCAAGGTGGTCATCTCGTGTGTGAACCCCCTGGGCTTCGACAAGTCGGGTCCCTACGGCCTCGACGTCCCGCAGTCTGCCGCCGAGTCGGCGGCCGGGATCGTGCCCACCGCAAAGGTGACCGGCGCCTTCCACCACGTGGCCGCCGCGTCGCTGTGGTCGGAGGAGGACTTCCTCTCCCACGAGGACGTGCTCGTCTGCGGTGACGACCCCGAGGCCGTCGAGCTCGTCGTCGACCTTGCCGCGACGGTCACCGGCAAGCCGGGCGTGAAGGCCGGCCGACTCCGCCTGGCCCGGCAGCTCGAACCCCTGACCGCCGTACTCATCTCGATCAACAAGGCCTACAAGGCGCGCTCCGGGATCGCGATCAGCGGCGTCTGAGCGGGGGTGGTTTCACAGGTTCTCCTGTGATTTCGGCACTGCACCGGCGTTGCAACGGCAGGGAAGTGACGACTTCCCATGTTCTCCTGTGAAACCACACGTCCTCCTGCGGCGAGAGCGGCGCGCCCTACTGGTGCCAGGACCTCCACAGCGCGGCATAGGACCCGCCGGACTCGACCAGCTCGTCGTGCGGGCCGAACTCGGTGATCTTGCCGTCCTCGACCACGGCCACGCGGTCGGCGTCGTGGGCGGAGAAGAGGCGGTGGGCGATGGCGATCACCGTGCGCCCGTTGAGTACGGCGGCCAGGGAGCGCTCGAGGTGGCGGGCGGCGCGCGGGTCGATCAGCGAGGTGGCCTCGTCGAGCACCAGGGTGTGGGGGTCGGCGAGCACCAGCCGGGCGAGCGCGAGCTGCTGGGCCTGTGCCGGGGTGAGCTCGTGGGTGCCCGAGCCGACCGGGGTCGCCAGGCCCTCCGGCAGCGCCCGGACCCAACCGGCCGCGTCGACCGACTCGAGCGCGCCGTAGAGCCGGTCGTCGGTCGCCTCCTCGTCGATGGCGAGTGCCAGGTTGTCGCGCACGCTGCCCACGAAGACGTGGTGCTCCTGGGTCACCAGGGCCACGTGGCCGCGCAGCTCGGCCAGCGGGAGCTCGACCAGCCCGACGTCGCCGATCGTCACGGACCCGGTGCGGGGCGGATGGATCCCGGCCAGCAGGCGACCCAGTGTCGACTTGCCGGCGCCGGAGGGACCGACCATCGCGATCCGCTCGCCGACGCCCACCGACAGGTCGACGCCGTGCAGGACGTCGCGGTCCTCGACGTAGGAGAACCGCACGTCGGTCGCCTCGATCTTTTCGTCGCCTGGCTCGCGGCCGGTCGCGACCCGGTCCTCCGGCACCTGGGCGACACCGAGCAGCCGGGCCAGCGACGCAGCGCCCACCTGCAGCTCGTCGAGGATGGACACCACCCGGTCGACCGGGTCGATGAGCATCTGCATGTAGAGGGTGGCCGCGGTGACCGCCCCCAGGGACACGTCGCCGCGCAGGTAGAGCCAGCCGCCGAACAGCAGCGTCGCCACGGTCGGGACGAGGTAGGCCGTCTCGACCGACGGGAAGAAGATCGTCCGCAGCGACAGCGTGTAGCGCTCGGCGCGGTAGGACTCCGCGATGTCGTCGTCCACCCGGCGGATCCGCCGGCGTTGCATGCCGAGCGCCTCGACGGTGCGGGCGCCCTCGACGGTCTCGGTCAGGGAGGAGTTGATCGTCGAGTAGGTCTCGCCCTCCCAGAGGTAGCCGTCCTTGGCGCGGCGCAGGTACCAGCGCAGCGCGATGGCGAGCGGCGGCAGCCCCAGCGCGATCGGCAGCAGCACCCACCAGCCCACGGCGACGGCGCCGAGGAGGATCATCACCGTCGTGATCAGCGCGATCACCCACTCGGGGATCGCCCACCGCACCGACCAGCCGAGCTGCTCGACGTCACGGGAGGTGCGGGTGAGCAGGTCGCCCGAGCCGGCGCTCTCCACGACGCCGATGGGCAGGTCGAGGGCGTTGTCGACGAAGTCCTCGCGCAGCTCGGCCAGCACCTGTTCGCCGAAGGCCTGCGAGCGGAACCGGGCGAACCGGGTCAGCACCGTCTGGGTGAGCAGGAACGCCGCCAGCAGCAGCGCGATCCGGTCGACGTGGCCCAGCGTGGTGCCCTCGTGCACCGACTCGACCAGGTCGCCGAGCAGCCGGGGCGCGGCCAGCCCGGCGCCGGCCGCGAGCACGTGCAGGACCAGCGCGACGACGATCGGCCGAGGGTGCCGCCGGAGCAGGTCGCGGAGATAGCGTCGTACGTCGGCACCGTCGGCGACCGGCAGCGCGTCCCGCTCGGTGCCCTCCGGCAGCTGGCGCCGCGGCGGCGCGACCGACCGGCTCACGGGTGCACGTCCTCGAGCTCGCCCGTGGTGTCATCGGGGTGGTCCTCGGGCTCCTCGCGGGTCACCACGGAGCGGTAGGCGGAGTTGTTCTCCAGCAGGTCGGCGTGGCTGCCACGGGCGACGACCGTGCCGTCGAGCACGAACGCGACCACGTCGGCACGGGACAGCATCAGCGGGCTGGAGGTGGTGACCAGGGTCGTCCGGTCAGCGCGCGCACCGACCAGCCGGTCGGCGATCCGCGCCTCGGTGTGTGCGTCGACCGCGGACGTGGGCTCCACGAGCACGAGCACCTCGGGGTCCAGCGCCAGCACCCGGGCGAGCACGAGCCGCTGGCGCTGGCCGCCGGAGAACGACCTACCCTTCTCGGAGACGACCGAGGACAGCCCTGCCGGGAGCGCCTCGAGGATGTCCTCCGCGGCCGCGGTGTGCAGCGCGCGCTCGACCGCGCCGGCTCCGCGCCCGCCCAGGTCGAGCTGGTCGCCGAGCTGGCCGGAGAACAGGGTGGCGCCGGTGTCGGAGACCACGATCCGCTCGCGGATCACCGACCGGGGCAGGTCGGCCAGCCGCACGGCGCCCCAGACGACCTCGCCGTCGACGTACCGCCCGAGCCGGTCGGCGAGCCGGGCCGCGTCCGCCGGTGGCTCGGCGACCACCGCCGTCAGCAGACCCGGCTCCACGCGAAGGCCGCTGTCGACGTCGACGAGCAGGCTGTCGTTGGGGGGAGGTACGGCGGCGCTGGTCGGATCGTCCACGTCGGGGCTCAGGGCGAGCACCCGCACGATCCGGCGGGCCGCGACGTGCGCCCGGATCCACTTGTTGGCCGCCTCGGTGGCGGTGCGCAGCGGCAGCAGCAGGAACGCGGCGTAGCCGTAGAAGGCGACCAGCTCACCGGCGCTGATCCGGCCCTCGACGGCGAACCGGGCGCCGAGCCACACCACGGCCACCACGAAGAAGCCGGGCAGGAAGATCTGCAGCGCGTCGAGCACCGACTGCAGCCGGGCGACGCCGACCCCGGCGCCGCGGACCCGCTGCGACTCACGGGCGTAGCGCTCGTGGAACACCCGCTCGCCACCGATGCCGCGCAGCACCCGCAGGCCGCTGACGATGTCGGCGGCGAGGCTGGAGAGCTGGCCCATCATCTCGCGCTGGGCGAGGTTGCGGTGCTGCAACGGCCGGAGCAGCGGCCCGACCAGCACGAGCAGGACCGGGACGCCGATCAGCACGACGAGGCCCAAGGTGAGCGAGGTCCGTAGCAGGATCGTGGCCACCACGGCGAAGGAGACCAGCGCACCGACCGCGCGAGCGAGCACGTCCATGGCGTTGCCGATGTGGGACAGGTCGTTGGTGCCGATTGCCACCACCTCGCCGGTGGCCACCCGCTTCGAGAGCGTCGCGCCCAGGTGCGTGGCCTGGCGGGCGACCAGCTGGACGACCCGGTAGGCGGCCGTCAGCCAGTTGGTGACGGCGTAGCGGTGCCGCATGATCCCGGCCACCGACTGCAGCACGCCCAACCCGAAGAGCACCCCGCCCCAGCGCAGCAGGGCTGTGCCGTCGCGGTCGGTCACCCCGGCGTCGATGGCCTTGCCGATCACCGCGGGCACCAGCGCCGAGGCGGTCATCCAGAGCACCCCGAACACGCTGGCGATCGTGATGCTGCGCCACTGCCCCTTGAGCGTCCACCACAGGAAGCGCCACGGCGAGCGCGCGTCCGCGGTGCCGGGGTGTTCGAGGGGAAGGGTGCGCACCGCCTCACGGTAGGGGGCGCGCGCACCTCGGAGCGACCGGTTTTCCATCGCTGGCCTGAGGCCTCATGTAACGCGGAGTACTGGATGGAGAGTGCCTCCCCGGGGTTGCACTCAGCATCCAGTACTCCGCGTTACAAGCCGTCCGGCGCTACACCCCGGCCAGGCTGGCCTCCTCCTCGGGCTCCACCGCGGCGGCCCCGCGGTCGAGCCGGCTGGGCCACCAGATCCGCGAGCCGAGGTCGAGGTTGAGCGCGGTCACCAGCACGGAGCGGACGATCATCGTGTCGAGCAGCACTCCCAGCGCGACCGCGGTGCCGAGTTCCGCCAGGAACACCAGCGGCAGGGAGCCGAGCACCAGGAAGGTCGCGGCCAGCACCAGCCCCGCCGAGGTGATCACGCCACCGGTCGAGGAGAGCGCGATCAGCGAGCCCCTGCGCGTTCCCTTGGTCTGCGCCTCCTCGCGCACCCGGGTCATCAGGAAGATGTTGTAGTCGATCCCCAGGGCGACGAGGAACACGAAGGTGAACAGCGGGAAGCCCGGATCGGTGTGCGCGAAGCCGGACCTGCTCTCGAAGAGCGGAAGCCTGGTGAACACCTCGGTGAACAGCAGCGACGAGATCCCCAGTGCCGCACCGAAGGACAGCACCACGGTGCCCATCAGGATCAGCGGCGCAAGCAGCGCTCGCAGCAGCAGCACCAGGATGAGGAACACCACCACGAGCACGATCGGGATGATCACCTTGCTGTCGCGCTGGGAGGCGAGCTTGGTGTCGAGGTAGAACGCCGAGCCGCCGCCCACGAGCGCGTCCGCGCCGGGTACGGCGTGGGCGGCGTCGCGGGTCGCCTCGACGGTGTTGAAGGCGGCTGGCGAGGAGACGTCCGCGGCGATCGGGGCCTCGAAGAAGGAACGGCCGTTCCCGAGCGGCCTGGCGTTGCCGGGAACACCGAGTCCGTCGACGCCCGCGACTGCCTTCTGTACGGCGGGGATCCGGCCGTCGTCAGCGACGACCTGCACCGTGTTCGACGTGTCCGACAGGCCGTGGTCGGCGAGCATCGCCTGTCCCTTGATGGAGTCGAACGTCTTCGTGTACGACTCCTCGGTGGACAGCCCGGACGGGTCGAGCTTGAACAGCCCGAGGCAGGCGATCAGGAGCAGGCCGGCGGTCACCGTCCACACCGTCCGCGGCCGCGGTGCGATGCGGGCACCCAGCCGGGCCCACAGTCCGCTGCTGGTGGGCTCGGGCGAGCCGAACGTCGGCCGCATCGGCCAGAACATCCAGCGACCGAAGATCACCAGCAGCGCCGGGAGCAACGTCACCATCACCAGGTAGGTGACACCGACGCCGACGGCCAGCACCGGTCCGAGGCCGGCCGTCGAGTTGAGCTCGGCGAAGCTCAGGCAGAGCATGCCGACCACCACGGTCGCAGCACTCGCCAGGATCGCCGGCGCCGCCCGGTGCAGGGCGAACGCCATCGCCTCGTGCCGGTCCTCGTGGCGGCGCAGCTCCTCCCGGTAGCGGGCGACCAGCAGCAGCGCATAGTCGGTGCCGGCCCCGATCACCAGGATGCCGAGGATCGACTGGCTCTGACCGTTCACGGTCAGGTCTGCATACTTCGCGAGCAGGTAGACCACTCCGCCCGCGATCGTGTAGGAGACCGCCGCGGAGACGATCGGCAGGATCCAGAGGACCGGGCTGCGGTAGGTGATCAGCAGGATGATCATCACCACGAGCAGGGCGATCCCGATCAGGGTGGTGTCGATGCCGGCGAACGCCTCGGCCGCGTCGGCCGCCTGGCCGCCGTACCCGGCGAGGTGCACGGTGACGCCGTCGATCCTGGCGATGTCCCGGACCTTGTCCGCGGCGTCGGGGATGTCGACCCAGCCGTTCTTGCCGAAGTTGAAGGTGAACGCGAGGTAGGCGACCTCGTGGTCCTTCGAGATCAGTGGTGGCACGTCCTGGCCCTGCTGGGCGAGGGCGGCGGCCGCGTTCGGGGAGATGACGCCCTGCCCGGTGACGCCCTCGAGCCTTGCGATCTGCGCGGCGTCCGCGTCCATCGCGGCAAGGTCGGCGTCGGTCAGGCCACCACTGCGGTGGTAGACGACGAGCGTGGGGATGTCGTTGGGGTCCAGGGTGCCGCTGAGCTCCTCGACAACCTTGGTCGACTCCGCGGATCCCGGCAGCCACGACGACGCCTCGTTGTTCTGGACGTCGACGAGCTTGCTGTTGAGCGGCGCCATCAGTGCGACGACGACGATGACGCCGACGAGGACGAACCACTTGCTGACGCGGCCGGTGAGCTTGCCGGCGATCTGTCGATGCATGCGGTCATTCCAACACGCGCGAACAGTGTTCGTCATCCGCATTTCCCTGACCTGTACGCCGGGGCGGTGGGCGGGTGCGTCAGGTTGTCCCGATGTGCGGCATTTCGGCGCCGGCGTCGTGTCCGGATCGACATCCGCCGAGGAGACGGCGGTGCTTTCGTTCAGGCCGGCTGCGCGAGCCCGTCCAGCACTTCGACGCCGGGGAGCTCGGGGAAGAGCCGGCCGGGCATCAGCAGCTTGGAGCCCCGGATCCCGCTGCCGATGATCGCCCACTCGATGTCGAGCACCCGGGTGTCGACGAGGATCCGCCACCGTGCGGGCAGGCCGACCGGCGTGATGCCGCCGTACTCCATCCCGGTCTCCTCGACGGCGCGCTCGTGCGCCAGGAAGGAGCACTTGCGCACGTCCAGGGTGCGCTTGACGAGGTTGTTGACGTCGGCTCGGGTGTCGGCGCGGACGACGCAGGCGGCGGTGCGCTCCTCGCCGGCGCGCCGGCCCATGACGACCACGCAGTTGGCGCCCTGCTCCATCGGCACCCCGTAGTGCTCCGACATCACCGCGGTGTCGGCCAGGGCCGGATCGATCTCGACGACGCCGACGTCGCCGGCGTGCGGCCACTCCGACAGCAGCGCGGCCACGGGGGCGGCGACCAGGTCCAGCCGCTGCGGTGCCGGTACGACGGTCAGGGTTCCGAGCTTGTCGAGCATGGCCCCACCGTAGAGGTCACCGGGGTGGTCGCGTCACAGGCCGAGGGAGCGGCCGATGATCTCCTTCTGGATCTCCGTGGTGCCGCCGTAGATGGTGGAGATCCGGCTGTCGAGGTAGGCCTTCGCGATCGGGAACTCGGTCATGTAGCCGTAGCCGCCGTGCAGCTGCACCCCCTGGTTGACGAGCTTGTTCTGCAGCTCGGTGGTCCACCACTTCACCATCGCCGCGTCCACCGCGTCGAAGCGGCCCTCGAGGTGCTTGCGGGCGCAGTCGTCGACGAAGGCCCGCGCCACCCTGGTCTCGGTGGCCATCTCGGCGAGCAGGAAGCGGTTGTGCTGGAACTTGCCAATCGGCTTGCCGAAGGCCTCGCGGGTGCGGGCGTAGTCGAGGCACATGTCGAGGACCGCCTCGCAGGCGGCCACCGCCTGGGCGGCGATGATCAGCCGTTCCTGCGGGAGGTTCATCATCAGGTGCAGGAAGCCCTCGCCCTCCTTGCCCAGCAGGTTCTCCTTCGGCACCACCACGTCCGTGAAGGACAGCTCTGCGGTGTCCTGGGCGTGCAGGCCGATCTTGTCGAGGTTGCGGCCGCGCTCGAACCCGGCCATCCCGCGCTCCACGACGAGCAGGCTGATGCCCTTGTGCCCCGCCTCGGGATCGGTGCGGCACACCACGATCACCAGGTCGGCGTTGATGCCGTTGCTGATGAACGTCTTCGAGCCGTTCAGCAGGTAGTGGTCGCCCCGGTCGACCGCGCTGGTCTGCACGCCCTGCAGGTCCGACCCGGCACCCGGCTCGGTCATCGCGATCGCGGTGATCGTCTCGCCGGTGACGCAGCCCGGCAGCCAGCGTCGCTTCTGCTCGTCGTCGCCGAGGTTCGTCAGGTAGGGCACGATGATGTCGCTGTGCACCGAGAAGCCCGGGCCGCTGCAGCCGGATCGGGTCTGCTCCTCGCTGAGCACCATGTTGTAGCGGAAGTCCTGCACCCCGGCGCCGCCGTACTCCTCGGGAACGTCGAAGCAGAGCAGGCCCTGGGCGCCCGCCTTGAGCCACAGCTCGCGCGGGACGATGCCGTCGCGCTCCCACTGCTCGTGGTTCGGGACGACCTCGCGCTCGAAGAAGGTTCGCGCGGTCTTGCGGAAGTCCTCGTGCTCGGCGGCGTACAGATCGGGCATGGTGGGGGCGTCCTCCGGGTGGGTGCTGCGGCACGTGTGGCGTGACGACGATTGCCCACATACTGTGCCAGTAATACTGTTAGCGTCAATGCGGCCGACGAGAGGAGCCTGATGAGCGCGGAGAGGGATCGTCCGTCCCACGGCCCGGCGGGGCCGTCGGCGGCCGCCGCGCCGGAGGACGGCGACGAGCTCCTCACCGTCGACGAGCTGGCCGCCGTGACCGGGATGACGGTGCGCACGACGCGCTACTACGCCGGGCTGGGGCTGCTGCCGCCACCGGTACGACGCGGCCGGATGGCCTACTACTCCGCCAGGCACCGCGCCCGGCTCGAGCTGATCCGAGCGCTGCAGGGGCACGGCTTCACCCTGGCGGCGATCGAGAAGTACCTCGCCAAGGTGCCCCTCGACGCCAGCGTGCAGGACCTGGCGCTGCAGCGGGCGATGCTGACCTCCTGGGTGGCCGGGGGCCACGAGGTGGTCACCCGTCGGCAGTTGGACGCGCGCGCGGGCCGGCGGCTCGACGACGAGCAGGTCGACCGGCTCCTCGCGGTGATGGCCGTGCGGCCGGTGGCGGACAGGTTCGAGGTGCTCCCGGCCTTCGACGTCGGGCTCAAGGCGCTCGACGTCGACATCCCGGTCGAGTCGCTCGTGGAGGCCGGGGAGGCGATCCAGCGGCACATGGACGAGCTGGCCGACGAGCTCACCGAGATCCTCAGGAAGAAGGTGCTCGCGCCCGCCCGTGGCCGGCTGCACACCGACGCCGACAAGGCCCGGTTCGAGCAGACGATGTCGCGGCTGCGCGAGCTCACCCTCCAGGCGGTCGTCAGCGGCTTCCAGCGTGCCGCCAACCAGGTGATCACCCGGTCCCTCTCGGAGTGAGCCTTCGACGGGGCCGACCAGGGGCCGCGCCGGGTGGACCGAATCGGCGCGAGCGCCGTCCTCATGCGCAGCTCGCGCCTCGTCGTGCTCGCTCGGGCGAGCAGGACGAGGCGCGAACGGGGTCGGCCTGGGGCCGAGGCGGTCAGCTCTCGGGATCTGCCTTCGGGGTCAGCTCTCGGGGATCAGCGCCCAGGCGACGAGGTAGGCGATCACCGGGGAGAAGAGCCCGAGCACCACGACGAGCACGGTGAGCACCCGCACGAGGTTGGGGTCGATGCCGAAGTACCGGGCGAGGCCGGCGCAGACGCCGCCGATGACGCGGTCGTCGTAGGGCCGGGTGAGCCGGCGGGCCGGGCCGGACGGGACGGGCTGCTGGGTCATCACTGCTCCTGGGAGTGGTAGGGGTCGTAGGCTTGGGCGGCGGTACGGCGACGTCGGGCGTTGGCCACGCTGGCGGCCAGGCCGATCACGCCGGCCGCGATGAGCACCACCGGGCCGCTGATCGTCAGGTCGGGCCCGGAGATGTCGGTCGCCGCGGCGAGCAGCCACATGCCGGCGATCCCGAGGAACACCAGACCCAGCACCAGGTGGGTCACGCTGACCGGCCGGCCGGTGGTGTCGAGGCGGTTGTCCTGGTTGTCACGGATGTCGTTCATCGTTGCTCCACGGTGATCTGGCCGAACTTGGTCTCGAGGTCGAGCTCGAGCGGGGCGGTGTCGGTCGCCGGCTGCCCGGCGAGGTACTTGTCGACGGAGTGGCCGATCCCACCGCCGTCGTCGCCGGGCACGCTGATCCCTCCGGCGTACTCGACGTCGGCCTCGATGGCCACGTTGAGCTCGCGCGGGACGATCACGTGGATCTCCCCGGTGCGCAGCTCGAGGTCGAGGCTGCGGCCCTGCAGGGCGGTCAGGTCCCGGACACCGGTGAGGTCGAGCTCGATCCGGCCGACGCTGGCGTGGTACTCCGGCTGGACGGCAGCGGCGGTCGTCGGTGCGAGCTCGATCTGGCGGGCGTCGGTGCCGAAGGAGTCCCCCGTCACGGTGGTGGCGGCCAGGGTGAGGGCGCCCAGCACGCCGAGCAGGATCAGTCCGCCGGGCCGGCCGCGGACGGCGCCGACGACCAGCATCACGCCGATGATGGCCAGCGCCAGGGCCGGGTAGGCGCCATTGGCGACGACGTGGTCGGCGTCGTACACCCCGAGGATGCCCCAGCCGATCGCGATGAGCGCCAGGGTCGGCCAGAACCAGATGATGCCGGTGCGGCGCGGCCGCCGGGGCGGTCGGTAGGCGGGCGGCTGGCCGGTCGGCGGCTGCCAGGCCGGCGGTTCGCCGGCCTCGGTGCCGGCGCCTGCCGGTGGGTAGGTGGTGCTCATGGTGGCTCCCTCCTCGGGGACGGTGGTCTGCGCGGCGGCCGGGCCGGCCGCCCACGACGGGTGGTGCGGGCCGGCGCTGGTCGGGTCCCGTCGGTCGCGGGCGACCAGGTAGACGCCGACGACCAGCGCGACCAGGGCGAGTGGCCAGCCGAAGCCGAACCCGTTGACCGAGTCACCGATCGCCAGGCATCCGGCGACGATCGCCGCGACGATCAGCGCGGTCCGGCGCGTCTCGGGCGTGGTCGAGAAGGTGGCCCGCTCCGCGCCCTCCTCCGGGACGAACAGCCAGACCGCGCCGTACAGGACCAGCCCGGCCCCGCCGAAGAAGACGAGGATGACCAGCAGCACGCGCAGCACGGTGGGGTCGATCCCGAAGTGGCGGCCCAGGCCGCCGGCCACGCCGGCGATGTGCCGGTCGCTGCGGCTGCGGCGGAGCTGGTCGAGCGCCTCGAGGCTGCGCCGGGAGTACGCCGCACCGCCGCCGGTCTGCGCGCCGGGGTGCTGGCCGGGGTGTTGGCCCGTCTGCTGGCCGGTCTGCTGTTCCGGCGGGGGACCGCCCAGGGGGCTGGTCTCGTCAGTCGTGTCGTTCATGGCACCCATGCTGTCCGGCCGGCGGGTCGGAAGCCATCGGGGACGACCCTGATCGACACCCGGTCCCACGCTCGTTCGCCCCGGGGCCGGTCGGGGTCCCGGTCAGGGGTGTGGTCAGGGTGCGCACCCGATGTCCACGCCCGCGCGGGATGCCACGATGGGGCCATGACGTCGCAGCAGGCCCCGATCTCCCGGGCTGCAGCGACCCCGCCCGACGGACCGCCGGCACCGCCGAAGGCCTGGCGCAGCGTCGACGACTACCTCATCGGTGGCGTCGCCGGTGGGCTCGCGGTCCACCTGCGGGTGCCGGTGATGTGGCTGCGGATCGTCTTCATCGTGCTGACCGTCTTCGGCGGCATGGGCGTGGTGCTGTACGGCGCGCTGTGGCTGGTCCTACCCAGCCAGCCAGTCTTCGACACCGACGCCCCTGGCCTGGACGCCGCGCGTCGGCAAGGCCGTCGCCCCGGACGCGGTCGCCGGCTCACCGACGTCGGCCCGCTGGTCGCCGCCGGCGCCGTCGCGCTGGGGCTGCTCGTGCTGCTCTCCATGGTGAACAGCCACGCCTGGGGCCTGTGGCCGCTGCTGCTCGCCGCCGGCGGCGTCGCGTTCCTCTGGCGGCAGGCCGACGAGGCACAGCGCGAGCGCACCCTCGACAGCAGTGGTCGACTCAGCGTCCTGCGTGCGTTCGTGGGCGGCGGCGGCTGGGCGTCGTACCTGCGCATCGTGCTGGGGGTGGCCGCCGTGGTGGCGGCCATCGTGCTGGTCACCGCGCGCACCGGGGGCTGGGCGCAGGCCAGGGACGCGGCGCTCGCGGCGCTGCTCGGTGTGCTCGGGCTGGCGTTCATCCTGGGGCCGTGGCTGGTCCGGCTGGCGCGCGAGCTCGGCGAGGAGCGCGCCGAACGGGTGCGGTCCCAGGAGCGGGCCGACGTCGCCGCGCACCTGCACGACTCGGTGCTGCAGACGCTCGCGCTGATCCAGAAGTCGGCCGCCGATCCGGCCATCGTGGCGCGGCTCGCCAGGTCGCAGGAGCGCGACCTGCGGGCCTGGCTCTTCGAGGGCGACAGCACCCACCCCACCACGGTGGCCACCGCGCTGCGGGGGCTGGCCGGCGAGGTCGACGACGCCCACGGGGTCCCGGTCGAGGTGGTCTGCGTGGGCGACACGCCGCTGACCGTCGAGGTCCGGCCGATCGTGCTGGCCACCCGGGAGGCGGTGGTCAACGCTGCTCGGCACTCCGGCGCCGAGCGGGTCGACGTCTACGCCGAGGTGGGTCCGGCGGAGGTCGCGGTGTTCGTCCGCGACCGGGGGCGCGGCTTCGACCCGGACACCGTGGCGGCCGACCGGCACGGCGTGCGCAACAGCATCGTCGACCGGATGGCCCGCCACGGGGGTGCCGCCGAGGTCCGCAGCGGCACCGGCACGGGCACCGAGGTGCGGCTGACGCTGCCGCTGCGGACGGCCGCCGGCGGAGCCGAGAGCGCCGACTGACCACCATCTCGAGGAACGAGGAGAACCGATGCCCCACACCGTCGTCATCGTCGACGACCATGCGATGTTCCGCGCCGGCGTGCGTGCCGAGCTGGGCCCGTCCGTGACCGTGCTGGCCGAGGCCGCCGACGTGGACGAGGCGGTGGCCGCCGTGCTGGCGCACCGGCCCGACGTCGTACTCCTCGACGTGCACCTGCCCGGCGGCGGCGGCGCCGAGGTGATCCGGCGGACGGCGCTCAAGGCGCCCGAGACGCGGTTCCTCGCGCTCAGCGTGTCCGACGCCGCCGAGGACGTGATCGGCACCATCCGGTCGGGTGCCCGCGGCTACGTCACCAAGACGATCACCGGCCCCGAGCTGGTCGACGCGATCGGACGAATCGCCATGGGGGACGCGGTGTTCTCGCCGAGACTGGCCGGCTTCGTGCTCGATGCGTTCGCCGGGTCGATCGAGGTCGCCGCCGTCGACGAGGACCTCGACCGGCTCACCGAGCGCGAGCGTGAGGTGATGCGCCTCATCGCGCGCGGCTACTCCTACAAGGAGGTGGCTGGCGAGCTGTTCATCTCCATCAAGACCGTGGAGACGCACATGTCCTCGGTGCTGCGCAAGCTGCAGTTGTCCTCGCGCCACGAGCTGACCCGGTGGGCCTCTGAGCGCCGACTCCTCTGACGGTCCCCACCGCCGAGACGTCATTCCACTGCAGCCCAGGACCGCCGAGGCGTCAATCCACTGCAGCCCAGGACCGCCGAGGCGTCGATTTGTGGCAGGGCGGATCGCGGCCGGCGTGCAGCGAGTTGACGCCTCGGCGGCTTCAGGGTGCGACGAAGTGACGCCTCGGCGGCCTCAGGGTGCGACGAAGTGACGCCTTGGCGGGCTGGGGCTGCAGGGAAGTGACGCCTCGGCGGGCTCAGGGGAGCAGGGAGGTCCAGGGTGGACGCCACCGGAGGGTCCGCTGGCGCATCTCCCAGGCCAGCGCGCCCAGGCTGGGTGGCTCTGCCTTGAACCAGGCCGGCAACGAGTCGAACGCCCGCTCCAGGGTGACCCGCACACCGTCGTACCGCACCCGGGCGACCAGCCAGGCGCCGGAGTCGTCGGAGGCCTCGTCGCCGTGGATCTGCTGCAGCACGGCGGTCAGCCGCCGGGTGGTCTCCGCCGTCAGTCGTGGCACGGTGTGGATCGGCTTCACGACGCCCTCCTCAGAACGCACCAGGTGGTGGAAGGCGTACGCCGGCCGGGCGATCCGCAGCCACTGCACCAGCAGTGCCGGCCGATCCGGGAGACCGCGGTCGACCTCGGTGGCATCGCGCATCTGGCGGTGGATCTGGGTCGCGAGCCGGCGGCGCATCGAGTCCTGGCTGGCCAGCGGCGCCGCACCACGGGCCGCGACCAGCAAGGGGTGGTCGGCGTCGCCGTCGCGCGCGGCGCGCACGTCCTCGCGCGGTGCTGTCCGCATGATGTCGAACAGGTGCAGCGAGTCGTCCCAGCGGTCGGTGGTGTTGGTGTCCCACTCGCCGTGGGCGTACCACGCCAGGAACTCCGGTGCCTGCTCGGCGCACGAGCTGCGGACCGCGTCGGAGGCGACCCAGTCCGGCACGCCGCGGAGCACGTCGTCGGGGGAGCGCCGCAGCGGCACCGGGCTGTCGCTGGTCCGGCCCCACAGCAGGGCGCGCCCGCCACGCATCCGCTGCATCCGCAGCCAGCCGTCACCATGGTCGAGCCGCAGCACGTGCTGGTGTTCGTCGAGGCTCACCTTGACGTCGGCCGACGGGCCGGCGCGGCTGGCCACCACGGCCCACGACCACCACAGGTCGTCGGCGGAGACCTGGTCGTCCGCGTCCATGCTCACCATGGTGCCGGGTGCGGCCCTGCCTGGTGGGTGCGTCTCACTCCGCCTCGGCGGCCAGGGACGCGTCCACGAGCCACTCGACGGGAGCCTTGTCGTCGGTGTAGACCTTGCCGCCGTCCAGCCCGGGCTCGAGCCGCAGCGCCGCCTCCTCGGCGACGTCGGCCACCTCGGCCGGCATCCGGGCACTCGCCCGGACCAGCTGCTCGGGCGCGTCCGGGGCGGTGGTGCCGAGCAGCATGGTGTTCGTCTGCTGCGAGGGGTCCCGGAAGACGCGGTCGTGGCCGAACTCGGCGCGCATCGTGGCGGTCAGCACCTTCTCCAGCGCGTCGGAGTCCGCCGGATGTCCCACGTTGATGACCACGACGCCGCCGGGCGCCAGGTGTGCCTTGACGAGCGCGAAGAACTCGCGCGTGGTCAGGTAGAACGGGATGTAGGGCTGGCGGTAGGCGTCCACCAGGATCGCGTCGTACTGGTCGTTGCTGGCGTGCAGCCACGGGCGGGCGTCCGCAGTGTGCGTCCGGATGCCCGCGCCGTGCAGGTCGAACAGCTGCCGCCCCACCTCGGTGACGGCCGGGTCGATCTCGACGGCGTCGATGCGGGTGCCGGGCCAGTAGTGCGCCATCGCCCGGGCCGTCGTCCCCGCGGCGCTGCCCAGGATCGCGACCCGCTCCGGCTGCTGCTCGGCGGCGAACGGCAGCACCAGCATCTCGTCCCAGTAGCCGCCGGTCAGCCACTCGCCGGGCGTGTAGACCGAGTGCACGGCCTGCCCCTCGTTGAGCTCGAGGCGGCGCGCGCCGTCGGAGTCCTCGATCACCCGGGCGTACTGATACTCCGTCTCCTGCTCCCAGATCACCGTGCCGTGCGCGGTGACGGACTTGGTGAGCCCCACGGGGAGCGCCATCAGCCCGATGATGACCAGCGCCACCGCGCCGGCCAGCCACCGCGCTCGGGCGAGCCCGGGCAGCGCCACCAGGGCCAGGGCCAGGGCGAAGACCAGGAAGGTACGGCGGCTGCCGACGACGGGAATCAGCAGCAGTGAGGCGAGGAACGTGCCGGTCAGCGACCCGACCGTGCCGATCGCGTAGAGCTGGCCGGAGACGCGCCCGGCATCGGCCACCCCGTGCACCTGGAGCCGGACGGCGTACGGCGAGATCATGCCCAGCAGCAGCACCGGGATCGCGATCAGCACGCCGACCCCGATCAGCGAGCCCACGAAGATGCCGGCCGAGAGGTGTTCGAACGCCTTGGTGGACTCGCGCAGGAACGGGCCGCTGACGAACGGGACGATCGCTAGCAGGGCGGCGGCGACGAGCACGATGCGGGACAGTCCGAGCATCGTCGGGTTCCGGTCGGCGAGGCGGCCGCCGACGGCGTACCCGATCGAGAGCGCGACCAGCACCGTGGCGATGGTGTTGGCCCACACGATCGTGCTGGCGCCGAACCAGGGGGCCAGCAGTCGGGCGGCCGCGATCTCCGCGCCCAGGCTCGCCGAGCCGACGACGAACACCACCACGGGCAGCCAGGAAGGGATCCGGGGCGCTCTCACGCTGCGCAACCTATCGGGGCACCGGTTGGCGCCGGTCGCCGTGGGACGTCCTGCGAAGCGGTCGTCCGGGCAGGTCGTCCGGGCAGCCACCCTGCAGGACGTCCGCGCCAGCGCCCTGCGAAGCGGTCGTCCGGGCAGGCCATCCGGGGAGCCACCCTGCAGGACGTCAGGCCGGGGCGGGCTGGCAGGACGGGCACCAGTACGACGGCCGCTCGCGTCCTGGCGGTCCCAGCTCGGCCCGCTGGATGGGCGTCCCACAGCGCAGGCACGGGCCGCGTCGTCCGTAGACCCAGAGCCGCCGACCCGCCCGCCGCTCGCCCGTGGTGGTCCGGTCGTACCGCTCACGATTGGCGACCAGCAACTGGTGGGCCCGGTCGACGAGCCGGCGCAGGTCCGGCACCGCCGCCACCGGAGCCGCCGGATGCACCCCGAAGAGGAAGCACAGCTCGGCCTTGTACTCGTTGCCGATGCCGGCGAGGTTTGCCTGGTCGAGCAGCGCCTCGCCGATCGGCCGGTCCGGGCCGGTCTGCAACCGGCGTACGGCCTCGTCGGCGTCCCAGCCGTCGCCGAGCAGGTCCGGGCCGAGATGGCCGACCCAGGTGTCCTCCTGGTCCGTGGGCGCCAGGTCGAGCCGGACGTCGAAGCCCACGGCCTCCGTGGTGGCCGTGCGCAGCACCACGCGCGCCTGGAAGGCCGGTCGCCGCCACCGGGTGCCGACCGGGTGGATCGCCCAGTGCCCCTCCATCACGAGGTGGCTGTGCAGGGTCAGGGCGTTGTCGAGGCGGGTGAGCAGGTGCTTGCCACGCGCGACGGTCTCCACCACCCGCACGCCCGCGAAGTCGACCGTCGCCAGGGACGGGACCCGGAAGTCACTGCTCTGCAGCACGTGGCCGCCCAGTGCCCGGTCGAGACGGCGCGCGGCCAGCCAGACGGTGTCTCCCTCGGGCATCCCGCCTCAGCCCCGCACCCGCAGCCCGCGCGAGGTGGCCACGAACCCGGCTTCCTCGAGGGCCCGACGCAGCACCTCGGCGTCCGGGCCCAGGATGTTCGCGCCGTCGGCCTTCTCGACCGTGAGGCGGCCCAGGGTGCCGCGGCGCACCGCCGCACCGAGCGCCCCGACGGCGACGGCCAGCACCTCTGACTCCTCGCCCCGGGTCGGGAAGGTGAGCAGGGTGCGGCCGCCCCGCTCGACGTAGAGCGCGAGCTCGCCGTCGACGAGCACCACGAGCGCGCCGGCCTTGCGGCCGGGCCGGTGTCCCTCCCGGTCGGGCCAGGGCAGCGCGCCGCCGTACGGGTTGGCCGGGTCGGTGGCGGCCAGGGTGACGGCGGTCGGCTTCTCACCGGGGCGCGGTTCGGCGCCGGACTCCGGGCGGCTGTAGGACCGCAACCGGTCCACCGCACCGGCGGTGCCGAACTGGGCGGCGCCCAGGCCTTCGACGAAGTAGCCGCGGCGGCAGCGGCCGGTCTCCTCGAACGCGGACAGCACCCGGTAGGTGGCGGCGAAGCCCCCGGGCGCCCGTTCGCCCTGCACGGCACCCCGGGTGACGACGCCGTGCCGGTCGAGCAGGCCTTCGGCCACGGCGTGCGCGCGCCGGGTGGGGTCGGCCTCGACATCGGGGAGCAGGGACCAGCGACCCACAGTCTCGGCAGGGGCGCTCCGTGGCCTCGTGCCCGACCTCGCGGCGGGTGAGCCGTGGATACGGATGTGAGGAGGCGTCCGGCGGGTGCGGTGGGCGCCGGTGCCCGACCGGACCATCCCCCGGACCGGTGCCAGGGTGTCGTTGCCGACCCGGCCTGCCCAGACGAGGTCCCACAGTGCGGTGGTCAGGGTCGGGTCGTCCACGGACGTGCCGGTGCCCTCGCCGACCAGCTGCCCGAGCTGCCGGAAGAAGAACGCACCACCACCCGACAACGCCTGCAGGATCGCGGCGTGCACCGCACCCGCCTCGAGATCCGCGATGCCGTCGCGCTCGGGCAGGGTCAGCGGCGCGGTGTCGGCGAGGTGCAGCGACACCCACCCGTCGCTGCCGGGCAGGGCCCCGTGACCGGCCCAGAGCACCTCCCCGGTGGCGGTGAGCTCGTCGAGGTACGCCGGCTGGTAGTCGGCCACCCGCGACGGCAGCACCAGCGCCTCCAGGGCCGAGGCCGGCATCGCGCAGCCGGCGAGCTGCTCGACCACCGCGAGGACGCCGTCGAGGCCGCGCAGCGCGTTGTGTGGGGCCGGGCCGGAGGACGGGAGGACCCGCTGCCAGGCCGGCAGGAACCGGCCGAGCGTCGGCGCGTCCACCGGCTCCACCTCGTGTCGCAGCCGGGCGAGGGAGCGTCGCCGCAGCTTGCGCAGGACCTCCGGGTCGCACCACTCGGTGCCGGTGCCGGCGGGGCGGAACTCTCCCTCCAGCAGGCGCCCCGAGCTGGCGAGCCGGACCAGGGTCTGCTGCACGACGGCGACACCGAGCCCCAGCCGTTCGGCGACGTCGCCGCCGGTGAAGGGTCCGTGGGTGCGCGCGAAGCGGCTGACCAGGTCACCGAGCGGGTCGTCCACCGGCTCGGTGAAGACCTCCGGTGTCCCCGGCGGGACCGGCACGCCCAGCGCGTCGCGGAGCCGGGCGACGTCCTCGACGACGGCCCAGCGGGCCTCGCCGCCCATCCGCATCTCGACGACCCGGCGTGCGTGGGCCAGCATGTCCAGGGCCTCGCCGACGTCACAGCTCGCGCGGTCGCCGATCTCGGTCGCCGAGAGCGGCCCCAGGAGGCGGAGCAGGTCGACGACGCCCTCGGCGTCGCGGGCCTTGCGGTCCGGCGCCAGCCGCTGCAGCTCTGCCTCCACCTCGGCGAGAACCTCCGGGTCGAGAAGCTCGCGCAGCTCCGCGCGGCCGAGCAGCTCGGCGAGCAGCCCCTGGTCGAGGGTGAGGGCCGCGGCCCGTCGCTCGGCCAGCGGCGAGTCACCTTCGTACATGAACGCCGCGACGTAGCCGAACAGCAGCGACTGCGCGAACGGCGACGCCCGCTGGGTCACCACGTCGACGAGCTGGACCCGGCGCTCGGCGACCTGCCGGAGCAGTGCGACCAGCGCCGGCACGTCGTACACGTCCTGGAGCACCTCCCGGACGGTCTCCAGGATGATCGGGAAGGACGGGTAGCGGGCGGCCACCTCGAGCAGCTGCGCGGAGCGTTGCCGCTGCTGCCACAGCGGCGAACGGCGACCGGGGTCGCGGCGGGGGAGCAGCAGCGCCCGGGCGGCGCACTCGCGGAACCGGGAGGCGAACAAGGCCGAACCGCCGACCTCGGCGGTGACCAGCTGCTCGATCTCGTCGGGCTCGAACGCGATCAGCTCGGCGCCCGGCGGGTCCTGGTCGGTCTCGGGGATGCGCAGCACGATGCCGTCGTCGGCGGCCATCGCGTTGGCGTCCAGGCCGTAGCGCTCGCGCAGCCGTGCATTGATCGCCAACGCCCACGGGGCGTGCACCGGGGTGCCGTACGGCGAGTGCACCACCAGCCGCCAGTCGCCCAGCTCGTCGCGGAACCGCTCGACGACGAGCTGACGGTCGTGTGGGACGACGTTGGTCGCCTCGCGCTGCTCGTGGACCAGCGCGACGAGGTTGGCGGCTGCCCATGGGTCGAGCCCGACCTCGCGCACCCGGGTGAGCGCCGCCTCGGGGGCCAGCCCGGCCACCTCGCGGGTGAACGCGCCGATCGCTGCGCCCAGCTCGGCGGGCCGACCGAGCGCGTCGCCGGTCCAGAACGGCAACCGCCCGGGCTGTCCGGGGGCCGGGGAGACGAGCACCCGGTCATGGGTGATGTCCTCGATCCGCCAGGTGCTGGTGCCGAGGGTGAACAGGTCGCCGACGCGCGACTCGTAGACCATCTCCTCGTCCAGCTCGCCGACGCGTCGGCCGGGTCCCTCGCCCGCGACCAGGAACACCCCGAAGAGCCCCCGGTCGGGGATGGTGCCGCCGCTGGTCACCGCGAGCCGTTGCGCGCCGGGCCGGCCGGTCAGCTCGCCGGAGACCCGGTCCCACACGATCCGGGGTCGCAGCTCGGCGAACTCGTCGCTGGGGTAGCGCCCCGCGAGCAGGTCGAGGGTCGCGTCGAACGCGCTGCGGGGGAGCCCGGCGAAGGGTGCTGATCGGCGGACGACGGCGTAGAGGTCGTCGGCGCGCCAGGTGTCCACGGCGGTGGCGGCGACGACCTGCTGGGCGAGTACGTCGAGGGGGTTCGCGGGCACGGAGAGGGCCTCGATCTGGCCGGACCGCATCCGCTCGACGGCGACGGCCGTGGGCACCAGGTCGCCGCGGTGCTTGGGGAAGAGGACGCCGCGCGAGGTCTCGCCCACCTGGTGGCCGGCGCGTCCCACCCGCTGCAGCGCGCTGGCCACGCTCGGCGGCGACTCGATCTGGATGACCAGGTCGACCGCGCCCATGTCGATGCCGAGCTCGAGCGAGCTGGTCGCCACCACGCAGGGCAGTCGGCCGCGCTTGAGGTCGTCCTCGATGATCGCCCGCTGCTCCTTGGAGACCGAGCCGTGGTGGGCCCGGGCGATGACGGGCGCGGCCCCGGCGGCCTGGCCGGACTGGGCCATCATCTCTGCCGGCGCCCGCGCGGGACCGCTCCCGGGGCCCGGTCCCGGATCCGGCCCGGGACCGGGTTCTGCGCGCGCTGCGGCGATCTCGTTGAGCCGGGCGGTGAGCCGCTCGGCGAGCCGGCGGGAGTTGGCGAAGACGATCGTCGAGGTGTGCTGCTCGATCAGGTCGACCACGCGCTCCTCGACGTGCGGCCAGATCGAGCCGGTCCGCCCGTCCTCCGCCTCCTCGCCGCGGCCCGGACCGGTCGAGGAGTCCAGCGCTGTCATGTCCTCGACCGGCACGACGACCTGCAGGTCCCACTGCTTCTCCGACTCGGGTGCGACCACCTCCACCGGCGTCGTACCGCCGAGGAAGCGGGCCACCTCGGCCACCGGACGCACGGTGGCCGAGAGACCGATCCGCTGGGCAGGCCGGTCGAGCAGCTCGTCGAGCCGCTCCAGGGAGAGCGCGAGGTGGGCGCCCCGCTTGGTGCCGGCGACGGCGTGCACCTCGTCGAGGATGACCGTCTCGACGCCCCGCAGCGCCTCCCGCGCCCGCGAGGTCAGCATCAGGAAGAGCGACTCCGGAGTGGTGATGAGGATGTCCGGTGGGGTCGTCTGCAACCGGCGCCGCTCGTTGGCCGGGGTGTCGCCGGACCGGATGCCGACGCGCACCTCGGGCACGTCGACGCCGAGCCGGACCCCGGTCTGCCGGATGCCCACCAGTGGCGCCCGGAGATTGCGCTCGACGTCGACGGCGAGCGCCTTGAGCGGGGAGACGTAGAGCACCCGGCAGCGGCGCTGCTTCTCCACCGGCGGGGAGGTGAAGAGCTTGTCGAGCGACCACAGGAATGCCGAGAGGGTCTTGCCCGAACCGGTCGGCGCCACCACCAGCGCGTGCTGGCCCGCGGCGGTCGTCCGCCAGGCGCCCACCTGCGCCGGTGTGGGTGCGGCGAACGCCGCCTCGAACCACGCCCGGGTCGGAGGCGAGAACACGTCCGGCAGCTCCTGCACCCGGTCAATCCTGCCGTACGGCGCCGACAGGCCGGTTCGCCGAAGGGCCGTCCGACGCACCCCCGGGCAAATGACATCGCCCCTGTCGGTGGCGCCGACTAACCTCGGAGGAGTGCCGGACAACGACGTGCAGACTGCCACCGACCCGACTGCCCGACGGGCGCCGGACGCGGACTCGATGATCTTCTCCTCGGGCCTGCGCAAGGCGTTCGGATCCTTCGAGGCGGTCAAGGGCATCGACGTCGACGTCCGGCGCGGCGAGTCGTTCGGGTTCCTCGGTCCCAACGGCGCCGGCAAGTCCTCCACGATGCGGATGGTCGCGGCGGTCTCGCCGGTCAGCGGCGGCACGCTCCGCATCCTGGGGATGGACCCGGCCACCGAGGGGCCGGAGATCCGCGCGCGCATCGGGGTCTGCCCGCAGGAGGACACCCTCGACACCGAGCTCAACGTCCGCGACAACCTCTACATCTACGGCCGCTACTTCGGGCTGCCGCGTGCAGAGGTGCGCCGGCGGGTGGAGGAGCTGCTGGAGTTCGTGCAGCTGGGCGAGAAGGCGACAGCCAAGGTGGAGGATCTGTCCGGTGGCATGAAGCGCCGGCTCACCATCGCCCGATCGCTGATCAACCGGCCGGAGGTCCTGCTCCTCGACGAGCCGACGACCGGGCTGGACCCGCAGGCCCGGCACGTCGTGTGGGACCGGTTGTTCCGCCTCAAGCAGCAGGGCGTCACCCTGGTGCTGACCACCCACTACATGGACGAGGCCGAGCAGCTCTGCGACCGGCTGGTGGTGATGGACAAGGGCCTGATCGTGGCCGAGGGTTCACCGCTGGAGCTGATCCGCACGTGGTCGACCCGGGAGGTTGCCGAGCTGCGCTTCGCTCCCACGCACGAGCACAGCGGGGAGCTCGAGGCGATCGTGCCGCAGGTCGAGGACCTCGCCGAGCGGGTCGAGGTGCTGCCCGACCGGCTGCTGCTCTACAGCGCCGACGGCGAGGAGGCACTGGCGAAGGTGCACGAGCGTGGCCTCGAGCCGGTGATGTCGCTGGTGCGCCGTTCCACGCTGGAGGACGTCTTCCTGCGCTTGACCGGCCGGACGCTGGTGGACTGATGGCGAGCGTCTCGGACAGCCCCGTCTCCACCGCTCCCGCGGGGATCCTCTCGGGCGCAGCGCGCCTCACCGACTACTGGCTGGTGCTCTACCGGCGCACCTGGAAGGGCAGCGTCATCTCGTCCTTCATCGTGCCGTTGCTCTACATCCTCGCGATGGGCGTGCTGCTCGGCGGCTTCATCAAGGGCGACCCCGCCAAGCTCGACGGCGCCACCTCCTACCTCGCCTTCGTCGCGCCGGGGATGCTGGCCGCCCAGGCGATGACGACCGTCTTCGGCGAGGTCACCTACCCCGTGATGGGGATGATCAAGTGGCAGCGGATCTACGACGGGATGATCGCCACCCCGCTGACGATCCGCGAGATCGTCCTGAGCCACCTCGGCTTCGTCACCTTCCGGGTCGGCACGGTCAGTGCCGTCTTCATCCTCGTGATGGCTCCGTTCGGGGTCTTCGAGTCCGTCACCGGGGTGGTGCTGGCGTTCTTCGTGCAGCTCCTGATGGGGCTGGCCTTCGCCACGCCGATCTACGCGCTCTCGGCGACGATGAGGGACGAGAGCGCCTTCGCGCTGGTGTTCCGGCTCGGGATGATCCCGATGTTCCTGTTCTCCGGGGCGTTCTTCCCGATCAGCAACCTCTCGACGTGGATGGAGTGGTTGGCCCGGGTCACCCCGCTGTGGCACGCCGTCGACCTCACCCGCGGGCTGGTCCTGGGCAACGTCGACGCGTCGATGGCGCTGGTGCACGTCGGCTACCTCGCGGTGTTCGCGGTGCTCGGCTGGCTGCTCGTCGTACGGCAGCTCGAGCGGAGGCTGGTCACGTGATCTCGACGACCGCGAAGAACGCGCGCGGCAAGGCGCTCGGACGCTCCGCCGACCGTGCAGGCAGCGCCTCGGCACGGCCGCTGGGCACCGGTGAGGCGACCGGGCTGCTGCTGCAGCGCAACTTCATCGCCTACCGCTCGGTGTGGTGGGTCTTCGTGTCGGGCTTCCTCGAGCCGGTGTTCTACCTGTTCTCCATCGGCGTCGGCGTCGGGCAGCTGGTCACGGGCTTCGAGTTCAACGGCCAGCTGATCGACTACGCCGCGTTCGTCGCGCCCGGGATGCTCGCGGCCTCGGCGATGAACGGCTCGCTGATGGACTCGACGTACAACTTCTTCTTCAAGCTGAAGTACAACAAGCTCTTCGACCAGATGCTGGCCACACCGCTGACCACTCGTGATGTCGCCCGCGGCGAGCTCAGCTGGTCGCTGCTGCGGGGCGGGGTCTACTCGGCTGCGTTCCTGCTCATCATGGTCGCGATGGGCCTGGTGCAGTCGTGGTGGGCGCTGCTGGTGGTCCCGGCTGCGCTGCTCACCGGTGCTGCCTTCGGTGCGGTGTGCATGTCGCTGACCACGTGGATGCGCTCGTGGCAGGACTTCGACTACATCACCCTGGCCCAGCTGCCGCTGTTCCTCTTCTCCGCAACGTTCTTCCCGATCACCGCGTTCCCCGACTGGCTGCGCTGGATCGTCGAGGTGACGCCGCTCTACCGTGCCGTGGTGCTGGTCCGGGAGCTGACGACCGGGGCGCTGAGCTGGGGTGCCGGGGTCTCGGTGGTCTACCTCGTCGCGATGACGGTGGTCGGCCTGGCCGTCGTCGGCAAGCGGCTGGACAAGCTGCTGCTGTCCTGAGCGGGCTCAGACGCCGACGGCCCTGCCGGTGATCGGCAGGTTGACCAGCATCCGCTGATACCACTTCACGTCGATCCACTGGTCGAACTTGCGGCCGACCTCGCGCAGCCGGCCCACCTCCTCGAATCCGCACCCGCGGTGCAGCGCCTCGCTGGCCGGGTTGGGGAGCGCGACCAGCGCGACCGCGGTGTGCACCCCGGAGATCGACATCGTCTCCAGCAGGGCTGGGTAGAGCAGCTTGCCGACGCCGTGCCCGCGGACCCTCTCGTCGAGGTAGATCGAGGTCTCCCGCGACGGGTCGTAGGCCGCGCGGGGCCGGTAGGACCACGAGTAGGCGTAGCCCACCGGGACGTCGTCCTCCTCGTCGACCGCCACGATCAGGTGGTCACCGGGACTCTGGCCGTCGAGTCGCGCCCGCCAGTAGTCGACGTCGGGTGCCTCCAGGTCGAAGGTCGCGGTCGTGTGCTCCACCGCGTGGTTGTAGATCGCCGCGATGGCGTGCAGGTCGGCCTCGGTGGCTGCGCGGGTGGAGTAGCCCATGGCGCGATTGTCTCGTGTTCCGGGTCTTGCCGCCTCGGGCGGGGTGCGGCGGCGCTCGCCGGCGCCCGTCGCGGACCGCCGAAACCGACTGGACGGGTGCGGCAGACTGGCCCGCGTGAGCATCGAGCCCGACACCAAGGACTGGACCTGGACGACCGAACGGCCCTGTCCCGACTGCGGCTTCGACCCCGCCCTGGTGCAGCGTGACCAGCTCGCCGGGCTCCTCCACGAGAACACCCGAGGCTGGTACGGCGCGCTCGCCGGCGCCGACGCAGCGCTGCGTCCTTCCCCGGACACCTGGTCGCGGCTCGAGTACGCCTGCCACGTCCGCGACGTGCACCGGCTGTTCCGCGAGCGGCTGACCTCGATGCTCGAGCAGGACGACCCGCTGTTCGCCAATTGGGACCAGAACGAGACCGCAGTCGAGAGCCGGTACGCCGACCAGGACCCGGCCACCGTGTCGGTCGAGCTCGTCGAGGCGGCCGCCGACGTCGCCGCCGTCTACGCGCGCGTGACCGGCGACCAGTGGCAGCGTCGCGGCACCCGCAGCAACGGCTCGGTGTTCACGGTCGAGACGCTCGGGGTCTACCACCTGCACGACGTCGTCCACCACCTCGG
>DASTFI010000097.1:0-64885 GCA_035708765.1 Marmoricola sp.
CCCTCGAAGTGTGGCTTCTCCTTGGCGACGAAGGCCGCGACGGCACGACGGTGGTCGTCGCTGGCGCCGGTGAGGTTCATCTTCGCGCCCTCGAACGCGAGCGCGTCGCTGAAGTCGTGGGTGCTGGAGTAGTTGACCGAAGCCCGGATCGAGGCATACGAGAGCGTCGGGCCGGCGGCGAGACGGCCGGCGACCTTCGCCACCTCCGCGTCGAGCTCGTCGTCGGGCACCACCGTGGTGGCCAGTCCGATCTCGAGCGACTCGGCGGAGCGCACGGTGCCGGGGAAGTAGAGCAGCTCCATCGCCTTCGAGCGGCCGACGAGTCGCGGCAGCGTCCACGATGCGCCGGTGTCGCACGACAGGGCGATGCCCGGGAAGGCGAGGTTGAAGCCGGCCGACTCGGCGAGGATGCGCAGGTCGCACGCAAAAGCCAACGAGGCCCCTGCGCCCGCCGCGACGCCGTTCACCGCGGCGATGACCGGCTTCGCCATGTTGGCGATCGCCTCGACGGTCGGGTTGTAGTGCTTAGGGACGGTCTCGAAGAGCCGGTCGGAGTCGCCGGACTCGAGCAGCTGGATGTGCTCCTTGAGGTCCTGCCCGACGCAGAAGGCGCGCCCGCTGCCGGTGAGGACCACGCAGCGCACCGCGGGATCCTCCGCCGCACTGGTCACTGCCTCGAGCAGCTGTTCCTTGGTTGCGATGTCGAGGCTGTTCATCGCGTCAGGCCGGTTCAGCTGGATGGTCCCGACACCGTCCACCACGGTGTAGCGGACGTTCTCGGGCGTGGCTGCTGCGGTGCTGCTCATCAGGTCTGCTCCTGCTCTCGGTGTCGTCGGGGCCGAGTCTGCCGCACCGAGCTGTCGCGATCGATTCTCGCTCCCACGGCGGATGGGGAATAATGGCCCCGGACGGCGTCACATTTTCGTCGAAGGCGCTGGGCGACTCGCAAAGGAAGAGGTGTGCGCATGGCGGCGATGAAGCCGCGGACGGGCGACGGTCCGCTCGAGGTCACCAAGGAGGGCCGTGGCATCGTGATGAGGGTTCCCCTCGAGGGCGGCGGCCGACTGGTGGTCGAGTTGAACGCCGAGGAGGCCGGCGCCCTGGGCGACGCCTTGAAGGACGTGGTCGGCTGAAGGTCGACCTTGGCCACGAGAGTCCGTGAGGCCCCGAGCACCCGTGTGGGTGCCCGGGGCCTTCGGTATTGTCGGTCCGTGCCGAACCTGTCGCTGATCCGGACCGTGCAACCGACGTTCGAGGCGACCGAGCTCGCGCCGACACGCAGCGACCTGCCGGACGACGCGGCGTTGGCCGTCCCGGTGCTGGCGGCCGGCGCCGACGGCGGGGCGGTCGAGCTGGGCCCCGGCGCCGCCGAGCTCGAGGAGGACCTCGCCGTCGACCTGGTCGCGGTGCTCGAGGGGTTGGGCGCCCGCGGCTCTGCCGGGGAGCTCCTCCGGGTGCCGGTCCCGGACCGCGAGGTGTACGCCGTGGGGGTCGGTGCCGGGACCCCGGACGACCTGCGCCGGGCAGGCGCTGCCCTGGGGCGGTCGGTCCGCGCCGAGCGGCTCGCCTCGTCGGTGAGCGCCGTCGGCGCGGACGACGCGTTGACGGCGTTCGTGGCGGGGCTGGTGCTCGGCTCCTTCTCCTTCACCCTGCGCACCGGCGAGCTGCCGACGCGGGTCGCGGGGGTCACCGTGTGCTGCACCCCGGGCGCCGACGACACCCTCGTGCGGGCCAGGTCGATCGCGGTCGCGTCCTGGCGGGCCCGCTGGCTGGCCTCGGTGCCGTCCAACATCAAGGACCCCGCCTGGCTCGCCGACCAGGTGGTCGCGCTCGCCGAGGAGGTGGGTCTCGAGACCAGGGTCTGGGACGAGAAGCGGCTCGCAGCCGACGGGTTCGGCGGCATCCTGGCGGTGGGTCGGGCGTCGTCCTCGCCGCCCCGGCTGGTCCGGCTCGACTACCAGCCCGAAGGTCGGGTCCGACGCCGACAGCCCCGCATCGTGCTCGTGGGCAAGGGCATCACCTTCGACACCGGCGGCCTGTCCATCAAGCCTGGTGAGGCGATGGTCAACATGAAGCGCGACATGACCGGGGCCGCGGTCGTGACCGGAGTGATGAGCGCGCTCGCCGCGGTGGGCTGCCCAGTCCCCGTCACCGGGCTGCTCGCCTGTGCCGAGAACGCCATCGGCGACGACGCGATGCGTCCCGGAGACGTGCTGCGCCACTACGGCGGCACGACAACGGAGGTCACCAACACCGACGCCGAGGGCCGGCTCGTGATGGCCGACGCGCTCGCCTACGCCGACGCCGAGCTCGACCCGGCGGTGCTCGTCGACGTCGCGACGCTGACGGGCGCGATGAAGGTCGCCGTCGGGCTCCACCTCGGCGGCTTCTTCGCCACCGACGACGGGCTCGCCGAGACGGTCCGGTCGGCGAGCCGGGAGTCCGGGGAGCGTGTCTGGCGGATGCCGCTGGCCGAGGAGTACGACAGCCTGTTGGACTCCCAGGTCGCCGACCTGGAGAACGCACCCGGACCGGCGGGGGCGATCACCGCTGCGCTGTTCCTGCGGCACTTCACCGGCGGCCGACCCTGGCTGCACCTGGACATCGCCTCGGTCGGCGACGCCCTCGAGGACCGCCACGAGTGGACCAAGGGACCTACCGGCTTCGGGGTCCGGCTGCTGCTGCACTGGCTCGGCTCGGCCGACCCCCTGGAAGGAGTGGAGCGATGAACACCGAATCTGCCCGCTTGGCCTCAGGGCTGACCGTCCGCTGGTCGCTGGCCGACGCAGCGGACGGCGTCGAGGAGGAGCTGCAGGAGTACGTCGCCGGTACGTCCCACGCCAAGTTCACCGGCCAGGCGGGGCTGCGCTTCAAGACCTGGCGGATGCGGCCGGGGGAGTGGTTCGAGGGCTGCTACGTCTTCGTCGACGCCGCCGCCCGGACAGCCTTCCAGGAGGAGTTCACCGCGGTGGCTGCCGAGTCGGCCGGGTCGCGCATCATCGGCAGCGCGCCGGTGCTGGTCGAGGAGTGCGAGGTCGTCGCGGTGGCCGAGGGCTGGGACGGCTTCGCTGCCAGCCCCGACTACGAGTCCGGCCTCGGCCTCGCGGGCGACGAGGACGACTGAGCCCGGACCCCACCCTCAGCTGCCGGGCGTCCAGACCTTCTTGGCGACCAGCAGTCCGTCACCGACCGGCAGCATCGCCGGCACGAGGTTCTCGTCCTCACGGACGCGGTTGCCGAGCTCGCGGATCGCCACCGTCGCCGGGTCGCGCTGTGCGGGATCCGCCACGCGGTCGTGCCACAAGGCGTTGTCGAAGGCCACCACGCCCCCGGGTCGCAACAGCCGCAGGGCCTCGGCAAGGTAGTCGGGGTACTCCTCCTTGTCGCCGTCGGCGAAGACGAGGTCGTAGTGACCGTCCGTCAACCGGGGGAGCACCTCGAGGGCAGCGCCCGGGATGAGCCGGGCCCGCTGCGACGCGATGCCGGCCTCGGTGAAGGTCTCCTTGGCCAGTCGCTGGTGCTCCGCCTCGGTGTCGACGCTGGTGAGCACCCCGTCGGGACGCATGCCGCGCAGCAGCCACAGACCGGAGACGCCGGTGCCGGTGCCGATCTCCACGACCGCGCGCGCGTCGAGCGCCGAGGCGAGGAACCGCAACGCAGCGCCGGCTCCCGCGCCCAACGGGACGACGCCGACCTCCTCCGCCCGGGCACGGGCGTGGGCGAGCGGCTCGTCCTCGGCGACGAAGTCCTCCGCATAGGTCCAGGTCGCAGGCTTGGGTGGGGTGACGATGACGGCCTCCTCGACAAGTCGTTGCGCGGGACTCTACCGCCGCGACGGGCCGGGGTGGGGAAGCCCGGCCGTCGCTGCCCGCTGCGGGAACAACCGCTCGACCCTGTTCGTTGGCCACGACGAGGAGCCGCCCGTGTCGGGCACAGTGATGTCCCAGAGAGCGCTCAGCAGCGTCTCAGGCTCTCGCCCTACCGTGGAGGTCAGGCACGTCGATGGTGCGTCGTACGACGAAGAGGGAGTGCTCCGTGACCGAGCCGATCGAAGCGGCCGAGCCGGTGCCCACCTGGGACGAGATCGTGGAGCAGCACTCCGCGCGCGTCTACCGACTCGCCTACCGGCTCACCGGCAACGCCCACGATGCCGAGGACCTCACCCAGGAGACCTTCGTCCGGGTCTTCCGGTCGCTGCACACCTACACGCCGGGCACCTTCCAGGGCTGGCTGCACCGGATCACCACGAACCTCTTCCTCGACCAGGCCCGGCGCAAGAGCCGGATCCGGTTCGACGCGCTGCCCGAGGACGGTGAGAACCGGCTGCCCAGCGCGGTCGCAGCCCCGGACGCCGCCTACCTCGACCGCCGCTTCGACGCCGACGTCGAGTCGGCCCTGGCCGCGCTGCCCCCGGACTTCCGGGTGGCGGTCGTCCTGTGCGACGTCGAGGGCCTCACCTACGAGGAGATCGCCGACGTCCTCGACGTGAAGATGGGCACGGTCCGGTCGCGGATCCACCGGGGCCGGGTGCTGCTGCGCCGGGCCCTGGCCCACCGGGCGCCGCGGGCCGGGAGCCTGCGCTTCGCGGGAGTGTCCGCGACGTGATCCTCAAGCTGCACGGCCACATCGGCTCCACCGCCTCGGCCCTGGTCGATGGCCAGCTCACCCCCGAGGAGGAGGAGCGTGCCTGGGCGCACGTGCTGACCTGCGCGGGCTGTCGTCGGCTGGTCGAGCGTGAGGGATCCGTCAAGCAGCGCCTCGCCGGTCTCGCAGACCCGGTGGATCCTGGCGCGGTGCCGTCCCGGCTGGCAGCGACCCTCGCCGATCTCGAGAGCACCGCCGCGGCCTGGGTGGAGGTCGACGAGATCGAGCGCCGGTCCAACCGCCGTCGCGCCACCGCCGTCCTCGTCGGCGCCGGCTCGGTCAGCGTCGCCGCGGCCGCGCTGCTCGGGCTGACCGGCTCCACCGTCGACCCGCCCGGCTCGCCCGTGGAGCCGTCCCCGGCGTCGATCCGCTCCGACGTGGTGGACTCCGCAGTCGACGGTGCGTTGCGCCCGGTCCTGGCGCCGGGATCGACCCCCAGCGCGCGGGCGACCAGCCCGAGCCCGGGACCCGTGACCGCGATGCTGCTCGTGCCCGGTCCGACGCCGTCCACGCCGGCGGCTGCGGGGCTTGCGGCAAGATAGCCGTGTGACCGAGTCGCAGCCCCCCGAGCCGTACGGCTCCGCGCCGCAACCCGCGCCGCAGTGGCCGGAGGCGCCGTACTTCGAGCCCACCCGTCCGATCGCCTGGCCGGGGCCGCAGCACCGTCCGGAGGACCGACGCCCCGCGCTGCCCGGATGGACCTGGCCGGTGGTCGCGTTGCTCGCCCTGGTGGTGGGTCTGGCCGGCGGCGCCCTCGGCGGCTTCCTGGTCGCCGACAGCGACAGCGGCTCCGGCGGCCTGCTGGAGGTGCAGCGTCGCACCGCCCCACCGCTCCGGGCCGACAACGGCAGCGTCGCGGCCGTGGCCGCCAAGGTGTTGCCGAGCACGGTGCAGATCATCGCGGAGTACCAGGGCAAGGACCGTGGTGCGACCGGGTCGGGGTTCGTGCTCGACGTGCAGGGCCACATCATCACCAACAACCACGTCGTCGCCGAGGCCGCCGCCGACGACGGGCCCATCGAGGTGATCGACCAGGACGGCAACGAGATGAAGGCGACGGTCGTCGGGCGCAGCGCGGTCTACGACATCGCCGTGCTCAAGGTGGCGCCGAGTGACGGGCTCGTGCCGGCGGCGATCGGCTCGGCCCAGCAGATGCGGGTGGGCGAGACCGTCGTCGCGTTCGGCTCCCCGCTCGGTCTCTCCGCCACCGTCACCAGCGGCATCATCAGCGCGGTCAACCGGCCGGTGACCACGGGCGACGGCAGCGACTCCTCCTTCATCAACGCAGTCCAGACCGACGCCGCCATCAACCCCGGCAACTCCGGCGGTCCGCTGGTCAACCTCCAGGGCCAGGTGATCGGCGTGAACTCCGCCATCGCCTCCCTCGGCTCGCTCAGCGACGAGGAGGGCGGCAACATCGGGGTCGGCTTCGCCATCCCGATCGAGCAGGTCCAAGTGACCACCGACCAGATCCTGCGCACCGGCGAGGCGCAGTATCCCGTCATCGGGGCCACCGTGCGGGGCTCCCAGGGACGGGACGGTGCCACCGTCCAGTCGATCAACCCCGGCTCGCCGGCCGCGGAGTCGCCGCTGCGGGTCGGGGACACGATCGTCGCGGTCGACGGCAGTCCGGTGACCGGGTCGACCGACCTCGTGGTGGCCATCCGGACCCACCAGCCGGGGGAGAAGGTGACCCTCACGATCCGCCGGGACGGCGACGAGCGCGACATCGTCGTCGGCCTCGACGGCAAGACCGGCTAGGTCGCCTCGACGTCGTACGGCGGCCGCTCACCGGGTCCGAGCGGGACGCCTCCGCCGGCGACCCGGTCCACGGCGGGAACCACCCGGCCGTTGGTGGACGGGTCGTCGTCCTCCATCGCCTCGAGGATGTGCTTGCGAAATGCCACCCGCGGGTCGAGGTCGGTGAGCTTGAGGTCGGCGTAGTCGGGGCCGAGCTCACGGCGCAGGTCGTCCTGCGCCGACAGCGCGAGCCTGCGCAGCTGGCGGGCCATCCGACCGGCCTGGCGGGCGAACTCCGGGAGCCGTTCCGGGCCGAAGACGAACACGGCGACGACGAGGATCACCACCATCTCGGGGATGCCGACGCCGAACACGTGCTGAAACCTACATCTTGGCTGTGGGGGTGAGCCCGAGCTGCATGCCGGCGAGGCCACGGCCGCGGCCGGCGAGCTGCCGGGCGACCGCGACGAGCACCTGGGCCGAGGGCGACTCCGGAGCGGCCTCCACGACCGGCTTGCCGCTGTCGCCGCCCTCGCGCAGGGACAGGTCGAGCGGGATCTCGCCGAGCACGGGCACGTCGTAGCCGAAGCGACCGGCCAGGGTCGCCGCGACCCGGGCGCCACCGCCGGAGCCGAAGATCTCGAGGCGGTGCTCCTTGCCCTCCGGGGTGCAGTGCGGGCAGGGCAGGTAGGACATGTTCTCCACGACGCCGACGACGCGCTGGTGCATCATCGAGGCCATCGTGCCGGCGCGTTCGGCGACCTCCGCCGCCGCCTCCTGCGGGGTGGTGACCACGATGACCTCCGCGTTGGGGAGGTGCTGGCCCAGCGAGATGGCCATGTCGCCGGTGCCCGGTGGTAGGTCGAGGAGCAGCACGTCGAGGTCGCTCCAGTAGACGTCGGCGAGCATCTGCACGAGTGCCCGGTCGAGCATCGGTCCGCGCCAGGCCACCACCTGGTCACGGCGTGGCTTGAGCATCCCGATGGAGATGACCGAGACGCCGCTCGGCGTCGGCACCGGCATGATCATGTCCTCGACCTGGGTGGGTCGGATGTCGGCCACGCCGAGCATGGCGGGCACCGAGTGACCGTAGATGTCGGCGTCGACGATCCCGACCTTGAGGCCCTGTGCCGCCATCGCGAGGGCGAGGTTGACCGTCACCGACGACTTGCCCACACCGCCCTTGCCCGAGGCGATCGCATAGACCTTGGTCAGGGAGTCGGGCTTGGCGAACGGGATCTCCCGCTGCGCCTGCCCGTCCCGGAGGACGTCCTGGAGTCCCTTGCGCTGCTCGGCGGTCATCACGCCGAGCTCGAGGTCCACTCCGGTGACGCCGTCGACCTTCGCGACGGCGGCCGTCACGTCACGGTTGATGGTGTCCTTCAGCGGACAGCCCGCGACCGTGAGCAGGACCTTCAGCGAGACCTTGCCGGTGTCGTCGAGGTCGACCGACTCGACCATGCCGAGCTCGGTGATCGGCCGCTTGATCTCCGGGTCGTTCACGGTCGCGAGGGCAGCCTGGACCTTCTCCAGGACGTGGGATGTCATGGCTACGAGAGTACGTCGTCGGGTGGCGGGTCACCCGGGGCGGTCGACGTGATCTGGCTCATCCTGGCCGGTCTCGTCCGCGGGCTCGTCCTCGGGTCGGGCGAGCTGGCCGCGATCCTCGAGGTCGGCCAGCAGGCTGCGCAGCTCCGACCGCAGGAAGTCACGGGTCGCGACCTCGCCCACGGCCATCCGCAGCGAGGCGACCTCGCGGGTCAGGAACTCCATGTCCGCATGCGCGCGGGTGTTCGCCTGCCGGTCCTGCTCGTTGACGACCCGGTCCCGCTGCTCCTGCCGGTTCTGCGCGAGCAGGATCAGCGGCGCGGCGTACGACGCCTGCAGGCTGAGCATCAGGGTCAGGAAGATGAACGGGTAGTCGTCGAAGCGCAGGCCGGCCGGCGCGAGGAAGTTCCAGGCGAGCCAGAAGACCACGAAGACGGTCATCCAGATCAGGAACCGTGCGGTGCCCATGTAGCGGGCGAACTGCTCGGCGAACCGGCCGAACCGGTCGCGGTCGGCGCGGGGCCGGCGCACCAGCGTCCGGCGCAGCTCGCGCGGGGTGTCGAGCCGGGGCGAGCGGTCGGCGTCGGTCATGGCCGCCCCCCACCTCGACGCCCGCGGCGGCTGACGCGCTGGTCGCGCCAGCCGTCGGGCAGCAGGTGGTCGAGCAGGTCGTCGACGGTGACGGTGCCGAGGAGCCGGCCCTGCTCGTCGACGACCGGAGCCGCCACGAGGTTGTAGGCGGCGAGGAAGACGGCGACGTCCTCCAGGCTGGCCTCGGGCCGGATGTAGTCGATGGAGGTGTCCAGCACGCCGGCCACCAGCGTCGAGGGCGGCTCCCGGAGCAGTCGCTGGATGTGGGCGACGCCGAGGAGCTTGCCGGTGGGCGTCTCCAGGGGTGGCCGGCAGACGTGCACGAGGGCGGCCAGGGACGGGGTGAGCTCCTCGTTGCGGACGTGCGCGAGGGCCTCCGCGACGGTGGCGTCGGGAGGCAGGATGACCGGCTCGGGCGTCATCATCCCGCCGGCCGTCTCCTCGCCGTACACCATCAGGCGGCGCACGTCGGCCGCGCCCTCCGGCTCCATCAGCTCGAGCAGCGAGGCGGCGGTGTCCGGCGGCAGGTCGGCGATCAGGTCGGCGGCATCGTCGGGCGACATCTCCTCCAGCACGTCCGCAGCGCGCTCGCGGTCGAGGTGCTCGAGGATCTCGACCTGGTCCTCCTCGGGCAGCTCCTCGAGGACCTCCGCGAGGCGCTCGTCGTCCAGGGCGGCGACGACCTCGCTGCGGCGCTCGGCCGGCAGCTCGTGGAGGACGTTGGCCGCGTCGGCCGGCCGCAGGTCGGCCAGCGAGGCGATCAGGTTCTCCGCGCCCTGGTTGGGCGGCCGGTGGTGCAGGCCCTCGATCTCGTCCCACTCGACCACCTGCGTCTGCCCGCGCCGACGGAAGCCCTTGCCCGGCTCCTGCAGGGCCACCCGCGAGAGCACCCAGTCGCGGGTGCGGGCCTGCTCCATGCCGATGTCGAAGATGGTGCCCTCGACGCCGGTGGCCCGGATGCGCACGGTGCGGTCGAACATCTCCCCGATCACCAGCGTCTCGGTCGAGCGCTTCTCGAAGCGCCGCATGTTGAGCAGGCCGGTCATGATCACCTGGCCGGAGTCGACGTTGGTGACCCGGGTCATCGGCGCGAACACCTGCCGCCGCCCGAAGACCTCCACGACGAGTCCCACCACCCGCGGCTGCCGCACGTCCGTGCGCAGCACGACGACGACGTCGCGGACCTTGCCGACCTGGTCGCCCTGGGGATCGAACACCGGCAACCCGGCGAGTCGGGCCGCGAAGACACGGGTCGGTGTGGTGCTCACGGGGCCCACCCTAGGGCTGCAGCGGCCGTGAATGCAGGACGGACAGGCGGCGGTGGCTGCCTCACTCGGCATTAGGATGCGTGCCGGCGCGGTGATCCAGCGACCGCGCGAAATTGCCCCGACGGAAGGTAGCCATGCCCCAGTTGTGCGAGACGGAGGGACTCACCGACATCCAGGAGGAGATCCTCAAGGCTGTTCGGCAGTTCGTCGAGGAGCGGATCATCCCGGTCGCGGCGGAGCTGGAGCACAAGGACGAGTACCCCACCGAGATCGTGGAGGGCCTCAAGGAGCTCGGCGTCTTCGGGCTGATGATCCCCGAGGAGTACGGCGGTCTGGGCGAGTCGCTGCTGACCTACGCCCTGGCCGTCGAGGAGATCGCGCGCGGCTGGATGAGCGTCTCGGGCATCATCAACACCCACTTCATCGTGGCCTACATGCTGCTGCAGCACGGCACCGACGAGCAGAAGCAGAAGTACCTGCCCCGGATGGCCACCGGCGAGGTGCGCGGCGCCTTCTCGATGTCCGAGCCCGGCCTGGGCTCCGACGTGGCGGCGATCAAGACGAAGGCGACGCGCCTCGATGACGACGGTGACGGCGTCTTCTACGAGATCAACGGCCAGAAGATGTGGCTGACCAACGGCGGCTCCGCCAACCTCGTCGCCGTCCTCGTCCGGACCGACCTGGGTGACGAGGACCGCGCCAAGCCACACCAGAACATGTCCACGTTCCTGGTGGAGAAGGAGCCGGGCTTCGGCGAGACCGCCCAGGGCATCACGGTCCCGGGCAAGATCGAGAAGATGGGCTACAAGGGCGTCGACACCACCGAGCTCATCTTCGAGGGGCACCGGATCGCCGCCGACCAGATCCTCGGCGGCGAGCCGGGTCGCGGCTTCTACCAGATGATGGACGGCGTCGAGGTCGGCCGCGTCAACGTCGCCGCCCGCGGCGTCGGGGTGGCCAACCGCGCCTTCGAGCTGGGGGTCCGGTACGCCCAGCAGCGTGAGGCCTTCGGCAAGAAGATCGCCGAGCACCAGGCCGTGCTCTTCCGCATCGCCGAGATGGGCACCAAGGTCGAGGCCGCCCACCAGATGGTGGTCAAGGCAGCCCGGCTCAAGGACGCCGGCGAGCGCAACGACCTGGAGGCGGGCATGGCCAAGTACCTGGCCAGCGAGTACTGCGCCCAGGTGGTCGAGGACTCCTTCCGGATCCACGGCGGCTACGGCTTCTCCAAGGAGTACGAGATCGAGCGGCTCTACCGCGAGGCGCCGATGCTGTTGATCGGCGAGGGCACCGCGGACATCCAGCGGATGATCATCGGTCGTCGGCTGCTCGAGGAGTACCGCCTGCGCTGAGCCGCGGGCGTCGGGCTGGGCACACCCGGCCTCTGACATACTGACCGGGCCCTTGGCTTCGACTCCCTGAGGAGCGCTCCACCACCATGCTCAGCCCCAAGATCGGCGAGGCGTCCATCGTCCTGAACCCCCAGGAGGACCCCGCGACGCAGCGCACCTACGTCACGTTCGGCCTCGAGAGGGGTGGCACCAGCCCGATCGCCGGCATCCAGCGGGCGCTGGGGCTCTACCTCGGCAGGATCCCGGGGGGCAACAACGAGGACCCGGCGTTCCACAACCACACGATCAAGGCGATGCGCGAGACCATCGCCGGTCGCGACGCGGCGCACGACGTGTGGGGGTTCAAGTACCCCAACGCCGGCAAGTACCTGCCCACGCTGGTCCGGTCGCTGCGCGAGCCGTCCTTCGTGATCGTCTTCCGTGACCCGGTGGCGACCGCGCTGAGTCGCGCCCGTTGGGACGGCGACTCGCTGCGGCGTCCGCCGCGGATGGCGCTGCACGAGGCGAGCAGCAACGGCAACGCGAACCTCAGCTTCGCGCTCGCGACCGGACGTCCGACGATGCTCGTCAGCACCGAGCGCGTCGAACGGCACACCAGCGCGTTGATCGACGAGATCGCGTCCTTCCTCGGTGTGCAGCCCCCCGAGGAGGACCTGCGCACCCGGATCCTCGAGTACCTCACGCCGGGCAGCTACAAGAAGTTCGAGGAGTACTTCCCCGAGCAGGTTGCCGCCGAGGCCCGGGCGCACGAGGCCGAGGACTCGGCCAACTGATGCGCTTCCTGCTCTACAACTGGGTCCCCTTCGACGACCCCGAGCGCCGCGGCGGCGGCGTGCGGGTCTACCAGAAGAACCTCGTCGACTACCTGGTGCACCACACCGAGCACGACGTGGTGGCGGTGGCCAGCGGTCTCGAGCACGACATCATCGACCGGAGCTTCCGGATCGAGGAGACGCAGAACGAGTACCCCGGACGGGTCCGTTCCTTCTCGATCGTGAACTCGCCGGTGATGGCTCCCGGGCAGCATGCCTTCGGCTCGCCGGAGGTCTTCGACGAGAGCACCCTGCCGCACTGGCACGAGTTCCTGGGCTCGCTCGGCCCGGTGGACATCGTGCAGTTCGACACCTTGGAGGGCATCCCGATCCCGTTCGTACGGGTCCACGAGGTGCTGCCGGACGCGCATGTGGGGGTCTACCTGCACAACTACTACCCGGTGTGCCCGCAGGTGAACCTGTGGAAGCGGGAGGCCGAGCACTGCGCGGACTACCACGACGGGTTCGACTGCGCCTCCTGCCTGCTCCACGAGGTCAGGCCGACCGAGGTGCTCCGGGCGCACCAGGTCTCGCGGGTGCTGCGCCGCGCCGGGGTCAGCCCGGAGGGCGTCACCTACAAGCTCGCGTACCGAGTCTACGGCCGCCTCCGGGCGAACCGCGAGCGTGCGGGCAAGCTGCGCCGGCTCGTCGCCCAGAAGGTCCTCGACACCCCGGCCCCGGCCCACCTGGCGAACACCAACGCCACCGAGGACATGGAGCTCCGGCTCCCGGTGCCCGACCCCGACCACACGTTGCCCGTCTCGCTCAAGACCGGCAGCGCGGCCGCTGCAGGCGACAAGTTCTCCTTCCGTCGCGAGCAGGCCGCCGCGTTGGTGAACCGCGAGGCAGACGTCATCCTGGCGACCTCCCGCCGGGTGGCCGAGGTCGCCGGCGCACGCGGCCTCGACCGTGCCAAGACCGAGCTCGCCTACATCGGCACCCGGGTGGCCGACGAGGTCGATCGCAGCCGTCGTCGGCACGAGCTCGCCGTGCCCGGAGAGCTCACCATGGCCTACCTCGGCTACATGCGACGCGACAAGGGTTTCTACTTCCTCGTCGACGCCCTCGAGCGCACGCAGGACGAGCTGCTCTCACGGCTCCGGCTGGTGATCGGCGCCAAGATGGCCGATCCGCAGATGGAGCGCCGGCTCGAGGCGCTGTCCGGCCGGATGCGGGACATCCTGCACATCAACGGCTACGAGCACGACGAGCTCCCCTCGCTCCTGCGCGGCGTCGACGTGGGCCTGGTCCCTGTCCAGTGGGAGGACAACCTTCCCCAGGTGGCGATCGAGATGGTCGCCAACGGCCTTCCTCTGGTGACGTCGAACCGTGGTGGCGCCCAGGAGCTGGGCGGCACCAACAGCGACTTCGTCTTCGAGGCGACGAACCGTGCGGACTTCATGCGGGTGCTGTCCCGGCTGGCCGACGGCGAGGTGTCCCTCGACGACTACTGGGCGGACGCCGTCGAGCTGGTCAACATGGACATGCACTACCGGCGCCTGACCGACCTCTACCGGTCAGCGGGCAGCACCTCAGCGGCGAACGGCTAGAGGCCCGGAGAGCGCGCATGTCCAGAGCAAGGCTGGGCCGGGCCAGCGTCACCCTGAATGAGACCTGGGTCCTGCCCGCGAGGCGCACCTACGTGACCTTCGGCCTCGAGCGCGGTGGCACCAGCGCGGTGGCCGGCGTGCAACGGGCGCTCGGTGTCGACCTGGGCGTGATCGAGGGCAACAACAACGAGGACTACGCGTTCCACGAGACGCCGCTGGACGACATGTGCACGGTGATCGAGCGACGCAACGCGGAGGCGGACGTGTGGGGGTTCAAGTACCCCAACGCCGGTGAGTTCCTGCCCGCGCTGCAGCCGCACCTGCGCCGGCCCTACTACATCGTGATCCACCGGGATCCCGTCTCCACCGTGCGCAGTCGCGCCAAGTGGGACGGCGAGGAGACCTCGCGGCCGGCGATGATGGCGCTGCACGATGCCGGTGCGCGGGGGTTCGCGAACATGAACTTCGCCCTCGCCAGCGACCGCCCGACCCTCCTGGTCAGCAACGAACTGGCCGAGAGCCGGACCGGCGACCTGGTCGATGAGCTCGCGATGTTCCTCGGCGTCCCCAAGCCGCGGGGCGAACTGCGCGAGCGCATCCTCGCCTACATGGAACGCGGCAGCTACAAGTCGTTCGCCGACTACTTCCCGGACGCCTGAGGCTCATCCGCCCGTCAGCTGGACGGTCGCCTGCCCGGTCGCGCTGTCGATGCTGATCCAGCCGCCCTGGAAGTCCTGGCGCTCGCCGCCCTGCGTCGGGCGCGCCTCCGAGGTCGCCAGACCCAGCGCGGAGGCGGTGCCGCCGTACTCCACGTAGGCGCGCAGCATGTCGCCGGCGACGAAGTGGGCGCCGGTGGCCCGGCTCCAGTACACGATCCCGCCGGTGAACGACTGCTCGCGACCGTCGCCGCCCGCGGTTGCCTGCTCGTTGCCGGTGGGCAGCCCCAGGGCCGCAGCCCCGCCGTGACCGTTGTACCAGCCGCGGATGGCGCCGTAGACCGAGTGCGCTCCGGTGCTGCGCGACCAGTAGACCTCCGAGCGCTGGAAGTTGGTCATCCGGCTCCCTGCGACCGGTCCGGCATGCTCGTCGGTGGTGGGCAGTCCCAGTGCCGCGGGGCCGCCGAGACCGCGGTAGATCCCCCGGATGGCGCCGTACACCGGGTGGGCGCCGGTGTCGCGCGACCAGTAGATGTCACCGCGCTGGAACGGGCTCCAGCGACCGCCGACGACCCCCGCGGACTGCTCCTCGTCGACGGGCATGCCGATCGCCCGAGGCCCCCCGACGCGGGCGTAGGCGCTGTTGATCCCGGCCAGGATCGCGTGCGCCCCGGTGTCGCGGGACCAGTAGATGACGCCACGCTCGAACGTGGTGAACCGGCCGCCCGGGACGCCGGCGTACCGCTCGGGGCGGCTCGGCAGCAGCAGCGCCGAACGCGGTCCTCCGTTGGTGATGTAGCGCGAGAGGATCGCGCCGTAGATCTCCTGGGCCCCCGTGCGTGCGGACCAGTAGATGCGGCCCCGGTCGAAGATCATCATCGAGCCGCGGTGGACCGCGAGCTCGGCCGTCCGGACCTGGCCGAAGTACGACGAGGCGCCGCCCAGCGCGATCCAGCGCTGGATGATCGGCGTGGGGTCCGGGGCGAACCAGTCGGAGTAGAGGCCCCACGCGCTGCGCAAGGTGTTGCCGGTGACGGTCACCTCGCCGCGCCGCCCGTGCAGGACCGCCTGGGTGATCCGGCCGCCCCACTCACCGCCGCGGTCACGCTGGGTCACCTCGATGCGCAGCAGCTCGCCGATCCCGGGATACCGGTCCTCCAGTGCGCTGACCCCCACGGTCTCCGCCCAGGAGTGGTAGGGGTTGGGCGGCACCCCGTCGTAGGGGTCGGCCTTGACCTGCTGGTAGGGCAGGGACGTGCCTCCGGCGCTGTAGCCGCCCGAGGACGCGGAGAACTCGGTCAGCGCGACACTGCCGCGGTAGAGGACGACCTTGCCGGCGGTGGCGGCGACCGCCTGGTTCGCGGCCGCGACCTCGTACTCCACGCCGCCGTAGACCTGGTAGCTGGTGGTGTCGTCGACGTCGAACCAGCGCGAGCCCGCGCTGTTGCGGTGCCGCACGGCGTAGCTGCGCGCGGCCACGGCCTGGGCCTGGACGGCGGCCGGCTCCCAGGAAGCGGGCATCTCCTTCGGTACGACGCCCTGCACGTACTTGTCCAGGGACAGCACGTTGACGATGCTGCGCCGCAGGGACGTGGCACCGAAGCTGGCCACGGTGCGGAGCCGTTCGCGGTAGTGCAGCGTGCCCCGGTTTCCCCACACCGCCAGGGGCTGCCGGGCCTGGAACTCGCCCTCGCCGCGCAGCGTGGTGCCCCGGCCGGGAATCGTCCACACGTGCCAACCCCCGCCGTCGTGGTACCAGACCTGGACGTCGTTGCCGTTGGTGACGTGCAGGCGCCACAGGTCCGGGCCGGTCGGCAGCTGCCAGACGCGTCCGTCCGCGAGGTCGCGGACCAGCAGGCCGGATGCTCGCAGCACCGTCAGGTCCCGCGAGTCCGGCACCGTGGTGAGGCGCACCCGGATGTCGCCACCGGCTGACCCGATCGTCGTCCCGGGGTAGTAGAAGCCGATGATCTGCTGCCAGGTCAGTCCCTTGAGGGCGGCCCCCTGGGCGCCGTACTGCGACATGCCGCGGCCGTGCCCGAAGCCGTGCCCGTGCAGCGTCAGCCGGTCGGTGATCGGCACGTAGTAGTCGTCCGCCGACGCCGGGGAGGCGCCCAGGCCCAGACCCGTGCACAGGGTCACCCCGGCGACGGCGGCGGCCCCGAGGCGCCGTCGGAGACTGGTCTTCACTGTCACCGGTCCGTCATCGTGATGGTCGTCTGGCGGGTGGTCCGGTTCCACAGGATCGACCCGTTGACGAAGTCCTGTTGGCGACCCTCGGGGGCGTCGTACTCGTTGCTCACCGGCAGCCCCAGTTCAGCGGCACCGCCGACACCATTGTAGGCGCCTCGGACGGCCCCGTAGACGGAGTGCGCACCGGTGCTGCGCGACCAGTAGATCTCCGAGCGCTGGAACCGCTGCTGGCGGCTGCCCGCGACGGGACCTGCTTCCTCGTCGGCGATCGGCAGGCCCAGGCCGGCCGAGCCGCCGAGGCCGTTGTAGATGCCGCGGATCGCGCCGTAGACGGCGTGGGTCCCGGTGCCGCGCGACCAGTAGATCTCCGAGCGCTCGAAGCCGCTCATCCGCGCTCCCGCCACCGGTGCGTCCACCTCGTCGGTGACCGGCATGCCGAGCGCGACCGCCCCGCCGAGGTGGTTGTAGAGCCCGTTGATCGCAGCGAAGACCCAGTGTGAGCCCGTGCCGGCCGACCAGTAGATGCCGCCGCGCTGGAAGTGGTTGAACCGGCCGTTGGAGACACCGGTCGCCCGCTCGTCGGAGGTCGGGAAGCCCAGGAACGACCCGGTCCCGCCGATGCGGTCGTAGCGCCACCGGATCGCGCCGAGCAGCGAGCGCGGCGGAGTGGCGGCCGAGGCGTACATCGTCGCGTGGTCGAACACGGTGCTCGCGCCCGCGCCGTCCGGCCGCTCGCCGATGAACGGTGCACCGAGCCAGCTCCGCTCGCCGCCCAGCCGCTCCCAGCGGCGCTCGATCGGCGAGCTGCTCCCGGCCAGTCGCTCGGCCACCTGGCGACGCAGCGTCGGCAGCCAGTTGTAGACGCGCTGGCCAGGGCAGGCGGTGTACATGGCGTCACGGTGCCCGGAGATGACGGCGAAGGGTTGGCCGTTCTTGTTGTACGGCTGGTCGGGCAGCTCGGTGGTCGACCCGAGCGGGTCGAGGTAGCGGCTGCCGACCTCCCACGAGACGAGGTCGACGACGGCGTTCTTCATCGCCCAGGTCGGCGCCACGTCCTGGAAGTTGCCCATCAGGGAGATGCCCACGCTGCCGAGGTTGGCCTCGCCGGCGTGCGAGCCGCGGACCGGCTTGTCGATGCCACCGCGACGGCCCTCGTAGATGTTGCCGTACCGGTCGACGAGGAAGTTGTAGCCGATGTCGCACCAGCCGCGCGACTGCGTGTGGTAGCTGTAGATGCCGCGCACGATGCCGGCCGACTGGGCCGCGGAGTAGGAGTTCGTGCCGGCGGTGTGGTGGATGAAGACCGCGTGCACGGCGTTGGCGTACCGCGGCTGCCAGCAGGTGTCGCCCCAGCTCTCGTTGGCACCCCACTGCTGGCGGGTGATGATCCGCGGCTGCGACGCGGGGGTGGAGTAGGCCATCGGGGCCGGCGTCTGCGCCAGGGTGCCCGGATCGACCAGGTCGACCCGGACACCACGCGGTGCCGCGTGGCCGTCGTCGAACACCCGCACCTGGACTCCGGTCGACTCGCCGACCCAGAGCGGCTCGGTCCCGCCGCGGCCTCCGGGCTCCTCGCCCGGTGCCGGTCCCTCCTCGGCGTCGTTGTGCAGCTCGGTCCAGGACGTCCAGCCGTGCTCGCCCTTGGTGCGGACCATCACCTGGAGGTCAGCTCCGGCGGTCGGGTCGTCCCAGGTGACCCCGAGCATCTTGTAGTCGTCCGTGGTGTCGGCATCGACCTGTGCGACCAGCTCCTTGCCGGCCTCCGGCTGCGCCTCGGGACCGGTGGCGGCAGGCTCCTGGGCGAGGGACCGCAGCTGGCTGTGGGACTTGGTCCCGGCCAGGGCGCGGGCCGCGGCTGCCTGCAGCGGGACGCTGTGCACCTCCGCGGCGGTGCCCTTCGAGCGCAGCAGCGGCGCCTCGTCGACCGGCGGACGGATCGTCAGCACGACGCCGGCGACCAGGGTCAGGGCGGTGGCCCGGACCAGGACGCGGACCGCAGGATTCCGGCGCAGAGCGAGGGCAGGGGACAGGTCAGGCATGGGAGCCACTCCAGGGGACGAATGTTAAAGATGTGACTGGTGGGATTATTCTGGGGTGGAAAACCGGATAAATCGACAGAGATGGATGAATTACAAACATGTAATTCTGTTCAGCGCACGATTTGCCGGACAATCTTCCAGTAGAAGCGCGAGCCGGCGTCGAGGACCGGAGGAGTGCGCATCCCCGACTCGGCGCCGGGCTCGAACCTCGCGGTGAACAGGTGCAGCAGGTCGCGGTCCGGCACCCGACGCGCGGCCTGCACCTGCTGTCGGCGCGAGCGGACCGTCGAGCGGTTGCGCACCAGCCACCACCAGCCGCGGACCTTCTGCCGCCACCAGCCCTGCGCGACCGACAGGGCCAGCACCGCGAGCTCCAGGCCGAGCAGCGCAGGCAACAGGGCCAGCAGCGTCCGGCGCTCGTAGAGGGTGAGCAGCAGGAACAGCCGGTTGCGCTCGAGGAGGTACATCTTCAGGTCGTTGCGCGAGAACTCGTAGTGGTGCAGGACGACCGCATCCGGCACGTAGCGGACCTGCAGACCGAGCTGCCAGGTGCGCAGGCTCAGCTCGGCGTCCTCGCAGTAGGCGAACATCTCGGCGCAGAACCCCCCCAGTCGCTCCCAGGTCTCGCGCCGGCACATCACCGCAGCCCCGGTGACGCTGGTGATCGTGGTGGCGCGCGCGTGCTCGCTGGCGGGCTCCCCGAGACCACCGGCCCAGGAGACGCCCAGGTAGTGCACCGGGTTGCCGGCCGAGTTCATCACCTCCGGCTGGTCGTAGAGCCGCAGGCTGGCGCTGGCGAGCCCGACGGCGGGGTCCGCGCAGGTCCGGGCGAGCGCGGCCAGGGCGTCGGGCCGGACCACGGCGTCGCTGTTGACGAAGGCGATGAGGTCGCTCGTGGCCGCGGCCGCCCCGAGGTTGCAGCCGCCCGCGAACCCGGTGTTCTCCCCGGGGCGTAGCACCCGCAGCCCCGGCAGCCCCTCGAGGCGGTCGACCTCGTCGCCGGCGGCGCCGTTGTCGACGAGGAGCACCTCCGGCTGCACGCCGGTGGAGGAGAGCACCGACTGCACGCACTCCTCGAGCAGCGGCTCGGCGCCGTAGGCCAGCACGACGACGGACACGGGGACATCCACGTTGGGTCGCTCCATCTCACTCCATTCCGAGTCGGTAGGTGGCCGTGTCGGTCTCTTCATGACCGGCGGCCAGGGTGTCGGCGTGGTGGGTGACCGACCAGAGCAGCAGGGCGACCGCGACCAGCGCCCCGACGGTCAGGCCGATCTCCACCACGAGGAACGGATCGACCGGCAGCACCAGGACGAGCCCGAACGCGGCCACACCGCACAGCCACCCGATCGCGTTGGCCCGGTGTCGGCTCATCGCGATCAGCGCCGGCTGCAGGACAAGCGCGAGCATGTAGATGCCGGTCGAGAACGCCAGGAACGTCATGTCCTGCCGGGACATGACGTACCCCTCCCCGAAGAACAGGCCCAGCACCCACGGGCCGATCGCCAGCGAACCGACGACTCCGGCTCCGGCGATGCCGGCCGTGACGAGCAGGGTGAGCCGCAGGCGTCGCCGGAACTGCTCGAGGTGTCCGCGGGCCAGCTGGCCGACCATGCTCGGGAGCAGGACGGCCTGGACCGCAGCGAACAGGAACAGCGGCGATCGGGCGATGGTGAAGCCGGCCAGGAAGTGCCCCGCCGCCGCCGCCTCCGTGTCCGGCGTGAGCACCCGGATCGCGAGCGTGCCCAGGTTGGCCAGGCCCTGGGCGGACAGTGAGCTGCCGAGCAGCCAGCCCAGGTTGACCGAGACCTCGGCGAGCGCGGCCGGGGGGCCGGGGGAGCCCCACAGGCGGAGCATCGCCGGGAGGGTCACCAGCAGGGAGAGCAGCGGCGAGACGGCCAGCAGTGCGGCGTACGGCCGCGGGTCGGAGACGTGCAGGAGCAGCAGCGCCGTGCAGCCGAGCAGTCGTACGGCGCCCTCCGTGCCGAGCTGGACGGCGTACGAGCCGAAGTGGCCGGTGCCGGAGAACAGGCCCCGGCTGATGTACTGCGCGGCCAGGCAGGCGCAGGCGAGCAGGAACATCGCCACGTGGAAGGACCAGCCGTCGAGCCAGCCGATGACCACCGGGTAGGCGGCCAGGGTGAGGACGGTGGTCACGGCGAGCAGCGCCAGCGCGAGCTGTGCCGTGCGCAGCACCACCGGTCGGACCCCCTGCCCGTCGGCGACGCGGTGCGCGACGGCTCGCGAGACCTCCTGCTCGAACGGCACGAAGAGCCCGAGCCCGACGGTGTAGACGAGGGTCCACAGCACTGCCAGAGCGGTGAAGTCCCGGGCTCCGACGGCGCGGCCGGCGAGGACCAGGAAGGCGCTGGCGGACACGCCCAGGACGATCAGCCCGATGCCGACCAGGGCGGTGGAGCGGGTGGCGGAGCGCTCGCCCCGTCCGTCAGCCATCCGACGGCGACGAGGACCGGTCGTCATCGCCGCGTGGCTGGCGTCGCGCTTGTTCGAGCTCGAGCCGCAGCAGGGCGACCTCCTCTGCGAGCGTCCGGGTGCGGTCCTCCTGTCGGCCCATCTCGTAGCTCAGGTGCAGGGTGACCCCGAGCAGCAGCAACGTGCCGAGGAAGAACAGCAGGTTCGCCGGCACCGCGACGCCGATCAGGTCGGCGACCCAGAACAGCAGTCCGGGGAAGATCGTGATGACCAGCGTGAGCAGGGCGACCAGGCCCCAGAAGACCGCGTACTTCTCGCGCAGGCGGTGTCGCCGCATCAGCTCGAAGAGCAGGAGCAGCGTGAAGATCGAGCCGCCCAGGCCCAGGATCAGGTTGGTGTTCACTCAGGCCGCCTCGGGGGGATTCTCGAGCGTCGTGGGCCAGCGTCGCACCAGTGCCAGTCCGAGGGCCACCATTGCACGCAGCAGGTAGACGGTCGACCGGAAGGCGTTCTGGCTGGCCTGTCCGGCAGCGCGCACCCGCATCGAGACGGGCACCTGCTTGACGGTGCAGCCGGCCCGTACGGCGATCACCAGGGACTCGACGGTGTCCCCGAGGTACTCCGCGGGGTAGTGGTCGGCGAAGACCGCGATCGCACGCCGGTTGGCGGCCCGGAAGCCACTGGTCACGTCGGTGAGCCGCTGGCCGGCGATCCGGGAGAGGAAGAAGGCCAGCAGGACCATGGCCCAGCGGCGGGGTCCGCGGGCGAGGTACTCACCCTCGCCGGCGAACCGGGCGCCGATGACGATGTCGGCCGACTCGAGCCCGTCGAAGAGCGAGGCCAGGTAGGCCGGATCGTGCTGGCCGTCGGCGTCGACCTGGACGGCGATGTCGTAGCCGTGCCGCAGGGCGTAGCGGTAGCCCGCGCGCATCGCGCCACCCACGCCGAGGTTGTAGGGCAGCTGACAGACCTGCGCGCCGGCCTTCCGGGCGGCAGCCCCCGTGGCGTCGGCGGAACCGTCGTCGACGACGAGGACGTCGACCTCCGGGCAGGTCGTCCGGGTCTCGGTGATGACGTCCCCGATCGACCCCTCCTCGTTCCAGGCCGGGATGATCACGAGGACACGGCGATCCGTCGGCTCGGTCAGGGACATGGGCCCGATCCTAGTGTGTGCCGCCGCGAAGGCAGACGAGGTAGCCGACCTCCGTGCGCTCGTCGTACCCCAGCTTGTCGATCAGCTTGAGGCGTGCCTTGCGCTCCGGAGGCAGGCACACGGTCGTGACGTCGAGGCGCTCCAGGGCCTTGGCGATCTTCTTGCGGCTCTGCGGCGGGTCGTTCTGCCCGCGGACGAACCTCAGCAACGTGATGCGGGCGCGGGTGTCGGCCTGCGGCTCGCGGACCGTCGGCAGGTAGAACTTGCGCGGCACGACCGAGAAGGCGCGGGTGGAGGAGATCGTGAGGGCGCGCATCACGCCGGGCGGCGCCAGGACCAGCTGCTCGCCCCCGAGCGCTGCGATGTCCTCGGCCGCACGCCACTCGGGCTGGTAGCCGACCTTCGGCAGGCTCGGGTCGCTGACCAGGCGTCCCGGAGCGGGCGGCGTCCAGATCGGGGTGCCGGCCAGGACGACCACCACGGCGAGGATGGCGGTGCCCGCGGCGACCACCGAGGCGCGCACCAGGGTCGGCAGCCGTGCGGGCAGCGGGACGGTGACGAGCATCCCGACCAGGATGGCCAGCGGCGGCGTGAGGAACAGCCGGTTGTAGATCGCCGCCGATCCGGTCGCGGCATTCATCAGCGGGGCGAAGCCGGGCACCATGATGATCACCGTGGCCACGACGGCCCCGACGGCGAGGGCGCGGGCGTGGCCGCGACGCACGAGCAGGGTGCCGACGACCAGGGCGACGACCAGGACCGCGGTCATCTTCGCGTCGTGGCCGAACGCCCGGAACAGTGCGGCTGCTGCGGTGGGGACCTTCTCCGGGCCTCCCGAGGGGACGTGGCTGGTCACGATGACCGCCAGGCCGGCGAGGACGGGACCGGCGAGGAAGGCGACCGCGCCGAGCACCTGTTGGCGGACCCGCTGGCGGGTCACGATGGCGGCGACGATCGCGGCCCCGCCGAGCAGCGGGGCCATCAGGACGGCCGTCGGCGTCATCCCGACGAAGCCGAGACCGCACATCGCCAGCATCAGCACGGCCCAGCGGCTGCTGCCCCTGCCCTGGGCGAGCCGGGTGAAGTACACCCAGGCGAGCGGCACCATCAGGCACAGCCCGATCGTCTTGCCGGCCCACATGTAGTAGTAGGAGAACGCTCCGAAGACGCCCCTGCTCGCGGCGAGCAGGGCGAGCACGGAGAGCAGGAAGACCAGCAGGTGCCGCCGTGGCGCCCAGGCGACCGTCAGCCGCCACGCGGCCCACGCGCTGACGGCGCAGAAGAACGTCGCGCCGATCACGTAGCTGAAGAAGGGGGCTCCCACGCCGACGAGTCCGGCCAGGGCGCCGAAGAGCCCCTCGATCGAGGCGAACGGGAACGGGTAGGAGCTGGGCAGCAGCTCCGGCCCGAACATCGTGTCGCGCAGCGGGAAGGTGCCGTGCTGGGCGACCCAGACCGCTCGGTTGACGTAGTAGACGTCGTCCTGGTTGCCGCGCAGCACGAAGTTCATCAGGGCGGCCAGCGCGAGGGCGACCAGCAGCGCGGCCAGGTGCGCCCACCCGGACGGGCTCGAACCGGTCGGACCGGTGCCGGCATCCGCGACCACGAGCACGAGCAGGCCGACCGCTGCCAGGACCAGCAGCGCGAACAGCCAGATGTAGGCGTCGCCGCCCCGAGCCAGCCAGAGCGAGCCGGCCACGACGGCCAGCGCGGTCACCGTGCCGACGAGCGCCCAGCGCCACGGACCGGCCGGCCAGCCCGAGGACGGGGCCGTCGTGGCCCGCGGCTCCTCGAGCTCCTCCTCAGCGGTGTCGGCGACCAGTTCGGCCGTCGCGTCCCGTCGTACTGCCCGCCACGTCGCACCGACGAGGGCCAGCAGCGCGAGCGGCGTCCAGATCAGGACGGTCGCCCGCGCCGAGGCCTGGGTCATCAGGGCGACCTCGTAGAACACCGTCCAGATGCAGAAGGCGATGACGACGCCGTCGACCAGGCCGTTCACGAACCGCACCCAGGCAGGCTCCCGGCGCACCGTGCCGGAGAAGACGCTCACCGGGCCTCAGGCTGGCTTGGTGGAGAGCAGGCAGAACTCGTTGTAGGTGAACCAGCGGCCGGCTGCGCGGGGGAACGGGAAGCTGAAGGCCCCGGCCGGCTGGAGGCCCACCTCGGTGGCCAGCGACTCGAGGTCGCTGCCAGTGGTGAACTGCACGTGGGTCGCGTCACTCGCGTAGCCGCGCTCCTGCGGGCAGATGAAGAACGTCCGTCCGCCGGGACGGAGGTAGGGAAGGTAGGTGTGCAGGAGGTCGACCGCCTGCGCCCGCTCCATGTGCTCGATGACGTGGGCCACGAGGAGTCCGTCGAAGGACTCCTTGACGTTGTGCTCGCTGGCGCAGAACTCGTCCCACGTGTAGGCGGTGTGGCCCAGGGACCGGGCGGCCCGGACCGACGTCTCGTTGTGGTCGACACCGACGGACCCGGGCGGGAGGGCCTCGAGGTTGCGGCCGATCCCGCAGCCGATGTCGAGGGTGCGACCGAGCTGTTGGCGGCGGAGGTTCCAGTGGTACGGCGCCTGGACGTTCAGCGCGCGCTTCCACCACACGCCGCTGTGCTGCTCCAGGCGCTGGGTGTAGGACTGGCCACGCGTGTCGTGGTGATCTGCTGGATCCATGCGCAAGTTACTCCTGCCATCGGCCGGTGGCGTGGGTGGGCTGGCGGACGAGGGCAGGTTATCCCACGACTCGACCGCGTCGTTCGCGCAGCGCGCGCGCCGGATTGCCGGCGACGATCATGTTCGGCGCGACGTCGCGGGTGACCACGCTGCCAGCCGCCACGACGGCGCCCGCGCCGACGTGGACCCCCTGCAGGATGAGCGCGCCGGCGCCGATCCAGGCGTCGTCGTCGACCCGGATGTCGGCGCCGACGTCCGCCAGCTCCGGGTCGTCCGGGTCGTGCCCAGCCGCCAGCATCCGGACATGGGGTGCGAGCCGGACGCCGGAGCCGATCCGGATCCGGCTGCCGTCCCGAAGGCTGGGGTAGAGCTCGACGCCACGGTTGATGCTGACGTCCGAGCCGATCTCCACCAGCCACGGGAACTTGATGTAGACGCCGTGGTCGAAGAACACCCCGGGGCCGCATTCGGCCAGGAGAACGCGCCAGACGCGGTTGCGGACGAACCCGGGGACGAGGTCCAGCAGCAGGAGCAGCCAGTTGAGCCCGTACAGGTAGGCGCCGTTGAGCATCCGCTTGGCGCGCGGCCGCTGCCAGGGCACCACGGGCACGGACTGGCCTCCGTCACTGATCGGAGCGGATGGGGCGGGCATACTCTATCCGCGCCAGCGCGCGACGAGTGGAAGTGAGCCCATGCAGCCGACCGAGGAGCCCGTTCCCGTCCCTGCGGAGCTGCCGTTCGAGCCGTCGGCCCAGGCCCGGCAGCACCGGTACTCCCTGGTCGTGCCCGTCTTCAACAGCGAGAAGCTGGTCGGCCGCACCGTGGACCGCATCATCGAGGTGTTCGAGTCGGCCGGGCTGGACTACGAGCTGATCCTCGTCAACGACGGCAGCAGCGACAGGAGCTGGCAGGTGATCGCCGAGAAGGCGCGCACCCATCGGCACGTCAAGGCGCTCGACCTGCTGCGCAACTACGGCCAGCACCGGGCCAACCTCGCCGGCTTCCGGGAGTCCACCGGCGACTACGTCATCACCCTCGACGACGACCTGCAGAACCCGCCCGACCAGGCGCTGCTCCTCATCGAGCGGGCGGTCCAGGGGTACGACGTGGTGTTCGGTGAGTTCCAGGTCAAGCAGGCGGCGGGATACCGGCGGTGGGGCAGCAAGGTGATCAGCATGATCAACCGGAAGGTCTTCGGCCAGCCGCACGACCTCGCGGTGTCGAACTTCCGAGTGCTGCGCCGTGACGTGGTCGACCGCATCTGCGCCTCCCGGACCGCGCACCCGTACGTAACCGGGCAGGCCCTGATGTTCTCCGGCAACCCGACGCACGTCCCCGTCCGGCACGAGCAGCGGGCCGTGGGCAAGAGCAACTACGGACTGATGCGGATCGCCGGCCTGGTCACGACCATCCTGTTCAGCTACTCGGTCGTCCCGCTCCGGCTGGCGGCGGGCTTCGGCTTCATCGTGGCGTTGCTCAGCTTCTTCATCGGCGCAGGGTTCCTGGTGCGCGGACTGGTGTCCACCACCTCGGTGCCCGGATGGACGTCCCTGATCGTGCTGCTGTCGATGTTCAGCGGGGTGACCATCGCCCTGCTGGCCATCCTGGGGGAGTACGTCGTCCGCACCCTCGACGCCGTCAGCCTGCAGCAGCGCTACCACGTGGTCGAGCGGGTCAGTCGCGACGACTGACGCCGGCGTGCTCCGGTCAGCGACCGGCGCGGCTGCGCACCGCCTCGGCCACGGCCTCGGTGACGTCGGCGTGGAACACGCTGGGGATGATGTAGTTGGCGTTCAGCTCCTCGTCGGTCACGACGTGGGCGATCGCCTCCGCGGCACCCAGCAGCATGTCGATGGTGACGTCGCTGGCCCGCGCGTCGAGCAGTCCGCGGAACACGCCGGGGAAGGCGAGCACGTTGTTGATCTGGTTGGGGTAGTCGCTGCGCCCGCTCGCCACGATGGCGGCGTACTGCGCGGCGTCGGCGGGGTCGACCTCCGGGTCCGGGTTCGCCAGGGCGAAGACCACCGCGTCGTCGGCCATGTCCCGGATCCACTCGGGGTCGAGGACCCCGGGTCCGCTCACGCCGATGAAGACGTCGGCGCCCTGCAGGGCCGTGCGCAGGTCGCCGTGCACGGCTCGCGGGTTGGTCACCGACGCCAGCCTGGCCTTCGCGGGGGACAGGTCGGCGTCGTCGCGACACAGGCACCCCTCCCGGTCCCAGACCACCACGTCCTGCGCTTTCGCGGCGAGCAGGAGGGTGACGATCGCCGTACCCGCCGCTCCGGCTCCGGCCACCACGACCCGGCTGTCGGTGAGCTCCTTGCCCAGGCAGCGCAGGGCGTTGGTGAGGGCGGCGAGGACGACGATGGCGGTGCCGTGCTGGTCGTCGTGGAACACCGGGATGTCCAGCCGCTCCCGGAGCCGTTGCTCCACCTCGAAGCAGCGTGGCGCCGCGATGTCCTCGAGGTTGATCCCGCCGAAGCCGGGCGCGATCGCCGCCACCACCTCGACGATCTGGTCCACCTCCTGGGTGTCCAGGCAGATCGGCCAGGCGTCGATGCCGGCGAACCGCTTGAACAGCGCCGCCTTGCCCTCCATCACCGGGAGCGCCGCACCGGGTCCGATGTTGCCGAGGCCGAGCACCGCGGACCCGTCGGTGACCACCGCGACCGTGTTGCCCTTGATGGTCAGTCGCGAGATGTCGTCGGGGTTGCTCGCCAGCGCCATGCTCACCCGGCCCACCCCGGGGGTGTAGGCCATCGAGAGGTCGTCGCGGGTCTTCAGCGGCACCTTGGAGCTCACCTCGATCTTGCCGCCGAGGTGGAGGAGGAAGGTCCGGTCGGAGACCTTGTGCACGGTGACGCCCTCGACCGCACCCACTGCGACGACGATCTCCTCGGCGTGCTCGCTGTCGGTCGCCGAGCAGGTGACGTCGACCACGAGCCGGTCGTGCCGCGACTCCGCCACGTCGATGGCGGTGACGATGCCACCCTCCTCCGCGATGGCGGTCGCCACGGTGCCGATCAGACCGTGGTCGAGCGCCGTGTGCAGGCGCATCGTGATCGAGTAGGAGCCGCTGGTGGCTGCGCGTCGGGACTTCGGGGACATGGCCGCCATCCTTCCGCGTCGGAGACGCCGGCACGAGGTCGACCCGGACACTGGTCAGTAACTTCCGCTGCCGGTTCGGTCGCCCGTCGCCGGCAAACCCCTCGACCTTCGGTCCGCCGGCTGCCATGGTGGGGCCAAGGACGCACCGAGGCGCTGGACCAGGGAGAGTCGATGACCGACCGATCGCACGACAACGACGACCTCAAGGCGAAGATGCGCGAGGCGCTCGAGCGCAAGCACGCGGCCAACCACGGCGTGCCGGACGGCGGTCCGGTGCGGGAGAAGGCGCACGGCTCCGAGGTGGCCGGCGGTGCCGCGCCGAAGATGCACCGGCGCAAGGCAGGGGGCGGCGGCTCCTGAGTCGCCGTACGCCGGTCAGGAACCGGCCCAGGACCAGCTGGCCAGGATCTGGTCGATGACCTGCTGCCGCTGCGCGGGCTTGCTCTCGCGGCTGAACGAGAAGGTCACGGTGTAGGCGTTGCCGGCGTCGAAGGCGACGTACTGGTGGATGTAGTAGGGCATGCCCTGCTTGGTGGCCGGGCCCTCGTGGTCGAGGGTCGGCCGGCCGTCGAGCTGGGTGAGCGGGTTCACCGTCAGCTCGGGCACCAGCGTGCTCAGCCGGGACTTGATGGCCGCCGAGATCTGCCGGAGCTGGTCGTCGCTGGGATCCTCGACACCGGCGTCGGACACGACGACGTTGACGTTGGTGGCGAAGCCGCTCCGGTCAGGCGCAGCGGCCGCCGCCAGGTCGACCAGCTGGTTGAGCTGCTGCGCCTTCTCCGTCTCGTCGGTCCAGCCCTTCGGCGCCCGGAAGCTGAACCCCTGGCCACGGAAGGTGCGTCCGTCGGCCGGCTTCGCGTGCTGCCACGGGGGCGCGGCGGTCGGCTCCGTCGTACCGTCCGGGGCTCCGCCTTCCGTGCCGCGCGCGGACGGCGACGCGGTAGCGGTCATCGTGCTGCTCGGCCGCGCGTCGGCCGGGCGCGCGGCGTCCGTGCCGCAGGCGCCGAGCAGCACGGTGAGGGACGTCGCCAGGGCGAGTGTAGCGGCGGTGTGCAAGGGGGTGCGCATCTACTCGAATCTACCTCCGGGTGAGTAATGCCACCCCGTACGGGACTGTGCCCCGGGAGCGCGAACCGCCAAGATGTCAGCGACGACTACCCACGCCCGAGGAGAGCAGCATGCAGTTCGGCCGCAGCTACGAGGAGTTCGAGGTCGGCGCGACCTACCAGCACTGGCCCGGCAAGACGGTCACCGAGTTCGACGACCACATGTTCTGCCTGCTGACGATGAACCACCACCCGCTGCACCTCGACGAGCACTACGCCGAGGAGACCACGCAGTTCGGCAAGAACGTCGTGGTCGGCAACTACGTCTACTCCATCCTGCTCGGCATGAGCGTCCCGGACGTCTCCGGCAAGGCCATCGCCAACCTCGAGATCGAGTCGCTGCGCCACGTCGCCCCGACCTTCCACGGCGACACGCTGTACGGCGAGACGACCGTGCTCGACAAGTGGGAGAGCAAGTCCAAGGACGACCGCGGCGTGGTGCACGTGGAGACCATCGGCTACAACCAGAACGGCAAGGTCGTGTGCATCTTCCGCCGCAAGGTGATGGTGCCCAAGCGCAGCTATCTCGACGAGCGTGGTGGCGAACAGCCCGGTCGTCCGGTGCCGCAGCCGGACAAGAACTGGCCGGGGGGTGGCGCGTAGCGGGGTCGCGGTTTCACAGGTTCTCCTGTGAAGCATTCACTTCACAGCCGTTGCAACGCCAGAGAAGTGACGAGAACGTCCTCGAGGTACGGCGTCTCAAGCCGACATGCGCAACTTCCGACGGATGCGCTGCGCCGTGACGTGCGGTAGGTCGAGGTCGCGCCAGCCCAGGCGGATCATCGCCCATCCGGTGATCTCCCGCAGCAGGTCCTCTCGCTCCTTCTCGGCGAAGACGACATCGCCTGGGTCTTGGCCGGGCTTGAGCAGCCGGCCGTACTTGATGCGTCCGTCGAACTCCCCCAGCAGTCGGTGGTCCGGCCAGGCGAAGTCGACCGTGCCGATGAGATTGCCCGAACCGTCGCGAACCTCGAACTGCAGCGCAGGCTCGGGGAGGTGCTGTCTCCAGCAGAGGTAGCGGGAGCGGCTCTCACCCACCGACTGGGCTCCCTTCCGCACCAGCCGCACGGTGACCTGCAGGCGCCCGCAATGGGGCCACTTCTTCATCCTGGCGTAGGCCTGGTGCATCTCGTCCAGCCCTGCCATGCCGAGATCGACCAAGGAGTCGAGCACGACCAAGCCCTCCTCGACCGAGTGCAGCGCCGCAGTCTCGAGAGCGGCGCGGATGGGTACGACGAGCTGCCTTTCTCCTTGGACCTGGAGATCTTCGGGGGCCACTCGGCCGACGTGATAGACGATGTCATCGGTGATCCCGCCCACTCCGCCACGCAGTTGAGTGAGGTGGACTCGATCGAGTCCTGGTTGCCACAGTCGCAGGCCGTGTGCGGCGGCCGCCGTGGTGTGGCTCAGTGCGACGGAGTCACCGTGCGTCATCAGCGTGGCATCGGCCCTCATCAGGTGGCGGCCGATCTGGTCTGCACCGTTCCAGGCATCGGCACTGATGTAGGCGCCGTGCCGGACTCGCACGATCTCGCCAGCGCGACGTGCCGCGTAGAGGTCGCGATCCCGGTAGCCGAAATCGAGCGCCTGCCGGCGCAGCCAGATGCCACTCTGATGGAGATTCATCAACTCGTGCATCCCGGAATGCTCGACGCTGTGGCCGTGACGCTGGTTTTTGCTGCAGGGGCTTGTGGATCGACAACCGTCGCGGGCGTGCTGTGGACGCTTCGTGGTCAGCCACTCGGGATCGGGAGGCGGATGAGCTTCGAGGTAGAAGCGATCACTTCACAGGCGATGCAACGCCGGTGAAGTGACGGATTCACAGGTTCTCCTGTGAAACCACCCGCCGCGGCGCGAACGCCCTCGCCAGCGGAAGAATGCCCAGGATCAGCACCATCGGGACGGCGAACCCGAGGCGCAGGCTGCCCGAACCGACGACACCGGTCATCACGGCTCCGAGAAGTGCGCCGGCGTAGTTGAACTGGTTGAAGCGGGCGATCACCGCGTCCACGCGGAGCATCCGGTCCTCGGGGGAGGTGGAGTCACCGGCGATCCGGGCGGCCGCGGAGAAGGACAGCGGCGCGATCACGGCGACTCCGGCCCCCAGGGCGGTGAAGCCGGCCACGGCCACCGGCCACGACGGTGCGAAGACGACGACGGCGAGCGCGAGGAACGCGACCACGCCGCCGACGCGCAGGACCCGGACAGTGCCGTAGCGGGCGACCAGGCCGTCGCCCGCCAGGCGCAGCACCGCGGACGAGACGAGGTAGGGGAACACCGCGAGCGCCACCAGGGCGTCCGGCGTCGCGAACGTCTCCTGCAGGTAGGTTGCGCCCCAGGTCTGGGCGGCGGTGTCGACCATGTAGAAGAGCACCATCCCCAGTCCGACCAGGACGATGGGCCGCCAGGGCACCTGGACCCCCTGGGGTGCCGTGGTCACGCCGGTGGTACGACGCAGGAACGGAGCCAGGGCCACGACCAGGGGTACGACGGCCAGCAGCCCGATCCACGGGAGCGGGACCGCCGCGGTCGCCAGCGCCAGCCCGGCGCCGATGATCCCGCCGAACGTCCAGGCGCTGTGGAAGGACGGCAGGATCGGCCGCCGGTAGGCGTGCTCGAGGGCGACGGCCTGCATGTTGGTGGTCGCGTCGACCACGCCGAGGGCGATGCCGTACGCCGCCAGCGCCGCGGCGAACCCGACGAAGGCCGGGCTCGCCAGGACCACCGGCACGGCGATCGCGACCACCAGGAGCCCGCCGCGCAGCATGGTGGCGCTCTCCCGGGTCCGGGCCAGCTGCTCGGCCAGCACCGAGCCGACTCCGGCCAGCAGCACCATCACCAGCAGCAGGCCGGACAGCTCGAGCTCCGAGAGGTCCCAGCGGTCCTGGATCCGCGGCAGCCGGGTGGTCAGGCTGATGAAGACCAGTCCCTGCGTGCCGAAGGCCGCCGCGACGGCCGTCCGGGGGGAAACCACCCGGTGATGATGGCAGAGAGGCCGGCCCACGTGTCAGAGTCGGGCCATGGTGGACGAGCTCTGGGTGGTCCGGCACGGCGAGACGCAGTGGAGCCGGTCCGGGCGGCACACCGGCAGCAGCGACGTACCCCTCACCGAGGTCGGCGAGGAGGCCGCCACCTCGCTGGGGCACCGGCTCGAGGGGACCGCGTTCACCCTCGTCCTGACCAGTCCACGTTCCCGTGCCCGCCGTACCGCCGAGCTGGCCGGATTCCCGGAGGCGCAGGTCGACGACGACCTGGTGGAGTGGGGGTACGGCGACTACGAGGGCGTGACCACGGCGGAGATTCGCGAGCACGACCCCGGCTGGACGGTCTGGACGCACCCGACTCCCGGCGGGGAGCCGGCCGCGCACCTGGCCGCCCGGCTGGACCGGGTGGTGGCGAAGATTCGCGCCCAGGACGGGCGGGTGCTGGTCTTCGGGCACGGCCATGCGTCCCAGGCGCTGACGGCACGCTGGCTGGGGCTGCCCGTCAGCGAGGGCCGGCACTTCCAGCTCGACACGGCCACCGTCTCGGTGCTGGCCTACCACCGGGAGACGCCGGTCGTGGCGCGCTGGAACTGCTGAAGACTAGGCTCGGTCAGTGGTCGCGGAGCGGGTCGAGTGCCCACGGTGCACCCGCCGGGTCGAGGACCGGCAGGGCGAGTTCCTCTGCTCGAACCACGGACCGGTTCCTCCGTTGCGGCGCCCGCACGCGGTCGGCTACGACGCATTCGCAGACGTGGTGCGGCAGACGGGGACGAAGCCGCTCTACCTGCCCTGGCCGATGAGCCCTGGCTGGACGATCGCCGACTTCGGCCGCGTCGGTGACGGCGCGGACGCGGACGCCACCTTCACCACCACGGTCGGCACCAGCGACCTCGACGGCCCGGTCGAGGTCACGATCGTCTCCGAGGACCCCGCCGTCGGCCTGGGGGCACGGGCCGCGGGCGTGCACCGCGTCGACCCCGGCCACCGCGCCGGTCGGGGCCCGCTGGCCATCCACGTCCGCGCCGGTGGCCGCAGCGTGCCCCTGTGGATGGTGGACTCCGACGAGGGCGAGCTGTTGGAGAAGGCGGTCTTCGCCGGCGAGGCGGACGGGCGCTGGCTGTGGCTCGTCGTCCGGCCGGCCTCGGCTGCGCTGCTGCTGCGGGAGGACTGGCTGCTGGCCGACGTGACCGGGTTCGGGCCGGAGGCGCTGGAGATGCCGTTCTCCGGGCCCCGGCCGACCTGGTGAGGGTGCTCCGGTCCGAGCACTAGGCTGCCGCCCGTGGAGTGGGTGCTCATCACGTCGGTCTTCGTGACCCTGTTCGTCATCATGGACCCGGTCGGCACCATTCCGATCTTCCTGTCGCTGACCAGTGGTCGGTCGTCTCAGGTGATGAAGCGGATGGCCTGGCAGGCCGTCGCGGTGTCGTTCCTGGTGATCACGCTGTTCGCGTTCTTCGGCCAGCAGATCCTGTCCTACCTGCACATCTCGCTGCCGGCGCTGCAGTGTGCCGGCGGCCTGCTGCTCCTGCTCGTCGCCCTCGAGCTGCTCACCGGCCACGAGTCGGAGCCGACCGTGGCGGCCGAGACCAACGTCGCCCTGGTCCCGCTCGGCACGCCGCTGCTGGCCGGGCCGGGCGCGATCGTCGCGATGATGCTGTTCACCCGGGACGTCCACGACGTCGCCTCGTTCACCGCGGTGGCCGCCGGCGTCGTGGCGGTGCACGTCGCGCTGTGGTTGAGCATGCGGTTCTCCCTGCCGATCCTGCGGGTCCTGAAGGAGAGCGGCGTCATGCTCATCACCCGGATCGCCGGCCTGCTGCTCTCGGCGATCGCGGTGCAGATGGTCGCCGACGCCGTACGGGCCTTCATCGCCGGCCAGGGCTGAGGGCTGCTGAGGGCCGTCCTACTTGCGCCCGAACGACTGGAACCGCTGCAGCAGGCCGCTGGGCACGTACTGCGCGGCCGCCACGATGGCGCGGTAGCGCTTGCTCGGCACCGACACGCCTCGGCCGGCGTCGAGGTCGGCCAGCGCGTCGCGCACCAGGCGGCTGGCCTCCAGCCACAGGAAGGCCGGCGCGGAGGACTGGTCGACGTCCATCCGCTCGTGGAACTCCGTGCGCACGAAGCCCGGCACCACCGCCATCACCTGCACGCCGCGCGGCCGGTACTCGTGGTGGGCCCACACGCTGAACCGGGTGACCCACGCCTTCGCCGCGCCGTAGGTGCCGCGCGGCAGGAAGCCGGCCACCGAGGAGACGTTCAGCACGGCGCCGGAGCCCCGCGCGACCATCGGCCCGAGCGCGGCGTGCGAGAGGCGCAGGACGGCGGTCACCAGCACGTCCAGCATGGCCTGCTCCTGCTCGATGCTGTTGTCGAGGAAGCGACCCTTCAGGCCGAAGCCGGCGTTGTTGACCAGGACCGCCACCGGTCGTGCCGGGTCCGCGAGCCGGGCCGCCACCGTCGCGAGCTGCTCCCGGTCGGCCAGGTCGGCGACCAGCACCTCGGTGTCGATGCCGTACGACGAGCCCAGGTCGCGCGCCACCTGCTCCAGCCGGGACCGGTTCCGGGCGACGAGGACGAGGTCGTGTCCCCGCGCGGCCAACTGCCGGGCGAACTCGAGCCCGATGCCGGCCGTGGCGCCGGTCACCAGTGCGGTGCCGTGCGAGAGCGGAGTGGTTTCCTGCGACATGCGCCACAGCATGTCCGGCCGTGCCACGGACGACAAGCGCGGGTGCGGCATGATGGGCCGTGATGTCCACTACGCGCGTGCTCGCCGTCGCCAACCAGAAGGGCGGCGTGGCCAAGACGACGACCGTTGCCTCGCTCGGCGCTGCGCTGGCGGAGCTGGGCCAGCGCGTGCTCCTGGTCGATCTCGACCCGCAGGCGTGCCTCACGTTCAGCCTGGGCATCGACCCCGAGGACCTGGAGCTGTCGGTCCACCACGTGCTCACCAAGGGGCTGGCCCCGACCGAGGTGATCGTCAGCACCGACGACCGGGTGGACCTGCTGCCGGCCACCATCGAGCTGGCCCGCGCCGAGGCGGACCTGCTCACGCGCACCGGCCGCGAGTACGTGATCCGCTCGGCCGTCGAGGAGGTCGAGGACGACTACGACTGGATCCTGCTCGACTGCCCGCCGTCGCTGGGCGTGCTCACCGTGGCCGCGCTGACCGCGGCCACCGGCGTGCTGGTCCCGCTGCAGTGCGAGACGCTGTCCCACCGTGGCGTGGGGCAGCTCCTCGACACCGTCCACGACGTCCGCCGGTTCACCAACCGGGACCTCGAGGTGTGGGGAGTGCTGCCCACCTTGTACGACGGGCGCACCAACCACGCGCGCACCGTGCTGGAGACCATCTCCGACACCTACGACCTGACGGTCCTCGAGCCGCCGATCCCCAAGTCGATCCGGTTCGCCGAGGCGCCCGCCGCCGGCCGCTCCATCCTGGCCACCTCGCGGTCCAACAAGGGCGCCCAGGCGTACCGGGAGGTCGCCCAGCGCCTGCTGGTGCGAGGCTGAGGATGCCCACACCTCCGGGAGGACGCCGCCGGGCCGGGCCGAGGTACGGCCGGATCGGCGCCGCGGGCTTCTCCCTGGTCGTCACCGCGGTCGCCCTGCTCGCCGGCCTCGGCGTGATCCCCGTCGGCCCGGCCCCCGCCGCGCCCGACACCGTCGACATGACGGCCGCCCACGCGCTGGCCGCCGATGCCGCCCAGGCTTCTGCGCTCCACGGCGGTCGACCCGCGCCGGTGGCGACGGTGCTGCCGACCGACAGCGGCCACGGCAAGCGGGTGGTCTTCTCCATCGACGAGCAGCGGGTCTGGCTGGTGGGCGGCCGAGACCGGGTGCTGTCGACGTACCTCGTCTCGGGCAGCCTGACCGACAACCTCAAGCCCGGCAGCTACGCGGTGTACTCCCGCTCCCGCTGGGCCGTCGGGATCGACGACTCGGGCGTGATGCAGTACTTCGTGCGGTTCACCCACGGCAAGAACGCCGCGATCGGCTTCCACAGCATTCCGACCAAGGACGGGAAGCCGCTGCAGGCGGTGGCGGAGCTCGGCACCCCGACGTCGCACGGCTGCATCCGCCAGCGCCTCGAGGATGCCCGCCGACTCTGGTCGTTCGCGCCGGAGGGCACCCCGGTCGTCGTCACCGCCTGAGGCGACGACGACGCCCCGACCAGGGCCGGTCAGCTGGGCCGGTCAGCTGGCGTCGGATGCGGCGGGGTTGCCGCCCCGCGTGCGCCGGCGCCGCCGGTTGCGGCTGCGTGGCTTGTCCTCACTGGCGCGCTCCGGGGCAGCCTTCTCGGCACCCGAGCGGCTGCGCGACCGGCCGGCGCCCGAGCGGGGAGCGCGGTCGTCCTTCTTCGGGCGCTTGACCTCGATGGTGCCCTCGGGCACGACACGTCCCTTGGTGCCCGCGGGAATGCCCATGTCGTGGAAGAAGTGCTCGGAGGAGGAGTAGGTCTCGGCCGGGTCGTCGAAGGGCAGGTCGAGGGCCTTGTTGATCATCTTCCAGCGGTGCAGGTCGGCCCAGTCGACGAAGGTGACCGCGATCCCGGTGGCCCCGGCCCGGCCGGTGCGGCCGATCCGGTGGATGTAGGTCTTCTCGTCCTCGGGGCAGGTGTAGTTCACCACGTGGGTGACGTCGTGCACGTCGATGCCGCGGGCGGCCACGTCCGTGGCGACGAGCACCTGGATCTTGCCCTCGCGGAACTTGGTCAGCGCCTTCTCGCGGGCCACCTGCGCCATGTCGCCGTGCAGCGGGCTGGCCTTGAAGCCACGCTCGACCAGGTCGTCGGCGATCCGCTGGGCCTGCCGCTTGGTGCGGGTGAAGACGATGGTCAGTCCGGCGCCCTCGGCCTGGAGCATCCGGCCGATCATCTCGGGCTTGTCCAGGTCGTGCGCCTGGTAGATGAACTGCGCGGTCGCGGGCACGGTGGCGTTGTCGTACGACGACTCCGCCCGGATGTTCATCGGGTGCCGCATGTGAGTGCGGGCCATCGCGACGATCGCGGCCGGCATGGTCGCCGAGAACAGCATCGTCTGCCGGGTCTCTGGCGTCTTGGCGATCAGCCGCTCGACGTCGGGCAGGAAGCCCAGGTCGAGCATCTCGTCGGCCTCGTCGAGGACCAGGCACTTGACGTGGCTGATGTCCAGGGCCCGACGGTTCATCAGGTCGATCAGCCGTCCCGGGGTGCCGACGACCACGTCGACACCGTCGGTGAGGGCATCCAGCTGCGGCTCGTAGGCGACGCCGCCGTAGACGGTGAGCACCCGGATGCCGCGGTCGGCTCCGGCGAGCGACAGGTCACCGGAGACCTGCAGGGCGAGCTCACGGGTGGGCGCGACGACGAGGGCCTGCGGCTTGCCGGCCGCGACGAGCTCCTCGTAGTCGAGGTCGTGCGGCGCGACCGTGCGCTGCAGGACCGGGATGCCGAAGGCCAGCGTCTTGCCGGTGCCGGTGCGCGCCTGGCCGATGAGGTCGGTGCCCATGAGAGCGACCGAGAGGGTCATCTCCTGGATGGGGAAGGGGGTCACGATGCCGCTGCGCTCGAGGGCGTCGGCGATCTCGGGGAGTACCCCGAGCTCTCTGAAGGTGGTCAGGATCTTGCCGTTCTGTGTGGAAGTCGAAAGTCGGTGGCAGGCAGCATCCGGCGGCACTCCCCGCGGGGACGTGCACGCGGTCACGGGAGGCACACCACGGTGCCGGTCGAGGGATCGCGCGCGGCCGGGAGCCGGCTGTTCCACCATCAGTCTATCGGTAACCTCCCTGCATGACCGAAACGGAGATCCCGGTCGCCTACCAGGACCCCGGCTACCGTGCCGCCGTGGTGGACCTGCTCGGCGCCATCGCGTACGGCGAGCTGTCGGCGTTCGAGCGGCTGGGCGAGGACGCCAAGCTGGCGCCGACGCTGACCGACAAGATCGCGCTCTCGAAGATGGCGGCGGTGCAGTTCAACCACGTCGAGCCGCTGCTCGCGCGGATCACCCTGCTCGGCCAGGACCCGATCGTGGCGATGGACCCCTTCTGCCAGCCGTTCGACGCCTTCCACGCCAAGACCGCCCCGAACGACTACCTCGAGGGCCTCGTCAAGGCCTACGTCGGCGACGGCCTCGCCGCGGACTTCTACCGGGAGATCGCGGTCTTCCTCGACCTCGACACCCGGGACCTGGTGATCACGTCGCTGCACGACGCCGGGCATGCCGACTTCGTGGTGGCCCAGGTCGGCCGGGCCATCGAGCAGGACCCGCGCGTCGCCGGGCGGCTGGCCCTGTGGGGCCGTCGCCTCATGGGGGAGGCGCTGTCCCAGGCGCAGCGTGTCGCCGCTGAGCGCGACTCGCTCGCCGCACTCCTCTCGGGCGGGGTGGACCGCCCCGGGATGGACCTGGCGGCGCTCAGCCGGATGTTCGGCCGGTTGACGGAGAACCACGCGAGGCGAATGGCCGACCTGGGCCTGGCCTCCTGAGCAGCAGCCCGGCACGCACGAGGGGCCCCGACCGCAACGGTCGGGGCCCCTCGTCGTACGCGAGCCGATCAGGTGTTGACCTTGTTCCTGCCCGTGACCGTCGAGGCGATCATGACCAGGATCGCCGCCACGACGACCTGCCAGATGTGCCGCCACCAGTCGAAGCCGGGGCCGTTGTAGTTCATGTCGCCGCTGTGCCAGATGGCGGCGTAGACGAAGTTGCCGATGATGACGCCACCGATACCGCACAGGATCGTCAACCACAGGGGGATGTTGTCCTTGTCACCCGGTGCGACGAGCTTGCCGAGCAGACCGATGATGATGCCGCCGATGATGGCCCACAGGATCCAGCCGATCATGTGACTTCCTTTCTCGCGGGGCTCAGGGGACTCGAGTGCCCTCGCAGCATCATTTCCCCAATTGGCGGTGAAATACACCCATCGGGCGCTCCGGAGTGTCGCGGGAGTGTCGCGAGCTAGGAACGGAAGCCGACCTGGCCCACCGTGCTGGTGCTGATGTCGACGTACCCCAGCCGCTCGACCGGGACGACGATGCGTCGACCGCGGGCGTCGGAGAGGCTCAGCACGCCGCCGTCCGTGAGCGCCTGGCGCACCTGCTCCTCGATCTCACCGGCCTCGAGCTCGGTGTCGATGGTCAGCTCGCGGGTGACGTCGGTGACGCCGATCTTGACCTCCATCAGGGGGCCTCCTGTTCGTGGGTTCGGTGCCCGTCGCGGGGCTGGTCGCCGGGCTGGTCGTCGGGCTAGTCGCCGGCCTCGTCGGTGCGTGGGTAGCCGCGGATGCCGCGCCATGCCAGACCGGCCACCAGCGCGGCCGCGTCCTCCTGGCTGATCGTGGAGTGGCCCGCACCGCGGTCCTGCAGCCAGAAGCGGGCGCTCACCTGGCCCATGCCGACCAGGGACACCGCCAGCAGGCGGGACGCCTCGTCGGGCAGGCCGGTGTCGTCGCGGATCACCTCCGCGATCAGCCGTGAGCACTCGCTGGTGACCCGGTCGATCCGCTGGCGCACGGCCGGCTCGTTGGTCAGGTCGGACTCGAAGATGAGCCGGAAGGCGCGTTGCTCGCCGGCGACGTACTCGTAGAACGCCTGCATCGCCGCGGTCACCCGCTGCTTGTTGTCCTCGGTGGATCCCAGCGCGCGCTCGGTGCTCTCGATGATCGTGTCGGCGGCCTGGTCCAGGAGGGCCAGGTAGAGGTCGAGCTTGCCGGGGAAGTGCTGGTAGAGGACCGGCTTCGACACCCCGGCGGCCTCGGCGATGTCGTCCATCGCCGCCGCGTGGTAGCCCTGGGTCACGAAGACCTCCAGGGCCGCGCCGAGCAGCTGGGTCCGGCGCGCTCGACGGGGCAGGCGGGCGCCGCGTGCGGGCCGGACCTCTGGTTGCTCCCCGATGGTCATGCTTCTCCTCGTGCCGTGCCGGGTCCGCGTGGCCGCGGACCTCGGTGAGCCTACGACATGCCGGAGGGGCCCCGCCGGGTGACGGGGCCACTCCGCACGCCTCGGTTACGGGTTGTGCACCGCGACCGTGAGGACGTCGCCGTCCTGGCCCGTCACCGTGGCGGTGACGCCGGAGCCGGGCAGCTTGGTCGACCCCATCGGGTTGTCGGCCGACCAGTAGGCGTTCTCGCCGGTGTCGGCGAACTGGGCCAGCGCCGGGCTCGAGGTGCACGCCGCGTCGGTCTCGACGCTCTGCCGCTTGCCCTTGCCGACCAGCACCTCCTTGTGCAGGCACGTCTGCGGCACGGCCTGCAGCCCGAAGGTGGCGTCGAACGGCTGCCGCCGGTTGCTCGGCATGGTGCCGTCCCCGTAGGTGAACGGTGCCGGCCGGGCGTCCACCGGCAGCACCGCGCCGTGACCGGGATCGGCGGAGGTGTTGTTGTCGGCGTGGGCCAGGTCGACGTACCAGACGAGCATCCCCTCCTGGAAACCGAAGAACTCGACCTTGTTCGGCGCGGTGTAGGCGAAGGAGAACTGGTACGGGCCCGTGCGCAGGGTGTCGTCGTAGCCGACGTACTGCCGGTTCTCCATCAGGTAGTACTGCGCCGTGGTCTTCGTCTCGGTGCCGGTGGAGACCTTCCAGCCGTCGGCCGCCCAGTCGCCGGTGCCGGCTTCGGCGCCGTCGGTGACGGTGCCGGCGCCGCTCTTCACGGTGACCGAGTCGAGGAAGGCTCCCGCCTCGTTGACGCCGCCGTCGGTCTTGTAGAGCCAGCGGAACAACGAGGGCTGGCCACCGGGTCGGTAGGAGTAGCGCACGCCGACCCAGCGGTCGCGGGAGCTGCCGGTCAGCCCCTTGCCGACGTTGGTCCACGTCGCGCCGCCGTCCACGGAGTACTGGCCGTAGAGGTAGTCGTAGTCCTGCTCGATCGAGTACCACGCGCTCGCCGTCACGGTGACCGACGAGGACGCCGGGACCGACCGGGTCAGGGTGTTGCTCAGGTCGTCACCGCGGCCGGTCCACCACGCGTGGTCGCCCTCGAGCGGGGTGACGTACGGCGTGGAGGTGGTCTTGTCCGGGAGGTTCACCTTCACGGCCTGGTCCGCGCCGTCGTAGGTGTGCGCCGCCGGACCGAGGTTCACCGTCGCGTCCTGGCCGGCGCCGACCTCGCTGTAGTCGAGCCAGCCCAGCTCGTACTTCTCCTCGGGGCCCATCAGGCCGGGCACCGTGCCGATGCCCTCGCCGCCGCCCGCCTCGGCGTCGTCGCCGTGGCCCAGCCACGAGCCGGACGACATCAGCGTCCAGAAGGCGGTGCTGTTCTCGCCGCCCGCGGTGTCGTAGTAGTCGGGCAGGCCCAGGTCGTGGCCGAACTCGTGGGCGAAGACGCCCAGGCCGCCGTTCTCCGGCTCGACGGTGTAGTCGCCGATCCAGATACCGGTGTCGCCGATCTGGGTGCCGCCGAGCAGGTTGCCCGCCGGGCCGGTGGTGCCGTAGCCGGTGCCGACGTACCAGCGGTGCGACCAGATCGCGTCCGCGCCCTGGGCGCCGCCGCCCGCCTCCTCGCCCTCGCCCGCGTGGATCGCCTGGAAGTGGTCGATGTAGCCGTCGGGCTCGTTGAAGTCGCCGTCGCCGTCGTGGTCGTAGCGGTCCCACTGGTCGAACTGCGCCAGGTAGCTCTTGATGTCGGCGTCGGTCTTGCCGGCGGCCTTCTGGGCGGCGTACCAGGCGTTCCCGGTGTCCGCGATGAACTGCCAGGCGCCGCCGTCGTCCTCGACCCGGTTGCCGCCGTACGACGCGGCGTCGCCGGGCACCTGGACCCAGTCCTCGGTGGTCACGGTCGGCTCGTAGCGGCCGCTGGAGAGCTGGCGGTAGAAGTCGGTGAACGACTCGCCGGTCCCGCCGAACATCTCGTCGTAGTGGGCCTTGTCGAAGTCGGGCACCCAGTAGGTCGAGTTGTCGCTGGTGCGGTCCGGCTCGGCGATCTGGTTGTGCAGCGGACCGGTCCCGCCGAACTCGGAGAGGACCGTGAAGATCGCGTCGGTCTTGTTGACCGGGAACTCCACGTAGTCGGTCTCCGTCCCGGTGCCCGGGGTGCCGGCGTCCGCCTGCTCGAGCGCAACCGTGGCGCCGCCGTCGGCGCGGTGCCGGAGCCGGGCGCTGCCGTTGTCGAGCATCTCCAGCGCCTTGGCGCGCAGCTGGTTCTGTCGTTTCGTCAGCGGTCCGGGACGGTTGTCGGGCTTGTGGGCTGCGGCCTGGTTGGCCGCGTGGTTCGCCGTATGGTTAGCCGGGGTGCTCGCGGGGTCACGAGGCGCCGGTGCCGCACTGGCCGGGGCGAGCGTCGCCGCGCCGAGCGCGAGCGCCGCGGTCCCGACCAGGATCGCGGGGGTCTTCTTCTTCACCTTGGGTTGGCCCTTCGTTGTCGGCGCTCACCGGACCGGAAGGGTTCGTGTCGCCCGCCGAGCCGGGAAGCTTCTGGTGTGCCTCCGGGACTCTCTCCTGAAGAACCGCGGTGTGACAAGGGGCACAGCCGAAAAACCTGCAGCCCGTCGGCGCGTCGACCGAGGGGCGGACGGGAACATCGCCGATCCCCGCGGTGTTGGCACCATTGACCTGCCCGAGAACCCGAGGAGAGCCGTGTCCCTGCCGCCGCTGGTCGAGCCAGCCAGTGACCTCACCGTCGACGAGGTACGCCGCTACAGCCGCCACCTGATCATCCCCGACGTCGGGATGTCCGGGCAGAAGCGGCTGAAGAACGCCAAGGTGCTGGTCATCGGTGCCGGCGGCCTCGGCAGCCCGGCGCTGCTCTACCTGGCCGCCGCCGGGGTCGGCACCCTGGGCATCATCGACTTCGACGAGGTGGACGAGTCCAACCTGCAGCGCCAGGTGATCCACGGCCAGTCCGACATCGGCAAGTCCAAGGCCGTCTCGGCGCGCGAGTCGATCATGGAGATCAACCCGCTGGTCGAGGTCGTGGTGCACGAGGAGCGCCTCGACAACGACAACGTGCTGGCCATCTTCGAGCCCTACGACCTGATCGTCGACGGCACCGACAACTTCGCCACCCGCTACATGGTCAACGACGCGGCGTACTTCCTGGAGAAGCCCTACATCTGGGGCTCGATCTACCGCTTCGACGGTCAGGCCAGCGTCTTCTGGCCGACGCTCGAGGGCGCTGATGCTCCCTGCTACCGCTGCCTCTACCCCGAGCCGCCGCCGCCGGGCATGGTGCCCTCGTGCGCCGAGGGCGGCGTCCTGGGCGTGCTCTGCGCCTCCATCGGCTCCATCCAGGTCAACGAGGCGATCAAGCTGCTGACCGGCATCGGCGACCCGCTGGTCGGCAAGCTGATGATCTACGACGCCCTGGAGATGGAGTACCGCAAGCTCAAGGTCCGCAAGGACCCCAACTGCGCACTCTGCGGCGAGCACCCGACCGTCACCGGCCTGATCGACTACGAGAGCTTCTGCGGCGCCGTCTCCGAGGAGGCGGCCGACGCGGCGGCGGGTCACACCATCTCGGTGGTCCAGCTCGAGCACATGCTCAAGGAGCGCGAGGAGGGGGCCCGCGAGTTCGTCCTCGTCGACGTGCGCGAGCCCAACGAGTTCGAGATCAACCGGATCCCCGGATCGGTGCTGATCCCCAAGGCCGAGTTCCTCAACGGCAAGGCCTTGGAGCAGCTCCCGCCCGTCGACTCGGGCACCCAGGTGGTGCTGCACTGCAAGTCCGGCGTCCGCTCCGCCGAGGCGCTCGCCGTCCTCAAGGGCGCCGGGTACGACGACGCGGTGCACGTCGGCGGAGGTGTCGTGGCCTGGGTCAACCAGGTCGACCCCAGCCAGCCGTCGTACTGACGCGCACCTGACCCTGGCCCGGACGGACTACGCAACGTAACCCGTTCGGGCCAGGTGTCGTTGGTCACAACAGGTTCCCCGGCCCCCCGGGAGCCCCCGACCAACGAAAGGCTCCACCGATGCGAATCGCTCGTGCGCTCACCGCGCTCGTGGCCTCGGCCGCCCTGGCGGGCGCCGCCGCTGTCGCCACCACGACGCCTGCGTCCGCTGACCCCACGTGGGCGCCGGCCGCCACCGCCCAGATCCACCCCGGCACCATGGGCTACTTCGCCGGGGGCCAGTGCACCGGCAACTTCGTCTACACCGACGACGCCGGCAACGTCTACCTCGGCTACGCGGCCCACTGCGCGGGCCAGGGCGCGGCCACCGACACGAACGGCTGCACCGTCGACTCGCTGCCGCTGGGCACCAAGGTGGACTTCACCAACGACGGCAGCCTGCTGTCCGAGGGCACCATCGTCGGCCACGGCACGCTCGTCTACAGCTCGTGGACCACCATGCACGACCTCGGCACCACCGACGCGAACACCTGCGCCTACAACGACCTCTCGCTGGTCAAGGTCGACCCGGCCGACGTGGCGAAGGTGAACCCCTCCGTGCCGTTCTGGGGCGGCCCGACCGGCATCGACACCGACGGCACCGCCGCCGGCGACCGGGTCTGGACCTACGGCAACTCCAGCCTGCGCTTCGGCATCAGCCTGCTGTCCCCGCACACGGGCATCAGCCTGGGTGACGATGCGACCACCGACGGCTGGACGCACCCGCTCTACACCATCACCCCGGGCATCCCCGGCGACTCCGGCTCGGCCTTCCTCAGCGCCGGAGGCAAGGCGATCGGCACGTTGTCGACGCTCGGCCTGGCGCCGCTGCCGGCGTCGAACAACATCGGCGACCTCGCCAAGGAGCTCGCCTTCGCCCAGCAGCACGCCGACATCCCCGGGCTGCGCCTGGTGCACGGCACCGAGCCGTTCAGCCCGCTGCTCTGACGCACCGCGTCCGCGGCGTCGGCTAACGTCGGCGCCGTGGACGAGGAGTACGTCGAGGCGGTGCTGACGATGGTCGAGGCGGTGCCCACCGGCCGGGTGACGACGTACGGCGCCATCGCCGCCGCCGTCGGTCGCGGCGGACCGCGACAGGTCGGACACACGATGGCCCTGCACGGCGGCGGCGTGCCCTGGTGGCGGGTGGTGCGGGCCGACGGATCTCTCCCCGACTTCAAGGACCCGCGCCGTCTCGAGGAGTACCGCGTCGAGGGCACGCCGCTGCGTCCCTCCGGCACGGTCGACATGGTGACCGCCTTCTGGGACCCGGTCGAGCACGAGGGCGGCGTCGCGTCCCCTGGTCTACACCGCAACTGACGCGATCAGGACAGAACGGGCAGGCTGTCCCCATGCGTGGTCGGGGGGCAAGCACCGCTGGGGCACTGCTGGCAGCGTTCGTCGCCGTGCTCGTCGCAGCGCTCGTCGTCGGGGTGCTGTCGCCGGCGCCGGCGTCCGCCTGGCCGGCGGCACCGGCGGACCGGGACATCTCGCCGGGCGACCAGATGGTCACCGCGGGCCGCTCCTGCTCGGCCGGGTTCGTCTTCGCTCGCGGTCGGCACAGGTACGTCTCCTACCCCGCCAGCTGTGCGCTGGCCCGGGGGTCCGAGCCGGTGGCCAGCTGCCGGGCGCGCGCACTGCCGCGCGGCACCCGGGTCACCTTCGTCGACCGGGGCCGCGTCCTCGGGGTCGGCCGGCTGGCCTGGACGTCGGTGCGAGCGCTGGCGCGCGCCGGGGTGCACGACCACCGCTCGTGCGCAGCGAGGGACTTCGCGCTGGTGCGGATCGTCGGCGCGAGCCGGGCGAGGCTCAGCACGGATCCGCCCTTCTGGGGTGGGCCGAGCCGGCGCGGCCCACTGCCGGCGCCCGGCGCCCGGCTGTTCGCCTACGGCAAGGACGCCGCCCACCAGCGGCCCTACCCCAGCAGCCGGTACGTGTTGCACCGCCACGGCGGGCGGGTGGTCCTCTCCGGAGGACCGGGCACGGTGCCCGCGTTGCGCGGCGCCGGTCTCGTCGATGCCCAGGGGCGCGCGGTGGCGATGGTCGCGCAGGTCCGGCGCGACGGCCGACCCGTGGCGATCGGGCTCGCCGGCGCGGCTGCCTGGGCCCGCGACCACGGTGCCCGGGGCCTGCGACTGCTGCCCGGCAGCCAGCCCTTCGCCGCCTTCGTCGTCCTCTGACGCGCCGAGGCCGGTGTCGGTCGCCAATGGTTTCCTAGGGCGCGTGAGCGAGACCGGCGGACACGCACGCGGCTATCGGCTGCTGCCGCCGGCGCGCCCCGCCGCGGCCCCCGGGCTCGACGAGCAGCAGCAGGCCGTGGTCGACCACCCCGGTGGGCCGCTGCTCGTGCTGGCCGGTCCCGGCACCGGGAAGACGACGACCCTGGTCGAGGCGATCGTCGACCGCATCGCGGTGCGGGGCGCGGCGCCGGACTCCGTGCTGGCGTTGACCTTCAGTCGCAAGGCCGCCGAGCAGCTGCGCGACCGGGTCACCGCCCGCCTGGGGCGCACGGTGTCCTCCACGCTGAGCTCGACGTTCCACTCCTTCGCCTACGCGCTGGTCCGCCGCTACTCCTCGGCCGACCTCTACACCGACCCACTCACGTTGCTGTCGGCGCCCGAGCAGGACGTGATCGTGCGCGGGCTGCTCGCCCGGGAGGCGGAGTCGGTGCCGTGGCCGCCCGCGCTCGCTGCCGCCCTGGCGACGCGAGGTTTCGCCCGGGAGGTCTCCGAGCTGATGGCCCGCACCACCGAGCGCGGCGTCGGCTCGCGCCGGCTGCGCGAGATCGGGCTGGCCGAGGGCCGCCACGAGCTGGTCGCGGCGGCCGACTTCATGGAGCAGTACGACGCGGTGCTGGGCAACCAGAACGCGCTCGACTACCCCAGCCTGATCGCCGACGCGGTGGCCATGCTCCAGGATCCCGACCACCCGGCGCGCGACGACCTGAGGACACAGTTCAGGCACGTCTTCGTCGATGAATACCAGGACACCGACCCCAGCCAGCTGGCGCTGCTGCAGGCGATCGCCGGTGATGGACGCGACCTGACGGTCGTGGGCGATCCGCACCAGTCGATCTACGGCTTCCGCGGCGCCGAGGTGCGCGGCATCCTCGAGTTCCCCACGATGTTCCCCCGCGCCGACGGGACCCGCGCGGAGGTCGTCGTCCTGCGCAGCACCCGGCGCTTCGGCGAGCGCATCCTCACCGCCTCCCAGCGCGTGGCGTCGCGCATCGGCCTGCCCGGCAGCATCGGTGCCGCCGAGCAGCAGGCGTTCCTCAGCCCGCTCGCGGCCGGCGCGCACGGCGCCGGCCGCGTGCAGGCCTGCACCTTCGACACCGCCCGCGCCGAGACCGAGCGGCTGGCCGACCTGCTCCGCCGGGCGCACCTCGAGGACGGCATCGCCTGGGCCGACATGGCGGTCCTCGTCCGCTCCGGCCGGCAGACCATCCCGACGTTGCGTCGCTCGCTCGCGGCCGCCGGGGTCCCGGTCGAGGTGGCCGCCGACGAGACCCCGCTGGTCCAGGAGCCCGCCGTGCAGCCGCTGCTCGACGCGCTGCACGCGGTGGCCGACCCGAAGGCCTGGCTCGACGTCGACCGGGCGCACGCCCTGCTCATCTCGCCGTTGGGCGGGCTCGACGTCACCGAGGTGCGCGCGCTCGCCCGGCTGCTGCGCACCCGCGCCCGCGCCGGGGGCGGACCGGCGCGCCCCTCGGGGGAGCTGCTCCTCGAGGCGCTGGTGGACCGCGCGGTCCTCGACGACCTCGATGCGCCGGTCGCCCGCCGGGCCGCGGCGCTGACCCACCTGCTGGCAGCGGCCCGCGAGCGGCTGGCGGGCGGCAGCACCGTCGAGGAGGTCCTCTGGCAGCTCTGGGCCGGCACGTCGTGGCCACGTCGGCTGCGCGCGACCGCGGTCCGTGGCGGCGCCGGCGCACGCTTCGCCCACCGCGACCTCGACGCGATCTGCGCCCTGTTCGAGACGGCGGCACGTGTCGAGGAGCAGCGGGGGCACACCAGCGTGGGCGCGTTCCTCGACACGTTGCGCGCCCAGCAGATCCCCGCCGAGACGCTGGCGGACCGCGGCGTCCGTGGCGAGGCCGTGCGCCTGCTGACCGCCCACCGGTCCAAGGGGCTGGAGTGGCGGCTGGTCGTCCTGGCCCACGTGCAGGAGGAGGCGTGGCCCGACCTGCGCCTGCGAGCCAGCCTGCTGCGGGCCGACGAGATCACCCGCGACGGGCTGCGGCACCGCGTCGGCGCGCGGGAGCTGCTGGCCGAGGAGCGGCGCCTCTTCTACGTCGCGTGCACGCGCGCCCGCGAACGCCTCGTGGTCACCGCGGTCGCCTCGCCCGACGACGACGGCGAGCAGCCCAGTCGGTTCCTCGCGGAGCTCGGGGTCGAGGTCGTCCATGTCCAGGGCCGGCCGCCGCGGCCGCTGTCCCTCGACGGGCTGGTCGCCGAGCTGCGGCGGGTGGTGGCCGACGCCACCCAGCCGGAGCCGCTGCGCGCCGCAGCGGCCCGTCGGCTCGCCCGGATGGCGTCCGAGCAGCTCGACGGCAGGCCGCTGGTGCCGGCGGCCGACCCCGCCACCTGGTGGGGCACCCGGGCGCCCAGTCGCAGCGTCGCACCGGTGCGACCGGTGGACGGGCCGCTCCGGTTGACCGCGAGCACGCTGACCGCACTGGGCGAGTGCCCGGCGCGGTGGTTCCTCGAGCGCGAGGCCGGGGGCGCCCGGGCGAGCACGCAGGGCCAGGGCTTCGGCAAGGTGGTGCACGCGCTCGCCGACCGGATCGGCCGCGGCGAGGTCGGCAGCGCGGCCGGCGTCGACGACCTCGTCGACGAGCTGATGGCCCACGTCGACCAGGTGTGGGCGCAGATCCCGTTCCGCACCCCGTGGTCCGCGGTGCGCGAGCGCGAGGAGGCGCGGGCCGCGCTGACCCGCTTCCTCGAGTGGCACCGCCGTCCCGACGCCCGCACCGTGCTGGCCACCGAGCAGGAGGTGCGCGCCGAGGTGAGCCTGCCGGACGGATCCGCGGTCACCTTGCACGGCTACGCCGACCGGCTCGAGATCGACGACGACGGCCGGGTCGTGGTGATCGACCTGAAGACCACCAAGTACCCACCCCTGGAGTCCGAGATCGGCACCAACGCCCAGCTCGGCCTCTACCAGCTCGCCGTCGAGCAGGGCGCCGTCGACCACCTCGTCGACGCGCCGGCCGTCCCCGGGGGTGCGGAGCTGTGGCAGCTGCGCAAGGAGACCCGCAAGCAGCTGAAGATCCAGCGCCAGGAGCCCCTCGGCGACGGCGAGCGCGCCATCGAAGAGCAGCTCACCGAAGCCGTCGCGGTGGTCCGGGGCGAGGAGTTCCCGACCCGTCCCGGCGGCCACTGCGACCGGTGCACGTTCCGACTCATGTGCCCGGCCCAGAGCTCGGGGACGGTGCTGCACTGATGACGGCCCTGCGGGTCGACTCGCCGGCGGCACTGCGCGCTCTGACCGGCGCCGACTTCACGCTCAGTGACCAGCAGTGGGCGGCGGTCTCTGCGCCGCTCGAGCCGGCGGTGGTCATCGCCGGCGCCGGGTCGGGCAAGACCTCGCTGATGGCGGCCCGCGTGGTCTACCTGGTCGCCAACGGCCTGGTCCGTCCCGACGAGGTGCTCGGGCTCACGTTCACCACGAAGGCGGCCGCCGAGCTCCGGTCGCGCATCCGCACCGCCCTGGTCGACGCCGGCTTCGAGCGTGGCTGCGGCACCGGCGAGGACGAGGTGCTCGAGCCGACCGTCGCCACCTACAACGCCTACGCGGCCGGCCTGCTCACCGAGCACGGCCTGCGCATCGGCCACGAGCCGGACACCCGGGTGATGGCGGACGCCTCACGTCACCAGCTGGCGGCGCGGGCCATCGCCCGGCACAGCGGCCGGGTGGAGCTGCTCTCCGACTCCCCGGCGCACGTGACGACCTGGCTGCTGCAGCTGGACGCGGCGATGAGCGAGCACCTGGTCGACCCGGCGCAGGTGCGCGAGCTCGACGCCCGCTACGCCGCCCGAGTGGCCGCGGCGCTGCAGACCGGCCCGAAGGGCGACCTGGAGAAGTTCGCCGGCGCGTTGGCGAAGCGCGAGGAGCTGCTCGGCCTGGTCTCGGACTACCGGTGCCTCAAGGACGAGCTGGGGCTGATGGACTTCTCCGACCAGATCGCGCTCGCGGCGCGTCTCGTCGAGGAGCACGCCGACGTCGGCCGCACCCAGCGCGAGCAGTTCCGCATCGTCCTGCTCGACGAGTACCAGGACACCTCGGTGGCCCAGGCCAGGCTGCTGCGGGCGCTGTTCTCCGGAGTGGACGAGGCGGCCGGGCGAGGGCACCCGGTCACCGCCGTCGGCGACCCCAACCAGGCGATCTACGGCTGGCGGGGCGCCTCGGTCTCCAACATCCTGCACTTCGGCGACGACTTCCCCACCGTCGACGGGAGCGCCCAGGTCGCGTCGTACCCCCTCACCGTCAACCGGCGCTCGGACGCCCGGATCCTGCAGACCGCCAACCTGCTCGCCGCGCCGCTGCTCGAGCGGTTCACCGGCGTCCACCCGCTCGAGGCGCCGCCCGGCGCCCCGCCCGGCGAGGTGCACACCTGTGTGCACGAGACGTACGCCGCAGAGCTGGCGTGGCTGGCCGAACGGGTCCGCGAGGCCCACCAGGTCGGCACCCCGTGGCGTGAGATCGGCGTGCTGACCCGTGACAACAAGCATGCCGCCGACGTCTTCGACAGCCTGACCGCCCACGAGGTGCCGGTCGAGATCGTCGGGCTGCAAGGGCTGCTGCGGCTGCCCGAGGTCTCCGAGGTGGTCGCCGTGCTGACCCTCCTGGCCGACCTCACCGCCAACGCCGAGCTGCTGCAGCTGCTCGCCGGCCCGCGCTGGGCGATCGGGCCGCGCGACCTGGCGCTGCTCGGGCGCCGGGCCCGCGACCTGGCCGACGGTGGCGGCCGCGCGCCGCGTCCCGACGCGCTCGACGAGGAGCTGCGCCAGGCCGTCGCCGGGGCCGACCCGACCGAGGTGGCCGCGCTCTCCGACGCGCTCGACGACCCGGGCGACCTGCCCTACTCGGCCGAGGCACGGGAGCGGTTCGGCCTGCTGGCCGGTGAGCTGCGCCAGCTCCGGGCGCACGTCGGGGAGCCGTTGCTCGAGCTGGTGCGCAGGATCATCGACACCTGCGGCATCGACGTCGAGCTGGCCTCCTCGGTCGGCGAGACGGGCCGCGCCCGCCGGGAGAACCTCGACCTGTTCGTCAAGGCGGTCGCCGAGTTCCAGGCCGTCGACGGCGACGTCACCCTGCCGGCGCTGCTCTCCTACCTCACCGCCGAGGACGAGCTGGGCGGCGGCCTCGACGTGGCCACGCCGAGTGAGAGCGACTCGGTGAAGCTGCTCACCGTCCACCGGGCCAAGGGGCTGGAGTGGGACGTGGTGTTCCTCCCGGGTGTGTGCGAGGACAAGTTCCCGCACAAGACGCTCCGCAGCCAGTGGACCTCCGGAGCGCACGTGCTCCCCGTCCCGTTGCGCGGCGATGCGCGCGACCTGCCCGCGCTCGCGGAGGTCTCCGCCGCCGGACTCAAGCAGCTGGCCCAGCGGGCGCGCGAGCACCAGCAGGAGGAGGAGCTGCGACTCGGCTACGTCGCGCTGACCCGGCCACGGCACCAGCTGTGGGTCTCCTCCTACCTGTGGACCGAGAGCCGGAAGACCCCGGTCGGACCCTCGCCCTACCAGCGTGTGGTGCGCGACGCGATGGCCCAATGGGATGCCGAGCCGGAGAGCTGGCTGGAACGTCCCGACAAGGGAGCGGACAACCCGGCCATCCTGGCGGCGCCGCCGGTCAGCTGGCCGGTCACGGTGCAGACGGCCGAGGCACTGCGACGGCTGGACGCGGCCGAGCGGGTGCGCGCCGTCTCGCCGGACGACGCCGACCCGGAGCTCGACCTCACCGAGCTGTCCCTGGTGGCCCAGTGGGACGAGGACCTCGACCGGCTGCTCACCGAGGCGCGGGCCGGCTCCGGCGAGGTCGTCGACGTGCCGCTGCCGACGAGCCTGTCGGCGACCGCCGTGGGACGGCTGCGTGCGGACCCCGAGGGCTTCGCCTCCGACCTGGTGCGCCCGATGCCGCGCCAGCCGTCGCCGGCCGCGCGGTTCGGCACTCGCTTCCACGCCTGGGTCGAGGCCCGCTTCGGGCAGCAGCAGCTCCTCGACCCCGAGGACCTGCCGGGCCGGGCCGACGTCGGCATCGAGGACGAGTCCGAGCTGCGCGAGCTGATCGGCCGGTTCGAGGCCGGCCCGTTCGCCGACCGGGAGCCCGTCGCCGTGGAGGCGCCCTTCGCGCTCGTGCTCGCCGGTCAGGTGGTGCGCGGCCGGATCGACGCCGTCTACGCCGAGGACGAGGGCTACCTCGTGGTGGACTGGAAGACCGGTCGCTCCCCGACCGCCGACCCGCTGCAGCTGGCGCTCTACCGACTCGCGTGGGCCGAGCTGGCCGGCGTCCCGGTCGAGCGGGTCCGGGCCGCCTTCCACTACGTCCGCAGCGGCGAGACGGCTGCGCCGGACGTGCTGCCCGGCCGTGCGGAGCTGGCGGAGGTCTTCAGCCCTGTGGGTCAGGGATCGCGGCCGTGAGCGCCAGCTCCACCATCGCCCCGAAGGTCTGCTCGCGCTCGGCAGCGGTGGTCTCCTCACCGGTGACGAGGTGGTCGGAGACGGTGCAGATCGCCAGCGCCCGGCGGCCGTAGGACGCCGCGAGCGTGTAGAGCGCGCTGGCCTCCATCTCCACCGCGACGACGCCGTGCGCCACCATCGGCGCCATCAGGTCCGTACGCGGGCTGTAGAAGCTGTCACCGGAGAAGATCAGGCCCACGTGCGCGGTCACGTCGTCCCGCGCCCGTGCCGCCGCGTGCGCGCGGCTCAGCAGCTCGAAGTCGGCGACCGGGGCGTAGTCGAGGCCGCGGAAGCGCAGCCGGTTCATCGCCGAGTCGGTGCAGGCGCCCTGGGCCAGGACGATGTCGCGGATCCGCACCTCCTCGGTGAGCGCCCCGCACGAGCCGACCCGGACGACCTGCTGGACGTCGTAGTCCGCGAACAGCTCGTTGACGTAGATCGCCATCGACGGCTGGCCCATGCCGGAGCCCTGGACCGAGACCGGCTGCCCGTGCCAGGTTCCGGTGAAGCCGAGCATTCCACGGACCTCGGAGTAGCAGGTGGTGTCGTCGAGGAAGGTCTCGGCGATCCACTTCGCCCGCAACGGGTCTCCGGGCAGCAGGACGGTGGGGGCGATCTGGCCGGGCCGGGCGCCGATGTGAGTGCTCATGGCAGCCGAAAATACCGTTGCCCCCGACGGGTAGCGTGCCGGTCATGACGACTCGTGCCCCCAGCCATGGGCTCGGCTCCCTGGAGCTGCCCGCCCGGGACGGCGACTGGAAGGGGTGGCTCGACGAGCGTGCCCGCGGCGCCCTGCGTGACGCCGGCGACCAGGTCGTGGCGCTGAAGGAGGCCCCGCCGTCCGACACCGCCCTGCTGCAGCTGTGGAACGACGCGGCCATCTCCCTGACGAACGCGTTCGCGGTGAGCAGCCTGCTGTCCTCGGTGCATCCCGATGCCGAGGTGATCGAGCTCGCCGAGGCCATCGAGGTCGAGGCGCAGAAGTTCTCCGACGACCTGCACCTCGACGCCGCGGTGTTCGCCCAGCTCTCCTCGGTGCCGGCCGACGGGCTGGACGACGGGGCGCGGCGGATGCTCGACGACGCGCTGCGCGCCTTCCGGCGCGCCGGCGTCGACCGTGACGATGAGACCCGCACGAGGCTGCGCTTCCTCAACGAGCGCGAGACCGAGCTGGGACAGGCCTTCGCGCGCAACATCCGCGACGGTCGGCGCACGGCGAAGGTCCCTGAGGCAGCGCTCGAGGGCCTCCCCGCGGACTTCCGGCAGGAGCACCCGGCCGACGAGGACGGCCTGGTGTCGATCACCACGGAGTACCCCGACGCGCACCCGTTCCTGACCTACAGCCGCGACGCGGCCGCGCGGCGCACGTTCGCGCTGGAGTTCTACAACCTCGCCTGGCCGGTCAACGAGGAGGTGCTCACCGAGCTGCTGGCCGTCCGCGACGAGAAGGCCAGGCTGCTGGGGTACGCCGACTGGCCGTCGTACGACGCAGAGGTCAAGATGATCGGCGCCGGCGACGCCATCCCGCCCTTCATCGAGGACATCGCGGCCAAGGCGTTGCCCTCGGCCGAACGCGACCTCGCGGTGCTGCGTGAGCGGGCGGCCGCCGACGGGGTCGAGCAGATCGACCTGTCCTGCTCGCGCTACTACCTCGAGGCGGTCAAGCGGGAGAAGTACGGCGTCGACGCGCAGGAGGTGCGCCGCTACTTCGACTTCGCCAAGGTCCACGACGGCCTGCTGGACGTGACCGGTCGCCTCTTCGGCCTCACCTACGAGCGGGTCGAGGTCGAGGCCTGGCACGACGAGGTGACGTCGTACGACGTGTTCCTGGCCGACCCCGACAGCACACCCGGCAGCGAACCCGTCCGGCTGGGGCGGATCCACCTCGACCTGCATCCACGCGACCGCAAGTACAACCACGCGGCACAGTTCGACCTGGTGCCCGGCGTGCGCGACCGCCAGCTTCCCGAAGGGGTGCTGGTCTGCAACTTCCCGCGGGGACTGATGGACCACGACGACGTGGTGACCCTCTTCCACGAGTTCGGCCACCTGATGCACCACGTGCTCGCCGGCCGGCACGAGTGGGTGCGGTTCTCCGGCGTCGCCACCGAGTGGGACTTCGTGGAGGCGCCTTCCCAGATGCTCGAGGAGTGGGCCTGGGACGCCGAGGTCCTGCAAGGGTTCGCCACCGACGCCGAGGGGCACCCGATCCCCGCCGCCCTGGTGGAGCGGATGCGGGCGGCCGACGAGTTCGCCAAGGGCCTGCTCGCTCGCACGCAGATGTTCTACGCCGCCCTGTCCTACCGGTTCCACGCCGAGCTGCCCGTGGACCTGACCGCCCGGATGCTCGACCTCTACGAGCGCTACAGCCTGGTCCGGCCGATCGAGGGGACGCACTTCTTCACGGGGTTCGGCCACCTGGCGGGCTACACCTCGGCCTACTACACCTACATGTGGTCGCTGGTCATCGCCAAGGACCTGTTCAGCGCCTTCGACCGCGAGCACCTGTTCGACACCGAGGTGGCCCACCGCTACCGCGACCGGGTGCTCGTCCCCGGGGGCTCGAAGGACGCCGCCGACCTGGTCGCCGACTTCCTCGGCCGGCCCTACGACACCGAGGCCTTCTCGGCATGGCTGAACGGGTGACTGCCCGGGCGGCTGACCAGCGGCCCTACCCGCCGCACATCGCGCTGTCGCGCCACCCGCACGACCGGATCGCCGACCGCCGGGTCGACGCGGCGTGGTTCGAGCAGGTCTGGGCCGACCCGGCCACCCGCGTGCTGGTGGTCGCCGGCACCCGGCTCCGGCCGGTCGCCGGTCCGCAGGCCTGGGTGTCTCCGGAGGAGGCGCCCGAAGGGGTGCCGGTGCTGCTCGGCGACCGGGACGGCATCGTGCACTTCGCGGTGATCGCGTCGGCGGAGCTCGCCGGCGACGACTGGGTGCCGCTGCGCGGGGCGATGGCGGCCCTCGACGAGGAGTCCGGCGCGCTGGTGGTGCACGCGGTCGGGATCGCCGAGTGGCTGTGGGCCACCCGGCACTGTCCGCGGTGCGGCGGCACGCTGGCCCCGACCCAGCTGGGCCACGTGCTGCACTGCGACGACTGCGGTCGCGACGAGTTCCCGCGCACCGACCCGGCGGTGATCATGGTCGTGGTGGACGGCGAGGCGCCCGACGACCGCTGCCTGCTGGGAAGGCACCCCGCCTGGCCCACCGGTCGCTACTCGACGCTGGCCGGCTTCGTCGAGCCGGGGGAGTCGATGGAGCAGGCCGTGCGGCGCGAGGTCTTCGAGGAGACCGGGGTCCGGGTGGGTGAGGTGGAATACTTCGGGTCACAGCCGTGGCCGCTGCCGCGCAGCCTGATGGTCGGCTTCGTGGCGCACGCCACCGCCGAGCCGGGCAGCACCGACGTCTCGGTCGACGGCCGCGAGATCGAGGACGCCCGCTGGTTCACGCGCGAGCAGATGAGGGCCGAGGCGCAGGCGGGCACCCTGGTCCTGCCCGGCGGCATCTCGATCTCCCGCTCCCTGGTGGAGCACTGGTACGGCGACACCCTGCCGGGGCACTGGTAGGTCAGAGCGCGGCCAGCTTCTCCTTGACCTGCGCCAGCGACGGGTTGGTCTGTGCGGTGCCATCGGCGTAGACGAGCGTCGGCACGGTCTGGTTGCCGCCGTTCGCCGCCATCACGATCTCGGCAGCCCCCGGATCCTGCTCGATGTCGACCTCGGCGAACTCGATGCCCTCACGGCCGAGCTGGCCCTTCAGCCGGTGGCAGTAGCCACACCAGGGGGTGCTGTACATCGTGAACGGGGCGGTCTGGCCGTCCGGCATCGGGGTTGTCCCTTCTCGCGTCTAGGCTTTCACCTGGTCCAACCAGCCGAGGGAGAGAAACATTTCCGCCGACCGGCTCCTGCAAGCCCTCGACCCCGAGCAGCGCGCGGTCGCGGAGGCGCTGCGCGGCCCCGTGCGCGTGCTGGCCGGGGCCGGCACCGGCAAGACCCGGGCGATCACGCACCGGATCGCCTACGGCGTGGCCGCGGGGGTCTACAACCCGACGGAGGTGCTCGCCGTCACCTTCACCACCCGCGCGGCCGGCGAGATGCGCGGCCGGCTGCGCGCCCTCGGCGCCCCCGGCGTGCAGGCGCGGACCTTCCACTCCGCGGCGCTGCGGCAGCTGCGCTACTTCTGGCCCAAGGTCTACGGCGGTGAGCCGCCGCGGCTGACCGAGTCGAAGATCCCGCTGCTCGCCGCGGCGGCCAAGCGGCACCGGCTCGACGTCAGCCAGGCCCTGCTGCGCGACCTCGCCTCGGAGGTCGAGTGGGCCAAGGTGAGCAATGTCCGCCCCGACGACTACGAGCGCCTCGCTGCCGCCCGCGACCGGGAGGTCGCCGGGCTCGACGCCGCCGTGGTGGGCCACATGTTCGGCACCTACGAGGAGTTCAAGCGCGAGCAGGGCCGGATGGACATGGAGGACGTGCTGCTCATCGGCGCCGCCCTTCTCACCGAGGACGACCGGGTGGCCGCCCAGGTGCGGGCGCAGTACAAGTGGTTCGTCGTCGACGAGTTCCAGGACGTCAGCCCGGTGCAGGTGGCGCTGCTCGACCTGTGGCTGGGCGGCCGCGACGAGATCTGCGTGGTCGGCGACCCGGCGCAGACGATCTACAGCTTCGCCGGCGCCCAGGCGTCGTACCTCAAGGACTTCACCCGCACGCACCCGCACGCGGCCAGCGTCGAGCTGGTCCGCAACTACCGCTCCACCCCGCAGGTCGTCGAGGCCGCCAACCGGCTGCTCCACGGCACTCCCAGTGCGTCGGTGACCCTCCAGGCCCAGGCGGGGCCGGGGCCGGCGGTCACCTGGCGCGAGGCCACCGACGAGGTGGCCGAGGCCGAGGCCGTCGTCGACGACATCCAGCGGCTGCGGGGCGCGGACGTGCCGCTGCGCGAGATGGCGATCCTCTTCCGGATCAACGCCCAGTCCGAGGCCTTCGAGGAGGCGCTGGCGGCACGCGAGATCCCCTACGTCCTGCGTGGTGCCGCCCGGTTCTTCGAGCGACCCGAGGTGCGCCAGGCCCTGGCCCTGCTGCGCGCCAGCGCGCGGGCAGGCGAGGCAGCCCGCGAAGGCCTGCTCGAGCAGGTCCGGGGGGTCCTCGGCGGGATGGGCTGGTCCGCCGAGGGGCCCGGGGGCCGCGGCCAGGCGCGCGACCGCTGGGAGTCGCTGACGGCCCTGGTCTCCCAGGCAGAGGAGTACGCCGACGCGGAGGTGGCACCCACCCTCGAGGGCTTCGTCGCCGAGCTCGACCGGCGAGCCCACGAGCAGCACGCGCCCGTCGCCGAGGGCGTCACCCTGGCCACCATGCACGCGGCGAAGGGCCTCGAGTGGGACGCGGTGTTCCTGGGCGGCATGCAGGAGGGCTCGATGCCGATCACCTACGCCGACACTCCCCAGGCGGTCGAGGAGGAGCGCCGGCTGCTCTACGTCGGCATCACCCGCGCACGCCGGCACCTGGTGGTCTCCTGGTCGCTGGCCCGCAATCCCGGTGGCCAGGCCCGCCGCAAGCCGTCGCGGTTCCTCGCCGGTCTGCGGCCCGCGTCGGTGACCGACCGGGCCGAGGCACCGGGCCGCGCCGGCGCGAAGGCGGCCAGGCGCCGCAAGGCCGCGGTGTGCAAGACCTGCCGCAAGCCCCTCGCCACGGCCGCAGAGCGCAACCGGGGCTACTGCGCCGACTGCCCGGTGCCCTACGACGAGGGCGTCTTCGAGGCGCTTCGCGGCTGGCGCAAGGTGCGCGCCGAGGCTGAGCAGGTGCCGGCGTACGTCGTGTTCTCCGACGCCACTCTCGAGGCGATCGCCGAGGTGAAGCCCGCCGACCCCGCCGGGCTGGCCCGGCTGCACGGGATCGGGCCGGCCAAGCTCGAGAAGTACGGCGCCGACGTGCTGGAGGTGCTCGCTGGTCCGGACCAGTTCACGGTCTGATCGAGAAAACTCGTTAAATGGTTTGCGCCCTCATTCTGGAGCGGCGTAACTTGTCTCCCACGCAAGCACGCGCATCACAGCCCTGACAAGGCTGGCGCCCGACGCACTGAAGGAGGTGCACGACATGAGCAACAACTTCCGCCTCACGGCAACGACCAAGACGTGGACGACCTCTGTCGTGCCCGTCTGCGGTGGTGGCGTCGCCTACGTGCGCCCGGATGCAGTGCTCAACGGCACCGCCATGCGTCCGTTCGGCATCGACGGCCTTGCCGCCGCCGCCCACCAGGGTCAGGGTCCCCAGTCCTGGAGTCCGCCCGTCACATGAGTCCACTCATTGACCGGCAGCCTCCAGGCCGCGGAACCCGACAGGGATCCGCGGCCTTTGTGTTTCCCGAAGCAGTTGTTCCCGCAGAACACAGATCAGGAGGAGGTGACCAGATGAGCATCAGCGCAACCGTCGAACGGGTCGTCGACGCTGGGCAGCTCCCGTGCCGGGCCAATGACGCAGAGCTCTTCTTCGCCGAGTCGCCGAGCGACGTCGAGCTGGCGAAGGCGCTCTGCCAGGCGTGCCCCGTGCGGGCCGAGTGCCTGGCCGGGGCGCTCGACCGGCGCGAGCCGTGGGGTGTCTGGGGCGGTGAGCTGTTCCAGCACGGAGCGGTGATCCCGCGCAAGCGGCCGCGTGGCCGGCCCCGCAAGAACGCCGCCGCGTGAGCCCGGCGCCACCCACGACGAGGAATTTGACGACATGAACCAGACCACCGAACGGAGCACCACCATGTACAACCTCCAGCAGGAGACCCTGGCGCGAGCGCATATGAGCGCGCGCCTGGAGCAGGCGCGCGCACAGCGGCTCGGGCACCAGCTCGCCGCGGCACGGCGTCTCTCCCGCAAGGCCGAGCGCGCTGCTGCACAGGCGCGACTGGCCCTCGCCCGCGCACTGTAGGTCCCAGGTGTCCTCCCACCTGGTCGCGGGAAACCCGGCAGGCCGGGTCCACGAGGTCGTGGACCCGGCCTGCTGCACGTTCCGGACTACCGTTGCGCCATGACGACCTGTGCGTTCTGCGGCGCCGTCGCCGAGGGCGAGCAACCACCGATCACCTGGACCTCGTCGGTCGAGCAGGGGAGCACCCGTTGGTTCTGCGACCGCTGCTCCCGCGAGCACCTGCGCTCGATCGAGTCCAAGCTCGACAGCGAGTGGTGGTGAGCCTCAGTCGGCGTCCGCGAAGCCGGGCAGCGACTCCGACAGGATCGTGCGGAAGTCCACGGTCGCGCCCAGCTGGGCCAGCACGGCGACCCCGCCGACCCAGGTGCGGTGGATGAGCAGGTACGACGGCGGCAGGTTCAGCCGGAGCATGGTGCTGTAGGCGTCGCTGCGAGGGTCGTTCACCCGCCGGAACTGCTGCTGCATCCAGGCCCGCGAGAAGGTGAACTCCCCGGCGGCGAGCGGCTCGATGAACGGAGCGAGGTAGGCGCGCAGCCCGTCGGCGTCCACCCGGATCCGCTCACGGATGAAGCCCTCGTCGCGCAGCGCGTCGACCAGGTCGTCGTAGTCGTCGAGACTGGCGATCCGGATCAGTCGGCCCAGGGCACGTGGCAGTCCCTTCTCCGGCAGCCGGGCCACCGCGCCGTAGTCGAGGACCCCCAGCCGGCCCGGAGTCCCGTCGGGCTCGGGGACCAGCCGGAAGTTGCCGGGGTGCGGGTCGGCGTGCAGCAGCCCGGTGCGGCCCGGGCCGGCGAAGAGGAAGCGGATGAACCGCTCGCCGTAGTGGTCGCGCTCGGCCTTCGTGCCGCTGCGGATCACCTGCGCCAGCGAGCCGGTGCTCTCCAGCCAGCTGCTGACCAGCACCTGCTCGGTGCCGGTCACCACGTCGGGCACGACGATCGCGGGGTCCCCGTCGTAGGCGACGGCGAAGGTGTGCTGGGCCTCGGCCTCGAGCCGGTAGTCGAGCTCCTCCTCGGCCCGGTCCTGCAGCTCGCGCACGAGCGACTTGATGTCGATGCCCGGGAACACCGGCCCGATGCTGCGGGCGACGCGGGAGAGCTGGCGCAGGTCCGAGCGGAGCGCGTCGGCGGCGCCGGGGTACTGCACCTTCACCGCCACCTCGCGGCCGTCGGCCCAGCGTCCGCGGTGCACCTGTCCGATGGAGGCGGCTGCGGCCGGCTCCGGGTCGAAGCTGACCAGCTGGTCGCGCCATTGCGGACCCAGCTCGCGGGCGAGGATCTGGCGCACCGTGATCGTCGGCATCGGGGGAGCAGAGTCCTGCAGCCGGGTCAGCTGGTCGCGGTACGGCGCCGTGACGTCGTCGGGCAGCGCCGCCTCGAAGATGGACAGGGCCTGCCCGAACTTCATCGCCCCACCCTTGAGCTCTCCCAGGGTGCGGAACAGCTGCTCCGCCGTGCGCTGCTGCAGCTCGGTCATCACCACCTCGGCGGGGGCGCCACCGATGCGCTTGCCCAGGCCCACGGCGGTGCGGCCGGCATACCCCAGCGGCAGCGCGGCCAGCCGTGCGGTCCGGCGCACGGCCTTGCGGGGCAGCTCGGTCATGCCTCCAGTGTGGCGGACACGTCCTCGTCCGGCAGCCAGACGCAGCCACACTCCGGGTGCCGCAGCCAGCGCACCTCGGTGACGGCGGCAAGACCGGCCTCCAGCCGGACGGTCGCCGACCAGGTGGTGGGCCGGTCGCCCTCGAGGTGGGTGAGGACGTCGCGCACGGCCCACGCGGTCGCCAGGGTGAGCAGTGCGTGGTCGCGAGGAGCGACGTACCCGGGGCTCTGCTCGACCGGGTGCCGGGAGAGCCGGGCGTGCTGGGCGACCAGGCTGTGGTGTGCCGGGTCGCCGGCGGCGAGGTGCTCGTCGACGCAGCGCACGCACGCGGTGCGGCCCGGGACCACGAACGGGCCGACCGTGACGACCCCGTCGACGAGGCGCACCAGCAGGTGCGGGACGCCCGCGCGCACCAGCCGGTCGAGCGGGTCGCGCTCCGCCTCGCCGTCGCAGAGGACCAGGACGACGTCGGGACGGTCGCCGACCGTCGTACCGGCCCCGCGCAGCAGCCCGGCGGCGTCGAGTCCGAGGTGGTCGCGCACCTCCACCCGCCCGGCCGCCCGGGCGCGGAGGCGGTCCTCCGCCCGGTCGGGATCCCGCTGCACGGTGGCGGCGGCCTCCGCCGCGGCGATCCCGTGCGTCGCCGTGTCCACCGGCACCGTCGCGGGCCGGCTGCCGTCGCGGGGAGCGGGGACCCGGGCGGCCACGGAGCGGTCCAGCCCGAGCTGCCAGGAGGACCGGTCCCGGCGCAGCAGCAGCGCCCCGGGCCGCAGCAGCAGGGGTGCGGGGTCGTTCTGGGTCACCACGGTGCCGACGCTAGGCGCCGTCCGGTGTCGGCGCGAACGGCTGTCCACAGGCAAGCAGAAGGCGTCGCCCTGACGGGCGACGCCTTCTGCTTGGTGCTGAGGTGGGTGCTCAGGCCTTGCCGAGGATGCGGTTCAGCTTGGTGCCGCAGACGGGGCAGACGGCCTTGGCCATCTTGGTGCCCTTGTCGTTGACCTCCACGTTGCCCTCGGCCTCGCGCTTCTCCTTGCACTTCACGCAGTAGAACTCGCCGCTCCAGGTCTCCGCCATGACGGCCTCCTTGCCTATTCATTACTTCGGTCGTCGCGACGGGGCAGAGGGGAAGACCCGTCGGAAGCCCGGCGGCGGGTGCCACCGAACCGAGTAGACCCTACGACACGGGGCCGTCCAGGCGTAGCAGGCGCACCGGTGCGGGGGAGGAGGGCGCTCCTGAGTACCTTGAGCGCCATGTCCGAACGCACCCACCTGCGCCTCGAGCGACCCGCCGACGGAGTCGCGGTCCTGACCCTCGACAACCCCGACCAGCGCAACGCCATGTCCGACCCGATGACCGCGTCCTGGGTGGCCGCGGTCGACGAGCTCGCCGCGGACCGGTCCGTGCGCGTGGTGGTGGTGACCGGCGAGGGCTCGGCGTTCTGCTCCGGCGGCGACACCTCCTGGATCGCCGGGGAGCCGGACGCCTCGGTCGACGAGCTGCGCGGCCGGATGATGGCCTTCTACCGCGCCTGGCTGTCCATCCGCAGGCTCGAGGTGCCGACGATCGCGGCGGTCAACGGTCCGGCGATCGGGGCGGGGCTGTGCCTGGCCCTGGCCTGCGACCTCCGCTACGCCGCAGCCGGTGCCCGCCTCGGAGCGCCGTTCGTCAAGCTCGGGATGCACCCCGGCATGGCCGGGACCTACCTGCTGCCCCACGTCGTCGGGGAGGCACACGCTCGCGACCTGCTGCTCACCGGTCGGCTGGTCGACGCCGAGGAGGCGCAGCGGCTCGGGCTGGTCTCGAGGGTGATCGAGCCGGCGTCGTTCCTCGACGAGGTGCTCGCCACCGCCGAGGGGATCGCGGCCACGGCCCCGATCGCGAGCCGGCTGACCAAGCTCGCACTGGCCGACGGCGGTCACGCGGACGTCGAGACCTGCCTGCAGTGGGAGGCGATGGCCCAGCCGATCACGCTGGCGACGGCCGACCTCCAGGAGGGCATCCGGGCGGCGCGCGAGCGGCGCGCCCCGGTCTTCACCGGCGCGTGAGCCGCCTGCTCCCAGCGCCCCGGTCAAGTCGGAGCGGTCGGATGCCGATGCCCCGGGTGTGTCAATACCGTCGAAGATCGTCGGCCTCGTCGTGGCCGCGACCGTCCTCGCCCTCGCCGTCACGATGACCGGCCACCCGGCCGATCCGGCCCGGGCCCGGTCGGCGGCCCAGCACGCCGACCGGAGGGACCACGAGCGGCCCAACGTCGTCTTCATCAACACCGACGACCAGCGGCTCGACGACATGCGGTGGATGCCGTTCACCCATCGGCTGATCGGCGGCCACGGCGTCACCTTCACCGAGGCGCTCTCCCCGCACCCGCTGTGCTGCCCGGCGCGTGCCGAGTTCGTCACCGGGCAGTACGGCCAGAACAACGGCGTCCACCACAACGAGGGCACCCACGGCGGCTACCCGGCGCTGCGACGGCCCGGCAACACCCTCGGGCACTGGCTGCACGACCGCGGCTACCAGACCGCGATGGTCGGCAAGTATCTCAACCGCTACCGTCCGGACGCCGCCAGCCGCCGGGGCTGGGACCACTGGAACCCCTCGATCGCCGGCGTGTACTCCTACCGCCGCACCACGTTCTTCGACGACGGCCACCGGGTGCGGCGCACCCAGCACGTCGACGACGTGGTCACCGGCTACGCGAGCAGGTACATCCGTGAGTTCTCCCGGCATCGGGCGCCCTTCTACGTGTGGGCCTCCGACCTGGCGCCCCACGTCCGGACCACCGCGCACGGCTACGGCAACCCGCTGCCGGCCGATCGGCACCGGGGCACCCTTGCCCACGAGACCAACCCGGCCACGGCGAAGGCGTCGTACGGCGCGCCGATCGTGAATGGGATGCGGCCCAGGATGACGACCCGGAGCCAGCTCGGCGCCACGATGGACAAGAAGTTCGAGTCCCGGATCGAGTCGCTCCAGGCGGTCGACGAGGGGGTACGGCGGATCGTGGCGACCCTGCGGAGGACCGGCGAGCTCGACGACACCTACATCTTCTTCACCACCGACAACGGCTACCTGCTCGGTGAGCACGGCCTGACCGCGAAGAACTACATCTTCGAGGAGGCGCTGCGGGTGCCGCTGCTGGTGCGGTTGCCGCGGGCGGCCCGCCCGACGACCTCGTCGGTGCCGGTCACCTCGGCGGACATCGCGCCCACCGTCGCGGCGCTGGCCGGGGTCGCTCCTGGCAGGCGGGTCGACGGGACGTCGTTCGCGCGGCTGCTGACCGGAGGCGACGTGCCGTGGCGGGACACCCAGCTGGTGCAGACCGGCCGGGTCTCGCACACCCGCTCGGACCAGGGCTGGCTGGTCCGGGGCGTGCGCACCGACCGGTGGACCTACGGGCGGAACGTGCGCAACGGGTCGGTGCAGCTCTACGACCGTCGTACCGACCCCCTGGAGACGGTCAACCTCGCGACCAGCCCCGGCTACGGCCCGGTGCTCGCCGAGCTGGAGGCGCGCACGGCGGCGCTGAAGGACTGCGCGGGGGCATCCTGCCGACGCTCGTTCGGGCCCATCCCCGAACCGGACACCGAACCGGACACCGAACCGGAGCCCGGCCCGGAGCCCGGCCCGGACGCCGGCCCGGACCAGGAGTGAAGAGGCCCCCAGCCCGCCTCGTGGACACTTGCCTTCCCCTTGCGAGTGTCCGTCGGCGGGCCGGGGGCCTCATCTGCGCACCACGCTAGGAGCGGGGGTCGCCGGTGGTCAACGCGCGGGCCGACCCGGCTGTGGACAGCCTGTGGACAGAGCTGTGGATGACGGTCGGAGCCGGTGGACGACGGGCGTCCGACGCGGGATCCGCCTGTGGACGACGGGGCGTCGCGCCCGCCGTACTCTGCCCTGACCAGCAAGAATGGTCTCCACCGGCTGTGGAGGAAAAGTTCTAGGGAGGAACGTCGCGTGGCGCAGGCATCGGAGCGGTACGACGGGGGAGCGGTCGCGGCGCTGCGCCGGATCGCCTTCCTGCTCGAGCGCGCCCGGGAGGACACCTACA
>DASTFI010000098.1:0-20184 GCA_035708765.1 Marmoricola sp.
GGAGTCGGTCGAGAAGGCCGACTCCTGATGCTCGCCGAGGCGCTGGAGCACCTGGTCCGCGGCATCGTCGACCACCCGGACGACGTTCGGGTGCGCGACAAGGAGCTGCGTCGCGGCTCGCTGCTCGAGGTGCGGGTGCACCCCTCCGACCTCGGCAAGGTCATCGGTCGCGGTGGCCGTACGGCGTCCGCCTTCCGCACCGTCATCTCCGCCCTCGCCGGCAAGGGTGGCGCGCGGGTCGACTTCGTCGACGTCGACCGGAGGCGCTAGCCGGAGGTCGGCGGCGCGAAGGATCGGCACCGTGTGGACGTCGACCGGAGGCGCTAGCCGGAGGTCGGTGGCGAAGGATCGGCACCGTGTGGACGTCGACCGGAGGCGCTAGCCGGAGGTCAGCGGCGCGAAGGATCGGCACCGTGTGGACGTCGACCGTCGTCGCTGACACGTCAACCACCACAATGGGCACCGACTCCCTCCGGGGAGCGGTGCCCATTGTGCTGGCAAGGGAACGGGACTGAGTGGTGGCAGAGGACTACGTGGTGGTGGGCCGGATCGGCCGTGCCCACGGCATCAAGGGCGAGCTCTCGGTCGAGCCACGCACCGACGAGCCGGAGCGCCGGTTCACCGTCGGTGCCGTGCTGGACACCCGCCGGGGTGGCCAGCAGGGCACCCTGACCATCACGACGGTGCGGACACACCAGGGTCGACTGCTGGTGCGGTTCGCGGAGATCGCCAACCGCAACGAGGCCGAGATGGCCCGGGGCATCGAGCTCACCTGTCCGGTCGACCCGGACGAGACGCCGGAGGACTCTGAGGAGTTCTACGACCACCAACTGGTCGGCCTGCGCGTGGAGGACCCGGACGGCGCGGTGCTCGGCACCGTCACCGCGATCGAGCACAACGGCGCACAGGACCTGTTGCACCTCGACATCGACGGCCGCGACGTGCTGTTCCCCTTCGTGACGGCCCTCGTGCCGGAGGTGGACGTCCCCGGCGGCCGGCTCGTGGTCGATGACCGCCCCGGCCTGCTCGCGCCCGAGCCGGAGTAGTCGATGCGCGTCGATGTCGTCACCATCTTCCCGGAGTACCTCGCACCGCTGGAGCTCTCCCTGCCGGGGAAGGCCCGTGCCAAGGGCCTGCTCGACGTCGCCGTCCACGACCTGCGCCAGTGGACGCACGACCGGCACCACACGGTGGACGACACCCCCTACGGCGGCGGCGCCGGGATGGTGATGAAGCCGGAGCCGTGGGGAGTGGCGCTCGACGCCGTGCTCGACGCCGCCAACGACGCGCCGGGACACCGCCCGGTCCTCGTCGTACCCACCCCCTCGGGCGCCCGCTTCGACCAGGCGACGGCGCGCGAGCTGTCCACCCGCGACCACCTGGTCTTCGCCTGCGGCCGCTACGAGGGCATCGACCAGCGCGTGCTCGAGGATGCCGCGGAACGCTTCGAGGTGCGCGAGCTGTCGCTGGGCGACTACGTGCTCAACGGCGGCGAGGTGGCAGCGCTGGCGATGATCGAGGCGGTGGTCCGGCTGCTGCCCGGCTTCCTGGGCAACGCCGCCTCGCTGGTGGAGGAGTCCCACGAGGACGGCCTGCTGGAGTACCCCGTCTACACCAAGCCGTCGACCTGGCGCGGCCGCGCGGTGCCCGAGGTGCTGCTCTCCGGCGACCACGGCCGGATCGCCGCCTGGCGCCACGAGCAGGCAGTACGACGGACGGCCCAGCGCCGCCCCGACCTGCTCAGCCCCGCCTCGGTCGTCGAGGACCTGGACATCGACGTCGAGATCGGGCCGGTGCAGCCGGCGGATGCCGGTGAGCTGCTCACGTTGCAGCGGGCCTGCTGGCTCCAGGAGCTGGAGGCGAACCCGGACGCCGACATCCCGGCGCTGCGCGAGGAGCTCGATCAGCTCCGGCGCTGGATCCTGACCGACACGGTCCTCGTCGCCCGCTCCGCCGGCCGGCTCGTCGGCGCGGTGCGGGCACGTCTCGACTCCGACGGCGCCTGGGACATCGGCCGGCTGATGGTGGCTCCGGACCTGCAGGGGCGGGGCCTGGGTCGGGTGCTGCTGCAGCGGATCGAGGCCGCCGCCCCACCCGACGTACGTCAGTTCACACTCTTCACCGGTGCGCGCAGCGAGGCCAACCTGCGTCGCTACAAGCGGGCGGGCTACCGCCTCGTCGGCGAGGTGGGTGGCGGAGCGGTGCGATTGTCCAAGCGCCGTCGGCGCTGAGGCGGCCTTCACGAGCCGCGAGGTGGTGGTCGGCATCCCGCCGTCGCGCTCCGGACCAGCCGCGGTGGTGGCTCGAAGTCGTAGCTCCCGTCGGCTCGCTGGGTGATCTGCCAGGGTCCGGTGTGGATGAGCCGGTGGTGGTGTCCGCAGAGCAGGAGCAGGTTGGCCAGGCTGGTGGCGCCGCCGTCGAGCCAGTGCTCGACGTGATGTGCATGGCACATGATCGGCGGGCGGGTGCAGCCGGGAAAGCGGCAGTGCCGGTCGCGGGCGACCAGAGCCTTCCAGATCGCCGCGGTGACCAGCCGCTGGGTGCGGCCGACGTCGAGGACCTCGGAGTTGCTGCCGAGCACGGCCGGGATCACGTCGGCGTCACAGCAGAGGCGCCGAAGCGCGCCCGCGGAGATCTCCTCGCCGGTCTCGGTGAGCGCGGTGCCGATGCCGTCGGCGAGGTCGTCGTGGTGCATCAGCAGGGTGATCCGCGGGGTGGCGCCGTGGTCGGTGGGCAGCACCTCGGCGCCCTGTAGCCGTCGGCAGGCCTCGACCAGGGCGTCGAGCATCCGGGCGCCGTGGTCGCGCGGGTCGCGGCCGTCGTGGCGACAGCCCGGCTCGCGGCAGGTCGGGGGCAGGCACACCGGCTCGCCGGCGGGCACCGGCGCGGCGAGCGGCATCAACGTGCTCTTGATCAACGCGGCGTCCTCGGCGGTGCAGCGGCCCTTGATCCAGGCTCCGCCGGCGCCGTCACCGGTGAGGGAGAGGTGCCGGGAGTGGTGGGCTGCCCGCTCCTCGCGCTCGAGCTGCTTCTCGGCGCGGCGCTCCTCGCCGTCGGGGTCGACGACAGCGGCGAGGTGACGGCCCGCCTTCTTCAGGTCGGTGGCGTCCAGGCGCTTGGCCTCGCCGAGGAGGTGGGCCACCGCGCGGGCGCGCAGGTCGGGGTTGTGGGGCAGTGCGTCGACGGCGCGCTCGACCACCTGCGCCTTCACCGAGGACAGCCACCCGTCGGCCATCGCCTCGGCGATCGGCGCGAAGACGGGCTCGGCGACCCGCTGGGCCAGCCGGACCGTCGCCTTGCCACAGCCGTGGTGCCCACCAGCCGTGGTGGTCATGAAGTCCGCGGTCGAGGCCCACCCGGCCGGCTTGACCCCATCGGTGGCCTCGAGCTCGGCGACGACCTCCAGCACGAGGGCGTCCACCGCTGTCTTGAGCGACTCCGCCTCCGCGACGGTGTCCATCAGCTCGTGCGGGTCGCGGGCCGGCCACAGCGTCTGGGAGAGCTCGGAGACACGCGTCCGCAAGGCGTGCAGCGCGGTGGCGGCGGTGTCCGGTGCGTCCATGTGCGGCCGATCTGTAGCTTCCGAGATACCTCAACAATAGTACGTACGTTCGACAAGTCAAGCACATTTCCGCACGCCGAGCACGGCCGAGGCTCAGCCGGCCAGGAACTGCTCGAGCCGGTCCAGGCCGTGCCGTGCGTAGCCCCGCCAGAAGGTGCCCAGCATCGGCATCAGTCGAGCGGTGACCCCGTTGGTGGGATGGAAGGTCCACGCCCAGGTGACCCGGACGCCCTCCTCCGCCGGGTCGAAGCGCCAGCGGCCGTCGACCGTCGAGACGAGCGGGCGCATCGGTCCGTGCACGTCGCTGATCGTGTAGTCGATGCCGCGCGGGGGATCGAGCCGTGTCAGCCGCTGGCGCAGCCGGCCGCCGTCGGCCAGCACGAGGGTCCGTGCCTCACCCGGCGTCGACCAGTCCGCCTCCCGATCACGGACCTCGCGCACCGCGGGCATCACGCCGTAGCGGCGGTCGAACATCTCCGGCAGGGAGACCTGCCGCACGCACTCGTAGGCATCCTCCGGGGTTCCCGCGACGAGCCGGCTCATCGAGACGTCGTACGACGCCGGGTCGCCCACGCCGGTGACCCGTGCGCGCAGTGTCTCCAACCCGGCCCCGGAGAGCTCGTCCAGCGCCACGGGACGTCCGGCGAGGGCCAGCATCAGCGCCTCCGCGGGTCCACGCACCTCGGCGCCCTCGCCGTGCGTCCAGTCGAGGTCCGTGGCCACCAGGCGCAGGCCACGGGCGTTGCGGTGCGAGGGCAGCACCGGCGAGCGCAAGGAGAAGGGGAGCGCCACCCGCAGGCGGTCCTCGGGGACGACACGGGGAAGCCCGAGCGGGCGGCGGATGTCCTGGTGGTGGATCACCCCGTCCGTGAGCGCGATGGCGCCGCCCAGCGCGGCCGTGAGCCCCCGCGGCACGGCGTACTCGCGCAGCAGGGCGACGAGCCCAGCTGGGGTGGTGCCGCGGGACGCCTCCACGCCCAGGGCGTTCGGGCCGTCGACCCCGGGGCCGCGGCTGGCGAGCCGGCCCTTGAGCACCCTTCGGAGGCTCGCGCGCGCCGACAGGGTGTCGTAGGAGGTGATGTGCGCGACCACGTCGCGCACCGTCCACCGGCCGCACAGCGACGGGGCTTCCCACTGCTCGGGACCGAGGGTCTCGAGGAAGTCGGCGAGATCGCGGCGCTCGGCGGCGGCCAGGTGCTTGACGTCCATGAAGGTCTCCGGGAGGTGGACTTCGCCTCACCGTACCGTTGCCGACTGACGTGCACCGCCGCGATTTCGTCGTACGACGGGCGCTGTGGCAAACTTGATCTTCGGCCCGGACCGCCGTGAACCTGCCACAGGGGGACGAGCGTGCGACATCCGTCCGGCCGACTCCGATCCGCATCATCGACATCCGCGGCTGACCTGTGGCACTCGCGAGGAGACATCATGACCAACGTCATCGACCAGGTTGCTGCTGCTGCGAAGCGCGACGACGTGCCCGCCTTCCGTGCGGGCGACACGCTCAAGGTGCACGTCAAGGTCGTCGAGGGCAACCGCGCCCGTGTCCAGGTCTTCCAGGGCGTCGTGATCAAGGTGCAGGGCTCCGGAGTGGGCCGCACCTTCACCGTCCGCAAGGTCTCCTTCGGTGTCGGCGTCGAGCGCACCTTCCCGGTCAACTCGCCGATCTTCGAGAAGATCGAGATCGTCACCCGCGGTGACGTGCGTCGCGCGAAGCTCTACTACCTGCGCAACCTGCGCGGCAAGGCAGCCAAGATCAAGGAGCGCCGCGAGGCCTGATCGGCCCGGCCCCAACTGCCCGGTTAGAGTCTGCCGTTGTGACCCAGGACCCTGCCGCGGCTGAGACGAAGAAGAAGAAACCGCTCCCGCTGTGGCAGGAGGTCCTGCTGCTGCTGGGGATCGCACTGGTCCTCGCGATCCTGATCAAGTCCTTCTTCGTCCAGGCGTTCTACATCCCGTCGCCCTCGATGGAGCCGGAGTTCATCAAGAACGACCGCATCCTGGTCGAGAAGATGTCCTACTGGGGCGGCGGCGAGCCGCAGCGCGGCGACATCGTCGTGTTCAAGGACCCCGGCGGCTGGCTGGGGCCGGAGGAGACCCGGACCCCGGACAACCCGGTCGCCAAGACGCTGGAGGCGATCGGTCTCTACCCGTCCGGGGGACACCTGGTGAAGCGGGTCATCGGGGTCGCCGGCGACAAGGTGGAGTGCTGCGACCGCCGGGGCCGGGTGACGGTCAACGGCACCGCGCTCAACGAGAGGTCCTACCTGCCCAAGGGCACCCAGCCCTCGGTCGACGAGTTCCACGTGACCGTCCCGGAGGGCAAACTGTGGGTGATGGGTGACAACCGTGGCGACTCCTACGACTCACGCGGCCACCTCGGCGACCCGGGTGGCGGCTTCGTGCCGGCCGACCTCGTGGTGGGCAAGGTCTGGGCGCTGATCTGGCCGTGGGACCGCGCCGAGGTCATCCACCGGCCGAAGACCTTCGAGAGCGTCCCGGACGCACGCTGACCGCCATGACCCAGCTGCCGCGAGGAACCACGATCCGGCGAGACGCCGGGCTGTACGGCTACGAGCGCGCCCTGCGCCGTGCCGGGCTCGCGCCGGTCGCCGGTGTCGACGAGGCCGGCCGCGGCGCCTGCGCCGGCCCCCTGGTGGCCGCGGCGGCGATCCTGCCGGAGGGCAAGGCCGGCCTGGTGCCGGAGCTGGCCGACTCCAAGCTGCTGACCGCGAAGGCCCGCGAGCGCTGCTATGCCCAGGTGACCCGGCGCGCGCTCGCCTGGTCGGTGGTCGTGGTCGAGCCGGGGGAGTGCGACCGGCTCGGCATGCACGTCGCCAACCTGGCCGCGCTGCGCCGAGCGTTGGCCAGGCTCGACGTGCGACCGTCGTACGTCCTGACCGACGGCTTCCCGGTCGACGGCCTGGAGGTGCCCGGGCTGGCGATGTGGAAGGGCGACCGGGTCGCGGCCTGCATCTCCGCGGCCTCGGTGATCGCCAAGGTCACCCGCGACCGGATCATGTGTGCGCTGCACGACCAGTGGCCGGCGTACGACTTCGCCACCCACAAGGGCTACGTCACCGAGGAGCACAGCGCGGCGCTCACCGAGCACGGGCCCTCGCCCGTGCACCGGATGCGGTTCGTGAACGTACGGCGCGCCGCCGGGATCCTCGACGAGGAACCCCTCAGTCTGGAGCCGCAGCTGGGGCTCTTCGACCAGCTCTCGGGCGGTCGAGCAGGGTCGGGACCCCACCACCTCAAGGAGACAGGATGAGCGCCGAGGACCTCGAGAAGTACGAGACCGAGATGGAGCTGACGCTCTACCGGGAGTACCGCGACGTCGTCGGGATCTTCAAGTACGTCGTGGAGACCGACCGGCGCTTCTACCTGTGCAACCAGGTCGACGTGAAGGCCCGTACGGAGGCCGGCGACGTCTTCTTCGAGGTGACGATGACCGACGCCTGGGTGTGGGACATGTACCGCCCGGCGCGGTTCGCCAAGAACGTCAAGGTGCTCACCTTCAAGGACGTCAACGTCGAGGAGCTCAACCAGAGCGACATCGAGCTGCCGAAGGACTGAGCGGCCCTTCCCCGGCCTGCGCGCAAACCCGGGCGATTCCGACATGGCCCGTTCGTGCCATTCGCCCGATAGTCCCTGTCTAGACAGATTTCCCGAAACCATCACAGCGCGGTAGGCCGATCGTTACTGTGAATCGCCGGGGACACCCAGGTCCCCGGAGCCCGTCCCGGACGGTTGGGGGATAGACATGCCGCGGTCCCGAACGCGCGCTGAGCACGGTGCATCGGCGGTGGAATTCGCCCTGGTGATCCCGTTCCTCGTGCTGCTGCTGTTCGGCATGATCACCACCGGCTTCGCCTACAACGACCACCTCTCGATCACCAATGCGGTGCGGGAGGGGGCGCGGTACGGCGCCGCGGTGGACTACAGCCCGGCGTCCGCCAACTGGGCGACCTCGGTGCGCGACCGCGTGAAGCAGGTCTACTTCAACGCCGGCAACACCATCACGGACGCGCAGATCTGCGTGAAGCTCGTGAAGGCCGACGGCTCCGCCTTCGCCCCGACCGTCAGCAACGTCGCCTGGACCGGCGCCGACTGTGGCTCGCCGCCGTCGAAGCCGGCCGGCATGGCCGCCGGCTCCTGCGCCGTCATGGTGTGGGTCGCCAAGCCCGCGCGGATCCAGCTCGTCATCGCCCCCGACCTCAACTTCAACATCGGCGCTGACTCGGTCGCCTACTACGGACGGACGGTGAAACCAGATTGCCCGGCGGAGTGACCAGGCGGCGCTGGCGGTTGCGCCGGTCCGAGGAAGGCGCAGTGGCCATCATCGTGGCCCTGTGCCTGACCGTCCTGCTCGTGGCGGCGGGTCTGGTGGTCGACTTCGGTCTTGTCCGGATCGACCGGCAGGTCGACAAGTCGGCCGCCGACTCGGCCACCCTCGCCGGGCTGCACGGCCTCAACGGGGGCGACGGCAATGCCCACCCCTACATGGGTGTCTGCACGGCGGTGCGGTACCTGAAGGAGAACAACGCGCGGTTCGCGGGCATCAACGAGAGCGTCGGCTGGACCGACGGCAACGACGTGGGCACCGCCAGTGGCTGCTCCGACAGCACGCTGCGTGCCAAGACCTGCATTCCCGGTGACCCGTCGTCATGGGCGAAGTTCACCTGGAACGGCACCTGGAGCGGGATGCCGCTCGTCGTCACCATCCAGAGCGGGTACTCGCTCACGGGGTCGACGTGGAGCGAGGACACCCTGGACGCTTCGCGGACCGACGACTCCGACGGCGCCCAGGGGTGCGACCAGATGGCGGTCATCGTCACGCAGAGTCGTGATCCCGGCCTCGGCAGCCTCGCCACGTCCTCCGACCTGCGCACGACCATCCGCACGGTCGGCCGGGTCGAGCAGCGGCCCGGCGGGGCGGCGCCGGCACTCCTGCTGCTCGAACCCCACGACTGTCCGGTCCTCGGCACTGGCTCCGCCAGCGCGGACACGTCCTGGATCCACGTCTACGGCTCGCTCGCGAGCAACGGCGCCACCCAGGCAGGGACCATCCACGCGGACAGCGACGCCACCGGGGACTGCACCGGAGGTAGCAACGAGCAGATCCTCTGGGGTCGCCAGAGCAACGGCATCGTGGCCTACGCAGCGCCGCTGGCCACCAATCCGGCATTGCCGGACGCCACCCAGCCGGGCTCGATCACCACGGTGGCGGGCGCGGACGGCAAGGCCACCAACTACATCTACGACGGCCTGACCAACGTCTACGCCAGCGGGGCGTTGGGCCCGGCTGCTGCAGCGACGGCCACGAAGACTGCCCCGACCGGACGGTCGGCGATCGGCCGGACGCTGGTCGACCAGCGCTACCGGAGCACGGTGCGGTCGGCGATGCTCGCTGCAGACGGTGTCTTCGCAGCGGGGTCAGCGGGCTACGTGACGTTCCCGCCTGCGGTCGACGCGTGCAAGCCGACCCAGGCCAACGTGAATGCGCTGCGCGACCCGGACGGCACGGTGCTGGACCCGACGTCCAAGGTATGGATCGACTGCCCTTCGCCGGGCCGTTTCAATCCCACCGGCAACCTGAGCATCCCTGCTGGGACGATCGTCATCAACAGCGTCGTCGCACCCGATGCCACGCTGTCCCTGCCGGACGCTCATCACGTCTACGTGGCGGGTCAGCCAAGCAAACCGAATGCGATCGACCTGAACTCCAGCGGTCAGTTCCAGATGAACACCAACGGAAACCTGTCCGGGTCCAGCTGCTCCGTGGGCCAGAACCCCGACAAGGCGGTGCTGTTCCTCAAGCAGGGCAGCTTCAAGGAGGCCAACACGGCCAACCTGGTCCGGATGTGCCGGACGACCGTGTTCCTGATGTCCGGGCAGGCCGACGGGTGCGTGCCGACGGTCGACGGTGCCCAGCCCACGAGTTCGCCCTGCACCTCGGGCCTCGGCTCGGGGCAGTTCACCCAGAACGGTGGCTCGATCGACTGGACCGCGCCGGACACCATGGACATCACCACCGACTCGGACGGGAATGCGTTGCCGGCCGCCACGGCAGCCTGGAGCGACCCGAACGGTCCGGAGGACCTGGCGCTGTGGAGCGAGAGCTCAGCCAACAACAGCACGACGTTCAGCATGACCGGTGGTGGCCTGTTCAGCGTGCGCGGCGTCTTCATGACCCCGAACGCGGTGCCGTTCCAGTTGGGCGGTGGCGCCTTCCTCAACCTCACCAACGCGCAGTTCATCGCGCGGACGATCCAGCTCAACGGATCGGGCACCAAGATCGACATGCGGGTGGATCCGAACTCCGCCGTCACCCTGCCCAAGCTGGAGCTCGTCGGCCTCGTCCGCTGACCTGGGCATTCCCCGTACAAATCGGACATAACGCCCTAACCTTGACGGCGTAGTCCGACAACGGGGGAGGGCCTGATGCGCAGTCCGCTGCGCCGGTACGAGCGGCGCGGTGAGGCCGGCGCGACCGCGCTCGAGTATGCGCTGGTGGTGCCGATCCTCTTCACGGTGATGTTCGGGATCATCCAGTACGGGTTGTACTTCTGGAGCACCTCCACCGCCGCCGCGTCCGCCCGGGAAGCCGCTCGCCAGCTGTCCGTCGGCACGGACTGGGGCTGCACCCGCGCCCAGGCGCTCGCCAAGGCGAGCGGCGCCGCCTTCGGTGGCACGCCGCTCGTCTCGCGGACCTACCTCAACGCGAGCAACACCGCCAAGGTGGGCGCGCACGTCCGGGTCACGGTGTCGATGAAGGCCTTCGACCTGCAGCTGATCCCGCTGCCCGGCGACGGCGCGATCACCGAGTCGGTCGAGGCCCGGGTCGCCAACCTGCCGCCCGCACCGCTGGACTGCGCGTGAGGTCGGTACGACGGGCGGCTCGGCGTGACCAGCACGGAGCCGCGACGGTGGAGGCAGCCCTGCTGATCTGCATGTTCCTGCTGCCGTTGCTGCTCGGGACGATCAACTACGGCAACTTCTTCTGGCAGGCGCAGAAGGCGTCGCCGCTGGCCTCGCGCCTGCCGCTGGACAAGATCGTCGGCACCTTCACCTGCCCGCAGCTGGTCACCGAGGTGAAGCAGACCGTGCTGGACGAGCTGCCGGGCGTCTCCGGCACGCTCGACGACGACCTGCACGACGCCGACGTGCGCGTCGAGGTGGTGCGGGTGCTGCCCCCGGTCGGTGCGGAGCTGGAGGTCGTCGTCCAGCTGCCGGCCACGGACCTCCTCAACGGGCTCATCCCGCTGCCCAACGGGGGAGCCCTGGCCTCGGAGGCGTCGTACCTCCTGCAGAACGTCGTCGTGACGACCGGAGTGTGTGAAGGATGAGGCTCGTGGAGAGGCGCCGCCCCGACGAGGGCGGCGCGATCGCCGTGCTGACCGCAGTCGTGGCGGTGGTGCTGCTGGTCACGGCCGCCCTGGCGGTGGACATCGGCAACACCTGGGCCCGTCGCGGCCTGCTCCAGAAGCAGGCCGACCAGGCGGCCCTCTTCGCCGCGCAGTACCTGCCGGCGAACAGTCGCGCCGAGCAGGTGCAGGCTGCCAAGGCCGCGGCCTACTACATCGCCTGCCACCCCGTGGTGGGTCAGGACGAGATCGATGCCACCCTGCCCGCCTGCCCGTCGACTCCGGAGACCACGGACGCCACGTTCACGTCGTACGCCGAACGGCTGCTGGCCGACGGCAGCGTCTCCTTCCCGACGACCGAAGGATCCAGCGGCAGCTACGTCCGGGTGCTGACGCCGGCGGCGCGGGTCGACTTCGGCCTCGGCGCGGCCGCAGGAGCCTCGGGCTCGGTGCAGACCCGGGAGGCGACCGCTCGGGTCGGAACGCCGGGAGCCGTGGCGCCGATGGCGATGTCGCTGAACTGCATGCTCGCCGCGGCGCGGAACGTCTCCGACGCGCTCCCCACCGGGCTCGCCGCGGGCCTCGAGGACGGGCTCGACGGTGTCCTGCCGATGAACTACATCGCCGGGCAGCGGATCGCCAACAACGACAAGAGCGGGGCACCGGCGGTGACCCGCGACTTCCTCGGCTGCTCGCGGATGATCAAGTCGCCCCGGCACCCGCAGCTGGGCACCGGGGACAATCTCGACGTCAACCTCGTCGAGGGCCTCGACCACGCCGTCGGCACGCATCCGGGGCTGCTCGGCGCGACGCTGCCCAGCCCGCTGACCGTCGACAGCCTGCTCGGCGTGGTCGGTGGACCCAGTGGGCCGTCGAGCTGCAGCCACAACAAGCAGCCCGACGTCCTCGACAACGGCGGCAACCACGGCACGCCCAACTGCGTGATGCCGATCGAGGGCGCCAACCCCTTCAAGGAGTTCACCGCCGGGATGCTGGGCGACTCGATCGCCGTCCCGGCCAACAGCCTCACCGGCGAGGCGGCGCACACCACCCAGGGCCGCCTGGTCTGCACCGACGACCGGCCGTGCCGGCGGTCCTTCACCCTCCCGGGCTTCCGCAACGTGCCGCTCAACGACGACCGGATCGAGGACTTCGTCAAGCCGGGCGCCGCGGACCGGCTGACCGAGGACGTCTTCTTCAACCTCAGCACCTACCTGCAGAACGGGTTGCCCGTGGTGACGCCCGACAGCGTGTTCACCTCCGACCTCTACAGCTCCAGCCGGTTCCTGTGGATGCCGGTGATCTCGACCCCGGCCGACTCCGGCCGCGCCGGCTCGTGGCCGATCGTCAGCTTCCGGCCCGTCTTCATCACCCAGGAGCCGCCGACGAGCCTCGAGCCGCTCGATGCCGTCCTGGAGGAGGTGGACAGCTGGGTCAAGCAGATGCTCGGCGTCGCCGACACCGGGGACGACCACGGGCTGCTGCTCGACAAGACCGGCAAGGAGCTGCTCGCCGTACGGTTCGTGACCATCGAGCCGACCGCGCTGCCGGCGGTCCCGGACGAGTACGGCGGCCCGATCAGCGACTACGTGGGCACCGGCGTCAAGGTCGTCCGCCTGGTCCGGTGACGTGCGCGCCGTCCCCGCACTAACGGAACTGCCGCGACACGCTGGTCTACGACAAACTAGACCAGAACGCACAAAACGGACATTTCGTCCTAATCTCCTGGCAGGGGTTCGAGCCGGGGAGGGCTGGACATGGGGATCGTTTCTGTTTGCGTCCGCACGCTGAAGGATCGGCGTGCGCGGCACGAGAGTGGTGCGGCGGCAGTGGAGGCAGCGCTGGTGCTGTGCTTCCTCGTGCTGCCGATCGTCTTCGGCATCTTGAGCTACGGCTACATGCTGACGTTCCGGCAGTCGCTGTCGCAGGCGGCCACCGAGGCGGCCCGCGCGGCCGCGGTCAAGGCGGTGATGAGCGACGACGTGACCGTCCGCCGCGACGCGCAGACCGCAGCCGCCAAGGCGGCGGTCGACCAGGCCGTCGGCACGTTCAGCGGCACCATGAAGTGCGGCCAGGCCAACCTGAGCTGCACGGTGAGCTTCGTGGACTGCCCGGAGGTCTCGAGCGCCGGCTGCGTCAAGGTCGACGTCTACTACCCCTACCGCGACCACTCGCTCCTGCCGACCGTGCCCGGACTGGGCTTCACACTGCCCGAGCAGGTCGGCTACACCGCCGTCGCAGGGGTGAGCTGAGGTGCGCCTGCTCCGCAACCGCAAGCGGCGACGTGACGAGAGCGGGGTGGTGGCGATCGCGCTGGCGCTGATCAGCTGCTTCGTGCTGATCCCGGTCGCGGCCATGGCCGTCGACCTGGGCGTCCAGCGCGTCGCCCGTACGGACATGCAGTCACTGGCCGACGTCATCGCCCTGGACCTCGCCCGGCACCTCGACGGCGAGTCGACGGCGGCGCAGCTCAACTCCGCCAGCCCGAACATGCAGAAGCGGGCCGAGATCAGCCGGGACAAGAACCTCTCGACCGTGGGAGCCGCGCCGGCCGTCGTCGCCGAGCTGGGCACCTACGACATCGCGACCGACACGTTCACGGTGCTGGCGCTGAACAGCCCCGACGTCCCGACCGCGGTCAGGGTCACCGCCTCCACGTCGGTCGACTTCGGCTTCATGCCCGGCAAGGGCGGCACGGACCGTTCGGCGATCGCGCAGGCCGAGTCGAGCGCCTGCTTCCAGCTCGGGTCGTTCGCCGCGGCCCTGAACCCGACGTCCTCGCCGGTGCTCAAGGACATGCTGACGCCGTTGCTGGGCAGCTCGACGCTGACCATGGCCGGCTACAACGGCCTCGCCAGCACGCGCCTGTCGCTGTTCGACCTGATGCAGACGAGCTACATCCAGGCCGGCACCGTCAACGAGCTACTCGCCGTTCCCGACCTCAGCGTCGCCGACCTGTTCCATGCCTCTGCGCAGGTCCTCCAGGCGAAGGGCAAGGTCGCGGAGGCGGCCGTCTTCCAGAACGCCGCCTCGGCCAGCTCCGTCGCCGCCGCCACGATCTCGGTCGACGATCTGATCGACCTCAGCAACGGCAGCGACGCCGTGCTCCAGACCCAGTTCAACGCGCTGGACATCCTCGTCGGGACCGTCTTCCTGGCCAACGGCGACAACCTGCTCGACATCGCCAACCTGCAGACCAGCCTGTCGTCGGTCGGTGTCACCAACAGCCAGCTGCGGCTCATCGAGCGGGCCCAGCGCGCCTGCAACAACGGCGAGGCGAAGACGGCGCAGCTCAAGTTCAGCTCCCAGGCGCAGGTGTCAGTGCCCAGCAACCCCGTCTACCAGAGCGCCGGCGGCTCCCAGCTGAAACTGATCGACAACCACATCGACCTGGGCATCGACATCGACATCGCAGGCGGGCACGGCCACCTCACCGACGTCTCCTGCGACCCCGTCAGCTTCAAGGCCGACATCTGGACCGACCTCGTGACCATGGACGTCGACGGCGTGCTGAGAGTCGAGGGCGAGGTCAAGGTGCCGACCAGCCTGCTCGGCCTGTCGCTCCCACTCAGCCTCGTCTACCCCAGTCAGGTCACCGTGGCGGTCGCCTTCGACGCCGTCGTCTCGGCCGTCGCCAACAAGCCTGCATCGGCCGGCCCCACCCCGGTCGAGCTGGCGATGCCACCCAACACCTACGACGACCACGTCGAGGTGGGTTCCGGTGCCAACACCCTGCCTCAGGTCACCGTGGGGATCGACGAGTCGTCGCTGTCCCTGCAGGTCAAGACCGGGACCGTGCTGGACCCCTACCTCTCCGGGCTCAGCAGCACCGTGCTGAGGGCCGCGGTGCAGCCCACGCTGGACGTGGCCCTGCCCACGATCACCAGCAGGGTCGGGCCGCTGGTGAACCCGGTCATCGACAAGCTCAACGACGTCGTCGCGCAGCTCAGCGCGGTGACGGGCCTGAACATCGGCGGGGCGGACTTCTACGGCCTGCCCTACCCGAACTGCCAGACGCCCGTGCTCCGGGGCTGAACCCACCGATCAGTCCGGCACGGCCGAGAGGCTGACCACGAAGGACGCACAGCCCCCCTCCCCGGGTCCTGCGTCCACAGCGGTCGGCTGAGGGACTCGCACCACCCGGTGCGGGTCCCTCAGCGTGTCCGGCATGACAGCACAGCAACGCCGCGCGATCGGCGGGTACGGCGAGGCGGTGGCCGCGCGCCACCTGGTCGCCCAGGGCATGGTGCTCATCGATGCCAACTGGCGGTGTGCCCTCGGTGAGCTCGACCTGGTCCTCCGCGACGGCGACACCCTGGTGATCTGCGAGGTCAAGACGCGCACCACCGAGGCCTTCGGCAGCCCGTTGGAGGCGGTCGACGAGACCAAGCTCGACCGGCTGGTCCACCTGGGCGACCGGTGGATCGCCGAGCACGACGCCCATCCGGCCGACGTACGCGTCGACCTGGTGTCCGTGCTGCGCTCCCGCCACGGAGCGGCGACGGTGGAGCACGTGCGGGGGGTGGCCTGAGATGACGGTCGGCACCACCCGGACGATCTCCCTGCAGGGCGCCGTCGGGCACCTCATCGACGTCCAGGCCGATGTCTCGCACGGACTGATCCGCACCGCCGTCGTCGGCCGGCCGGACACCTCGATCAACGAGGCCCGCGACCGGGTGCGCTCGGCCCTGGAGAGCCTCGACGACCCGAAGGACCGGTGGCCGAGCAGCAAGCGGGTGACCGTGCTGCTCTCGCCGGCCGACCTGCCCAAGAGCGGACCCCACTTCGATCTGGCGATCGCCGTCGCTGTGCTGGCGGCGACCGGCCGGGTCGAACGGCAGGTCGTCCGCGACCTGTGCTTCATCGGCGAGCTCACCCTCGACGGGCGGCTGCGCGCCGTCCCGGGTGTGCTCGCGATGGCGATGGCGGCGAAGAAGCGCGGCTACACCACGCTGTTCGTCCCCGAGCCGCAGATCGGCGAGGCGACGCTGGTGCCGGGGATCACTGCGTACGGCCTTCGCTCGCTGGCGCAGGTGGTGGCGATGCTGCGCCGCGATGCGGTCCCCGAGGCCGAGCCGGTGTCGCCACTGGCCAGCACGCCGTTGCTCACCTGGCGCGGTGAGAAGCACCAGTCCGACGTGGACCTCGCCGACGTGGTGGGCATGGCCGACGCCCGCTACGCCATCGAGGTGGCCGCCGCCGGTGGCCACCACGTCATGCTCAGCGGGCCCAAGGGCTCGGGGAAGACCACCCTCGCCGAGCGGCTGCCGGGGCTGCTGCCCGACCTCGACCTCGACCAGTCCCTGGAGCTGACCGCGGTGCACTCGCTGGCCGGCGAGGTGGTGGACGCGACGAACCGGATCGTCCGGCCGCCCTACCGGGCCCCGCACCACTCGGTCACCAGGACGGCGCTGCTCGGTGGTGGCACCGGCCGGGTCCGGCCGGGCGAGGTGAGCAAGGCGCACCTCGGCGCGCTGTTCCTCGACGAGTTCCCGCACTTCCCCTCCGACGTCATCGAGGCGCTGCGCGAGCCGCTGGAGAACGGCGAGGTCACCCTGGCCCGCGGCGAGGAGACCGCCACCTTCCCGGCCCGGACCATGTTCGTGCTCGCGTGCAATCCGTGTCCCTGTGGGGAGTACCACCCGCACAACCGCGACAACAAGTGCGAGTGCGGTGAGCTGGCCCGACGCACCTACCGCCGCAAGATCACCGGCCCGATCGCGGACCGGATCGACATCTGGCGCAACGTCGAACCGGTCAAGGAGCACGAGGCCGGCGACCCGCTCGCCCGGCCGGAGAGCTCCGCGGAGGTGCGGCGCCGGGTGACGGTGGCCCGTGCCCGCCAGGCGGCACGTCTCGACGGCACCCCGTGGCGCACCAACTGCGACGTCCCCGGACCACGGCTGCGCGACGACTGGCCGCTCGACGACCGGGCGGAGAAGGACCTCGAGAAGCAGATCTACACCGGTCGGCTCACCCGCCGTGGCGCCACCCGGGTGCACCGACTGGCCTGGACCGTTGCCGACCTGCACGGCGTCGACCGGCCCGGCAGCGAGGAGCTCGAGGTGGCGCTGCGGCTGCGCCTCGGCCTGCCGCTGGACATCGCCATGCTGGCCCGGACCGGCGCGGCATGACTGCCGTGGAGCGCGAACGGATCGCCCGCGCCACCTTGAGCATCATCGGGGAGCCGGGCCAGCTCAGCGTCACCGAGGCCGTCGCCGCGGACTCGGGCGAGCAGGTGCTGGGCTGGCTCCTCGAGCACTGTCAGCCGGACCTCGCGGCCCGGCTGGGCGAGGCCGACGCCGAGGGCATGCTCGAGCGCGCCGACCGGCTGCGCATCCGGTTCGTCATCCCCGGTGACGCCGAGTGGCCCACCTCGCTGGACGACCTGGCGCGGACCGCACCCCTGCACGAGCGCGGCGGGACGCCGGTGGGACTCTGGGTGAAGGGGCCCCTGTCGCTCGCGGGGGCCACCGACCACGCCGTCGCGGTGGTCGGGTCGCGCTCGGCCACGACGTACGGCACGGACGCCGCCGGCGAGATCGGCGCGGGGGTGGCGCGGGAGGGCTACACGGTCGTCTCGGGGGCGGCGGCCGGCATCGACCAGGCGGCGCATCGCGGTGCCCTCGCGGTGCGCGGGCCGACGATCGCGGTGCTCGCCTGCGGACCGGATCGCGCCTATCCCGAGGCCCACCGCAACCTGCTCGACTACATCGCCGACGTGGGCGCCGTGGTCTCGGAGTCACCGCCGGGCTGCGCGCCGACCCGGATCCGCTTCCTGGCCCGCAACCGGATCATCGCCGGGCTCTCGCGCGGCACCGTCATCGTCGAGGCGGCGGTCCGCAGCGGCGCCCTCAACACGGCCACCTGGACCCTCGGGCTGGGCCGTCCCACGATGGGCGTCCCTGGTCCGGTCACGAGCGCCCCCTCCGAGGGCGTCCACCAGCTGATCCGTCACCGGGACGCGGTGCTGGTGACCCGGGCGGAGGAGGTGCTCGAGGTGGTCGGTCCGATCGGGTCCTTCGCGCTGGCCGAGCCGCGCGCCGAGGCCGGGCCCCGCGACCGGCTCAGCCACGTGCAGCGCCAGGTGCTCGACGCCGTGCCCGTGCGTGCGGGCGCCCGGCTCTCCCGGATCGCGCGCACCGCGGGCCTGAGCCCGGAGAAGACCGGAGCCGCACTCGGCACCTTGCGCCACCTCGGCCTGGTGGAGTGCTTCGACCAGCGGTGGCGCCTCCCGGCTGGAGGGACGACCAGTTCGTAGGCTGGCGGAGTGACCGAACCGGCCGACGTCGACCCCGAGGCTCGCGACGAGCTGCCGGAGCCCTTCGCGGTCGCCCTGGCGGCGTACGAACGTCACCTCGTCTCCGAGCGGGACCTGACACCGCACACGGTGCGGGCCTACCTCGGCGACGTGCGCGGCATGCTCGAGCACGCCACGTCCTACGGGCACGCGGAGCTGGAGAGCCTCGACCTGCGCACGCTGCGCAGCTGGCTGGCCAACCAGCAGGTGCGCGGCAAGGCCCGGACCACGATGGCGCGACGGGCGACGGCCGTGCGGGTGTTCACCGCCTGGGCGCAGCGCACCGGACGAGCGAGCACGGACCCCGGGGCCCAGCTGGGCCGACCGAAGTCGGGTCGTCCCCTGCCCGCGGCGCTCAACGCCGCGGAGGTCCGGGCGCTGCTCGAGGCGGCCGCGGTCCGCGCCGACGACGGCAGCCCGGTGGCGCTGCGGGACGTGGCGATCCTGGAGGTGCTCTACGCCACCGGCATCCGGGTGGGGGAGCTGTGCGGCCTCGACGTCGACGACCTGGACCGTGACCGGCGGGTGCTGCGGGTCTTCGGGAAGGGGCGCAAGGAGCGCACCGTGCCGTACGGCGTGCCGGCCGACCGGGCCCTCGTCAACTGGCTGCACGCCCGTCCCGCGCTGCTCGCGGCGGGCGCCGGCGCTGCGCTGTTCGTCGGCGTGCGGGGAAGGCGGATCGACCAGCGTGCGGTGCGGCGGCTGGTGCACGAACGGTTGGCCGACGTCGAGGGCGCCCCCGACCTGGGCCCGCACGGCCTCCGGCACACGGCGGCCACTCACCTGCTCGAAGGGGGTGCGGACCTGCGCACCGTGCAGGAGCTGCTCGGGCACGCGTCACTGGCCACCACCCAGATCTACACCCACGTCTCCACCGAACGCCTGCGCCAGGCCTACCAGCAGGCCCACCCACGGGCCTGAGGTCGTGGCCGGGCCTGGCCAGGCAGCAGCCGCGGCGCGCCCGAACGCGTCCAGCGGGAGCAGCCGCACCGGGGCGCGCCCGACGAGCAGCAGCGGGTCGAGGTACGTGTCGCCCCGCAGCAGGCCCCAGTGCAGGCAGGCAGCGGGGAAGCAGTGGCTCTGCAGGAGCATGAGCGTGCCGATCGGCTGGCCGGGCCGGACGCGGTCGCCCGTGCTGACCTCGGCGCGCACCGGCTCGTAGGTGGTCCGGACGTCGCCGTGGTCGACCGTGACGACGCCGCGGCCGGCGAGGACACCGGCGAAGGTCACGGTCCCCGCCGCCGCGGTCCGGACGACCTCGCCCGGCGTGCCACGCAGGTCGACGCCGCGGTGTCCGGCGCCCCACGGGCTGTCCGGCGCGTCGAACCCCGCCGCCACCGGTGGCGCGGGTCGCAGTGGCCACTGGCCTGGCGGGAGGGGTGCCGCCGCGCCGTGCGCGGGGCCTTCGAGCACGAGCGTCGGCAGCAGGGCCAGGACGATCAGGACGAGTCGCATCACCCGAGCGTCCCGGGCCGTGCTGAACGCCACCAGCGCCGTGCGTCGCCCTGTGGACAGCCGCCTCCGGGGAGCCGCGTGTGGACGGTTCGTGGTCGCCCGGCCACCGTTTCGACAACCCCGACCGGCTGGCCGTAGACTGGCGGCAGCAACCCGCATGGGTTGACTTCGCACGCCCGTCTCCTCCGGCTCCTTCGCGGGAGGGCGACGGTCCTCGGTCCCGACCGGTGCACACCAGTCGGGTTGGGCCGCGCTCGGGCGTCAGGGCCACCGGCAACCGCCGGTGGCGAACGAACTGAAAACCCGGTTCGCGCGCGCCCCGAGGGCGTGCCGGGCCCCCAACAGAAGGAAGACACCGGCATGGCCGTCGTCACCATGCGCCAGCTCCTCGAGAGCGGCGTCCACTTCGGGCACCAGACCCGTCGCTGGAACCCCAAGATGAAGCGCTTCATCATGACCGAGCGCAACGGCATCTACATCATCGACCTGCAGCAGTC
>DASTFI010000099.1:0-3783 GCA_035708765.1 Marmoricola sp.
CCCCTCGACGCGATCACCGAAGTCGGCGTCTCCGTCGTAGGCGCGGTCGAGGAGAAGCGTTCGACCTGGAAGCACTGGAACCTCTGGGCGGAGGCATCCCGGCAGACGATGAGTTGGCGGTTCGCCAGCGCCGACGACCGCGAGGCCGTCGTCGGCATGATCGTCGAGGCCGCAAAGCAGGAGTCGCTGACGATCACTCCGCCCGATCTGGTCACCGTGCCGGAGGTCTTCCGGCGGGGCGACGGCACCTCGCGCTTCCGGCCGCGTCACGGAGTCGTGTTCACCTCCGAGACCCTGCTTGCCGCCGAGGACCGTCTCCTGGCCCGGGCCGAAGACATGACCTCTCCGGTGGTCGACCTCGACGTGATCGAGCGGGTGACACGCAAGGAGCACCTGTTGTCTGCCGAGCAGTCCGAGACGCGGGCGGGGATCGCCGTGTCCGGGCGACAGGTCGACCTGCTCGTCGGTCCGGCGGGCGCGGGCAAGACCACCGCGATGCACGCACTGAAGACCGCGTGGGTGAAGGCTCACGGCAAGGGCAGCGTCGTCGGCCTTGCGCCGAGCGCAGTCGCCGCCCAGGTGCTCGCCGAGGACTTGGGCATCGCATGTGAGAACACCGCGAAGTGGCTGCACGAGCACAACCGAGGACGGGCGGAGCTCGGCAAGGGCCAGCTCGTCATCATCGACGAGGCCACCCTCGCCGGCACGCTCACCCTCGACCGCCTCACGGCGCTCGCGGCCGAGGCCGGTGCGAAGGTGCTGCTGGTCGGCGATTGGGCGCAGCTTCAGTCGGTCGACGCAGGAGGGGCGTTCTCTCTGTTGGCCTCCGCCCGTCCTGACACCCCCGAGCTGACCGAGGTCCACCGCTTCACCCACGAGTGGGAGAAGACCGCATCGCTCGACCTTCGGTTCGGACGGTCGGAAGTCATCAGCACCTACGTCGCCAAGGATCGCGTCCAGGAGGGCACAACCGACGAGATGATGGACGCCGCCTACCTATCGTGGACTGCCGACGTGAAGGAGGGGCGGATGTCAATCCTGGTCGCCGAGGCCACCGACATGGTGACCCGACTCAACCGGCGTGCCCGCGCCGACCGCATCGTTGCCAACCCGGTCGGAGACATCGAGGTGAACCTCGCCGACGGCACCCAGGCGTCCGAGGGTGATCTCATCATCACCCGCCACAACGACCGCCGCCTTCGCACCCTGCGCGGCGGCTGGGTCCGCAACGGGGACCGCTGGACCGTCACCCGCGTTCACAGGGACGGGTCGATGCAGGTCCAGCGCCTGGGCATCACCATTGGTGGGTCGGTGACGTTGCCTGCTGCGTACGTCGCCGAGTACGTCGACCTCGGGTACGCCGTCACGGCCCACCGCGCCCAGGGGATGACCGTCGACACCTCCCATGTCGTGGTGACGGGCTCGACGACGCGGGAGAACTTCTACGTCTCCATGACCCGCGGCCGAGACTCGAACATCGCGTACGTCGCCCTCGACAAGCCCGACGAAGGCCACGCCCCTCCCGAGCCTGATGAGGTGAACGCCCACACCGTCCTCTACGGCGTGCTCCAGCACATCGGCGGCGAGCTCTCCGCACACCAGATGATCGCGGCCGAGCAGGACCGGTGGTCGTCCATCGCGCAACTCGCTGCCGAGTACGAGACCATCGGCGCGGCCGCCCAGCGCGACCGTTGGGTTACAGCGATCCGGGGGAGTGGCCTCACCGAAGCCCAGGTCGAACAGGTGCTGGCCTCGGAGTCTTTCGGACCGCTCACCGCCGAACTGCGCCGGGCCGAGGCCAACCACCACGACGTCGACCGACTCTTGCCGGCCCTCGTCGCCCTGCGGTCGCTGGACGACGCCGAGGACATCGGAGCCGTCATGATCAGTCGCCTCCAGAAGGCCGCCCAGCCGAAGCGCGGCAGCCGTCGCCCCTCCCCGAAGATGGTCGTCGGTCTGATCCCCGTCGCCGCCGGCAACATGAGCGAGGAGATGGCCAAGGCGCTGACCGAGCGCGCCGACCTGATGGAAGCACGGGCGATGACGCTCGCCGAGAAGGCCGCCGAGGACAAGGCAGCGTGGCTGAAGCGGCTCGGCATGGTGCCGGCGACCGCCGGCGCTCGGCGTCGTTGGCTGCACGAGGTCAGGACCGTGGCCGCCTACCGCGACCGCTACGGCGTGGAGGGGCGCAGGGTGCTCGGCGAGCCAAGGACCTACGCGCAGAAGCTCGACGCCGCCCGAGCCGAGCAGGCGATCCGCCGTGCCCGAGCCATCGCCGACGACGCCGCCAGCGCCCAGGAGGGGCGCAGTCGGACGGTCGAATCCCAAGGACCTGCGCTCGCGTAGCCGTACACAGGGGCGGTTCTGGCGGCGTAGTCCACAGGAGGGGCGACGGGTGCGCCCGTCCCGTCGGATCGCGGTCGTAGAGAGGAGATCAGCCCCAACCCGAGGGAGACCCTCTTGTTCACCGCACTCTGGCACTTCAGCGCCGCGATCCGCGGCTACCTCCGCTTCTTCATGCCTACCAACCGAGCCGTCGACTGGCTGCGCTCCCCGAGCGGCCTCAAGTGGGCGTTCCCCGTCGCATTCATCGCGACGCCCGCCTACCTCGGGCTGATGGCGCTCGCAATCGAGTTCGCCGCCAGGCCCGGTCTCGGCTTCCTCAACGTGCTGGTGTTCCTGTTCTTCTGTTATGCCGACATCGTGGTTATGCCGAGTCTGCGCTGGGTGGCTGGGGTGGGGCGGCTTGGCCGGCACTTTCTGGGATAAGCGGCATGGTGGCCCAGGCGGAGGACAGCGCGTCGGTGCCCAGTTCGCGGCGGTCGCCGGGGGTGAGCCCGGTCAGTTCGAGGGCAGCCCAGTAGTCGGCGTGCTGTTCGCCGTCGAGGACGGCGGTGATGTTGCCTCGGATGGGTGCCCGCTTGCGGTGGGCGCTGACTTGCAGGTACCGGTGGCCAGAGTCGGTGGCGCGCCAAGCGAGAACCTGGGGGTGGGCAAGGATCAGTGCCCAAGCTAGGAGTTCCGAAGGGTTGTCCACGGTAGCGGTGACGTCTCCGACGACATCGAGCTCGCGACTGATGCGCAGCAGGATGGCCAGTTCGCGCGCGTCCTTGGCTGGGTACATCGCTTCTCCGTTCATGCTCGGACTGGCCGGCGAGGCTTGACGGCACCGCATGTGCCGGGTTGGGCTGGAGTCGTGTGCTGGAGGTCTGGTGGCATCGGCGGGAGGACCCGGCTGCGTGCTGGGTCCTCCCGCCGGTCGGGGTGCGAGCGGGTCAGCGTGTGCGTCGCTCGGGTCCCGGTTGCTCGCCTCCGTTGGTGACGAGCCGTGCCAGGGCTCTGCGGAGGGTTGCGCTGGCGGCTGCGACGCTCTGCGCGGCCTTGCTGGCAACGGCGCGCAGTGGGTCGCGTGCGCTGGGTATCGCTGGCATGACCACCTCCTTTGCTGATCTCACGATGACCGGACACCGGCGAGCCGGGTTGTGGTCTGGCCTCCGCTCAGGCCTTGATCTCCTTGGCCGACTCTCCTGCGGTGATCTCGACCTTGCGCGGCTTGGCCTTCTCCGCAACTGGGATCCGCAGGGTGAGCACACCGGCGTCGTAGTTGGCGCTGAGCTGGTCGGCGTCGAGGGTCTCGCCCAGGAACAGCTGGCGGCTGAACACGCCGTAGCTGCGCTCGTCGACCACCCGTTCCGCGTCGCCGGCTGGGGGCTTGCGTTCGGCGTGGACGGTGAGCACGTTCTGCTCCACGGTCAGGTCGATGGAGTCGGCCGAGGCGCCGGG
>DASTFI010000100.1:0-6952 GCA_035708765.1 Marmoricola sp.
CCGAAGACCCGACTGACCACCTGGTCGAAGATCCGGTCAGGCGTCAGGTCACGACTGGTGGTGATCATCCGAGCGCCCTTGCCGACGGGGTAGCGGGCTGCGGGATGTTGCACGGTCGCCGCCTTGACGATCTTGCGCGCCACCGCCTCCGGCGTCGAGGCACGGCCCGGCCTGTCGAACCGCGCCAGCACCTGGTGCGCCCGTCGGGCATGGCGGGCATAGGCCGTGTCGCCCGAGCGCTCCAGCAGTGAGTCCCGGGCGATCGCACTCCACTCCGTCAGGATCGGGCCGGGCTCGATCAGCACCACGTCGATGCCGAACGGCTTGAGCTCCATCCGCAGGCTGTCGCTGAAGCCCTCGACCGCGAACTTGGTGGCGTGGTACCAGGCGCCGAAGGGCTCGTAGAACTTGCCGCCGATCGAGGAGATGTTGACGACCCGGCCCGAGCGCTGGGCCCGCATGGCCGGGAGCACGAGCTGGGTGAGCCGGGCGAGCCCGAACACGTTCACGTCGAACTGGCGACGGGCTTCGTCGATCGGGACGTCCTCCACGGCGCCGTACGAGCCGTAGCCCGCGTTGTTGACCAGGACGTCGACGCGACCGTGGTCCTCGAGGATCCGCTCGACACCGGCCACCATGGTCGCGTCGTCCGTGACGTCCATCGCGAAGGCGGTGATGCCGCGCTCGACCAGCGACTGCATCCGCTCGACGCGCCGCGCGACGGCGTACACGGTGAACCCGGCGTCCTGCAGCTGCAGCGCGGTCTGCTCGCCGATGCCGGAGGAGCCGCCGGTGACCAGCGCAACCTTGGTGTCCATGCCGGCCAGTGTGCCGGATCAGGCGTTCGGGGTGTTCGGCCCGACGTCCTTCTCGCCCTCGCCCTGCTCGAGCGAGCGGCTCTCGGCCTGCTCCTCCACGGGCATCATCAACGCGCAGATCTCCCGCTCGAGCCGCTCACCGAGCCGGCCCCAGCCGTCCTTGTAGCCGTAGAGCGACCGCAGCGAGCGGGCCTCGTAGTCGCCGCAGAGGACGTCGATGTCGTCGGCGGTGAGCAGGCCGGGGTGGGCGACGCCGACGGCCTCGATGACCTTGATCAGCTCCTTGCGGAACGTCGTGATGTAGTTGGCGCAGCGCACCGACTTCTCGGCCGGGTCGAGCCCGTGCGCCAGCCACGGGTCCTGGGTGGCGACACCGGTGGGACACCGATCGGTGTGGCACTTCTGGCTCTGGATGCAGCCGATGGCCAGCATCGCCTCCCGGGCGACGTTGACCATGTCGGCGCCGAGCGCGAAGGCGACCGCGGCGTTCTCCGGCAGGCCGAGCTTGCCCGAGCCGATGAATGTGACGTCGTCGGTGAGCCCGGCCTCGGCGAAGGTGCCGTAGACGCGCGAGAAGCCGAGCCGGAACGGCAACGACACCGAGTCGGCGAAGGTCAGCGGCGCTGCGCCGGTCCCGCCCTCGCCGCCGTCGACGGTCACGAAGTCGATGCCACGATCGCCGTGCGACATCAGCTGGGTGAGCCGCCGCCAGAACTCCATCTCCCCCACGGCCGACTTGATGCCGACCGGCAGACCGGTCTCGGCGGCGAGCAGCTCGACGAAGTCGAGCAGGCTGTCCTCGTCGGTGAAGGCGACGTGCCGCGAGGGGCTGGCACAGTCCCTGCCCATCGGGATGCCGCGGATCTCGGCGATCTCCCGGGTCACCTTCGCGGCCGGGAGCAGCCCGCCGAGACCCGGCTTGGCACCCTGGCTGAGCTTGATCTCGATCGCCCGCACCGGCGCCGAGGCGACCACCTCCTTCAGCCGGTCGAGGGCGAACTGCCCCTGCTCGTCGCGGCAGCCGAAGTAGGCGGTCCCGATCTGGAACACCAGGTCGCCACCCTCGCGGTGGTACGGCGACAGCCCGCCCTCCCCGGTGTTGTGCAGCGAGCCGGCCAGCGCAGCGCCCTTGTTGAGGGCCCGGATGGCGTTGGCCGACATCGAGCCGAAACTGGTGCCCGAGATGTTCACGACCGACGCCGGCCGGAAGGCCCGCGCCCGACCGCGCGCCTCGCCGAGGACCTTGGCGCTGGGCAGCCCGGTGCGGGACGCATGGTCGGAGGGCAGCGACTGCGCGAACGTGCGGTGCTTGATGATCGCGTAGCCCGGGAGGTGCTCGATGTCGTTGTCGGTGCCGAAGCCGGAGTAGTTGTTGTCCCCCTTGGCCGAGGCGTAGACCCAGGAGCGCTGGTCGCGGCTGAACGGCCGCTCCTCGTCGTTGCTGGTGACGATGTACTGGCGCAGCTCCGGGCCCACGGTCTCCAGCCAGTAGCGCAGGTGCGCGATCACCGGGTAGTTGCGCATCAGCGCGTGCTTCTTCTGGGTCAGGTCCCTGGCGGCCACCGCGCCGAGCAGCGCGGCCGCACCTCCGAGCATCCGCGACGTCTTCATGGCCCCTGCATACCGACAGCGGGTCACCGACGTCCACCACGGCTTGCGGTGGGCGGCTAGTTTCGGGACGTGAAGGCGTCCCGACCGCGGCACCGGTCCCCGGTCCGGCCCCTGGTGCGGTCCCTGGTCCGGTCCCCGGTGCGGGGCCTGGCCGCGCTGGGGCTGGCCGGCGTCCTCGCGGCCACGGGCTGCAGCAGCTCGACGGGCGACGGGCTGGCCCAGCGGGAGCCGACGCGCGAGCCGACGACGGCGGCGTCGACCGATGCAGCCGGCGTGCCGGAGTTCGACCGGTACGTCGCCCTGGGTGACTCCTACACCTCGGCGCCGTACGTCGGGAACACCGACCTGGCCCAGGGCTGCCTGCGCTCCGCGGCCAACTATCCGCGGCTGTTCGCGGCCCAGCACGAGGTCGGCGAGCTCGTCGACGTGTCGTGTGCCGGCGCCACCACCCGCGACCTCGGCGCCGGCCAGCACCCGTTCCACGGCGAGGTGCAGGTGCCGCCCCAGTTCGCGGCGCTGACGCGCGACACCGACCTGGTGACCGTCGGCATCGGCGGCAACGACCAGGACCTGTTCGGCCAGGTCGCGGCCGCGTGCACGCGTGGGGCTCCGTCGGGCCGGATGTCGTGCGCGCAGGCGGCCGCGACGGACGTGCGACCGATCGGCGACAACGTCGAGGCGGCGCTGCGGGAGGTCCGGCGGCTGGCCCCCGACGCGGCGGTCGTGCTGGTGGGGTATCCCCGCATCCTGGAGGGGCGTCGCTGTCCGAGCCGGCTGCCCGTCGCTCCGGACGGGGTCGCCGCCCTGACCGGCCTCTCCCAGCGCCTCGACGCCCAGCTCCGGCGCGCCGCGCGCGCCGCGGGCGTGGACTACCTCGACGTCTACGCCGCCTCCGAGGGCCACGGCGTGTGCAGCGCGCAGCCCTGGGTCAACGGGGCGCACAGCGCGCCCGGCAGAGCCGCGGCACTGCACCCCTTTGCGGTCGAGCAGCAGGCCGTCGCCGACCTGCTCGCACGTGCGTTGACCCGCTGACCGGCATCTCGGCAGCGCGCGACCGGGACTGCCGCGGGTCCGGTTGTTGGTACTTTCGCGGGCATGGATCTGCTCCCGAAGCCGGACCAGATCGCCTCCGCAGCGAGCAACGTCGCGCACAAGATGTTGTACGGCGGTCTGGCTGATCTCCGCCCGATGCCGCGCACGCTGATCGACGACGGGCCGCTGCGGGAGGTCTACCACTACCGGCCGCAGAAGCAGGTGAAGGCGACCGGCGACCCGATCCTGCTCGTGACGCCGCTGGCCGCGCCGGCGACCTGCTACGACCTGCGCCGCGGCTGCTCGCTCGTGGAGCACTTCGTCAAGCTGGGCCGGCCGACCTACCTGGTCGAGTACGGCGAGATCTCCTTCCGCGACCGTAACCTCGGCATGGAGCACTGGGTCGACGAGGTCGTCCCCGAGGCGATCAGGACGGTCAGCGAGCACGCCGGCGGGCGGCCGGTGCACGTGGTGGGCTGGTCCCTCGGCGGCATCTTCTCGGTGCTCAGCGTCGCCGACGACGGCGCCCTGCCGGTCGCCTCCCTGACGGTGGTCGGCTCGCCCTTCGACGTACGGCAAGTCCCGCTGGTGGCGCCGATCCGGCCGCTGCTCAACCTCGACGGCGGCCTGGTGACCCGGCTCTACCGGGTCCTCGGCGGGGCGCCGAAGCCGCTGGTCCGCCGCGCGTTCCAGCTCAGCTCGGGCACCAAGCTGATCACCAAGCCGCTGGCGACGCTGCAACACCTCGACGACACCGAGTGGCTCGCGCAGATCGAGGCGGTCGACCGGTTCACCGCCAACATGATCGCCTACCCCGGCCGCACGTTCGGGCAGCTCTACCACCGGATGATCAAGCACAACCAGCTGCGCACCGGCAAGGTGGACCTCAGCGGCCACGAGATCGACCTGGCCGACGTGCGCGTGCCGGTGCTGGTCTTCGCCGGCAACACCGACGGCATCGCCCCGATCCCGGCGGTGCGGGCGCTGACCGGCCTGTTGCCCAACGCGCCCGAGGTGCGCTTCGAGATCGTGCCTGGCGGGCACCTCGGCATGCTCACCGGGCGGGCGGCCCGCGGCACCACCTGGGTGATCATGGACGAGTGGATCGGCCGGCACTCCGCCCCCGACCGGAGCGCGATCGGCGCCAACCGGGTCCGCCGCCACCACTCCGCCGCCTCCCGCAACCTCGCCAAGAAGCCCCGTTGAAGGGTCACTTCTGCACCGTTGAGAAGTCAGTTGTCCACCGTTCAATGGGCACTTCTTCGGCGCCGCTGGCATAGGTTTCAGCAATGTCGAGCGAGCTGGCGCCCCGCGTGCGCATCGGCTACGGGCTGGGGTCGGTGGCCACCGGTGCGTTCGGCACGGTGCCGGGGCTGATGCTGCTCCCCTACCTCACCGACACGCTCGGGATCGGCGCGGCGGTCGCGGCCGTGATCGTGTTCGTGCCGAAGGCCTGGGACGTGGTACTCAACCCGATCGCCGGCCGGATCAGCGATCGGACGGTCGACCCCCGTGGACCGCGCCGGCCGTTCCTGCTGCGCGGCGGCCTCCTCCTGGCGCTGTTCTTCGCGGTCCTCTTCGCCGCGCCCGACTTCGGCTCGAAGGTGCTCGACGCCGCCTGGGTCCTGGTCGCCTTCGTCGCCTGCGCGACGGCGTACGCTTTCTTCCAGGTGCCGTACGTCGCGATGCCGGCCGAGCTCACCGACTCCTACGACGAGCGCACCCGCCTGATGACGTGGCGCGTGGCGATCCTCGCCTTCGCGATCCTGGTCAGCGGCGCCTCGGCGCCGGCGATCCGCAACGCCTTCGAGGGCCGCACCGGCTATCGGGTGATGGGCGTGGCGATCGCCGTGCTGCTGGTGGTCGGCGTGCTCGGCGCCTACCTCGGCACCCGGCATGCGCGCGTCGCGCAGGTCAGCGCCGGGGCCGGCGGCCTTCGTGCGCAGCTGCGGGTGGTGGCCTCCGCGCGAGACTTCCGGCTGCTGCTGACGACCTTCGTGGTGCAGGCGCTGGCGACCGGGGCGATGCTGGCGGGGGTCGACTACGTCTCGCGGCACGTGCTGCACGACGAGGACGCGGCGACGTTGCTGTTCGTGTGCTTCGTCGGGCCGGCGTTGCTGATGACACCGCTGTGGAGCGCGCTGGGCCAGCGCGTCGGCAAGAAGGCCGGGTACGTCGCGTCCTCGGTGGTCTTCGTCGCCGGTGCGGCGCTGCTGCTCGGCGCCGGATCCTTCCCGCACGTCGTGGTCTTCGTGGCCACCGCCCTGGTGGGCGTGGGGTACGCCGGCGCGCAGGTCTTCCCGCTGGCGATGCTGCCCGACGCGGCGGCGGTGGATGCCCGCCGGACCGGGGAGAACCGGATCGGCGTCTACACCGGCGTCTGGACGGCGGGTGAGACTCTCGGCCTGGCGCTCGGCCCGGCGCTGTTCGCCGGCGTGCTGGCCCTCGGCGGCTATGTCTCCTCGGAGGGCGGTGACGTCGCCCAGCCGCAGTCGGCCGTGACGGCGATCGTGCTCGGCTTCTCACTGCTGCCGGCGGCGCTGACGCTGGCCAGCCTGATCTGGTTGCGTCGCTACCGGCTCGACGCGGCCGAGGTGGAAGGAGCCCTTCTTGACTGACCTGCTTGCCCGACTGCGCGCGATGCAGGCCGGCGACGTGCCCGTGCACGGCGGCCGGACGCTGGCCTACGTCTACGACTCCGGTCTGGCCGAGGTGGACCGGCTCGGCGCCGCGGCAATGGCTGCCTACGCCGGGTCCAACGGCCTGGACCCGACCGCGTTCCCCTCGCTGCTGCAGATGGAGAACGAGCTCGTCGGCTTCGCCTGCGACCTCCTCGAGGCGCCCGCCGCCGCCGTGGGCACCGTCACCTCCGGCGGCACCGAGTCGGTCCTGCTCGCGGTCCAGGCCGCACGGGACGCCCGGCCCGAGATCGACCGGCCCCGGATGGTGCTGCCCGCGACCGCGCACGCTGCGTTCCACAAGGCGGCGCACTACTTCGGCGTCGAGGCGGTCGTGGTCGACGTGGACGACTCCTTCCGGGCGCGCCCCGAGGCCATGGCGGGCGCGATCGACGACCGGACCGTGCTCGTGGTCGTCAGCGCACCGTCGTACGCCCACGGTGTCGTGGACCCGGTCGGCCCGATCGCGCGGGCCGCTGCCGGGCGCGGGGTGCGCTGCCACGTCGACGCCTGCATCGGCGGCTGGGTGCTGCCGTACGCCGCCCGGCTGGGGCGCGCTGTCCCGCCCTGGTCGTTCGCGGTCGAGGGCGTCACCTCGATCTCCGTCGACACGCACAAGTACGCCTACGCGCCGAAGGGGACCTCGATCCTGCTGCACCGGACCGCTGCCCTGCGCAAGGCACAGTTCTTCGCCTCGGCGGCCTGGCCGGGCTACACGATGCTGAACTCCACGATGCAGTCGACGAAGTCGGGCGGCCCCCTCGCGGGCGCCTGGGCGGTGGTGCAGTCGGTGGGTGACAACGGGTACGAGCT
>DASTFI010000101.1:0-5837 GCA_035708765.1 Marmoricola sp.
GACGCGGTCGCCGACGTCGACCGCGTCGCGCACGGGCTCGTACGTCGTCCGGGTGTCGCCGTGGCTGACCACGACGACGCCGCGACCCGCGATGCGGCCGGCGAACGTGACGACGCCCGGCAGCGCAGTCCGGACTGGTGCCGCGACACTCCCGGCCAGGTCGACGCCGCGGTGTCCGGCGCCCCAGCGGGTCGAGGGCGGATCGAATCCGGAGACGACCTCCGGCCGTGGGCGCAGCGGCCAGACCGCGCCGCCGGCGGGGGCCGGAGCGTCGACGAGAGTGGGCAGGGCGGTACCGGGCGGGTCGGGCCGGACTGCCGCTGCGGCGGGGGCCGTCCCGACGACGCCCACAACGGTCACCAGAACGGTCAGCAGAACGACCGCCGGCACGGTCGGTGTCCGGCGAGATAGCAGCACGGGAACGATGCGGTTCATGCTCGTAGGATCGGCCGGTGCGGGCGCCGTACCGCACCGGCCGATCGGGCCTGGGGACGAGCCGGGGCCGACCGTGGTTGGGGACGCTTTCCGGCCCGTCCCGGCGATTAGGGAACCACCCGGCACCTCGGCTAGAATTGCCGGTGCAATCCGCCTGTGCGGGTTGACTTCGCACGCTCGATACCGCAACGAGCCGCCGTCGGGTCCCCGATCCGGAGGAGACTCACCGCGGGCGCAGTCCCTCAGTCTTCCGGCCCACGCCGCGGAGTCCGGACTCGCCGGGCGTCAGGGCAGGCAGCACCCGCTCGCCTGCGACAAACTGAGGCGACCCCCGAGGGGCGCGAGACGATGGCCGTCGTACGACGACCGTCCGGCGCTGATCGTGGGTCAGAACTAGGAAGAGGGACCGACAGCCATGGCCGTCGTCACCATGCGCCAGCTCCTGGAGAGCGGCGTCCACTTCGGGCACCAGACCCGTCGCTGGAACCCCAAGATGAAGCGCTTCATCATGACCGAGCGCAACGGCATCTACATCATCGACCTGCAGCAGTCGCTGACCTACATCGACTCCAGCTACGCCTTCGTCAAGGACACCGTGGCCAAGGGCGGCACGATCATGTTCGTCGGCACCAAGAAGCAGGCCCAGGAGGCGATCGCCGAGCAGGCGACCCGCGTCGGGATGCCCTACGTCAACCAGCGCTGGCTGGGCGGCATGCTCACCAACTTCCAGACCGTGCACCAGCGGATCAACCGCCTCAAGGAGCTCGACGAGGTCGACTTCGACGACGTGGCCGGCAGCAGCCGCACCAAGAAGGAGCTGCTGCAGATGCGCCGCGAGCGCGACAAGCTCAACAAGTCGCTCGGCGGCATCCGCGACATGAGCCGGACGCCCTCGGCGGTGTGGATCGTGGACACCAACAAGGAGCACCTCGCCGTCGAGGAGGCCCGCAAGCTGCGGATCCCGATCATCGCGATCCTGGACTCCAACTGCGACCCCGACGTGGTCGACTTCCCGATCCCCGGCAACGACGACGCCATCCGTGCGGTCAGCCTGCTGACCCGGGTGGTCGCCGACGCCGTCGCCGACGGGCTGATCGCCCGCTCCGGTGGCAAGGGTGAGGGCGACGAGAAGGCGATCGGCTCCGGCGAGCCACTGGCCGACTGGGAGCGCGACCTGCTCGAGGGCCAGGCCGACAAGGCCGCCGTCGCGGCCACCGGTGGCGACGCGACCACCGAGGCGACGCCCGCGTCCGAGGCGACCGGCGCGGCGGCCGAGGCCACCGAGACTGCACCGGAGCCGGCCGCCGAGGCTGCACCGGAGCCGGCCACTGCGGCGACCGTCCCGGAGAGCACCCCGGAGAGCACCCCGGAGGCCAGCGCCGAGGCTGCTCCCGAGACCGCCACCGAGACCACCAACGAGGCGGCCCCGGAGACCAGCACCGAGACCACCACCGAGGCGGTTCCGGAGGCCAGCACCGAGACCAGCACCGAGACCACCACCGAGAACCGGGAGGGCTGAGACGTGGCGATCACTGCTGCCGACGTCAAGAAGCTCCGCGACCAGACCGCCGCGGGCATGATGGACGCCAAGAAGGCGCTCGAGGAGGCCGACGGCGACTTCGACAGGGCCGTCGAGATCCTCCGGGTCAAGGGCGCGGCCAAGGCGCAGAAGCGCGGCGCCGAGCGCGAGACCACCGCCGGTCTCGTCGCCACCGCGGGTGGTGCCCTGGTGGAGCTGAAGAGCGAGACCGATTTCGTCGCCAAGAACGACGACTTCGTCGCCGCGGCGCAGAAGATCGCCGAGGCGGCCGATGCGGCCAAGGCCGGCGACACCGAGGCGCTCAAGGCCGCCGAGCTCGGTGACGTCACCGTGGGCGAGTCGGTCGAGCAGCTCGCCGTCACCATCGGCGAGAAGATCGAGCTCGGCCAGGTCGCCTACTTCGACGGCCAGACGGTCGTCTACCTGCACAAGCGTGCGGCCGACCTGCCGCCTGCGGTCGGCGTGCTCGTGGAGTACGACGGTGACAACGCCGACGCGGCGCGCGGCGTGGCCATGCAGATCGCCGCGATGCGTCCGCTGTACCTCTCCCGTGACGAGGTCCCTGCGGACGTCGTGGCGAAGGAGCGCGAGATCGCCGAGGCGACCGCACGCGAGGAGGGCAAGCCGGAGCAGGCGATCGGCAAGATCGTCGAGGGCCGCGTCAACGGCTACTTCAAGGACGTCGCCCTGCTCGACCAGCCCTCGGTGACCGACGGCAAGAAGAGCGTGCAGTCGATCATCGACGAAGCCGGGATCACCGTGAAGCGGTTCGCCCGCTTCGAGGTCGGCGCGTAGAGGCGATAGGTTCACCACGCACGTACGACGAAAGGGCCGCTCCGATGACGAACGATCACGATCATCGGACCGGCCCTTCGTCGTACGCCGGACCCACGACGAACGGGGAGCAGACCATGACGTACAAGCGGGTGCTGCTGAAGCTCTCGGGCGAGGTCTTCGGCGGCGGGCACGTGGGGGTCGACCCCGACGTGGTGCAGAAGATCGCGCAGGAGATCGCCTCGGTCGTCCGTGAGGGCGTCGAGGTCGCCGTGGTCACCGGCGGCGGCAACTTCTTCCGCGGTGCCGAGCTCCAGCAGCGCGGCATGGACCGGGCGCGCGCGGACTACATGGGCATGCTCGGCATCGTGATGAACTGCCTGGCGCTGCAGGACTTCCTCGAGAAGGAGGGCGTCGAGACGCGCGTGCAGACGGCGATCACGATGGGCCAGGTGGCCGAGCCCTACATCCCGCGGCGGGCGATCCGGCACCTCGAGAAGGGCCGCGTGGTCATCTTCGGAGCCGGCGCCGGGATGCCGTACTTCTCCACCGACACCGTCGCCGCCCAGCGGGCCCTGGAGACCAAGTGCGAGGTGGTGCTCCTGGGCAAGAACGGGGTCGACGGGGTGTACGACGCGGACCCGCGGGTCGTCCCCGACGCCCGCAAGTACGACCACATCAGCTACCAGGACGTGCTCCGCCAGGGCCTCAAGGTGGCCGACGCGACTGCGTTCGCCCTGTGCATGGAGAATCACCTGCCGATGATCGTGTTCGGGATGGAGCCCGAAGGCAACATCCTGCGCGTCGTGCAGGGTGAGAAGATCGGGACGCTGGTGGACAGTGCAGGAATCGGCCAGGAACTCGGCACAGAGAAGGAGCAGGCGTGATCAACGACACCCTCAAGGGGGCCGACCAGAAGATGGACAAGGCCGTCGAGGTGACCCGCGAGGATTTCGCGACCATCCGGGCGGGCCGCGCGCACCCGAGCATGTTCGGCAAGCTCACCGCCGACTACTACGGCAGCCCCACCCCGATCCAGCAGCTGGCGTCCTTCACCCAGCCCGAGGCGCGGGTCATCATCGTGGCGCCCTACGACGCCGGTGCGAAGACGGCGATCGAGAAGGCGATCCGTGAGTCCGACCTGGGGGTGAACCCCACCGACGACGGCAAGATCCTGCGTTGCGTCTTCCCCGAGCTCACCGAGGAGCGGCGCAAGGAGTACATCAAGGTCGCCAAGACCAAGGCCGAGGAGGGCCGCGTCTCGGTGCGCAACATCCGCCGCAACGCCAAGCAGGAGCTCGAGCGCATGGAGAAGGACGGCGAGGTCGGCAAGGACGACGTCACCGGCGCCGAGAAGCGGCTCGACGGGCTCACCAAGAAGCACACCGACGCCATCGACGACTTGCTCAAGAACAAGGAAGCCGAGCTGCTCGAGGTCTGAGCACCTCGCCGAGCCTTCGATGACGATGCCGCCCGCCGCCGAGCCCACCCCTGCGCAGGAGCTGAAGCACGGCCGCGCCGGCCGCAACCTGCCCGCGGCGGTCGGGTCGGCGGTCGTGCTGCTGGTCGCGATCGCCGTCTCGCTGTTCTTCTTCAAGACGGCGTTCATGCTCATCGTCGCGGCCGCCGTGGTCGTCGCGGTGTGGGAGCTGCACCGGGGCCTGTCCGCCAAGGACATCGACATCCCCGAGCAGCCGCTGATGATCGGCGGCGTGGTGATGGTCGTCGTCGCCTACCTGTGGGGCGCGAACGCGCTGGTCACGGCCACCGCGGTGACAGCGCTCGTGGTGATGCTCTGGCTGCTGCGTCGTGGGGTCGACGGTTTCGTGCAGGACGCCACGGCCTCGGTGTTCTCGCTGATCTACGTGCCGTTCCTGGGCTCCTTCGTGGCGCTGATGCTGGCCGAGGGCGGCGACTGGACCGCCCTGGGCGCGCGGCACGGCACGATCGACGACGGGGTCAAGGGCATCCTGACCTTCATCCTGGTCACCATCGCCTCCGACATCGGCGGGTACGCCGCCGGGGTGCTGTTCGGCAGGCACCCGATGGCGCCGGTGATCTCGCCGAAGAAGTCCTGGGAGGGCTTCGCCGGGTCGTTCGTCTTCTGCGTCGCCGTCGGCGTCGCGCTGGTCGTGTGGCTGCTCGACGGCGCCTGGTGGGTCGGCCTGCTGCTCGGCGCGATCGCGGTGGTGATGGCGACCCTCGGCGACCTGGTCGAGTCGGTCATGAAGCGGGACCTCGGCATCAAGGACATGAGCCAGATCGTCCCGGGCCACGGTGGCCTGATGGACCGGCTCGACTCGCTCCTGGCGACGATCGCGCCGGTGTGGCTGCTGCTGCACTACCTGGTCTTCTGATACCCCGGTCCCATGGGACTGTTCCTGGTGCGCCACGCGGAGCCGGAGATCGACCCGACCCGCGAGGCGAGCACCTGGGGGCTCGCTCCCGGCGCGGAGGAGCAGCTGACGGCCATCGGCCGGCAACTGCCGGCCGACGCCCGGCACTTCTGCTCCCCGGAGCCCAAGGCGATCGCCACCGCCCGGATGCTCACCCCCGAGCCGGTCGAGGTGGTCGCCGACCTGCGCGAGCACGAGCGTGGACCGGCCTGGATCGACGACTACGACGGCACCGTGATGCGCGCCCTGCTGCGGCCGATCGAGGCGGCCCACGAAGGCTGGGCCACCTGCTTCAGGACCCAGCAGCGGGTCGTCGCCGCCGTCCAGCGGCTGCTGGACCGGCTGCCCGGCAAGGACCTGGTCCTCGTCGGCCACGGCATCGCCTGGACGCTGCTGGTCGCCGAGTTCACCGACTCCGAGCCGGACCCGGAGCTCTGGGCGGGACTCGGCATGCCGGACCTCGTCGTGCTCCAGCCCCCCGCCGACTGAGCAGGACCATGTTGGCGCGCCGGTATGAGTCGCCGTACTCATGTGCGGCCTCGACCCGACCTCGCACACTGGAGCCATGACCGCCGCCGTGGTGCCGATGGCGCGCTTCCAGCCGTTCAGCGGCGAGCATTTCGTGCTGATCGGGATCTTCCTGCTCGGGTGCGTGCTGATCGCGCTGGTCGGTCGCGCGTTGCGGGGAACCG
>DASTFI010000102.1:0-13362 GCA_035708765.1 Marmoricola sp.
TCGATGTCGCCGAACGTCCACGACGTCTGCCCGGTGCGGGTCAGGCCCGACTCGGCGGCGGCCGAGGTCATCGCCTGCTCGAACGACGGGCGCAGCGGGCGCTTCAGCTCCTCGAGGTCCTTGCCCTCGCCCAAGACGCTGCCCTGCTCGTCGACCACCCGGAACGTCGGTCGCAGGTGGTCGGGCACCTTCGTCCAGTCCCAGGCGTCCAGCGGCACCTGCACGCCGGTCGTGCTGCGCAGGTGGCGCGAGAGCGCCTCGGGGAGCGGCTCCTCGCCCGGCGGCACGGCGGCCAGGAACTGCCGCGCCACGTTGGGGGCCGGCACGAAGTTGACCCGCAGCTGCTTGGGCAGCGAGCGGATCAGCGCCACCACCAGCTCCTGCCGCAGACCCGGCACCTGCCAGCTGAACGGCGTCGCGCCGACGTGGTTGAGGGTGGCCAGGGGTACGTCGATCCGGACGCCGTCCTGCGCCGTGCCGGGCTCGAACTGGTAGCTCAGGGGGAGCTCGAGACTCCCTTCGCGCCACTCGTCGGGGTAGTCCTCGGCGCGGACCTCGTCGGCCTGGTCGTGCAGCAGCATCGTCGGATCGAGGTCGAGCAGGTGGGGGTGCTCGCGGCGCTCCTGCTTCCACCACGCGTCGAAGTGCGCGCCGGAGACGATGTCCTCGGGGAGCACCCGGTCGTAGAAGTCGAAGAGGGTGTCCTCGTCCACCACCAGGTCACGGCGGCGGGCCTTGTGCTCGAGCTCGGCCGCCTCCTCCAGGAGGAGCTCGTTGTGCTGGAGGAACCGGTGTCGGGCGGCCCACTCCCGCTGGACCAGGGCGTGCCGGATGAACAGCTCTCGCGACACGACCGGATCGATCTTGCCGTAGGCGACCGTGCGGTCGGCGACCAGCGGGACGCCGTACAGCGTCACCCGCTCGCTGGCCACCACGGCGGCGCGGCGCTTGGACCAGTGCGGCTCTGCGTAGCTGCGCTTGACCAGGTGGCCGCCCAGCTTCTCCGCCCACGCCGGATCGATGGCGGCGCACTGCCGGGCCCAGAGCCGCGAGGTCTCCACGAGCTCGGCGGCCATCACCAGCTCGGGCTGGCTGCGGAACAGCGCCGAGCCGGGGAAGATCGCGAACCGGGTGCCACGCGCGCCGAGATAGTCGGTCCGGCGCCCCCCGGAGCCGGTCGTCACCTCGCGCAGGCCGATGTGCGACAGCAGCCCGCTCAGCAACGCCTGGTGGACGAGGTCCTCGTCGCGGTTGCCCTCAGGGAGGTCGCGTGAGCGCGGCACCTTCATCCCGACCTGCTTGCAGACCTGCCGCAGCTGCGCCTCGAAGTCCTGCCACTCGCGCACCCGCAGGTAGTTGAGATGCTCCTCGCGGCACATCCGCCGGAACGCGCTGGAGCCCTTCTCCTTCTGGTGCTCGCGCAGGTGGCGCCAGAGGTTGAGCCACGCCATGAAGTCCGAGCGCTTGTCGGCGAACCGGGCGTGCAGCTGGTCGGCGCGGGCGCGGTGCTCGGCGGGACGCTCGCGCGGGTCCTGGATGGACAGCGCGGCGGTGATCACGAGCACGTCGCGCACGCAGCCGAGGCGGTCGGCCTCGAGCAGCATCCGGCCCAGTTGCGGGTCGATCGGCAGTCGCGCCAGCTTGCGCCCGATGCCGGTCAGTCTCGGCGGCCCGGCCGAGCGCCCCGGCGCCAGCGCGCCCAGCTCCTCCAGCAGCAGTACGCCGGAGCGGACCGCGCGCGCGTCGGGTGGGTCGATGAACGGGAAGCGGGCCACGTCGCCCAGGCGCAGGGCGGCCATCTGGAGCAGCACCGCCGCCAGACCGGTGCGCAGGATCTCGGGGTCGGTGAACTCCGGCCGGGAGGCGAAGTCGTCCTCGGAGTAGAGCCGGACCGCGATCCCGGCCTCGGTGCGGCCGCACCGCCCCGAGCGCTGGTTCGCCGAGGCCTGGCTGATCGGCTCGATGGGCAGCCGCTGCACCTTGGTGCGGGCGGAGTACCGGCTGATCCGCGCCAGGCCGGTGTCGATGACGTAGCGGATCCCCGGAACGGTCAGCGAGGTCTCCGCGACGTTGGTGGCCAGGACGACGCGGTCGCGCTGGTGCGGCTCGAAGACGCGGTGCTGCTCGGCCGCCGAGAGCCGGGAGTAGAGCGGGACCACGTCGAAGCCGCCCACGCCGCCGGCGCGACCCTGGGCCTTGCCCTTGAGCGCGTCGGCGGTGTCCCGGATCTCCCGCTCGCCGGGGAGGAACACCAAGATGTCGCCCCGGCCCTCGGAACGCAGCTCGTCGACGGCCGCGAGGATCGCCTCGGTCTGGTCACGGAAGATCGTCTCGCCCACCGCGCCCTCGTCCGGGTCGTCGTACGACTCCTCGACGAGCGGGCGGTAGCGGACCTCCACGGGGTAGGTGCGGCCGGACACCTCCACGATCGGTGCCGGTCTCCCCCGGCGGTCGGCGAAGTGCTCGGCGAACCGCTCGGGGTCGATGGTCGCGGAGGTGATGACGACCTTGAGGTCGGGCCGGCGCGGGAGCAGCCGCTTGAGGTAGCCCAGGATGAAGTCGATGTTGAGGCTGCGCTCGTGCGCCTCGTCGATGATGAGCGTGTCGTAGCGCGCCAGGTCGCGGTCGTGCTGGAGCTCCGCGAGCAGGATGCCGTCGGTCATCACCTTGACCCGGCCGGCCCGCGACGTCTTGTCGGTGAACCGGACCTGGTAGCCGACCACGTCACCCAGGGCCGCGCCGACGCCGTCGCGGGCGAGCTCCTCGGTGATCCGCTCGGCGACGGACCGGGCGGCGATCCGGCGTGGCTGGGTGTGCCCGATCAGCTTGCCGTCGGCGCCCCTCCCCATCGCCAGGCAGATCTTCGGCAGCTGGGTGGTCTTCCCCGAGCCGGTCTCGCCGGCCACGATGACGACCTGGTGGTCGCGAAGGGCGGTCTCGATGTCGTCGCGACGTCCCGAGACCGGCAGGTCGGCGGGGAAGGTGACGCGCGGCGGGGCCGCTCGCCCGGTGGCGGCAGCGGCGTTCTCGGCAGTAGGCACAACCCGACCATTCTCCCGCACCCGGCAACGGGTTTTGCGCCCCCGTCCGGCCCCTCGCTTGAATCTCGCCGGATCGCCCTGCACGGTGGAAGGCGTACTGACCGCAACGGAACGGGAAACCCCAACGTGCTCACCTTGACCCCGAACGCCAGTGCTGTCGTGAAGCAGCTCGTCGACCAGATCGAGGGCCAGTCCGGCCTCCGGATCAGCCAGGACACCCCCGACTCCGCCGCCCTGGAGGTGAGTCCCGCCCCCGGCCCCGAGTCCAGCGACCAGGTCGTCGAGTCCGCGGGGGCGCAGGTCTTCCTCGAGCCCAACGCTGCGACGTCGCTCGACGACAAGATCCTCGACGCGACCGTCGACCAGGACGGATCGGTGGAGTTCAGCATCGGCCTGCAGGCAGCCCAGCAGAACGGGCAGCAGCAGGAGGGCTGAGAGCCCTCAGCGCTTCTTGGCCAGGCCCGGCGGCCCATCGCCGTCGGGCCCTTGGCCGTGCGCCATCCCCTGGGTCAGGCCCTGGGCCATCCCTTGGGCCATCGCGCGCTCGCCCTTGTCGGCCTTCTTCTGGCCGTTCTTCTGGGCCTTCTCTTGGGCCTTCTCTTGGGCCTTCTCGTGGGCCTTGTCCCGGTTGCCGTGCTCGGCACCGCTCTTGCCGTGGTCGCGGTCAGCCTTGTCATGGCCGTAGGCGTGGCCCGCACCCTCGACGCCCGGGTGGTCGCCGGAGCTGCCGGAACTGCCGGTGTCGTCGGCGACGAACGCCATCGTGGCCGCGCCCCCCGACGCACCGATGAGCAGGCCGAGGACAGCGCCCCCGGCCAGCGTGCCGAAGGACCATTTCTGGTTGCGCAGCCAGGACCGACTCTTCTCCGCCATGACCACAGCGTCCTCCACACCCGCCCGCTCGTCCACGATTTCGCGACATCCGCGCCCGGCTGGTCTGGCCCGCTGCGCGTCAGCGCACGATCGCGGGCAACGCCCCGGCCAACCTGGCCAGCAGCTCAGCCCGGCTGAGGCCGTGCGGATCGGCGACCCAACCCAGGACGACCTCCTCGGTGAAGGCGGCCCACCCGTCCACGAGCAGCCGGGTGGCGGGCCCGTCGACGATGCCGTGGGCAGCCAGCCCCTCGCGGCCCGCGATGGCGAAGATCCGGTCGGTCAGCGCCCGCCGCGCCTCCAGGTAGATCGCCCGCAGCTCCTCGTTGCCGCCGGCCGCCGCACGCACCAGCGAGACGTAGCCGGCGTGGTTGTCGACCACGAAGTCGACGTACGCGCCCAGGGAGACGGCCAGCTGCTCCAGCGGGTCGGCGATGTCGCGGGGCGCGGTGATCGCGTAGAGGTCGTCGACCACGCGGCGCACGACCGCGACGTGGAACTGCTGCTTGTTGCCGAAGTAGTGGTAGAGCAGCCCCCGGGAGATCCCGGCCTCCTCCGCGAGCAGCTCGATGGAGAGCTCGTCGAGCGAGCGCGTCGAGAGCAGCCGGGTGCCCAGGGTGAGCAGCTGCTCGCGCCGGCTGTCCGGCTTCATCCGGACCCGGGAGGCGGTGTCGGACCCGTCGGTGCTCATGTGCGCCATATTACTGAACACACGTCAACAACGCTATTGACGTCAGTTCAACAGCCCGCCTAGCGTGGCTGCATGACCTCGCCGAGCACCGCCCCTCCCCTGCCCGCGCACACCCGCGTCCTCGTCGTCGGAGCCGGGTTCGCCGGTCTCGGCACCGCGATCCGTCTCGACGAGGCCGGTCACGGCGACTTCCTCGTCGTCGACCAGGGCGACACCGTGGGCGGCACCTGGCGCGACAACACCTACCCCGGTGCTGCCTGCGACGTGCCCAGCCAGCTGTACTCCTTCTCCTTCGCGCCCAACCCGCACTGGTCGCGCTCGTTCTCGCCGCAGCCGGAGATCCAGACCTACCTCGAGGACGTCGCCCGGCGCTCCGGGGTGCTCGACCGGTTCCGCTTCGGCGTGACCGTCCAGGACACTGCGTGGGACGAGGACGACCAGCGCTGGACGGTGGTCACGTCTGCCGGCACGGTGACCGCCGACGTCCTCGTCATGGGTGCCGGCGGGCTCTCCGAGCCGAGGCTGCCGGAGATCCGGGGCATCGACGACTTCACCGGAGACATCTTCCACTCCGCGCGGTGGAACCACGACGCCGACCTGAGCGGCAAGCGGGTGGCGGTCATCGGCACCGGGGCGTCGTCGATCCAGATCGTCCCCGAGGTCGCCCGGCAGGTCGCGCACCTCGACGTCTATCAGCGCACCGCGCCGTGGGTGATGCCGCGGCACGACCGGGAGTACGGCGCCGTGGAGCGCTTCCTGCTCCGGCACGTCCCGGGCCTGCAGCGGCTCTACCGCACAGCCATCTACTGGGGGCGCGAGTGCTACGTGCCCGGCTTCACGCTCAACCCCAAGCTCGCCCTCCCGGCGAAGAGGCTGGCGCTGAGGAACATCGAGACCGGCATCCGCGACCCCGGGCTGCGTCGCGCCGTCACGCCCGACTTCGAGATCGGCTGCAAGCGCATCCTCATCTCCAACACCTACTACCCCGCCCTGGACAGCGCGCACGTCGACCTGGTCACCGACCGCATCAGCGAGATCACCGCGACCGGCATCGTCACCGACGACGGGACCGTGCGGGAGGTGGACGCGATCATCGTCGCGACCGGGTTCCACACCACCGACCAGCCGATCGCGCACCACGTCAAGGGCCGCGACGGGTGCACCCTCGCCGACGCCTGGCGAGAGACCGGCCAGGCGGCGTACAAGGGCACCACCGTGAGCGGCTTCCCCAACCTCTTCCAGATCGTCGGGCCGAACACCGGCCTGGGGCACTCCTCGATGGTCTTCGTCATCGAGAGCCAGATCGCCTACATCCTCTCGGCGCTGCAGAAGATGTCCGAGCAGGGCATCCTCGCGGTGGAGCCGCGTGCGGAGGCGCAGCAGGCCTGGAACGACGACCTGCAGCGGCGGCTGCGCCGCACGGTGTGGAGCACCGGCGGCTGCGCGAGCTGGTACCTCGACGAGCACGGCCGCAACACCACCCTGTGGCCGCGCACCACCTTCGCCTTCCGCAACCTGCTGCGCGACTTCGACCTCGAGGAGTACGTCGCCGTCCCGTCCGCCCTTCCGTCCGCCCTTCCGTCCGCCGATGCCGAGGAGAACGTCGCATGAACACGCTGCACGACAAGGTCGTCGTCATCACCGGGGCCGGGTCCGGCATGGGTCGGGAGATGTCGCTGCAGGCCGCCGCACAGGGCGCCCTGCTGGCCCTCTCCGACTGGAACGAGGCGGCGCTCACGGAGACCGCCGAGCTCGCCCGGCGGCACGGCGTCCGCGGGCTGCGCACCGACGTGCTCGACGTCGCCGACCGGGCCGCGATGCAGGCCTGGGCAGCCGCGGTCGCCGAGCAGTTCGGCCGGGTCGACATGGTGGTCAACAACGCGGGGGTGACCGTGACCGGCGACTTCGAGGACATGTCCTATGCGGACTTCGACTGGATCGTCGGCGTCAACTTCTCCGGCGTCGTCAACGGCACCAAGGAGTTCCTCCCCCACCTGATCGCCTCCGGCGACGGGCACCTGGTGAACATCTCCTCGCTCTTCGGTCTCGTCTCGATGCCCGGCCAGACGGCGTACAACGCGACGAAGTACGCCGTGCGCGGCTTCACCGAGGCGCTGCGCGAGGAGATGCTCGTCAACGGCCACCCGGTGGCGGTCACCTGCGTGCACCCGGGGGGCATCAAGACCGGCATCGCCCGCAACGGGCGCAAGACCCCGCGCGAGGACGCGGCCGCGATCGACCGGTTCTTCGACGAGAAGCTCGCGCGGATGCCGGCCGACAAGGCCGCCCGGATCATCCTCAAGGGCGCCCTGGCCGGGAAGGCCCGGGTCCTGGTCGGCATCGACGCACATGCGCTGCACCACTTCGCCAAGCTGACCGGCTCGCGCTACCAGGACATCGTCGCCTTCCTCGCGCCGCGCACGATGCCGTCGCGCAAGGGCGAGCAGCAGGTCCGGGGCAGCTGACCGCGACCCCTACAGTGACCGCGTGAGCGAGCCCCGGCTGATCCGCGTCCTGACCCGCAAGTGGCCCGACTCGCCGCACTGGGAGTACGACGCCCTGCGGCTGGGCATGGACGAGTACGGCGAGTGGGTCGGCCTGCCACTCGGGACGCGGATGTCGCGCCCCGGCGTGACCCTGCACGCCAGCGCGGCGCACGTCGTACTCCTCCCCCACGGCGCCTGGTGGGTGGCCACGTTCTACGGCGACGACCCGGAGCGGCCGGTCGACACCTACGTCGACATCGCCACGCCCTGGCGGTGGAACCACGACGAGTCGGAGGCCCGGGCGGTCGACCTCGACCTCGACGTGATCAAGGGGACGACCGGTCGGGTCTGGGTCGACGACGAGGACGAGTTCGCCGAGCACCGCGTCTCGCTGGGCTATCCCCCGGACGTGGTGGAGCAGGCGGTCGGCGCCTGCGCCGACGTCGAGCGTGCGGTCACCGGCCAGGCGGGTCCGTTCGCCGGCGCACACCTCGACTGGCTGGCCCGCCTGCGGACTCTGACCAACTGACGGCCCGCGGGTGCTGACCGGGTCGTGCCCCGCGTCCCCGGGCATGTAACGCGGAGTCCACGTTGCTGAGTGCGTCCCCGGGGAGGCACTCAGCAGCGTGAACTCCGCGTTACAAGGCCATCGGGCCGCGGAAAACCGCACGACCCGGGCAGCCTCGACATGGTCGAATACCCCGGTGCCGAACGTCGTCAGCCAGTTCCGACCGCCCTCCCCACTGGCCGGTCGACTCTCGGTGCAGTCCGTGTTCTACGCCGTGGGCGACGGCACGTTCATGACGGCCAGCGCCGTCTTCTTCACCCAGATCGTCGGGCTCTCCGCGGCCCAGGTCGGCCTCGGCATCACCGTGGCCGGAGTGGTGTCCTTCCTGGTCGCCGTACCTGCCGGCAAGCTCGCCGACCGGATCGGTCCGCAGCGGATGTGGGCGCTCGGAGCCGTCGGCACCGGCTCGATGTACGCCGTGTGGCCGTTCATCGACGGGTTCATGGCATTCCTGGCGATGAGCGTCGTGCTGGAGGCGGTGAACAGCTCCGGCGGCGCCGGCCGGGGCGCCTACGTCCTGGACGTGCTCCCCCGCGACGAGCGGGTGAAGGGGCAGGCCTACATGTACTCCGCGCTCAACCTCGGCTTCACCGCCGGGGCGGCGCTCGGCGGCGTCGCGCTGGCCTTCGACAACGACCAGGTGGTCCGGATGCTGCCCTGGCTGACCGCGGCGCTGATGCTGGTCAACGCCGCCTGGATCACCCGGCTCCCGAAGGCGGCCCACCAGCCCCGGCCGTCGGCGCTCGAGGTAGCCGTCGAGGGCGCCTTGGAGGACGTCGCCGACGACCGGCAGGTCCCCGGGGCGCTGCGCAACGTCGGCTACCTGTCCACGTCGTTCTTCGGCGGCGTCCTGGCCACCAACCAGGTGCTCCTGCAGATCGTGATCCCGCTGTGGCTGGTGGAGGCCACCGACGCGCCGCGCGTGCTGCTGGCCTGGCTGTTCGGCACCAACACGGTGATGTGCATCTTCTTGCCGATGGCCGCCGCCCGCGGGGTGCGCGACGTCTCCAGCGCGCTGCGGGCCACGCGGATCAGCAGCGTCTTCTTCGTCGGCTCCTGCCTGATCACGCTGGTCACCCACGACACCGTCGGCTGGGTCACCATCGCGCTCGTCTGGCTGGGCCACGTCACGGTCACCGGTGCCGAGCTGTACCTCTCCGCCGCCGGCTGGGCGTTCGAGTCCGAGCTGTCCGACCCCGACCGCCGCGGGGAGTACCAGGGCGCCGGCAACCTGGGCAGCACCCTGGGCTACGTCTGGGCGCCGGCGGTGTACACGTTCCTGGCCATGGAGTGGGGCGGGCCCGGCTGGCTGGTGATCGCCGCGATCGTGGTGGTCGCCGCGGCCCTGATCCACCCGTCCACGCACGCCGCGCAGCGGTTCCTCGACCGCTACGAGCTCGACCCGGCACGCTGACCCTGGGCTCGCTGGTCAGCGGGTCTCGTCCTCCGCCCAGGGGCGGCGGTCGGTGATGCAGTACGTCGTGCCGACCGGGTCGCGCATCACCGTCCAGCCGGCCCGGCGGTGCACCACCGTGCCGCCGAGCTGCCGGTGGCGCTGGGCCTCCGCGTCCCGGTTGGTCGCCGCGAGGTCCGCGTGCGCGGTCACCCGGTCGGCGTCGGTGTCGTCGAGCCGCTGGAGCAGCACGTTCACCGGCTGGCCGTCGGGCTTGCGCAACCGCCGGAACTCGGCCCGACCGCCCTGGTCGAGCTCCCAGCCGGTCAGGCCGGCCCAGAAGCCGCACTCGGCCTCCCACAGGTGCGGCGGGATGTCGAGGCAGACCTGGTCGACCAGGGAGGACGCGCTCTCCCAGCGGACCGGCTCGGGCCTGATCCCCCCGGCACCGGAGACCAGGCAGTACGGCAGCCCGCCCGGCGAGCGCCGTACCTCGAACTCCTGGCCGGGCGCGTGCACGTCGAGGTGCACCCCGCCGGGGCCGGCACCGAGGCGTTGCACCCGCAGGAACGGGTCGCCCGAGGGCGGCAGCAGGGAGGCGAACTCGCCGTCGTCGCCGCGGGGTCGGGAGATCCCGTAGCCGGTCACGTCGCGCCAGTAGGAGACGCCGGCATCGAAGTCCACCGGGTCGAAGTCGAGGAACGCGGTCAGCCAGGTAACAGCCATGCGCCCGATGGTGCCAACCCACGCAACCGCGCGTCGAGCCACCTCCCACGACCACACCGGCGATGGCTTTTGGACCGCTGGGTACCGCCTCGCCCATGTGGAACGATCGTGCCGTGGCCATCGACTTCCCCGGCTCGCCCGGCCCCAGCCTCGGCGTGGAGTGGGAGTTCGCCCTGGTCGACCACCAGTCGCGCGACCTGGTCAACGCCGCCTCCGAGCTGTTCGACCTGGTCCACGAGAAGCACGGCGCGGAGCCGCGGCTGCACAAAGAGCTGCTCCGCAACACCGTCGAGCTCACCACGGGGATCTGCGAGAGCACCGACCAGGCGATGGGCGAGCTGGCCGAGATGATCGGCAAGGTCCGTCCCCTGGCCGACCAGCTCGGCGTCGACCTCTACTCCGCCGGGACCCACCCCTTCGCGGCCTGGTCGCGCCAGCAGCTGACCGAGGGCCACCGGTACGAGGAGCTCATCGCGCGAACCCAGTGGTGGGGCCGGCAGATGCTCATCTGGGGCGTGCACGTCCACGTCGGGGTGCACCGCGACCACGTGATGCCGATCGTGAGCGCGCTGCTCAACTGGTATCCCCACCTGCAGGCGCTGTCGGCCTCCTCGCCCATCTGGTCGGGCACCGACACCGGCTATGCCAGCAACCGGGCGATGATGTTCCAGCAGCTGCCGACCGCAGGGCTGCCGTTCCAGTTCCAGAGCTGGTCCGAGTTCGAGCACTACACCGACGACCTGCTCACCACCGGCGTGATCGACCAGGTCGACGAGATCCGCTGGGACGTCCGCCCGGCGCCGCGCACCGGCACCGTCGAGGTGCGGATCTGCGACGGGGTCTCCACCCTGTGGGAGATGCGCGCCCTGGTCGCGCTCACGCACTGCCTGGTGGTGCACCTGGCCGACCGGCTCGAGGCCGGCGAGAAGCTGCCGACCATGCCGCCGTGGCATGTGCAGGAGAACAAGTGGCGGGCGGCCCGCTACGGGCTGGACGCCTGGATCATCCTCGACGACTCCTCCCACGAGTGCCTGCTGCTCGACGACCTCGACCGGCTGCTGGCCCGCCTGCAGCCGGTCGCGCACCGGCTGCACTGCGTCGACGACCTGGCGCTGGTCCGCGAGATCCCCCGCCGTGGCGCGTCGTACCAACGCCAGCGCGCCGTCGCCCAGCAGACCCGCGGCGACCTGGTCCAGGTGGTCGACTCGGTGGTGCGCGAGCTGGAGTGAGCCGTTGAAGGGTCACTCCCGCTGCTTCGAGTGGTCACCCGTGCCGACTGCACGACGGGTGCTCAGATCAGCGGGATGTGGTCGGTGGCCTCCAGCGGGTCCATCCCGCTGATGGCGAGCAGGTCGGCGATGAGCGAGCGGATCTGGGCCAGCACCACTTCGGCCGACAGCGCCTCGCTGCGCTCGAGGGTGGTCGTCCGGTCGGCCAGCGCGAGCAGGCGGTCGGCCACCGACTCCGCCATCCGACGCGCGCCCAGCTCGGCCGCCATCGCGTCCGACGCCTCGGCGAGGTCGCGCAGGAAGGCGGCGTACGACGGCGGGATCGGCTCGCCCCGATGGCACGCCACCGCCACCCGGCGGGCCAGCACCCGGGTCGTGCGCAGCGCGAAGTCGAGCGGCTCCACGAGCTCGGCCATCTGGCGCACGCGCCCCTTGTGGCGGTAGCGGAACGGCGAGGAGGCGATGATCGAGAGACCCTCGTCCGCAGCGCCCTGCAGCTCACGGATCAGGTTGTCGGTGGTGCGCGCCCGGCGCAGGTCGGCCAGCGCCCGGTCGACGTCGCGGTCCTCGATCCGGTCGGCCGAGCTCCGCAGCAGCTCGGAGATCCGGCGGACGACCACCGCGGCCTGGATCCGGGGGCGGCGCAGCGGGGCCCGGGGTACGACGGAGGCGGCGACCAGCGCGACGGCACCACCGACCAGTGCATCGGTCCACCGCAGGAAGGCGGCGTCGGAGGAGGGCAGCACCGTCACGATCACCAGCGACTGGATCGCGATCTGGTTCACCAGCAGTGGACTCGCGTCGAGGAGCAGCGCGATCACCATCGCCACGGCGATCATCACGGTGATCTGCCACGGACCGCGGCCGAAGATGTGCGTGTAGAGGTCGCCCAGCGCCACGCCGACGGCGACCCCGACGGTGACCTCGGCGACGCGGCGCAGCCGCTGGCCGTAGCTGGTGCCCAGGCTGACCAGCGCCACGATCGGCGCGAAGTAGGGGTGCGGGTGACCCAGCAGGTGCTGGGCGAGGAACCAGCTGACCCCGCAGGCCACCGCGCACTGCCCGACCTGCCAGGACTTCGAGCGGAGCCGGGCGACCCGTGCCCGCACCGAGGTGCGTCCCTTGTCGACCATGAAGTCGGCGGCCTGCAGCGGACGGCGCAGGTAGGCACCGCCCCCATGGGTGACCCGGTGAGTGACCCGATGCGTGACCCGGTGCGTGATCCGGTGGGTCCGGTCGGTCATCCGTGCGGCCGCTCAACCGGGTCGGCGGCCACGTCGTCGAAGGTCGCGTCCGTCACACGGCCGAACCTACCCGCGTCACCGCTCGTTGGGGAGTCGACGGGCGCGGGCGTGGACCCGGCCCTTCCCAACACGTCGCCCGAGGCGCGAGGATCGAGCGAACCGCTCCCAGGAGGTTGTTGCCCGTGGCCGTCCCGATCGATCCCACCTCTCTCGCCTTCCTGCTGGCGGAGAGCCGCAGCATGCCCACCCACGTGGCGGGGTTGCAGCTCTTCGAGCCCCCGGAGGACGCGCCTGCGGACTTCGGTCGGCTCCTCTTCGAGCGGGCGCTGGAGACGCAGGAGATCGCACCGCTGTTCGTGAAGCGGCCGCACCACGCGATCGGGACGCTCGGCCAGTGGGTGTGGCAGGAGGACAAGCAGTTCGATCTGGAGTACCACGTGCGGCACAGTGCACTGCCCAAGCCGGGCCGGATCCGGGAGCTGCTCGAGCTCGTCTCCCGGCTGCACGGCACCCGGCTGGCCCGGGAACGGCCGCTGTGGGAGCTGCACATCATCGAAGGGCTCGAGGACGGCCGGCTGGCCATCTACACCAAGCTGCACCACGCCCTGGTCGACGGCATCTCGGCGATGAAGCTGATGCAGAGCGTGCTCACCTCCGACCCCGACGAGCGCGACATGCCGCTGCCGTTCGACGCCCGCGCGATCGCCCGCACCAGGAAGGCTCGCGAGGGGGCCGACCAGCGGATGCACGAGGTGCCGGCGGACGCGCTGCGCACCGCGCTGGGCCTGACCGCGGAGGCCGCCGGTCTCCCCGCGGCGTTCCTCAAGACCCTGACCATGGGCATCCGCAACGAGGCCTCGGCGCTGTCGTTCCACGCACCCCGGTCGATGTTCAACGTGAGCATCACCGGCTCGCGGCGGGTGGCGGCCGACCAGTGGCCGCTGGAGCGGATCCGCGGCATCGCCCAGGCCAGCCGGACCACGATGAACGACGTCGTGCTCGCGATGTGCGGCGGCGCCGTACGTCGCTATCTCCAGGACCACAACGCGCTGCCGGACGCCTCCCTGGTGGCGATGGTGCCGGTCGGGCTGAAGTCGCGCAAGAGCGACTC
>DASTFI010000103.1:0-4760 GCA_035708765.1 Marmoricola sp.
CGTTCACCAAGGAGCTCGGCGGTGCGGACATCTCGTGGATCATCGGCCTCGTGGTGCCGGCGGTCATCTACTACCTGTGGGCGAGTCGCCGCAACGTCGCGCCCGACCGGATGATCCGGGCGACCGACCCGGTGGCACCGGGCCCCCTCGCCGCCGTAGACGACGTCGAGGAGCCGGCCGGGCACTGATCGCCCGCACTGATCGTTTGCACTGATCGGGCAGCGCGGGTCAAGCAGCGCTGCGCCGGCCGCTCAGGGACCCGCGAGGTCGCCGGCGAGCCGGTGCAGCCAGCTCACGACTCCGTCGGGGCCGTCGACCACGACGTCGGCGTGCTCACGCAGGGCGGCCTGCTCGGCCGAGGCCGAGCACACCAGCAGGCCGGCCATCCCGTCGCGACGCAGCTCCTCGACCACGGTGAAGGCAGGGAGGTCACCGAGGTCGTCGCCGAGGAACACCACCGCCTCGGCCCCGAGCTCGACGACCAGCTCCCGCAGCGCCTGGCCCTTGTCGCGGTCACCGGCGCGCACCTCGACGACCAGGCGGCCCGGCTCGACGGCCAGGCCATGGCGTTCCGCGGCTCGGCCCAGCACCGGCAGCAGCCGGTCGTAGGTGGCGTTCGGGTCGTCGGTACGGCGGGTGTGCACCCCCACGGCGAGGCCCTTCTCCTCGATCCACGCATCGGTGGCGGCCGCCTCCTCGAGCAGCGCGGGCAGCTCCTCGCGCAGGGCCGTGAGCCCCGGTGGCACCTCCGGCGCGGAGATCTCCCGGTGCGTGGAGTCCCAGCGCTCGTTGCCGTACTGGCCCAGGATCACCAGCTCTCGGTCGGTGTCGCCCAGCCGGTCGGCGAGGTCCACGAACCGGCCGAGCTGGAGCACCTGGTGGACCGGGCGGCCGGTGACGATGGCCACCGCCCGGACCTGGGCGGCGACCTGGGCGAGCGCTTCTCCGGCTCCGGGATGGGCGAAGGCACGCTCGGGATCGGCCACGATCGGCGCCATGGTTCCGTCGAAGTCCAGTGCGACGAGCAACCGGTCGGCGTGCGCCAGCAGCGCGTCGTACCGCTCCGCTGCCGTGGGTGAGACGAGCTCCATGGCACCCACTCAACCACCTCCGGTCCGGCCGAGGGACAGGCTCCGACCGGGCGGTCAGCTCAGGTCGCCGGTGAGGATCACCGTCAGCCGGTCGAGCCGCATCGGGTCGATGGCCGGCCTGAGCCGGGCGACCCCGAGGTCCTTGGCGAGCAACCGGGCGGCGCGCTCGAGCTTGGCGGGGTAGTAGACCGTCGAGGTGGTGATGGTGCCGTACCAGTTGTCCGAACCGACGACGTTCCAGCCCAGCGACTGCGCCTGGGTCGCGATCCTTCCGGCGAGACCGGCGACGTTGGAGTTGTTGTAGACCTCGACGTAGGTGGCGGCCCGGTTGACCTGCGGCCGGGGCTTGGGCTTCAGCCGCGGCGCCGGCAGGGTCGGCTTGGGCGTCGGCTTCGCGACCACCGGCGTCGCCTTCGCGGGGGTGACGTCCTCGGGCTGGGTCGCGGCGAAGACGAGTCCGCCGACGGCGATGACGGAGATGCTGGCCACCATCAGCCGGGTCGGCAGGACGACGCCGGCCTCGGTGCGCCGGTGCAGCCAGCGGGCCATGCTCAGACCTCGAAGCCGAGGCGCCGGGCCGAGCGCTGCCGCTGGCGGGCGGCCCGCAGGCGACGCAGGCGGCGGACCAGCAGCGGGTCGTGCGCGAGGGCCTCCGGGCGGTCGATGAGGGCGTTGAGCACCTGGTAGTAGCGGGTGGAGGACATGTCGAACTTCTCGCGCACGGCCGTCTCCTTGGCCCCGGCGTACTTCCACCACTGGCGCTCGAAGTCGAGGATGTCGCGATCACGCTCGGACAGGGAGGTCTGCTCGGGCTGTCCGGAGTCGAATGCGTGGCTGGCGACCATCGTCGGCTACTCCTCGGGGCGGGGCGGGCGGTGCGGCACCATCGTAAACGACGAACCACAACGGTGTCATTTGGTTCCCGGCGTGGCGAGCAGCGCGGCGCGTCCGGACAAACGGGACGAACCGGACCGACCCGCCACCTCCTGCCCGTGCCGGTGCGGCCCCAGGGGGCAAGGCTCCGGCGGCACGCCCCCGTCGGACCGGGCGGCGCGCCCTGCGTCGGCCCTATCGTCTGCGGGGTGACCGAGACGCTCACGCCCGGCGACCTCAACCGCACGCTGCTCGCCCGCCAGGGTCTGCTGCGCCGCAGCGACGGCAGCGCGCTCGAGCTCGTCGGCCGGCTGGTGGGACTGCAGGCGCAGGCCACCCTGCCGCCGTACCTCGGGCTCGCCGCGCGACTGGGCGACTTCGACCCCCGCGCAGTGTCGGCAGCGCTCGACGACCGCTCGCTGGTGCGGATGTACACCCTGCGCGGCACCGTCCACCTGCTGGCCGCCGCGGACGCCGCACCGCTGTGGCGGTTCGCCCGGCCGGTGCACGCACGCGAAGTGAGGCAGAGCCAGAACCTGGCCGACGTCCGGCACCTCGGCGCCCCACGGACCGGGTTCGCCGAGGCCGTCGACGAGGCGCTGGTCGAGGGCCCGCTCCCGGTCAAGGAGCTCGGTGAGCGGCTCGCCACCCGCTGGCCCGACCTGCCGCCGCGCCAGCTGGGCGGCCTCGCCCGGGTCGTGGCACCACTCGTGCAACTGCCGCCGCGCGGCCAGTGGCGCGCCTCGGGCGGGGTCGTCTACCAACGGGTGGACACCTGGACCGGGACACCGGCTGCGGACCCGGACGTGCCGACCCTGGTCCGGCGCTACCTCGCCGCGTACGGACCGGCGACCGCCGCGGACGTCACGACGTGGAGCGGCGTCCCGGGGATGGCGTCGGTGCTGCGGGAGCTGCTGCGGGAAGGCGCCGACTGGCTGGTCGTGCACCGCACCACCGAGGGGAAGGCGCTGTACGACGTGGTCGGCGCGCCCCTCGTCGGAGCGGACGTGGCGGCGCCGGTCCGGCTGCTCGGCACCTACGACAACCTCTGGCTCTCCCATGCCGGCCGGGACCGAGTCACCACGGCCGAGCAGCGCAAGCGCTGGATGGGCGTCAACGGCGGCAGCGGCTGCACGGTCTTCGTCGACGGGATGCTCGCCGGCCTGTGGCGGGTCGAGGACGACCGGCCGGTGGTGACCGAGCTGTTCGGGCGACTGACCCGCGCCGAGCACGCGGAGCTGGACGACGAGCTCGAGCGCGTCCGTGCGCTGCTCGAGGTGCCCGCCGGCTGAGGGTGTCCCCCGGCGAGGAGCAGTCAGTAGGGTCGGGACGTGACCAGGAAGACGAGCCGGAACGCCCAGCAGAGCTTCAACGCCGACCTGGTGATCGTGGCCAACCGGCTCCCCGTCGACCGGGTGGTGGGTGCGGACGGGTCGGTGACCTGGCGGCGCTCCCCGGGCGGGCTGGTCAGCGCCCTGGAGCCGGTGATGCGCAAGAACGACGGTGCGTGGATCGGCTGGCCGGGCAACACCGGCGCCGACATGGAGCCCTTCGTCGAGAACGGCCTGTCGCTGATCCCGGTGGCGATGTCCCCGCGCGAGGAGGAGGAGTTCTACGAGGGGTTCTCCAACGCGACGCTGTGGCCGCTCTACCACGACCTGGTCGCCAAACCGGAGTTCCACCGGGAGTGGTGGGACTGCTACGTCGACATCAACCAGCGGTTCGCCGAGGCGGCCGCCGAGGTCGCCAACCAGGACGGCATGGTGTGGGTGCAGGACTACCAGCTCCAGCTGGTCCCGGCGCTGCTGCGCGAGCTCCGCCCGGACCTGCGGATCGGCTTCTACCTGCACATCCCCTTCCCACCCGGGGAGCTGTTCTCCCAGCTGCCCTGGCGCCGGCAGGTGCTGGAGGGGCTGCTCGGGGCCGACCTGGTCGGCTTCCAGCTGCAGGGCGCGGCGCAGAACTTCATCCGGCTGGTCCGGCAGCGGGTGGGGCACAAGACGCACCGCGACTCCGTCTACCTGCCGGACGGCCGGATGGTGACGGCCAAGGCGTACCCCATCTCGATCGACACCGCCGGCTTCGAGGAGATGGCGCGGTCCGAGCAGGTGCAGCAACGCTCCGAGCAGATCCGCGACGACCTCGGCAACCCCCGCAAGGTGTTCCTCGGCATCGACCGGCTCGACTACACCAAGGGCATCTACGCACGCCTGAGGGCGTTCAGCGAGCTGATCCACGACGGCCACTTCACCGTCGAGGAGGCCACCTTCGTCCAGGTCGCCAGTCCGTCGCGTGAGCGGGTCGGGCAGTACCGCAAGCTGCGCGACGAGATCGACCGCCTGGTGGGCCACATCAACGGCGACCTCGGCCGGATCGGCCGTCCGGCGATCAGCTATCTCAACTCGTCGTTCCCGCAGACGGAGATGGCCGCGCTCTACCGGGCCGCCGACATCATGGTCGTCACGCCCTTCCGCGACGGGATGAACCTGGTCGCCAAGGAGTACGTCGCGTGTCGCTACGAGGGCGACGGGGCCCTGGTGCTGTCGGAGTTCGCCGGCGCCGCCAACGAGCTGCGCCAGGCGTTCCTCATCAACCCCTACGACATCAACGACATGAAGGCCAAGATGCTGGCCGCCTACAACGCCGACGAGAAGGACCTCGGCCGGCGGATGCGGGCGATGCGCAAGACCGTCGCCGAGTGCGACGTCAACCACTGGGCGTCCAGCTTCCTCGAGGACCTCGCCGCCGCGCGGCCGCAGCACAAGAAGACCGTCCGCCCCGCCAGCCAGCGCTGAG
>DASTFI010000104.1:0-17659 GCA_035708765.1 Marmoricola sp.
CGAAAGGTGGTTCACAGACACATGACTTTCACCGTCGGCGAAACGGTTGTTTATCCCAATCACGGGGCTGCAGTCATCGAGGACATCGAGATGCGCACCATCAAGGGCGAGGAGAAGCAGTACCTCGTCCTGCGCATCGTGGCACAACAGGACCTGGTCGTTCGGGTCCCCGCGTGCAACCTCGACCTGGTCGGCGTCCGCGACGTGGTGGACAAGGAGGGCCTGGACAGGGTCTTCGACGTCCTGCGTGCGGTCGTTCCGGACGAGCCCACCAACTGGTCACGCCGTTACAAGGCCAACCTCGAGAAGCTGCACTCCGGCGACGTCATGAAGGTCGCGGAGGTGGTCCGCGACCTGTGGCGCCGCGAACGCGACCGGGGCCTGTCCGCGGGCGAGAAGCGGATGCTGGCGAAGGCGCGGCAGATCCTCGTCTCCGAGCTCGCGCTCGCCGAGCACACCAACGAGGACAAGGCCGAGACCATTCTCGACGAGGTCCTCGCCTCCTGACGACGCACGGACACGTTGGACGCCCCCGGTCGGTGACCGGGGGCGTCCGCCGTCTCTACCCTGCAGGGATGGACCAGGACCAGGACCAGGAGCCGGCGCTGGGCTGGGTGCCCATCGAGGGGCGCGGCTCGCTGCCGTTCGCGCTGGTGCACGGGGAGTCGCTGCTCGCGACCGCGTCGTGGGCGCTCGGCGAGGCCGGGGTGCAGCTGGTCGACCAGGGCACCGAGCCGGAGCTGGTACGACGATCGGGCCGGCCCCTCGTGCTGCACGACCCGCTGTGCCCGATGACGCCGCCGCAGTTCCTCGCCGAGGCCGTCGCCCTGGCGGCGCGCACGGGGGCGATCGTGGTCGGCCACCGCCCGGTCACCGACACCGTCAAGCCGCTCTCCGGGCCGCTGGAGGGCGGTCTGCTCGGTGCGACGGTCGACCGGTCCGGACTCGTCGGCGTGACCAGCCCGGTCGTCATCCCGGGCGAAGTGCTCGCCCGGCTCGACCAGCTGCGCACCGACGACTTCCCCGCACTGGTGGACCGGCTCGCCGAAGAGTTCGGGGTGCGGCTGCTGGAGGCGCCCGCTGCCGGGCGCCGGGTCCACGAGGAGGCGGACATCGCTGTGCTGGAGGCGCTCACCCGCGCGGACTGAGCAGGTTCAGCGACGGCGCGCGAGCAACCGTTCCGCGAGCGCCAGGTCCTCGGGGAAGGTCACCTTCAGGTTGGCCACCGAGCCGGGCACGCTGTGCGCGGTCACCCCGGCGTAACGCTCCAGGCAGGCCGCCGTGTCGGTGCCGGTGAAGCCGTCCAGGTCGGCGTCGCGGTAGGCGGCGAGCAGGGTCGCGGCGGTGAACGCCTGCGGCGTCTGCACCCGGGCCAGGTCGCTGCGCGGACCGGTCCCGTCACGATGGCTCAGCGTCCCGGCCGGCAGGGCGGGGACCGCAGACCCGTGCTCGGCGGCCGCATCGATCACCCGCCGGAACAGCCCGGCGCTCGCCAGTGGGCGCGCGGCGTCGTGCATCGCCACCACGTCGAGGTCGCCCGCCTCGATGTCGGGCGCGAGCGCCCGCAGCGCGGCGTACTCGGAGTCGTGCCGCTGCGCACCCCCGTTCACCAGCCACAGGTCGTGGGTGCCGAGGACCGGGCTGAGCGCCGCGGCCACCGCGTCCCGGTCATCGGGGCGCACCACGACCACCAGGCGGTGCACGCCGGGCACCTCCAGCGCAGTGCGCACGCTGTGGGCGAGCACCGGCTGCCCGCCCAGCGGGAGCAGCACCTTGTTGACCTCGGCGCCCACGCGGCTGCCGGACCCGGCGGCCAGCACCACCACCGCGGCCCGGGGGTCAGGCATCGGCCGGCCCGGTCAGGTGCGGGCGGACCAGCCGGGTCAGTACGCCGGAGACCAGCGCGTCCCGCTCGAAGGGCAGCATGTGGCCCGCGTCCGGTGCCAGGGTCAGCACCGCGCCGTCGATGTTGTCGGCGATGCGGCGAGCGTGCGCCGGCGGGGTGAGCACGTCGCGGGTGCCGACGAGGACGTGGGTCGGGATCCCGTCGTACGCCTTGAGGGCGTCGGTCCGCTCGTGCCGCAGGAAGTCCTCGTAGAAGCCGACGACCGTGTCGGCGGAGGAGTTGATCAGCCCCTCGACGGTCTGCGCGGCGTCGACCAGCCGCATCGGCTTGCCGAACACGAAGGTGCGCACGATCCGGCGCTCGATGATCGGCGCGCGCCGCCGGGCCCGCCGCGACAGCGTCCGCGAGCGCAGCGCCAGCATCCGCGGGATCTGGGCCCGGAGGAAGGGGCCCATCTCCGGCAGGCCCAGCGTGACGGTGTCCATCCGCCCTGACGACGTGGACACGAACGCCGCGCCCACGACGCGGTCGAGCACGTCGGGCCGCTCCTCGGCGAGCGCCATCATCGTCATCCCGCCGATCGAGTGGCCGGCCAGCACCAGGCTGCCGCGCGGCGCGAACCGGTCGATGACCGCACCCATGTCCCGAGCGAGCAGGTCGATCCGACAGTCGCTGCGCACCCGAGAACCCTCCGAGCCGCCGTGCCCACGGTGGTCCCAGGTGACGATCCGGATCCGGTGCCCGAACGCGCGCTGGAGGTCACGTACCTGGTAGTGCCAGTCGTCGTGGTCCAGCGTCCAGCAGTGCGCGAGCACAACGGTCACCGGGACGTCCTCGGGGCCGTAGGTCTGCACCGCGAGGGTCAACCCGTCGAAGGTCTGCAGGGTCTCGCTCATCACCGGCAGTGTGCTGCATCGGCGTACGACGCACCGTGGCGGTCTCGGATGGCGTCACACGTGTCCGGGGCGGCAGGAGGCGCCTCCCGGCCGTCGTACGGCGTGCAGGAGGCGCCTCGCGCCGGTCCGGCTAGGCACGGACCAGCAGTGCGTTGGCCACCGCCGCGATGCCCTCTCCGCGGCCGGTCAGCCCGAGCCCGTCGGTCGTCGTGGCCGTCAGGGTGACGACGATGCCGTGCCGCGCGGCGAGACCGGCCTGTGCCTCCGCGCGGCGGGTGCCCAGGCGCGGGCGGTTGCCGACGAGCTGCACCGCGACGTTGACCACCTCCCAGCCCGCTGCCCGCACCCGACGCAGCGTCTCGGCGAGCAGCCGGTCGCCGGGGGCGCCGGCCCACTCGGGCTCCGCGGTGCCGAAGTTGCTGCCCAGGTCGCCGAGCCCGGCTGCGGAGAGCAGGGCGTCACAGGCGGCGTGCAGCACGACGTCGCCGTCGCTGTGGCCCTCGGGACCGACCGGTTCGTCGGGCCAGTGCAGGCCCGCCAGCTGCATCGGGCGCCCCTCGACGAGGCGGTGCACGTCGGTGCCGATGCCGATGCGCAGGTCGCTGGTCCCGGGTCGAGGCAGGGAGTGAGGCACAGGGTCAGGCACAGGCTGAGGCACAAGGTCAGGCACAGGGCGATCATGCCGCACCGGCCCCGGGGTCCTCAGCGCATTCTTGGCCGGGTGCGAGACGATGAGTCGGTGGCCACCTCCGCGCATCGTGCTCCGGAAGCGCCCTTGGCGTTCGCCGGCGCGCTGGCCGGACTGGCCGGGCTGGCCACCAGCCAGGGCTTCGTGTGGGCGTTCAGCGGCGAGTCGCCGCTCGTCGCGGTGGCGCTGGCGGTCCGCGACTTCACCCCCGGCTCGCTGGCGGTCCGGCTGGTGGAGATCGTGCGCCACCTCGACAAGCCGCTGCTCATCGCGGGCACCGCGGTGATCTTCCTGCTGATCTGTGCCCTGGCCGGGGTGCTCAGCCGGCGCAGCACGCTGCTGACGGACGGCATCTTCTTCGGCCTCGCGGTGCTGGGCCTGCTCGCCGAGCTGCGTCTCGACGGTGCCGGGCTGGATGCCGGCATCGCCGTCGTCGTCGGGCTGGTCACCTGGCTGGTCTGCTTCCGGATCCTCTCCGGGCCCCTGCTCGCCGACTCCCGCGGGTCCTCCGCCGGTCCGGCGAGCGAACCCGTCGTCGGCGGCGAGGACGGCGGGCGCAGCGCTCGGCCGGACCGCCGCCAGCTGCTGCTGCGCTCGGGAGGGGTCGCCCTGGGCGCCGTCGCCGCGGCCGCACTGGGCCGCCTGGCCGGACGGGGGCGCGAGCAGGTCGAGCAGGCGCGCCGGCTGCTGCGCCTGCCCGTCTCCGCCGGCCGGGTGCCCTCGGGCGTCGACGCCGGGGTCGAGGGCATCGCACCGTGGCGTACGCCGAACGCGCGGTTCTACCGGATCGACACGGCCTTCTCGCCGCCCGCGATCAAGCCCAACGACTGGTCGGTGCGCATCCACGGAATGGTCGACCGGGAGATCACGCTCAGCTACGCCGAGCTGGTGGACCGCCAGCTGACCGAGACCTGGGTGACGCTCTGCTGCGTGTCCAACGTGGTGGGCGGTGACCTGATCGGCAACGCCTACTGGTCCGGTGTCCTGGTGCGCGACCTCCTCGCCGAGGCCGGCGTGCACCCGGGGGCGGACGCGGTGCTGCAGACGTCGAAGGACGGCTGGACCTGCGGCACGCCGCTGACCGCGCTGACCGACGACCGCAACGCGATGCTGGCCGTCGCGATGAACGGGGAGCCGCTGCCGCTCGAGCACGGGTTCCCGGTACGGATGGTCGTGCCCGGCCTCTACGGCTACGTCTCGGCGACCAAGTGGCTGGTCGACCTCGAGGTCACCCGGTTCGACCAATTCTCCGCCTACTGGACCGAGCGTGGCTGGGGGGCGAAGGGCCCGGTCAAGACCGAGTCCCGGATCGACGTACCCCGCGGTGGCGCGGCGGTGCCGAGCGGCCCCCTCGCAGTCGGGGGGAGCGCATGGGCCCAGCACACCGGCATCGCGAAGGTCGAGTACCAGCTCGACGGCGGCCCGTGGGAGCAGGCCGAGCTCGGCTCGGTGCCCAACCAGGACACCTGGGTGCAGTGGAGTGGCCGGCTCGAGGTGTCCGCCGGCAAGCACACCCTCGCGGTCCGGGCGACCGACCGCACGGGAGAGACCCAGACGGCGGTTCGCAGCGGGGTCCTGCCCGACGGTGCCACCGGCTGGCACACGATCGACTTCGAGGCGGAGGGGTAGCGCCCGGAACGCCACACCGGTGCTCGCGGGTCCGTCGAGGTCACGAGAACGTCGTCACCAGCCCCGTCAGACGGCCCGAGCCACCGCGCGGGGCCGCGGACCTCACCAGGCGCGCAGGCCGGCCGGGCGCGGCGGCAGCGGATGCGCGGCGTCGCGCACGATGTAGGCCAGGCCGCCGGACCCGTTGAGCCAGGCCCGCTCGAACTGGCCCCGGTCGTAGGTGCGCCGCACGGTCCGGTTGTCCGGTGCGGCCGGGTCGTTGACGATCGGGCTGCCGTACCGGTTGAAGCCCACGATCACCACGAGGTGCCCGTTCGTGGCGGAGATCGGTGCCCGGTCCAGCTCGCCGCGGCCGAAGGCGATCGAGGCGATCACCGGGATCCCGGCCCGGACCAGGCGCTCCGCGGCGCGCAGGTCGGGCAGCCGGGTGACGAACGTGTCGGGCAGCCAGGCCGTCGCCAGGGCGGTGTTGAACGGCCAGTTGCCGTTGCCGGCGTAGCCGTGGTCGTAGGTCAGCCGGGCGAACTCGTTGACGACCCGGTCCGGCCACCCGGCGGGCACCCACCGGTAGCTCCAGGCAGGAGGGAGCTTGCCGTAGTAGCCGACCACCATCGCCAGCGACGTCGGCGAGCACCACGCCTCGCCGCCACCGCCGTACTGCGGGTCCTGGCCGGCGTGGATCATCTGGGAGAACCGCGGGACGGCGAGCCAGACCGGGGCGCTGCTCAGCGGCCGCGAGGTCGTCGGGAAGCGCGCCGGCAGCCGGGACACGACGGCCTGCAGGGCCAGCACGGTGGGGCTGCGCGTGACGGCCGGCCGCCCGTCGAGGCCGTTGCGCCGCTGGAGGTAGATGCGGAACTGGTAGCCGTTGAACGCCGGACCGGTCGACATCAGCGTGTCGGTGGCCACCCGGGCGATCGCGTCGGCCTGCGGCCCGGCGCTGGTACGGCGGAAGAGCTGGTCGCTGCTGGACCAGCTGCCCATGTCCTTGAACCGCGAGATCCGGCCGTCCACGGTGCGCACCCGCACGTAGACGTGCAACCAGGTGCCGTTCGGGGTCCGCGCCGTCCAGGAGGGCACCAGCTCGGTGAACCGCCGGCCCGGACTCACCCACGGGGAGTCCCACGAGGCGTACCCGTAGGTGACGCCCTGGAACGTGGTGCTGCCGACGTTGCGGGCCATCGAGAGGTTGCCGTGGCCCCAGGCCGTGCCCCGGAGCCGCCCGGCGGCCCACTGGGTGTTGGTGGTGACGCGGCTCAGCGTGCTCCAGCCGAGGTTCTCGGCGGCCCCGGCGGGCGGCGCGACCACCACGGAGGCCGCGAGCCCGGCCGAGACGAGCACGGTGACGAGGGAGCCGACGAGGGCGCGGAAGCGGTTCACCTGACCACGATAGATCCCACCGGTCACTTCCGTCACAGCTTCGAGCCACATCGCGGGCTCCGCCGACACGGTCAGCGGACGCCCTCCGGCTCGCTAGACTCGCGCAGTGACCTTGAGGCTCCACGACACCCGGACGGCGCAGACCCGTGACTTCGTCCCCCTGCAGGCGGGCAAGGCGGGCGTCTACGTCTGCGGTCTGACGGTGCAGGGCGAGCCCCACGTCGGACATGTGCGCAGCGCGGTCAACTTCGACGTGCTGCGCCGGTGGCTGCAGGCCAAGGGGTACGACGTCACCTTCATCCGCAACATCACCGACATCGACGACAAGATCCTGGTCAAGTCCGCGGAGCAGGGCCGGCCCTGGTACAACCTCGCCTACACGATGGCGCGCGAGCTCGACAAGGCCTACGACGCGCTCAACGTGCTGCCGCCCACCTACGAGCCGGCGGCGACGGGCCACATCCCGGAGATGATCGAGCTGATCGGCGAGCTGGTTGCGCGTGGGCACGCCTACCCGGCGCAGGACGGCTCTGGAGACGTCTACTTCGACGTGCGCTCGTGGCCGTCGTACGGCGCGCTCACCCATCAGGACCTCGACGACATGGAAGCCGCCGAGGACGCCGATCCGCGCGGCAAGAAGGATCCCCGCGACTTAGCACTCTGGAAGGGCCACAAGAAGGAGTCCGAGCCCGACACCGCTGCGTGGCCGTCGCCCTGGGGTCCGGGGCGCCCCGGCTGGCACATCGAGTGCTCGGCGATGGCCGGCAAGTACCTCGGACCGGCCTTCGACATCCACGGCGGCGGCGTCGACCTGCGCTTCCCGCACCACGAGAACGAGCTGGCCCAGTCGCAGGCGGCAGGACGCCCGTTCACGTCGTACTGGCTGCACAACGCGTGGATCACCACGTCGGGCGAGAAGATGAGCAAGTCGCTGGGCAACTCGCTGATCGTGCCCGAGGTGCTCACGAAGGTCCGAGGGATCGAGCTGCGCTACTACATGGTCGCCGCGCACTACCGCTCGCACGTGGAGTTCAGCTTCGAGGCGCTGGAGGAGGCCGCGGTGGGCTTCCGCCGGGTCGAGGCCTTCCTGGCGCGGGCCGAGGAGCTGCTCGGTGAGCCGGTGCCACTGGGCACCGCGTGCGCCGACTTCGTGCAGGCGATGGACGACGACCTCGGGACCCCGGCCGCCGTGGCCGCGATCTTCGAGGTCGTCCGCGAGGGCAACAAGCTGCTCGCCGGAGGGGCCTCGGCGGCGCTGCGCGGCAGTGCCGGCTCCGTCCGGGCGATGCTGGACGTCCTGGGCCTGGACCCCGCCGACGTCGCCTGGGCGTCGCAGGGCGGCCCCGACGAGCGGCTGACCAACGCGGTCGACGTGCTCGTGACGAGCCTGCTCGAGCAGCGCGCCCAGGCGCGCGCCGACCGGGACTGGACGACCGCAGACGCCATCCGGGACCGGATCTCGGCGGCCGGCATCGAGGTCGAGGACACCCCAGCCGGACCGAAGTGGACGCTGGCGGGTGGTGCCTGATGCCGGGCAACTCCAAGCGCCGCGGCGCGATCAAGAAGACCGCCAAGGGCAACCCGACGGCCGGCTCCGGCGGCCGGGTCCGGCGCGGACTCGAGGGCAAGGGACCGACCCCCAAGGCCGAGGACCGGCCCTACCACAAGGCGCACAAGACCCGGCAGAAGCGCGACCAGGGCGCCGGTCCGGGGGGTCGCCGAGGCGCCGTGGGCAACCGTCGCGGCACCACGGGCGACTCGGAGTGGATCGCCGGGCGGAACTCCGTCCTCGAGGCGGTGCGGGCCGCAATGCCCGTGACCGGCATCTACGTGGCGGAGGGCGCCGAACGCGACGGCCGGCTGCGTGAGGTCTTCGCCACCGCGGCGGAGCGAGCCATCGCGCTGATGGAGGTGCCGCGCACCGAGCTCGACCGGCTGACCAGCGGGGCGGTGCACCAGGGGTTGGCTGCCCGGGTCCCGGCCTACGAGTACGCCCATCCCGACGACCTGCTCGCCCGCGCGGCGGAGGCAGGTGAGCCGCCGCTGATCGTGGCGCTCGACTCGGTCACCGACCCGCGCAACCTGGGCGCCGTGGTCCGCTCCGCGGCCGGCTTCGGTGCCCATGGCGTGCTGGTCCCCGAGCGGCGGGCGGCCGGGATGACGGCGGCCGCATGGAAGACCTCGGCCGGCGCCGCGGCCCGCGTGCCGGTGGCGCAGGCGGTGAACCTCACCCGTCAGCTGAAGGCCTACCAGGCGGCCGGCTGCATGGTCGTCGGCCTGGCTGCCGACGGTGAGGTCGCGCTCCCCGACTTCGACCTCGCCGACGGCCCGCTGGTGCTGGTGGTTGGCTCCGAGGGGCAGGGCCTCTCGCGGCTGGTCGCCGAGACCTGCGACCAGCTGCTCAGCATCCCGATGGCCAGCTCCCTGGAGTCGTTGAACGCGGGCGTCGCTGCTTCGGTGGTGCTGTACGCGATCGACCAGGCGCGCCTGGCCACGTAGTGCCCGCTGCCGTCCGACCACCGCGCCGGCGTACCCTCCTGCGGGTCGTCGGCTACCTGCTCGCGTGGCTGGTGGTGGCCCTGCCGGCCTGGCTGATCGTGTTCTTCCACTCGCAGGCGCCGATGGTCGTGGCCAGCCACGACGCCCGGGTGAGCCCCACCCTCGACCAGCACTCGCGCATCGAGATGGGCCCCTACCTGCCGGACTTCCGGCTGCGCAACGACCAGCTCATCGGCGTGGACATCGACTTCGGCAAGACGAACGCCTCCTCCGCCGGCGAGCTGGTCCGCCGCTACTCGGTGCTCGCGAGCCGCCCGGAGCCCGAGATCCGCCGGATCCGCCAGGAGGTCGTCGGCCTCGCCTGGGACTCCGCCTTCCGCGGAGCGGTGATCGGGCTGGTGCCGATCGCCCTGTGGCTGCTGCTCGGCCCGCGTCGTCGCGCGGAGCTCGGCCGGCCCTCGCCCAGCCGGGCGCTCGTGGTCAGCACCGCCTTCGGACTGGCGGCGCTGGCCGTCATCGAGCCGTGGCAGGACGCTCCCCACCAGGTCACCGAACGCGACTGGATCCCGCTGCGCCAGGCGATCCCGGAGCTGCAGGTGCCCGAGGAGCTCGCCCACGTCGAGGTGCAGGGCGGGCTGCTCACCAGTGCCACGCGCCGACTCATCTCGAGCGCCTTCGACAGCTTCCAGAAGAGCACCAAGTTCTTCGAGAAGATCGAGGACAAGGCCGACACCATCGCGGGCCAGCTGCGCCGCCCGGAGTCCGACGAGATCACCGCCGTCCTGGTCAGTGACCGGCACGACAACATCAGCATGGACGCCGTCGTACGACGGGTCGCGGACCTCGCCGGCGCGACGGTGATCCTCGACGCCGGGGACGACACCTCCACCGGGGAGCCGTGGGAGGCGTTCAGCCTGGACTCGCTCGACGAGGCCTTCGACGACTACACCGCGCGGGTGGCCGTCGCCGGCAACCACGACAACGGCCCCTTCGTCAGCCAGTACCTCAAGGACCTCGGCTGGACCCACCTGGAGGGCGATCCGGTCAAGCCTTTCGGCGACGTTCGGTTCTTCGGGGTGGACGACCCGCGCACCAGCGGGCTGGGGTCGTGGCGCGACCAGGCCGGACCGCTCAGCTTCGACGAGGTGCGCGAGCGGATCGCCGACGAGACCTGCGATCTGGGCGCTGACGGCCGCCGGGTCGCCACCCTGCTGGTCCACGACGCCAACCTCGGCCGCGAGGCCCTCGCCCGCGGCTGCGTCGACCTCGTCCTGGCCGGTCACCTGCACCGGCAGGTCGGGCCCACCCGTGTGGTGGGGGAGAACGGGAAGATCGGCTACAGCTACACCAACGGCACCACCGGCGGTGCGGCGTACGCCATCGCGCTGGCGAGCAAGCTGCGTCGCCAGGCGGAGTTCACGTTCGTCACCTATCGCGACGGTCGGCCGATCGGGCTGCAGCCGGTGAAGATCAGCCCGGCGGGTGAGTTCACGGTGGCGCCGTACATCGAGCTCGACTTCAAGGCGCCGACCGTCGTGTCGCCGCTCAAGCCGCCCGCAGGCCGCACCGGCTGATCAGGAGCGCACGTCGCGCCGGGGGAGCAGCCAGATCCGGGCACCGGCGTCGCCGGCCAGGTGCAGCAGCTCCTCGGCCTCCGGGTGGTCCGGGTCCGTGGGCGTCCCCGAGCGGTGGACGCTGACGAGTACGTCGCCCGCCGGGTGCTCGCGCACGAAGAGCACCTCGTCGTCCTCGATGCGCAACCAGCGCAGGCCGCCGCGGCGCAGTGCCGGGTGGCCAGCCCGCAGGTCGGCGAGCCGGCGGTAGACGGCCATCGTGCGGGTGTCCCAGTGGGCGCGCTCCGCCCACGGCATGGTGCGCCGGGAGTCCTCGCCGTCGGTGCCCTCGAGGCCGAGCTCGTCGCCGGCGAAGACCATCGGCACCCCCGGCAGGCAGAACTGCAGCACCGCGGCGGCGTGCTGCCGGTCGGCGGTGCCGGTCACGGTGCGGATCCGGGGGGTGTCGTGCGAGCCGAGGATGTTCCAGCTGGCCGTCACCGCCCGCCAGCCGAAGGACGCCAGGAACGCGCGCATCGCGGTGAAGGCCTGCGGGCCGGTGCGCACCGGGAGGTCCACCGGCCAGCCGAAGCTCGGCACCGGCCGGTCGGTCCGGTGCAGCCACTCCCACACCGGGAACGAGAAGCCGTAGTAGTTCATCGTCCCGTGCCAGCCGTCGCCGGGCAGGTCCCCGGTGGCGTCGTGCCCGTGCTCGGCCAGGACCAGCGGGTCCACGGCGTGGGACTCGCTGACCCGGCGGATCTCGCGGGCGACGTCGCGGGCGATGTCGACCTCCTCGTGCCGGCCGGTCATGTTGGCCACGTCGATGCGCCAGCCGTCCAGGCCGAAGTCGAGCCAGCGCGCCACCACGGCCCGGAACCGCTCGCCGAGCGCCGGATCGGTGTGGTCGAGCTTCGGCAGGGTGCCGTGGCCCTTCCAGCCCTCGTGGCCGCCGTTCTCGTCGAAGAAGTAGAAGCCGCGCTCCACCGAGCCGGGGTCCACCTGCGCGCGTCGGAACCACTCGTGGGTGTCGCCGGTGTGGTTGCTGGTCAGGTCGCCCAGGATGCGCCACCCGCGGCCGTGGGTGGCGTCGACGAGTCGCCGGTAGGCCGCGTCCCCACCGAGGAGCGGGTCGACCTCGTCGAAGGTGCTGGCGTTGTAGCGGTGGTTGCTCTCCGCGGGGAAGACCGGGGTCAGGTAGAGGGTGTCGGCACCGACCTCCGCGACGTGGTCGAGGTGCTCGGTGATGCCGTCGAGGTCGCCGCCGTAGAGCTGCAGCGGCGTCAGCGGCCCCTCGTGGATCGGGTCGTCGTGCCACGCCGCCGGGCTGGCCCAGTCCGGCAGCGGCCGCTCCGCTGCGGCGGCCGACCGGGCGAACCGGTCGGGAAAGACCTGGTAGACGACCGCGTCGCGGCCCCACGCCGGCGGCGCGTCGTACACGCTCACGGTGAAGTCGTGGGCGTCGGTGACGTCGTGGTCCCACACGCCCGCGGCGTTGAGCCAGCGGAAGCTGTCGCCGCGCACGACGAGGAAGCGGTAGCGCTCGACCGGGTTGCGCACGTGCACCCGTCCGCGCCACCACACCGTCTCGGTTTCCTCGGTCTGCACGGTCTCGACGGTCTCCACGGTGCACTGCTCGTAGAACGGCTCGCCGTCCTCCACGGTGCGCACCCACACGGCGTCGGTCGGCTGCGCGGTGCTCGTCCGGACCCGCACCCCGACATGGCTGCCCAGCGCCGGCGCCTCGTCATCGAGGTAGAGCGGGGAGCCGTCGTGGTGGGGTTCGTCGCGCAGGTCCACCGGCCCAGTCTCCACGACCCCGTCGGTACGATGCGCCTCGGGCACAAGCCCGCGCCGCGTTAGCTCAGCTGGTAGAGCTCCCGCCTTGTAAGCGGACGGTCAGGAGTTCGAGTCTCCTACGCGGCTCCTACGCGGCTCCTACGCGGCTCCGAGCCCTCGTCCGCGCACGGTCTTGTTGCAAACGATTCGCAACAACTTAGACTGGCGCGGTGCACGTACCCGACGGCTTCCTCGACGCGCCCACTTCGGTGGCGACCGGCGTCGTCGCGGCAACCGCCGTGGGTCTGGCCCTGCGGGGCGCCCGGCGCGAGCTCGACGAGCGCACCGCCCCGATGGCCGGGCTGGCCGCCACCTTCGTCTTCGCCGCGCAGATGCTCAACTTCCCCGTCGGCGCCGGCACCAGCGGCCACCTCCTCGGTGGCGCCCTGGTCGCGGTGCTCGTCGGGCCCAGCACGGCGGTGCTGTGCATGGCGGTCGTCTTCATCGTGCAGGCGCTGCTCTTCGCCGACGGCGGCATCACCGCGCTCGGCACCAACATCGACCTGATGGGCGTGGTCACCGTGCTCGTCGGGTGGGGGGTCTTCCGCGCGCTCCAGGCGCTGCTGCCCAAGCGGCCCGGCACGGTCGCGCCCGCGGCCGGGATCGCCGCGTTCCTCTCGGTCCCCGCGGCGGCGCTCGCCTTCGTCGGGCTCTACGCCATCGGCGGGGTCGTCGACATCCCGCTGCCCCAGCTGGCGACCGCGATGGTGGGCGTGCACGTCCTCATCGGCATCGGGGAGGGCGTGATCACCGCGCTGGCAGTCGGCAGCATCATCGCGGTCCGGCCCGACCTCGTGTACGGCGCCCGCCGGGTGCTCGCCGAGCGGGCCCTCGAGGTGCGCCCGCCGGCCGGGGCCCCCCGATGAGACGGGTGTCCACCAGGGCCCTGGTCGTGGCCGGCGTCCTGCTCGCCCTGGTCCTGGCCGGCTTCGTCAGCTACTACGCCTCCCGGAGCCCGGACGGGCTGGAGCGGGTCGCGCACGACCACGGGTTCGCCCACAGCGCGCGCGGGCACGCCACCGGGGAAGGCCCACTGGCGGACTACCGGACCAGGGGCGTCGACGACGACCGGCTGTCCGGAGGGCTGGCCGGCGTGGCCGGGGCACTGGTCGTGCTGGTGCTGGCCGGCGGGCTGGTGCTGCTGGTGCGGCGACGGGGCGGATCAGGCTCGTCGGCCAGCTCGGCCGACGACGACCCGGTGTCGCCGGGGTCGTCCCCCGAACAGGCCGGCTGACGTGGGCGCCGGACACGGGCACAAGCTGACCTACCACGGCCACTCGTGGCTGCACCGGATGACCGCGCACCACAAGGTCTTGCTGCTGGTCGGCTTCGTGCTGCTCGTTGTCGCCACACCGCGGACGTGGTTTCCCGTCTTCGGTGGCTACGCGGTGCTCGTCCTGGCGGCCGCCGTCTCGGCAGGAGTGCCGCTGGGCCACCTCCTGAAGCGGATGGTCGTCGAGGTGCCGTTCGTGGTCTTCGCGCTGTTGATGCCGTTCGTCGCTTCCGGACCGCGGGTCGAGCTGCTCGGCGTCACCGTGAGCGAGGCGGGCCTGCTGGCGGCCTGGGCGCTGCTCGCCAAGGGCACCCTCGGGGTGCTGGCCAGCCTGCTGTTTGCCGCCACCACCGACCCGCGCGATCTGCTGGCGGGCCTGCAGCGACTGCGCGTGCCGGACCAGCTCGTGCAGATCATGGGCTTCATGGTGCGCTACCTCGACGTCGTCGGTGACGACCTGCGCCGGATGCGGATCGCGCGGGAGTCCCGTGGGTTCCGGGGTCGCGGCGTGCACAGCTGGCCGGTGCTGGCCCGCTCCTCAGGAGCGTTGTTCATCCGCTCCTACGAGCGCGGTGAGCGGGTGCACCTGGCGATGCTGTCCCGCGGCTACACCGGCCGGATGCCGGACCTCGGGACGCACCGGCCGCACCGGGCCCACGGGTCGCCCGAATGAGCAGCGCCCCGGGGGAGGACGATGCCTCTCGACCGGTCCTCGACGTGCGCGGCCTCGCCTACGCCTACCCCGACGGCCACCAGGCGCTGTACGGCGTGGACCTGCGGGTGGCCAGGGAGGAGCGGGTGGCCCTCCTCGGACCGAACGGCGCCGGTAAGACCACCCTGGTCCTGCACCTCAACGGCATCCTCACCGCCGGTGCGGGGACGGTCGCCGTCTCCGGGCTGCCGGTCGTCCGGGAGAACCTCCAGGAGGTCCGCCGACGGGTCGGGATCGTCTTCCAGGACCCCGACGACCAGCTCTTCATGCCCACCGTGCGCGACGACGTCGCCTTCGGCCCGGCCAACCTGGGGGTCGCCGGTGCGGCGCTCGACCGGCGGGTCCTCGACGCGCTCGAGCAGGTGGGGATGGCCGACTTCGCCGACCGGCCGCCGCACCACCTGAGCTTCGGGCAACGCCGGCGGGTCGCGGTGGCCACCGTGCTCGCGATGGAGCCGGAGATCCTGGTGCTCGACGAGCCGTCGTCGAACCTCGACCCGGCCTCGCGGCGCGAGCTCGCCGACATCCTGCGCTCGCTCGACGTGACGGTGCTGATGGTGACCCACGACCTGCCCTACGCACTCGAGCTGTGCCCGCGCTCCGTCGTACTCTCCGACGGCGTCATCGTGGCGGACGGCCGCACCTACGACGTACTCACCGACGACGCGCTGATGGGCGCGCACCGGCTGGAGCTGCCGTTCGGGTTCCGCCCCGACCTGCTCGAGCTGCCGGAGTAGCGGTCGAGCCCGCGGCGTCGCAGCCGGACATGCGAATGTCGCAGGTGGGGCGGGACGGGCGTGCACGAACCCCCTCAGCAACATTCGCATGCCGGTGTACGTCGGTCAGCCGACTTTGCGCACCTCGAACTCGCAGGACGGGTTCGCGATGCCGTCCTGCGACTGCACCAGCTGCAGCTCACGCTTGCCGGAGTCGAGGGTCTTCTGCAGCAGCCCGAAGACGCTGGACGCCGTGCGGGCCAGGGCGTCGGCTGCGTCGCCGGTGCTCCGGTAGTGCGCGGTGAACAGCGCGGCGGTGACGTCGCCCGACCCGTTCGCCTTGAGCGGCAGCAGCGGCGTCTGCACGATCCAGGCGCCCTCGGGCGTCACGGCGAGCATCTCGAGGGTGTCGTCGGGCCGGTCGGGGCGCTCGACGCTGGTGACCAGCACGCTGGTGGGTCCCATCGCCTGCGCGGCCTCCACGGACTCCAGCGTCGACTCCAGGGTGTCCGGCGAGGCCCCGGTCAGGCTGTTTCCTGTCAACTGGCCGAGCTCGAACTGGTTCGGCGTGATCAGGTCGGCCTTCGGCACCACCCGGTCGCGCAGCAGCGGCGGGATGTCCTCGTGCACGAAGCAGCCGGACTTCGCGTTGCCCATCACCGGGTCGCAGGTGTACGTCGCGGCCGGGTTGGCCGCCTTGACCTTGGCGACCGCCTCGAGGATCACCTCGGCGATGCCGGCGCCGCCCTGGTAGCCCGAGAGCACCACGTCGACGTTCGCCAGCGCACCGCGCTCCTCCATCCCGGTGATCACCTCGCGGACCTCGTCGGGGGAGAGCAGCGGTCCGCGCCAGGCGCCGTACCCGGTGTGGTTGGAGAAGTGCACGGTGTTGACTGGCCACACCTCGTGGCCCAGCCGCTGCAGCGGGAAGACGGCGGCGCTGTTGCCGACGTGGCCGTAGGCGACGGAGGACTGGATCGACAAGACGTGCACCTGGCCAGCCTGCCACCACGCCGTCGCCACCCGCACATTCCGGGGGTATGCCGACGCACTAGAACTTGTTACAGTTTCGGTTGGAGTGAGCCGGCGTGGCCGGCGCCTGAGCAGAGAGCATGGGAGCCATGGCGAAGACGAAGACCCCGCAGGTCACCGAGGCCGAGTACGTCGTCGTGGGCGCCGGCAGCGCCGGCTGCGCGGTCGCCGGCCGCCTCGCCGAGGCCGGCAAGAGCGTGATCCTGCTGGAGGCGGGTGGGCCGGACAGCTCGATCATGTTCCGCCGGCCGGGAATGATCACGATGATCCACTCCGACCCGCGGCTCAAGCAACGCTTCGACTGGGGCTTCTACAACGCCCCCCAGCCGCACCTGAACGACCGCACGATCCCGGCCACGCGGGGTCGGCTGATGGGTGGCTCCGGCTCGGTGAACGGGATGATCTTCGTCCGCGGCCACCGTGGCAACTTCGACGCCTGGGAGGCGGAGGGCAACAAGGGCTGGGGCTACGACGACGTCCTCACGACCTACAAGCGGATGGAGGACTGGGAGCTCGGCGCCAGCGACTACCGCGGCGCCGGTGGGCCCGTCCGGGTGATCGAGAACCACCACATCTCCGACGCCGCCAAGTCCTTCATCGAGGCGGGCGCGTCCGCCCTCGACCTGCCGGTCAACCCCGACTACAACGGGGCCGAGCAGGAGGGCATGCACGTCATCCAGGAGAACACCCACCAGGGCACGCGGTACTCCTCCTCGCGCGGCTACCTCACCGGGCGCGACCTGCCCACGCTGTCGGTGCAGACCGGGGGTACGGCGACCCGGGTCCTGCTCGAGAACGGGCGCGCCACCGGTGTCGAGATCGCGGACGCCAGCGGAGGGCGTCGTACGGTCCGGGCGGCCAAGGAGGTCATCCTCGCCGGCGGTGCCTTCGGCTCACCGCAGCTGCTGATGCTCTCGGGCATCGGGCCGGCCGCGCACCTGTCCGAACACGGGATCGACGTGGTTGCCGAGCTGCCGGTGGGCGACAACCTGCACGACCACATCTTCGTGCCGATGACCTACGTGGTGGACAACTCGCCGCACCGCAGCACGCCGTTCCACTTCGGCCGCGGCATCCTCGAGGACCGCCTGCGCCCGGGTGTGACGTTCATGGCGCACTCGGTCTTCGAGGCGGGCGGCTTCACCAGCACCTCGCTGGCCGAGGCCGGCGTCCCCGACCTGCAGCTGTTCGCGATCCCGTGGGCCTACCCGCCCAACCAGGACGCTCCGGTGCGGCTGAAGCCCGACAAGCGGCCGTCGCTGTCGGTGTTCTCGACGCTGGTCCAGCCGCGGTCGCGCGGGACGCTGCGGCTGACCAGCTCGGACCCGCTGGCGGCGCCGGTGATCGACCCGAACTACCTCGCCGAGCCCGACGACCTCAAGGTGCTGATGGAGGGCGTCGACATGATCCGCTCGATCATGTCCGACCCGGCCGTCGCCGCCCACGTCCGCGAGGAGTCCGAGCCGGGGTCGTCGTACTCCGGGGAGGCGCTGAAGCAGGAGGTGCTCAACCGCGCGACGACCGTCTACCACCCCGTCGGTTCGTGCCGGATGGGTGTCGACGAGCGCGCCGTGGTCGGCCCGGACCTCAAGGTGC
>DASTFI010000105.1:0-25565 GCA_035708765.1 Marmoricola sp.
CCAGCACCTTCGTGCGCCCCGTGTGCAGCCGCGCCATCCGGACGGCGTTCTCGTTGGCCTCCGCACCGCCGTTGGTGAAGAACACCTTGGTGAGGTCGCCGGGCGCGACCTCGGCGATCAGCCGGGCCGCCTCGGAGCGGACGTCGTTGGCGAACACGGGCGAGACCGTGGCCAGCCGCTCGGCCTGCTCCCGGATCGCTGCCACCACGGCCGGGTGCTGGTAGCCGATGTTGACGTTGACCAGCTGGGAGGAGAAGTCGAGGTAACGCTTGCCGGAGCAGTCCCAGAAGCAGCTCCCCTCCGCGCGCGCGATCGGCATCGGGTCGATGTGCGCCTGGGCCGACCAGGAGTGCAGCACGTGCGCCCGGTCGAGCCGGCGCACCGTCTCCTCGTCGTACGACGGCAGCATCGCGTTCACCGGTGCCTCACCTGTTCCGGGGGAAGCCGAGGTCGACCGAGGACGAGGCCGGGTCGGGCCACCGCGAGGTGACCACCTTGCTGCGTGTGTAGAAGCTGATCCCCTCCTCGCCGTACATGTGCGTGTCGCCGAAGAGCGAGTCCTTCCAGCCACCGAAGGAGTAGTAGGCGACCGGCACCGGGATCGGCACGTTGATCCCGACCATGCCGACCTCGACCTCGTCCTCGAAGCGTCGCGCAGCGCCGCCGTCCCGGGTGAACACGGCGGTGCCGTTGGCGTAGGGGTTGGCGTTGATGAGCGCGAGGCCGTCGTCGAAGGTGTCCACCCGGACGACGCCGAGCACCGGGCCGAAGATCTCGTCGCGGTAGACGGTCATGTCGGGGGTGACCCGGTCCAGCAGGGTGGCGCCGAGGAAGTACCCGTCCCGGGGATGGTCACCCTCGCGGCCGTCGACGACGACCTCAGCTCCGGCCCGGGCGCCTGCCTCGACGTACGACGACACCCGGTCGCGGTGCTCGCCGGTGATCAGCGGACCCATGTCGACCCCCTCGGTGGCGCCGTCGCCGACGACGAGCTTCGGCAGCCGCACGGCCAGCGCCTCGACGAGCGGGTCCGCGACGTCGCCGACCGCGACGGCGACCGACAGTGCCATGCAGCGCTCGCCGGCCGAGCCATAGGCAGCCGACACCAGCGCGTCCGCGGCCAGGTCGAGGTCGGCGTCGGGCAGCACCAGCGCGTGGTTCTTGGCGCCGCCCAGCGCCTGGACGCGCTTGCCGCGGGCGGCCCCGCGCTCGTAGATGTACCGGGCCACCGGCGTGGACCCCACGAAGCTGACCGCCGCCACGTCGGCGTGGTCGAGCAGCGCGTCGACGGCCTCCCGGTCGCCCTGCACCACCGAGAAGACGCCGTCGGGGAGCCCGGCCTGCTGCCAGAGGGCGGCGAGCAGCAGCGACGCCGAGGGGTCCTTCTCGCTGGGCTTGAGGACGAAGGCGTTGCCGCACGCGATGGCGTTGGCGCACATCCACAACGGCACCATCACCGGGAAGTTGAACGGGGTGATCCCGGCGACCACACCGAGCGGCTGCCGGACGCTGTGCACGTCGACGCCGGTCGCGGCCCGCTGGGAGTAGCCGCCCTTGAGCAGCTGCGGCACCCCGCAGGCGAACTCCACGTTCTCCAACCCGCGGGCGACCTCGCCCAGGGCGTCGGAGTGGACCTTGCCGTGCTCCGCCGTGACGAGAGCGGCCAGCTCGTCGGCGTGCTCCTGGACGAGCTGGCGGAAGGCGAACAGCACGCCGGCGCGCTGGGGCAGCGACACCTGTCGCCACCGGGCCGCGGCCGACTTCGCAGCGCTCACGGCGGCGTCGACCTCCGCGGCCGACGCCCGATCGGTCGCTCCGGTCTGCTCTCCGGTGGCCGGGTTGTGCACGGGGAGGGCTGGTCCGGACTCGCCGGGGGTCAGCTGGCCGTCGATCCAGTGGGAGATGCGCTTCATGGCCTGACCGTACGTACCGGCGCTTGTGCCGCACAATAGGGAGATTGCTATGTTACAAACGTGAAGGACGTGCTTTCCGCGATCGAGGAGCGGCTCGACGACGCCACCGCCAAGGGGCTGGCGGCCGCGGTCAGCCGCGCGGTGAACGACGGTGCCCTGCCGCCCGGCAGCGCGTTGCCGCCGATCAGGACCCTGGCCCACGAGCTCACCCTCTCGCCGACGACGGTCAGTGCCGCCTGGGCGATCCTCGGCCGGGCCGGCGCGATCCGCACCGCCGGGCGACGCGGGTCCTTCGTGGCCCCACCGGCGACCCAGCCGGACGGCCGCTACCGCCAGGTCGTCGACCACCCGACGCCGTACGACCTGGACCTGTCCACCGGCGTGCCCGACGAGGCGCTGCTGCCGAGCCTGCGCCCGGCGCTGCGGGCACTGACCACCGCCGGTACGCCGCGCAGCTACCTCGACGACCCGGTGCTGCCCGAGCTGCGCGAGCTGCTGCTCGGGTCGTGGCCCTACCCGGCGCCCGCGCTGACCCTCGTCGACGGTGCGCTCGACGGCCTCGAGCTGACCATCCGGGTGCTGCTGCGGTACGGCGACCGGGTGGTCGTCGAGCATCCGACGTTCCCGCCGCTGCTCGACCTGCTCGAGGATGCCGGCGCTGAGGTGGTGGGGGTGCCGATCGACGACGAGGGCCTCGAGCCGGACCCGCTGGCCGACGCGCTCGCGGTGCCCACCCGAGCGGTGTTCCTGCAGCCCCGCGCGCACAACCCGACCGGTGTCTCGCTGACCACGCGACGGGTCCGCGCCCTGGCCAGGGTGTTGCGGCGCAGTGAGGCGGTCGTGGTGGAGGACGACTCGACGAGTGCGATCAGCCGGTCCGCGGACGTGTCGCTGGGCACCCGGCTGCCGGAGCGGACCGTGCACCTGCGCAGCTTCTCCAAGTCCCACGGACCGGATCTGCGGCTGGCCGCGATCAGTGGACCGGAGGATCTGATGGGCCGGCTGGTCCGGCTGCGCCAGCGCGGCCAGGGCTGGAGCAGCCGGCTGCTCCAGCGGGTGCTGCTGGAGCTGCTCAGCGACGAGGCAACCGTGCGGGCGGTCGACGCGGCGGCCGCCGAGTACGCCCGGCGCCGTGGCCGCTTCGTGGCGGCGCTGGCCGGGCACGGCATCGAGGTGCCCGGCATCGACGGGCTCAACGTGTGGGTGCCGGTGCGGGACGAGACCGCAGCGCTGGTCCGGCTGGCCGCCGGGGGGATCGGGGTCGCCCCGGGCGCACCGTTCCGGGTGCTGCCCGTGGAGGGCGGTCATGTCCGGGTCACCGCCGGCCTGCTGGCCGAGCGGCTCGACGAGGTCGCGGAGGCGGTCGCGGTGGCGGCCCGGACGCCGGGCCGACGTCCGCGGACCCGGTAGGGCCCGGGGACGACCGACGCGGGTCCCTAGGCTGGCCCGGTGAGCGGACTCCTGGTCGCCGGCACCACCTCGGACGCCGGCAAGAGCGTGGTGACGACGGGGCTGTGTCGCGCGTTCGCCCGTCGGGGCGTGAAGGTGGCGCCCTACAAGGCACAGAACATGTCCAACAACTCCATGGTCGTCCGCGGCCCCGACGGACACGCCGCGGAGATCGGGCGGGCCCAGTGGGTCCAGGCGCTCGCCGCACAGGTGGTGCCCGAGCCGGCGATGAACCCGGTGCTGCTCAAGCCGGGCAGCGACCGGCGCAGCCACGTGGTGCTGATGGGCCACCCGGCCGGCGAGGTGTCCTCCCGCGACTTCGTCGACGGGCGTCGCCACCTGGCGGCGGCCGCGCATGCGGCGTACGACGACCTGGCCGGGCGCTTCGACGTGGTGGTGGCGGAGGGCGCCGGCAGTCCGACGGAGATCAACCTGCGTCCCTCCGACTACGTCAACCTCGGTCTGGCCCGGCACGCCGGGCTGCCGGTCGTGGTCGTCGGGGACATCGACCGCGGTGGGGTGTTCGCGGCGATGTTCGGCACGGTCGCGCTGCTCGAACCCGCCGACCAGGCGCTGATGTCCGGCTTCGTGGTCAACAAGTTCCGCGGCGACCGCAGCCTCCTCGAGCCGGGGCTGGCCCAGCTGGAGCAGCTGACCGGGCGGCGTGTTCACGGCGTGCTGCCCTGGCACCCCGACCTGTGGCTCGACTCCGAGGACGCTCTCGACGTCGCCGCCCGCCGGGCCGGGACGCCGTCCATCCGGGTGGCCGTCGTGCGGCTGCCGCGGATCAGCAACTTCACCGACGTCGACGCGCTCGGCCTCGAACCCGACGTCGACGTCGTCTTCGCCGCCTCGCCCCGGGAGCTCTCCGGCGCCGACCTCGTCGTGCTGCCCGGCAGCCGGGCCACCCTGGCCGACCTGGCCTGGCTGCGCGAGCGCGGCCTCGACCGCGCCCTCGTCGACCACGTCGCTCGGGGCGGCGTCCTGCTCGGCATCTGCGGTGGCTTCCAGATGCTGGGCCGCACGATCGTCGACCGCGACGGGGTCGAGGAGGCACCGGGCAGCATCGTCGACGGACTCGGCCTGCTCGACGCGCACACCGAGTTCACCGGCGAGAAGGTGCTCGGCCTGCCGTCCGGGACCGGGCTCGGCGTGCCGGCGGCAGGCTACGAGATCCACCACGGCCGGGTCCGGGTCGGCACCGGCGAGCCGTTCGCGGGCGGGGTCCGGCAGGGCACCGTCGTGGGGACGATGTGGCACGGCAGCCTCGAGGGCGACGAGCTGAGGAGCGCGCTGCTGGGGCTGGTCACCGACCGGGAACCGTCCGGGGTGCGGTTCGCCGACGCCCGTGAGCGGCGCCTGGAGCTGCTCGGTGACCTGGTGGAGGAGCACCTCGACGTCGAGGCACTGCTCTCGCTGGCCACGCAGGGTGCGCCCGCGCAGCTTCCGGTGCTGCCGCCTGCAGGGGTCGCGACGGTCGGCGGCGAGCGGTGAGGGCGCTGGTCACCGGCGGAGTGCGCTCGGGGAAGTCCCGCCACGCCGAACAGCTGCTCGCCCACCACGAGCAGGTCCTCTACGTCGCACCCGGCCCGACCGCCGAGGAGGAGCCCGATCCTGACTGGGCGGCCCGGCTGGCGGCGCACCGGGCGGCCCGACCGGCGGCGTGGACCACCCTGGAGACGCGCGACCTGGTCGCGGCCCTCGCCGGCACCGACCGGCCCGTGCTGGTCGACTGCCTGGGCACCTGGCTGACCGCCGTGGTCGACGAGCGCGGCCTGTGGGAGGCGCCGGCCGACGAGGTCACCGGCGCGATCGCGACGTTGGCCGACGAGCTCCGCCTGGCCGTGTCCGCGGTGGACCACGACGTCGTCCTGGTCACCAACGAGGTCGGCCTCGGCGTCGTACCCGCGCACCGCTCGGGCCGGCTCTTCCGCGACCTCCTCGGGCTGGTCAACCAGCGGGTCGCGCAGGCCTGCACCGAGGTGCACCTCGTGGTGGCCGGCCGGGTGCTGCGACTGTGACCGGCGTCAGGGGCTGACCAGCAGCCCCACGAGCAGCGCCGGCCACGCGAGCTCCACGGCGGCGCCGAAGACGTCGCCGGTGACGCCGCCGAGCCGCCGGACCACATGCCGCAGCAGCAGCCCGACGACGACCAGGGCACAGCCGACGCCGACGAGTCCGGACCACCAGGCCGGGCCCGCCGTGGCGCCGACACCGGCCAGCACCGCCGCGGCCACCAGCCAGAGGAGGGCTGCCCCGCTCCGGGGGACCGTCTGGGCGAACAGCACGCCGAGCCCGTCGGGCCTGGCCGACGGGACGCCGCGCAGGCAGCACAGCGAGAGCGCGCCCCGGGAGACGCAGAGCGCGAGACCCGCCAGCACCGTCCCGGAGGTGGTGGTGAGCAAGGGCGCCAGGCCAGCGGCCTGTGCGCCGAGGACCAGCACGATGGCCGCCACCCCGGCCGGACCGGATGTCCCGGACTTCATCACCGCGAGCGACCGCTCCGGGTCGTAGGACGCGGCCAGCCCGTCGACGGTGTCGGCCAGCCCGTCGAGGTGCATCGCCCGGTTGCCGGCCACGACGCCGCCCAGGGCCAGCACCGCGACCAGCAGCGGCGGCAGGCCCAGCCAGCGGCCGAGCACCCCGACGACGAGCACGACCAGCCCGAGGGGCAGCGCGGCCAGTGGCGCGAGCAGCATCGCGGTCCGTGCCGTGTCGCGGTCGACCGTGCCGGGAGGTCGGACCGGCACCGCGGTCAGGGTGCCGAGCGCCAGGCGCCAGGAGTCGGTCACGGCGAACGCTCAGTCGGGCAGGATCTCGGAGAGCAGCGCCACGTCGCGCAGCAGCGCGACCGCACTGCGCAGCACCGGCACCGCGGCGACCGCGCCGGACCCCTCGCCCAGGCGCAGGCCCAGGTCGAGCAGCGGCTCGAGGCCGAGCTTGGCGAGCGCCAGGGACTGGGCCGGCTCGGTGGACCGGTGCCCGGCGGCGAACCAGGCCGCGGCGCCCGGCGCCACCCGGTCGGCGGTCAGCGCGCACGCGACGCTCATCAGCCCGTCGAGCAGGACCGGGACCCCGGCCCGTGCGGCGGCCAGCAGGTAGCCGGTCGTCGCGGCCAGGTCGGCGCTGCCGAGGGCGGTCAGCGTCTCCAGCGGGTCGTCGGCGCGCCCGCCGACCCGGCGCAGCGCCTGGTCGAGGACGGCTTCCTTGTGCCGCAGGGCGCTGTCGTCGATGCCGGTGCCCCGGCCGACGACCTCCGCGGCCGGCAGCCCGAGCCCGGCGGCGACCAGCGCGGCCGCCGGCGTGGTGTTGCCGATGCCCATGTCGCCGCTGAGCAGCAGCTGCGCGCCCGCGGCGATCTCCGCACGCGCCACCTGCGCACCGGCGTCGAGGGAACGGGCCGTCTCGTCGGCGGCCAGGGCGTCCTCGCGGTGCAGGGCACCGCTGCTGCGGCGCACCTTGTGCGCCCGCAGCGGGTCGCGCACCACGTCGGGCAGGTCGGTGAACTCCTCGTTGACTCCCAGGTCGAGCACCCGGACACGCACGCCGTGGGCCGAGGCCAGGGCGTTGACCCCGGCCTTGCCGGACAGGAAGGTGCGCACCATCGCCCCGGTGATCGCCGGCGGGTAGGCCGAGACGCCGTGTGTGGCAACGCCGTGGTCGCCGGCGAAGATCACCAGGCGCACGTCCTCCAGCAGCGGCGGCGGCACCTCGCCGAGGGTCGCGGCGCACCACACCGCGGCCTCCCCGAGCCGACCGAGCGCGCCGGCCGGCGTCGCCAGCCCGGCCAGTCGCTCGCGCGCGGCCTGCTCGACGCTGCGGTCCGGGGGCGGGATGGTCAGCTCGGCGTCGTCCACGGCCCGATCATCTCAGTCGTGCTCGCGTCCGGCGCGGGGCAGTACGACCGAGCGACGGTCGTCGGGGTGGCGCACCGTGCCGCCGGTGCGGTCGAGGTGGGCCAGGAGGGGCAGTACGACGCGGCGGCTGGTGTCGAGCCGCTGGCGGGCCTGGCTCGTGGTGAACGGTTGCGGCAGCTCGGCCAGCTGGATGAGCGCCGTCCGGTCCGCCCCGGGCAGGAGCACGATGCCGCCACCGAGGTCGAGCAGCCGGCCGGCCCGCGCGGCCACGGCGACCGCCTTGCGGTGCAGGCCGAGCGTGGCCAGCCGCTCCGCCGTGGGTGCCGCGAAGGGTGCGGCAGCGAGGTCCTGCTCCACCGCGCGGACGGCCCGTTCGACGTCGTCGGGCAGGCCCGGCCGTGGCGCGGCGGCGGTGACCTTGCCGTCGACCAGCCGGAGTGGCTCGGCGAGCAGCCGGGTGACCAGACCCGGTACGGGCAGCTCCAGGGCCCTGGCCAGGGCGGGCACCGGCATGCCGGGGTCGAGCGGGTGCGCGTCGTCCCAGCGCTTCACCGCGTCCAGCATCCGGGCCTGCACGAGCGCGGCCGCCTCGGGGCTGATGAGCCAGTCGTCGGTCCCCGGCGGCAGCGGCACCCCGATCCGCCGGAGCAGGTCGGCCGACGCCAGGCCCCGTCGCGCCAGCTCCGCGTCGAGGTTGCCGGTCCCGGTGCTCGCAGCCAGCTCCCTGCCGCGGCGGGCGCCGGCTCCGCGACGACGCAGTTGCGGCGGCGCAGGGTCGAGCACGCGCGCGCCCCAGAGCCGCCGGCTCCCGGGGTCGCGCAGGAGCGCGCGGTCTCCGATGCGCAGCGGCAGCGGCCGGGCAAGGGTGAGGCGGACGTGTGCGTCGTCGAAGGGGCGCACGCGCACCGGGACGGCGACCGCGCCCAGGTGCAGCACCCCCTGTCCGGGCAGGTCAGGGCCGTCCGGGCTGAGCCGGACGTCGACGGTGGTGGTGAGCCGCCAGGCGTCCGGCGTGACCAGCACGGCGTCGCGGTCGAGGGCCAACCGCTCCTCGGACACCACGTTGAGCGCCGCCCGGGCGACGCCGGAGACCGCGTCCCGCGGCCGCGACAGTGCCTGCACGCCGCGCACGCGGACGGTCCCGGTGCCCGCGCCGGTCACCGCGGTCAACCGGTCGCCGACCCGGACGGTGCCGGCGGGCAGGGTGCCGGTGACGACCGTGCCGGCGCCCCGCACGGTGAAGCTGCGGTCGACCCACAGCCGCACGTCGGCGTCGGCGGACGGCGTGGGTAGGTCGGCGACCAGCGCGACCAGCGCGGCCCGCAGGTCGTCGAGTCCGTCGCCGGTGACGGCGCTGACCGCAACGACGGCCGCGCCGGCCAGCGAGGTGCGGTCGACCTCCGTCCGGGCCCGGGCCAGCATCGGGCCCGGGTCGGCGAGGTCGCAGCGGGTCACCGCCACGACCGCGTGGGCGACGCCGAGCGCGTCGAGGGCCGCCAGGTGCTCCGCCGCCTGCGGCATCCACGGGTCGTCGGCGGCCACGACGAGGAGCGCGGCCGGCACCGGACCGATGCCCGAGAGCATGGTGCGCAGGAACTTCTCGTGTCCGGGCACGTCGACGAACGCCACCTCGCCCACCGGCCCGAGCTCGGTCCACGCGTAGCCCAGCTCGATCGACAGGCCCCGCCGGCGCTCCTCGGCGAGCCGGTCCGGGTCGGCGCCGGTGAGCGCCTTCACCAGGGTGGACTTCCCGTGGTCGACGTGGCCCGCCGTGGCGATCACCTGCACGGCGGCCCCAGCGCTCGTCGTACCGCCCCCACCAGCACCTCGTCGTCGTCCGGGTGCACCGCGAGCAGGTCGAGCAGCAGCAGGTCGTCGTGGACGTGCCCGACGACCGGCGGCGTACCCCGGCGCAGCGGTGCGGCGAGGGCGGCCGGCAGCGCCACCGCCGCGCTGGCGACCTCGACGCCCGGCGCGCCTCCGCCGCCCACTGCGCCGGCGGACGGTACGGCGGTCGCGTCGGTGACCTCGGACAGTGCGGCGGCGACCTTCTCGGCCCGGGCGAGCAGCTCCTCCGGCGAGGCGGCCAGCGAGACCGCCACCGGAGGAGCAGGGCCGGTCAGCGTCGCCTCGAGCGCGGCAAGGGTGAGCTTGTCGACCCGGACGGCGCGGGCGAACGGGTGCCGGCGCAGGCGCTCGACGAGCTCCGCATCACCGAGGAGCAGCCCGGCCTGGGGTCCGCCGAGCAGCTTGTCGCCCGACGCGGTCACCAGGTCGGCGCCCTCCGCGAGCGCGGTGGCGGCGTCCGGCTCGTCGGGCAGCCGGGGGTGCGGCGCCAGCAGGCCGGAGCCGAGGTCGGCCACCACGGGCACCGGCAGGCCGGCCAGGTCGCGCACCGGGACCGAGGAGGTGAACCCGGAGACCCGGAAGTTCGACGGGTGCACCTTGAGCACGAAGGCGGTGCGGTCGGACACGGCGGCTGCGTAGTCGGCCGGCCGCACCCGGTTGGTGGTGCCCACCTCGACGAGGCGGGCACCGACGGACTCCAGCAGCTCGGGGATGCGGAAGCCGTCGCCGATCTCGACCAGCTCACCACGCGCCACGACCACCTCACGACCGGCGGCGAGCGCCAGGGTGACCAGCGCCAGCGCGGCCGCGCCGTTGTTGACCACGTGCACCCCACCGGCTGCGGGCACCGCCTTGCCGAGCGCCGCCAGGGCACCGCGGCCGCGTCGGTCGCGCCGGCCGGTCTCCAGGGACAGCTCCACGTCGGTGGCCCCCGCCGCGACCACCAGGGCCTCGACGGCCGCCTCCGAGAGGGGCGCCCGGCCGAGGTTGGTGTGCACGACCACACCGGTCGCGTTGATCACCGGGCGCAGCGTCGTGGCGGTCCGCGGGAGCGCGGCAACCGCCGCGTCGACGACGTGCTCCGGGGCGACCAGGCCCTCGCGGCAGCGCGCCAGGGTCGCGACGACCACCCGCTTCACCAGGGTCGCCCCGAGCCGCCCGGTGGCGTCCACCAGCCGCGGAGCGGCGAGCACCGCGTCGGTGCGGGGTACCTGCCGCCGGGGGTCTGCCACGGGCTCATCGTAGGTGCCCCTCGACGACCCGGAGTTGGCGGAGGCGGACGGGAATCGAACCCGCCTGACCGAGCTGCTCGGTCACGACAGTTTTGAGGACTGCGCCCGTCACCAGACGAGGTACGCCTCCGGGGAGCAGCCTAGCGATGGGTACCGTGACCGGGTGACGGTGGAGCCACGGATCCGGTTGACCCAGTACGCCGCCGGCGGCGGCTGCGCGTGCAAGGTGCCTCCCGGTGAGCTGGAGGAAGTCCTCGCCGGCCTGCCGGCGAGCCGGGCCGGGGGAGACCTGCTGGTCGGCCTCGACGATGGCGACGACGCGGCCGCCGTACGGATCGACGGCGACCGGGCGCTGATCGCCACCGCTGACTTCTTCACCCCGGTCGTCGACGATCCCTACGACTGGGGGCGGATCGCGGCGGCCAACGCGCTCTCCGACGTCTACGCGATGGGCGGCACTCCGGTCGTGGCGGTCAACCTGCTCGGCTGGCCGCGCGCCCGGATCCCGTTCGAGCTGGCGGCCGAGGTGCTCAAGGGAGGAGGGGACGTCTGCGCCGAGGCAGGCACGTTCCTCGCCGGCGGGCACAGCATCGACGACCCGGAGCCGAAGTACGGCCTGGCGGTCAGTGGCCTGGGCGACCCCGACCGGCTGCTCCGCAACGACGCCGCGACGCCGGGCCTGCCGCTCACCCTGACCAAGCCGCTCGGCCTGGGCGTGCTCAACAACCGGCACAAGGCCACCGGCGAGGACTTCGAGGAGGCCGTCGCGGTGATGACCAGCCTGAACCGGGACGCCAGCCGGCAGGCGCTCGCGGCCGGCGTCCGCGCCGCGACCGACGTGACCGGCTTCGGGCTGCTCGGCCACCTGCTCAAGATGATGCGGGCCAGCGGTACGACGGCCCTGGTGGACGCTGCCGCGGTGCCGTACGTCGCCGGCGCCCGGGCCTCGGTGGCAGCCGGCTACGTCCCCGGCGGGACCCGGCGCAACCTCGACTGGGTCCGCCCGCACCTGGCCGCATCCGTCGACGAGGACGAGCTGCTCCTGCTCGCGGACGCGCAGACCTCCGGCGGACTGCTCGTCGTCGGGGAGCTGCCCGGGCACCCGGTCGTCGGGGAGGTCGTGGCCCGGCGAGAGCGGGCGATCGTCGTGCGGTGATGGCCCCAGGCGTCGACTCGGGGGTACGGTCACATGCGTGGCGATCTCCCTCCCGTGGCCGGTGCTGCGCCAGCTGACCGGCAAGGACCTGCTCGGCCGCGGCGCCGCCGTACGCTCCCGCCGCACCGACGAGATCGAACCACGCACGACGACCGCCGACCGGGTCGCCCGCAGCGTCTGCCCCTACTGCGCCGTCGGCTGCGGGCAGAAGATCTACGTCAAGGACGAGCGGGTCGTCCAGATCGAGGGCGATCCCGACAGCCCGGTGAACCGCGGCCGGCTCTGCCCCAAGGGGTCGGCCAGCAAGAACCTCGTCACCAGTGACCTGCGGCAGACGAAGGTGCGCTACCGCCGCCCCTACGCCACCGAGTGGGAGGACCTCGACCTCGACGTGGCGCTGGAGATGGTCGCCGACCGGGTCGTGAAGACCCGCCGCGACACCTGGCAGGACCTCGACGAGAAGGGTCGCCGGGTACGGCGGACGCTGGGCATCGCCAGCCTGGGCGGAGCGACCCTGGACAACGAGGAGAACTACCTCATCAAGAAGCTCTTCACCGCGATGGGCGCCATCCAGATCGAGAACCAGGCGCGCATTTGACACTCCTCCACCGTCCCCGGTCTGGGGACCAGCTTCGGACGCGGCGGCGCCACCACGTTCCAGCAGGACCTGGCGAACGCTGACTGCATCATCATCCAGGGCTCCAACATGGCCGAGGCGCACCCGGTGGGCTTCCAGTGGGTCGTGGAGGCGAAGAAGCGCGGCGCCAGGGTGATCCACGTCGACCCGCGGTTCACCCGCACCAGCGCGGTCGCCGACAAGCACGTGCCGATCCGGGTGGGCACCGACATCGCCTTCCTCGGCGGCGTCATCAACCACGTGCTCAGCAACGGGCTCGACTTCCGCGAGTACGTCGTCAACTACACGAACGCCGCGACGATCGTGAGCGACAAGTACGTCGACACCGACGACCTCGACGGGTTGTTCTCCGGCTTCGACCCCGACACGCGCACCTACGACCCGACGAGCTGGCAGTACGAGTCCGAGGACGCCGAGGGGGAGCAGGGCGACGCGCAGGCCGGCAGCTCCGGCGAGCACGACCTCGACCGGGAGACCGCGAGCGCCCTGCAGCACGAGGCGCACGGGATCCCGGTGACGAGCCATCCCCGGCGCGACGAGACGCTGCAGGACCCGCGCTGCGTCTACCAGGTGCTCAGGCGGCACTTCGCGCGCTACACCCCCGAGATGGTCGAGCAGACGTGCGGCATCAGCCAGGCCGACTTCCTCGAGGTGTGCCGGGCCTGGACGGAGAACTCCAACCGCGAACGGACCACGGCGCTGGTCTACAGCGTGGGCTGGACCCAGCACAGCGTCGGGGTGCAGTACATCCGCACCGGCGCGATCCTGCAGCTGCTGCTCGGCAACATGGGCCGCCCCGGCGGCGGGATCATGGCGCTGCGCGGGCACGCCAGCATCCAGGGCTCGACCGACATCCCGACGCTGTTCAACATCCTGCCCGGCTACCTGCCGATGCCGCACCCCGACGACCACCCGCGGCTGCAGGACTGGATCGACTCGATCCGGCACCCCGGTTCCAAGGGGTACTGGGCGGCCGCCGACGCCTATGCGGTCAGCCTGCTCAAGGCCTACTGGGGCGAGGCGGCCACGCCGGAGAACGACTTCTGCTTCGGCCACCTGCCGTGCATCACCGGTGACCACGGCACCTACCGCACCGTCCTCGACATGATCGACGGCAAGGTGAAGGGCTACTTCCTGCTCGGGCAGAACCCTGCCGTCGGGTCCGCCCACGGCCGTGCGCAACGACTGGGGATGGCCAACCTCGACTGGCTCGTCGTGCGCGACCTGTTCGAGATCGAGAGCGCGACGTTCTGGAAGGACTCCCCGGAGATCGAGACCGGCGAGATCGTCACGGAGGAGTGCGCCACCGAGGTGTTCCTCTTCCCGGCCGCCTCCCACGTGGAGAAGGAGGGCACCTTCACCCAGACCCAGCGGATGCTCCAGTGGCGCGAGAAGGCGGTCGAGCCGCCCGGCGACGCCCGCTCGGAGCTGTGGTTCTTCTACCACCTCGGCCGACTCGTCCGGGAGCGGCTGGCGGGCTCCAGCGAGGACCGCGACCGGCCGGTGCTCGACCTGGCCTGGGACTACCCGCTGCACGGCGCAGCAGCGTCATCGGGGTGGGGCGAGCCGAGCGCCGAGGCGGTGCTGATGGAGATCAACGGCTACGAGGTCGCGACCGGGCGACCACTGTCGGCGTTCACCGAGATGAAGGCAGACGGCTCGACGCTGGGCGGCTGCTGGATCTACACCGGGGTCTTCGCCGACGGGGTCAACCAGGCGGCCCGCCGCAAGTCCCGACACGAGCAGTCGTGGGTCGCACCGGAGTGGGGCTGGGCGTGGCCGGCCAACCGCAGGATCCTCTACAACCGCGCCTCGGCGGACCCGGACGGCAAGCCGTGGAGCGAGCGCAAGGCCTACGTCTGGTGGGATCCCGAGCTCGGCGAGGCGGGCGAGTGGACCGGCCACGACGTGCCCGACTTCCAGAAGACCAAGCCGCCGTCGTACCGCTCGCCCGAGGGCTCCGACGGCGTGGACGCGATCGAGGGCGTCGACCCGTTCATCATGCAGGGCGACGGGAAGGGCGCGCTCTACGTGCCGCAGGGGCTCATCGACGGACCGATGCCGACCCACTACGAGCCGGTGGAGTCGCCGTTCGGCAACCCGCTCTACGGGCAGCAGGCGAACCCCACCCGCAAGGAGTACCGCCGCGACGACAACCCGATGAACCCGGCGCCGGGACCCGGGGTGTCGCAGGAGCACCTCGACGTGTTCCCGTTCGTCTTCACCACCAGCCGGCTCACCGAGCACCACACCGCCGGCGCGATGAGTCGCTACCTCGAGCACCTCGCCGAGCTGCAGCCGGAGATGTTCGTGGAGGTCTCCCCGGCGCTCGCGGCCGAGCGCGGGCTGGAGCACATGGGCTGGTGCCACGTGGTGACCGCCCGCTCGGCCATCGAGGGCAAGGTCCTCGTCACCGACCGGTTGCGGCCGTTGCGCGTCGAGGGACGCATCGTGCACCAGGTGTGGCTGCCCTACCACTGGGGGTCCGGCGGACTGGTGACCGGCGACTCCGCCAACGACCTCTTCGGGATCTCGCTGGACCCCAACGTGCTGATCCAGGAGAGCAAGGTCGGCACCTGCGACGTCCGGCCCGGCCGGCGACCGCGCGGTCCCGAGCTGCGGGTCCTCGTGGAGCGCTACCGGCACCGCTCGGGCACCGACGACGACCGTTACACCCCCATCGTCACCAGCGCGTCCTCGCCGACGCCGGAGGAGCATCCGTGAGCCTGAGCGAGCGCTTCGGCGGCCTGGGCAACAGCCTGTTCGGGCCGCTCGACCCGGCGCGCGATGCGGGGTACGACGACCCGCCGGCGCGCAAGGGGTTCTTCACCGACACCTCGGTCTGCATCGGTTGCAAGGCGTGCGAGGTGGCCTGCAAGGAGTGGAACGACGTCCCGCAGAACCTCTTCGAGATGCTCGGCACGTCCTACGACAACAGCCACTCGCTCAACGCCAACCAGTGGCGGCACGTCGCCTTCATCGAGAAGCCGGGCCGGTCGGGGGTCGAGTCGGTCGACACCGTGGAGCTCGGCATGCCGACGGTCGGCGCGCCGGCGAGCGGGGTGGCCGACGAGGACAAGCCGGACTTCCAGTGGCTGATGTCCTCCGACGTGTGCAAGCACTGCACCCACGCTGCCTGCCTCGACGTGTGTCCCACCGGGTCGCTGTTCCGCTCCGAGTTCGGCACGGTGGTGGTGCAGGACGACATCTGCAACGGCTGCGGCTACTGCGTGGCGGCCTGCCCCTACGGCGTGATCGACCGGCGCACCGGCCCGGAGGGCGACCCGAAGGTCGGCCTCGCCCAGAAGTGCACCCTCTGCTACGACCGGCTCACCGACGACCAGACCCCGGCGTGCGCGAAGGCGTGCCCGACCGAGTCGATCCTCTTCGGTGACGTCGACGAGCTGCGCCGGCAGGCCGACGAGCGGGTCGCCCGGCTGCACGAGCAGGGGGTGCTCGACGCACGTCTCTACGGCAACGACCCGGACGATGGTGTCGGCGGAAGCGGGGCGTTCTTCCTGCTGCTGGACGAGCCGGAGGTCTACGGGCTCCCGCCCGACCCCGTGGTGACCACCAAGGACCTGCCGGAGATGTTCAACCGGGCCGGGATGGCGGCGCTCGCGCTGCTGGCCGGGGCTGCGGTGTCGTTCCTGGGGAGGAAGCGGTGAGCGACACGCGGCACGGCGGCTCGCCGGGGCGGGCCCGGGGATCCGGGCGCGGCGGCGACCGGGTGATGGTCCCGGACGCGGACTTCCAGTCCTACTACGGCCGGCCGGTCGTCAAGCCGGCGCCGTGGGAGCACGACATCGCCTACTACCTGTTCACCGGTGGCGTCGCCGCGGGATCGGCGCTGCTCGCCGCCGGGGCGGACCTGACCGGCCGACCCGGGCTGCGGCGGGTGTCGCGGTTCGGCTCGCTGGTCTCGTTGCTGCTGAGCGTGCTCTTCCTGGTCAGGGACCTCGGCCGCCCGTCCCGCTTCCTCAACATGCTGCGGGTGGCGAAGCTGACCTCGCCGATGTCCGTGGGCACCTGGATCCTGTCGCTGCACGCACCGTTCGCCGGACTGGCGACGGCGTCCGAGGTGGTGGGGCTGCTGCCGGCCGGTTGGCAGCGCGGGCCGCTGCGGCTGCTGCTGGCCTCCGGCCGACCCGCCGGGCTGGTGGCGGCGGCCACCGCGCCACCGGTGGCTGCCTACACCGCGGTGCTGCTCTCCGACACCGCGACACCCGCGTGGCACTCGACCTACCACGAGCTCCCGTTCGTCTTCTGCGGCTCGGCGGCCGCGGCCTCGGGTGGTCTGGGCATGGTCGGTGCGCCGGTCGCCGAGGCCGGTCCGGCCCGCACCTTCGCGGTCGGGGGAGCGGTGGCCGAGCTGGCCGCCGCGCACCGGATGGAGCGGTCGATGGGCCTCGCCGCCGAGACGCTGCACCGGGGCCCGGCCGGCCGCTGGATGACCGCCAGCAAGGCGCTCACCGTCGCCGGCGCCGTCGGGGCGGTCTTCGGCCGGCGCAACCGCGCGCTCTCGGTCGCCTCCGGTGCGGCCCTGCTGGCCGGTTCCTTCTGCACCCGGCTGGCCGTCTTCGAGGCGGGGATCGCGTCGGCGAAGGACCCGAAGTACACGGTGGTCCCGCAGCGCGAGCGGCTCGAGCAGGGGGCGGGCGATCTCACCCCACCAGCAGCGCGCTCGCCTCGGTGAGCCCGATGAGCAGGGTCGCGAGGCTGAGGAACAGCGCCGCCCGGCCACCGCGGTCACGGCTGCGCGGGCGGTGGCCCAGCTGCTGGGCGTAGCGCCAGCGCGACTCGGCGAACACCCACAGGCACAGGACGACGGCGAGGCCGAGCAGCGCCAACGCGACGAAGCCGAGGCGGTCGAAGGTCAGCCGGCCAAGGACTGCGGCGCCGGCGAGCACCGACAGGGCGGTGCGCTGCCAGGCCAGCGCCGTCCGCTCGTTGGACAGCCCCACGTCGGGCGACAGCGCAGATCCGGACATCTCAGAGCCCGACCACCACGACGACGACCCCCGCCACGACGAGCCCGACGGTGAACAGCACCGCGAAGCCGAACGACGGCAGCGGGCCGCGCCGGCGCACCGCGCGCTCGGCGAGCGCCCAGCGGAACCAGGCGATCACCGCCGCGAGCAGCCCGAGCACGACCAGGACGCCGGCCAGGAAGTGGTGGACGGCCGAGGAGATGTCCAGGTCGACCACGTCCAGTGCGACGGCGGCGGCGAGCAGGGCCAGGGACGTGCGGATCCAGGCCAGGAAGGTGCGCTCGTTGGCGAAGCTGAACCGGTAGTCCGGCTCCTCGCCCTCGCCGTACACCCAGGTCGGCCAGCGTCGTCGCGCACTCACGTCGTCGATCCTGCCTCATCGTGCGGTCACGTCGTCGGCCCGGTCCCACCGTCCCGGCCTCCAGGAGGCGTCGGCCGGGTGACCGGCCGGCTGACCTACAGTGCGCACGTGTCGCTGCTGCTCATCGGAGTGCTCGCGTTCGCCCTCGCGGCGCTGGCACAGGCGGTCACCGGGTTCGGCTCGGCGCTCGTCTCGGTGCCGCTGCTGGCGATGGTGGTGGGTCCTGTCGACGCGGTGGTCGCGGCGACCCTGGCCGGGCTGCTCCTCACCGCCGGCGCTTGGCGCCGCGAGCGGGCGTACGCCGACCCCGGGCGGGTGCGGCTGCTGGCGCTCACCGGCGTGGTCGGGATGCCGCTGGGGCTGGTGCTGCTCGAGGTGCTCTCCGAGCGGACCCTGACCGTCCTGATCGCGAGCACGGTGCTGATCCTGGTCGTTCTCCTCGCGGCCGGTGCGCGGCTGCCCACGGCGCGTCCGGCCCAGGGGGTGGCCGGGCTGGTCAGCGGGACTCTGCTGACCTCCACCGGGATGAACGGTCCGCCGCTGGTGATCGCACTGCACGACCTGGCGCCGCGCCGGTTCCGGGGCACGCTGCAGGCGACGTTCTGCCTCCAGGACGCGGCCGCCGTGCTCGGCTTCCTGCTGCTGGGCCATGTCGACGGCCAGGCACTCGCGCTGGCCGCAGCCGGGCTCGTCGGCCTGCCGCTGGGCTGGCTGGTGGGCGACCAGCTGTTCCGCAGGGTGCCGGCCGAGCGGTTCCGGTGGCTCGTGCTCGGCGGACTCGTCGTCTCGGCCGTCAGTGCCCTGCTGTGACCCGGAGCAGCTCGTGCGCCTCCGCCCGGCCGTCGAGGGCCCGGGTGGTGCGGCGAACGGTGCTCCAGCCGGCGGCGGTGCGGCGCAGCTCCCACCGGTTCGCCCCGGAGCGCACCGGCAGGTAACGGCCCTCGTGGTGCACCAGCAGGATCGAGTGGCACACCGCCACGGCTTCGTCACCGTCGACCTGCACCTGCACCGGACCCAGGAAGTGGGTGCAGCCGCGGGCGATCAGGCCCTGGTGCTCCGGCGAGCCGACCATCGCCGCGATGTCGGCCCTGCTGCCCATGAACAGCTCGTCGACGTCGTAGACGCCGTCCTCGGTCCACAGCGCGGCGACCAGCTCGGCGGAGCCGGAGTCGACCAGTGGTCCGTAGGACGCGACCAGCTGCACGATCGCCTGTTCGTCCTCCAGTCGCTGGAGGCGTTCCTCCATGGCGGCGAGACGCTCCTCGGTCGTGGTGGCGCTCATGCGACATCTCCTGCGTGGGTGAGTCCGGCGACCTCGGCCAGGGCCTCGAGCTGTTCGACGTAGTGGGCGGCGTCCCGGGCGCTGATCGACGCGCCGACGAGGGTGGCGCCGGCGTCGCGCAGCCGTTCGAGGCGTTCGCCGGTCTTGTCCGGATCGCCGGTCGGGTCGAGCGGCCGGCCGGGGGACAGCACGACCTCGAACCCGTCGGGCAGGTCTTGCTCGCCGAGCATGCCGGCGAGCTTGTCGGCCGGCAGGCCGAAGGGCATCCAGCCGTCGCCGAGCTCGACCGCCCGGCGCAGCGACCGGGGGGTGTAGCCACCGATCCAGAGCGGCACCCGCTGTTGCACCGCGTGCGGTTGCACCACCAGGTCGTCGAAGGCGAAGTGGCTTCCGTCGTACGACGGCTCACGCCGGCCCAGTGCGGCCCGGAGCGCTTGGAGTGCGTCGTCGGCCCGGGCGCCGCGGCCCTCCCAGGCCGCCCCGAGGAGGTCGAACTCGGCCTGCAGGCTGCCGACGCCGAGGCCGAGCACCAGCCGGCCACCACTGACGACGTCCAGGGTGCCGTAGCGCTTGGCGATCTCCAGCGGGTGGTGGTACCCGAGCACCAGGACCTGGGTGGCCAGCCGGATCCGGCTGGTGCGGGCGGCCAGGTAGCCGAAGGTGGCCAGCGGGTCCCAGTAGGTGGCTCCGCGTTCGGCGGCCAGACCGGTGGGGACGGCGACGTGCTCGCTGCAGGTCAGGTGGTGGAAGCCGAGCCGGTCCGCCGCCTCGGCGATCCGGGCCAGCTCGATGATGCCGGCGTGTTCCTCCCAGGCGTCGTGCACCCCGGGATTGGCGGTGACCACGGGACTGTTGAGGCCGATGCGCATGCGGCCATCACAGCAGGCGGGGGAGCGGCCGGGGGAGGCGCTCCCACTGGACGAGAATGAATTTCAGGAATGCCTTGTGGCCGGCGGTCGCCGTTGCTACCTTCGGACACCAGAATTGATTTCAGTTTCTGCCTGGAGGAGCGTCCCATGAGCATCGCCGTCACGGACCCCGCACCGAAGCTGCCGCCGTCGATGATCGAGCGGATGACGCTGATCCTCGACGTGTTCGAGGGCCCGGGCTCCCGGCTCACCCTCGAGCAGATCTCCCGGATGACCCACCTCCCCCGCTCCACCGCGCACCGGATCATCGACCAGCTGGTGCAGGCGAGCTGGCTGGAGCACTCCACCTGCGGCTACTCGCTGGGCCGTCGCGCGCTCGCCCACGGTGGCGAGGACCGGATGCACGCCGACCTGCGGGCCGCGGCGGCGCCCGGACTGGTGGACCTGATGCTGACCACCGGCCTGGTGGTGCACCTCGGCGTCCTCGCCGGTGCCGACGTCTGCTACCTCGACAAGCTCGGCGGCCGTGCCTCGGTCGCGGTGCCGTCCCGGGTCGGCGGCACGATGCCGGCGCACACCACCGCGCTGGGCAAGGCGATGCTGGCCTGGATCGAGCCGGAGCAGGTCGACGAGCTGGTCGGGCACCGGCTCGACCGGCGTACCCCGAACACGGTGGCGACCCTGGCCGCGCTGCACGCCGAGCTGCACCGGATCCGCGGCCGTGGCGGGCTCGCGCTCGAGCGCGGCGAGAACCACCCGGACATCGGGTGCGTCGCCGCGGCGATCCGTGGGCCGGAGGGGCCGCTGGGCGCGATCTCGCTGGTCGGCAAGCCGGGCACGGCCCTGGAGCGGGTCGCGCCACTGGTGGTCAACGCTGCCCGCACGGTCTCGTTGGACCTGTTCGGCGGGCTGCAGCCGGTGGGCCGCCGGCGCTGAGCGCCCGGGGGTCAACCCAGCAGCAACTCGCAGGCCCGGCGGATGTCCAGCTCGGCCTCCGCGGGCGTGCTGCGGCCGTTGAGGGCCGACATCAGGACGCCGAACCAGCACTGCATCAGCAGCCGCCCGCGACGACGCTCGTCCGGGGTGGGCTCCTCGAAGCGGGCGACGCGCAGTAGCAGCTGCTCGAACCGGCGGTCGATGAACCGGGACTCGCCGCTGGCCTGTGTCTGGGCGACGTTGTTGGCCGTCAGCATCGAGAGGGCCAGGACCGGTTCCGCGAGCATGCCGCGCATGTTGTCGATGAGCAGGTCGCCCGCGGCGGTGACCGGGTCGACATCGTCCGGGCCTGCCTCGACGCTCGCGTCCAGGCGCAACAGCCGCTCCCGCAGGACGCCGGCGAAGAGATGCACCTTGGAGGGGAAGTAGCGGTACAGCGTCGCGATGGCGACGCCCGCCTCCTTGGCCACGTCGGCCATCTGCACGCGCTCGAGCTCCTGCTCCCGGCCCAGCCGGGAGGCCGCCCGAAGGATGCTCTCGTAACGACGCTGCTGTCCCGCCGAGCTCGGCTCGGCCGGCTCGCGGATCTCGGCGATGCGGGGCACCCTGTCTGCTCCTCCCGTGTGCGTACGACGCATCCTCGCGTCCCGAGGGTCGTCCTTCGCAGCGTATGACCGCTGACCGGGACCACGCGTCCACGGTGCGGCGTGCCGACAGCAGACTGCGCGGTGTCAGCGCCCCACCCCCCACCGAGGAGCAGACCGTGACCGACGCGGCATCGGCCGACTTCGACATCGACCGCTACGGGCCCTGGGCCGTCATCGCCGGCGGCTCGGAGGGCGTCGGCGCCAGGTTCGCACACCGGCTCGCCGAGGCGGGGGTCAACCTCGTGCTCGTGGCCCGCAAGGCGGGACCGCTGGAGAAGACTGCCGCCGACGTGGCGCGGCACGGCGTCGAGGTCCGCACCGTCGCGGCCGACCTGACCGAGGCCGACGCGCTGGCGCGGATCCGCAAGCAGACCGACGACGTCGAGGTCGGGCTGCTGGTCTACAACGCCGGCGCCAACACCTACGGCCACGAGTTCGTCACCGGCGACCTGGACCGGTTCCGCTCCGTGATCGACCTCAACATCACCGCGCAGCTCGCCATCGTGCAGCACTTCGGCGCAGCGATGCGCGAGCGGCGCCGCGGCGGCATCCTGCTGGTCGGCTCGATGGCCGGCTTCCTCGGCAAGGCGCAGATCGGCATCTACGCGGCGGCCAAGGCCTTCGCGCGGGTGTTCGCCGAGGGACTCTGGCTGGAGCTGCGGGAGTACGACGTGGACGTGCTGGAGCTCGTCCTCGGCGTCACCCGGACGCCCGCGATGGAGCGGGCCGGACTGGCCCTCGATCTCCCCGGCATGTACGTCTCCGACCCCGACGACGTGGCCCGCCAGGGCCTGGCCAGCCTGGGCAACGGCCCGGTGGTCATCGCCGAGGGCCACGAGCAGCTGGTGCAGCTGCAGAACGGGCCGGACCGACGCGCTCTGGTCCTCGGTGCGCACCGGGCCGCCCAGCGGCTGCTGCCGCCGTCGGACTGAGCCCCGCTCCGCTCCTACGCCTGCACGGCGGTGCGCAGAACCTTGCCGGTCGCGTTGCGGGGCAGCGGCGAGGTGCAGACCCGCCAGTGCGTCGGCACCTTGTAGTGCGAGAGCTGGTCGGCGGCGTACTGCGCCAGCCGGTCCTCGAGGCCGGCGAGGGACGTGCCCTCGCGCGGGACGACGACGGCAGCCACCTCCTGGCCCAGGTCCTCGTGGGCGATCCCGAGCACGACGCACTCGGCGATCTCCGGGTGCTCACTGAGCACACCCTCGACCTCGGCCGGGTAGACGTTCTCGCCGCCGCGGATGATCAGGTCCGAGCGCCGGCTGGAGAGCCGGACCCGACCCTGCTCGTCGAGGACGCCGATGTCACCGGTGTGCAGCCAGCGGTCGACCCGGATGGTCCGTGCGGTGGCCTGGTCGTCCTCCCAGTAGCCCAGCATGTTGTAGACGCTGCGCACACAGACCTCACCCTCCTCGCCCGGGGGCAGCGCGTGCCCGTGCAGGTCGCGGACCTCCATCTGGACCGGCACGATGGGCGAACCCAGGGTGCCCGGGGACTCGACCATGTCGAGCGGCGACGCGACCGCGACGGCGGTGCAGGTCTCGGTCAGCCCGTAGCTGTCCACCAGCGACGCCGCGAAGGGCAGCTCCTGGCGCAGCCGCTGCTTGAACGCCACCGACGACGGGGCGGAGGCGAGCGCGAAGGCGGTCAACGAGGAGGTGTCGTAGCGCGAGAGGTCGCCGTGCTCGAGCAGACGGTTGGCCATCGTCGGGACGGCGCCCCAGTTCGTGACCCGCTCCTGCTCGACCAGGCGGAGCACCCGGTCGACGTCGAACGCCCCCTGGTGCAGCGCGATCTTGCTGCCGTTGGCCAGTCGCGGCACGGCGAGGTTGTGCAGCGAGCCGATGTGGAACAGCGGCATCACGCACAGGTAGACCCGGTCCTCGGGTGCCGTGGGGTCCCCGAAGGCGTTGAGGATGGCGTCGTTGAGCCGGTGGAACATCACCACCGAGGCCACGTTGCGGTGCGAGTGCAGGGCGCCCTTCGGTCGGCCGGAGGTGCCGGAGGTGTAGAGCATCACCGCCGGGGCGTCCGGGTCGACGTCGGCCGAGGGCAGCGGTGCGTCGGGGTACGCGGCCGCCAGCCGGGGGACGTCCTCCTCCACGGTGAGCATGGGCACCGCCTGCTCGCCGAGGAGCGCCTTGCGCTTGCCGTCGACGACGACCACCGCCGGCCGGCTGTGCTCCATGCCGTAGGCCAGCTCGCGGGCGGACCACCAGGCGTTGAACCCGACGGCGACGGCGCCGATGGAGACCGTGGCCCAGAACACCTCGATCCACTCGGGGGAGTTGGCGGCCGCGATCGCGACGCGGTCGCCCGGCCGGACGTCGTACTCCTCGCGCAGGGCACGCGCCAGGGACGACACCGCACGGGCGTGCTCGGCGAAGGTGATCGCCCGGTCCGAGGTCGCGATGTAGGTGCGCTCGCCGTACGCCACCGAGTCGGCGACGACTTCGTGCAGCGCAGCCGGCGCGTGCGCGAAGACCGGCAGCCGGCTGCCCAGGACCTCCGCCTCGGTCAGCTCGAACGGGGCTCCGGGCGCGGTCAGCCGCTCCACGATGGCGCGGCCGGCCACGCGCGGGTCGACGGTGGTGTTGTCGGGCGAGGTCATGGGGCCAGTCTCCGATCGGCGCACGGGTGTGACCGGCGTGACTTCCGGTCACCGGGACAGCGCGGAGGGGCCCGGGCACGCCGGCTCCATCATCGCCGCCATGGCAACGCTGGAGAACCGCATCGCCGTCGTGACCGGAGCCGGCCAGGGCATCGGCCAGGGCATCGCCCTCGCCCTGGCGTCGGAGGGCGCGACCGTCGCCGTCCTGGGCCGCACGGAGGCCAAGCTGGCCGACACCTGCCGCCAGGTGGCCGAGCGCGGCGGCAACGCGGTCCCGTTCACGTGCAACGTGCGCGAGACCGAGACCATCCCGGGTGTCGTGGAGAGCGTGGTCGCCCGGCTCGGCGGCGTGGACGTGCTGGTCAACAACGCCTACGACGGCGCGCTGGGTCCGCTCGCGTCACTGAGCCAGCGTGCCTTCGAGAAGGGCTTCCAGACGGGGCCGTTCGCCGCCTTCGCGTTCATGAACGCCTGCCGGCCGGTCATGGCGGCGCGTGGAGGTGGCCACGTGGTCAACCTCGTCACCTCGGCGATGGTGCGCTGGGACGCCACCAACTACGGCGCCTACGCCGCGGCGAAGTCGGCGCTCAAGCTGCTCACCCGCGCCGCCGCGGTCGAGTGGGCGCCCGACAACATCCGGGTCAACGCGATCGCGCCGCACGCGCTCAGCCCCGGCCTGCAGTGGTGGGTGGAGAACAACCCCGAGGAGGCTGCTGAGTTCGTCGCCTCCATCCCGATGAGGCGCATCGGCGACCCCGAGGCGGACATCGGCCGGGCCGTGGTCGCGCTGGTGGGCGACGACCTGCGCTACCTCACCGGCGCGACCATCCCGCTCGACGGCGGGCAGGCGTTCTTCGGCTGAGGTTCCGGTCTCTGGTCTTCCGCTCACTGGGCTTCCGGTCACTGGGAGGCGGCTGACTCCGGGGGCCGGGCGGGACTACGTTCTCGGCCATGCACCCCGCCGCCCCCGATGTCCTCTCACCCGGCCGGCTCGGCCCGATCACCCTGCGCAACCGGGTGATCAAGGCTGCGACCTACGAGGGCCTCAGCCACCGCGGCCTGGTCACCCAGGACCTCGTCGACTTCCACGTGGCCTACGCGCGCGGCGGAGTCGGGATGACGACGGTCGCCTTCTGCGCGGTCGCGAAGGACGGTCGCACCGACCGGCACCAGTTGCTGTGGGGGGAGAAGTCGCTGCCCGGGATGCGCGCCCTGACCGACGCGGTGCACGCCGAGGGCGCTGCCGTCTCCGCCCAGGTCGGGCACGGCGGTCCGGTGGCCAACGCGCAGATGAACCGGCGCCCGGTGCTCGCCCCGAGCCGGCAGCTGCACAAGGTCTCGATGAGCTTCTCCCACGCCATCACCAGGGAGCAGATCCGGCGGGTCACCGGCGAGTACGCCGAGGCTGCCCGGTTCGCGATCGAGGCCGGCTTCGATGCCATCGAGGTGCACCTGGGGCACAACTACCTGCTCAGCTCGTTCCTCAGCCCCAAGCTCAACAAGCGCGACGACGAGTACGGCGGCTCCCTGGAGAATCGCGCCCGCTTCGCGCGCGACGTGCTGCGGGCCGTGCGGGACCAGGTCGGCGACCGGATCGCCGTACTCGCCAAGGTCAACATGGACGACGGCTACCCCGGCGGCTTCTGGCTCGACGAGGCGATCCCGTTCGCGCAGTGGCTCGAGGCCGACGGCACCGTGGACGCGCTGGAGATGACCGCGGGGAGCTCCCTGAAGAACCCGATGTACCTGTTCAAGGGCGACGCCCCGCTGGAGGAGTTC
>DASTFI010000106.1:0-62642 GCA_035708765.1 Marmoricola sp.
CTCTATGCCAATCTCGCGGTCCGCGGCCGTCGTACCGACCGGATCCGCGCCGACCAGCTCGAGCCCGCCCTCGCGCTTCGACCCGACCTGGCCAGCGTGATGGCGGGTGCCAACGACGTCCTCGGGGCCTTCGACCTCGACAGCACCATGCGTGAGCTGGAGACGATGTACGCCGAGCTGCGCCGCGTCGGGGCCACGGTGATCGGCTGCACGTTCCCTGATCCCGGTGCCGTGTTCTCGCTCGCCGGCCGGCTCACGCCCCGGGTGCGAGCGCTCAACGCAGCGATCCGCGAGGCGGCCGACCGGCACGGCGTCGTCCTCGTCGACTTCGAGGCACAGCCGGCCGTCAACGACCCACGCTGGTGGAGTCGCGACCGCCTGCACCTCAACACCGCCGGCCACACCCGGCTGGCGGCCGCGTTCGCCGACGGGCTCGGCGTACGCCCCGATCCCTCCTGGCGGGAGCCGTTGCCGCCGCTCTCCCCTCGTGCCTGGTGGCGCAGCCGTTCGGAGGACGCCGAGTGGCTCGCACGGTTCTGGCTCCCCTGGCTGCTGCGGCACCTGCGTGGCCGCTCCACCGGGGACGACCACCCGGCCAAACGGCCCGACCTCGGCCCGGTACTGGTCATCGAGGAGCTGGCGCTGGGCGAGGTCGGCCCTCCCCCCGCCCGGCCGGGATGAGGTCGCAGTCCCATCGTTCGGCCCCATCGTTGGGCCCTAGCGCTCGGCACTCGGGTGCAGGTCGACCAGATGGGCACGCAACCTCGCGCGTGCCCGGGTGTAGCGACTGCGAATGGTGCCGGCCGGCTTCTCGAGGATCGAGGCGACCTCTTCCTGCGAGAAGCCCTCCCAATGCAGCAGGCGGATGATCTCGCGATCCAGGTCGTCGAGGTGTCCGAGCGCTGCGTGCAGGGCGGCGCTCGGCTCCGGTGGCGCGGCCTGGCGTTCGAGAGCGACCGCTGCGCGCAGGCGCTCCTCCAGCGCGGTACGACGCCGGCGAGCGCGACGGCGTCCTGCCAGAGTCTTCCGTGCGACGCCGAAGGCCCACAGCCTGGCTTCCGACCGATCCCGTGGGAGCGATCGAGACCTCCGACAGATGACGAGCAAGGTGTCGCCGAGGAGATCGGCTGCGTCTGCGGGATCGCCGACTCGGCGCACGAAGTAGTTCAGCAGGTCGGGAGCAAGGTCGTGCACCAGCGCTTCCAGCTGCACCTCGCCACCGCTCGTCAACGGTCGGCGTCCGGGTAGTCGCAGCGCGTCGTCGACCCTTCGAGGCTCGCGCTTCCGGCAGGACCCCGGAAGACCAGCCCCGGGACCTCCCGAAGAGCCTGCTCGTACACCTGCTTGTCGACCCGATCGGCCCACAGGGGTTCGGGACCGTCCTGGACGGCACGGTTCTTGCGCGGCAGGGCGTCGTACACCCGCTGACCGAGACCCCGCCACCGGGGATCCTCGCTCATCGCCTCCAGGTGGGCGCGCTGGTCCGGCGACACGTCGCGGAACTCGAGGTAGAGGTTGCAGTCCAGCACCGTGCCGGCATCGGTCGTGTAGTCGACCTGGATCGGGTCCCCGACACGCTCCACGCCGGGCTCGGTCGCGACGTAGGGCGGGACCGACAGCTGATGGGCGGCGTAGGTGCCGGCACCCGTGAGGGCCAACGCGCCGACGCCAACCGGGACGAGCACACCTCGCCTCAACCACCGACGCCACGACGTCGACCTCGTGCGGTGTTGTTGTGCGGCCTCCAACGCAACCAGACGGCTGAGGGCGACTGAGCGCCCGGCCACATCCGTGCGGGCCTGCTCGAGGAGCACATCCAGATCGTCGTCGTGCATGACACTCTCCGTTCGCCTGGCTGGTTTCACCCTTCGACCTCTCCATGGCCGGACGGGCGCAGATCGCTGCACGAGGCCGATACATCCTGCCCGAAACGTTGGGACGCCATTGTCCTTCAGGCGCCGGGTCCCCGACTTCCCCGCGCGACGCCACCAACCGCTGCGGGGGCAGACACCGTTTGAAGCCGGGCACGGCGGGCACCGGAGTGCGTCGTACTCCGACATGCCCCAGTGCCATGCCCCAGTGCCATGCCCCCAGTGCCCGACCCCCGGGAGGTGCCGTGAAGTACAAGCAGGTGAGCCAGGTCGACGGTCTGCGCACGTTCGTGATCGTGCTGGACAAGGGCGACGAGGCGTTCGAGCAGGTCAGCGCCTTCGTCCGCGAGCAGGGCATCACCGCGGCCGGGATCACCGGTGTCGGCGCCGGCAACGAGGTGACCCTGGGGTACTTCGACCCCGAGATCATGGACTACCGGGCGACCGACTTCGCCGAGCAGCTCGAGCTGCTCTCCATGGTCGGTGACGTGGCCGCGAAGGACGGCGAGCCCACGGTGCACGCCCACATCGTCCTGGGCCGCAAGGACAGTACGACGATCGGCGGCCACCTCCAGCGGTTCGTCGTGTGGCCCACCCTCGAGCTGGTGCTGACCGAGAGCCCCGCCACGCTGCGCAAGAAGGTGGACCCCGAGACCGGGCTCGCGCTGATCGACCTCGACGCCTCGGCCTGACCACCGGTGCTCGTGGCTCAGGAAGCTCCCCGGTCCCCCTGGTAGGGATTCGAGCGGAACCGGCGCACGCTGTAGACGAGCAGGCCGAGCGCGATCAGGCCGGAGAACACCAGCGTGAGACCCGTCGGCCAACCGCCGAGGAGCCACCAGCGCTGGTCCACCGGCCACCACCCGGGGGCGGCCGGCTGCAGCAGCCACAGGACGCCGCAGGCGAACAGGCCGAGCACCCCGAGGCAGGACAGCAGGATCCGTGGCCACGTCTGCACGCCGTCGGAGGCGGTCCGGAACGCCGCCTCCCGCACCGGCTCGACCCGACGGGCGGCCCACTCGTACTCCTGGGAGAGCACCACCAGGCCGACGCAGAGCAGCAGCAGCCCTGGCCCCGGGAGCACCAGCGCTGCGACCCCAGCGAGCACGAGCACCCAGCCGAGGACCGTCAGCAGGGTGCGCTTCAACCGGGCCACGGGGATGACGCTAGCGGGCAGGTCCATGCCCACGGGCCCTCGACATCGCTGGCAGGCGCCGCGCGGACAGCCCTATGCTGCACCTCGCAGGCCCCTCCCCCAGCGCCTCCGAGGAACGTGAGAGCTTCCATGGACTTCCCGATCTACGACCTCAACGACGGCACCGAGCTGCCGGCGCTCGGCTTCGGCACCAGCGGGCTGCAGGGCGCTGACGGCCTGGCGAGCATCCTCTCGGCCATCGACGCCGGCTACCGCCTGATCGACACGGCGGTGAACTACGGCAACGAGATGACCGTGGGCGAGGCACTCCGGCGCTCGGGCGTCCATCGAGACGAGTTCCGGATCACCAGCAAGCTGCCGGGTCGCCACCACGCCTACGACGACGCGGTCGTCTCCACCCACGAGTCGCTCGGCCGGCTCGGCGTCGACCACGTCGACCTGCACCTGATCCACTGGCCCAACCCCAAGCGCGACGAGTACGCCGAGGCGTGGCGCGCCCTCGTCGACCTGCAGCGCGACGGACTGGTCACCACGATCGGCGTCTCCAACTTCACCGCCGAGCACCTCGACCGGATCATGGACACCTCCGGTGTCGTGCCGGCGGTCAACCAGGTCGAGATGCACCCGTACTTCCCGCAGGAGGAGATGCGTGCGGTGCACGACACCCTCGGCATCCGCACCATCGCGTGGAGTCCCCTGGGCAGGGCGCGGCAGGTGTTCGAGGAGGAGCCGGTCCGGGCGGCCGCCGAGGCGCACGGCGTGACGCCGGCGCAGGCGGTGCTGCGCTGGCACTTCCAGCTCGGGTCGGTGCCGATCCCGCTCTCCACCGAGGAGCGGCACCAGCTCGCCAACGCCGACATCTTCGGCTTCGAGCTCACCGACGACGAGGTCGGCGCGATCACCGCGCTCGGGCGCGAGGACGGCCGGCTCTTCGGCGGTGACCCCGACGAGCACTACGAGATGTGACCTATCCTCGTCGGTCGTGACCGCCCGAGCCCCCTCCCCGACCGTGTCCCTCCGCCGGCTCCGGCTTCCGGTGCTGCTGCTCGCGACCGTGCTGCTGGCGAGTGCCTGCGGCAGTGGCGGGGCAAATGGCGGGGCAACTGGCGGGGCAACTGGCGGGGCCGACGGTGGGGCCGACGGCAAGGGCGCGTCGCAGTGCGCCTATCCCAGCGCCGGTGAAGCCGCACGGAGGGTCGAACCGCCCCCCGGAGAGCCGACCGTGACCGGGGAGACGAGGGCGGTCCTGGTCACCAGCGCCGGGGACATCCCGCTGACCCTCGAGGCCGACAAGGCTCCGTGCACGGTCAACTCGTTCCTCGCGCTGGCCGAGCAGGACTACTTCGACGGCACCAGCTGCCACCGGCTCACCACCGCCGGCATCTACGTGCTCCAGTGCGGCGACCCGACCGGCACCGGTACGGGCGGCCCCGGCTACCGCTTCGACGACGAGCTCCTCGAGAGCGACCCGCGCATCCAGCCGTGCCGCGAGCAGCAGACCGCGCAAGGTCCCACACAGGTGTGCACCTACGGTCCCGGCACGGTGGCGATGGCCAACTCCGGGCCGGACACCAACGGTTCGCAGTTCTTCCTCGTCTACGGCAGCTCTCCGCTGCCTGCGAACTACACCGTCTTCGGCCGGATGGACGCTGCCGGGCTGCAGGTCGTCAAGAAGATCGCCGACGCGGGCGTGGGTTCCCCGGCCCGAGCCACCGACGGCACGCCCAAGACCCCCGTGACCATCACCGACGTCAAGGTCCAGGGCGCCGGCTCCTGAGAGCACCCTAGGCTGGCACCGTGGCCTACCGCAGTCTCCAGCGCTCCGAGGCGATCGAGCGCTTCGACCTCCTGTCCCCCACGTCGTACGACGTCACCCTCGACCTCGCAGTCGACGCCGGCACGTTCACCAGTCGCACCCGGCTGGCGTTCCGGTCCGGCAGCGGCGACTCGTTCCTGGACCTCAAGCCGGTGCGCCTCGACCGGATCCGGCTCGACGGCACGGACCTGGACGTCGACCTGCTGGGGGACGGCCGGTTCCCCCTGCACCTCGACGCCGGCGACCACCTCCTCGAGGTCGACGCCGTGATGCCCTTCCGCAACGACGGGGAGGGGCTGCACCGCGCCAGCGACCCGGTCGACGGCCGTGACTACGTCTACGGCATGAGCTTCATGAGCGCGGCCCCGAGCATCTTCGCCTGCTTCGACCAGCCCGACCTGAAGGCGCCGTACACCCTGCACGTCACCGCGCCCCCGGACTGGCTGGTGCTCGGCAACGCCGCCGGGGAACAGGTGGAGCCGGGACGCTGGGAGCTCGAGCGGAGCCAGCCGCTGTCCACCTACTTCGTCACGCTCGTCGCCGGCCCCTACCACCACCTGCGCGACGAGCACGACGGCATCCCGCTCGGGCTGCTCTGCCGACATTCCCTGGCGGAGGCCCTCGACCGCGACGCCGACGAGCTGTTCACCCTCACCCGGCAGTCCTTCGACGAGCTCCACCGGCTCTTCGGGATCCGCTACCCGTTCGGCAAGTACGACCAGGCGTTCGTGCCCGAGTTCAACGCCGGCGCGATGGAGAACCCGGGGCTGGTGACGTTCCGCGACCCCCTCCTCTTCACCAACCGCGCGTCCCACAGCGAGCGCGTCCAGCGCGCCACCACGCTCGCGCACGAGATGGCGCACCAGTGGTTCGGCAACCTCACCACGCCCAAGTGGTGGGACGACCTGTGGCTCAACGAGGCGTTCGCGGAGTACATCGGCAACCGCGTCACCGCCGGGGCCACCAGGTACGACGACGCGCAGGCCTGGGCCTCGATCACCCGCAAGGTCTGGGGGCTCACCGCCGACGCCAGGCCCACGACGCACCCGGTCGCGGGCAACGGTGCCGTCGACGCCGACGCGGCACTGCAGGACTTCGACGGGATCTCCTACGCCAAGGGGCACGTGCTGCTGGCGCAGCTCGCGTCGCGGGTCGGTGACCGGGTGTTCTTCGACGGTGTACGCGACCACTTCGAGCGGCACCGGTTCGGCAACGCCACCATGACCGACCTGTTCGGCTCGTGGGAGCAGGCCGGCGCCGGCGACCTGCGACGCTGGGCGGACCAGTGGCTGCGCACCGCCGGACTCGACCGGCTCAGCGTGGACCCGGACGGCGCCGGCGTGCGCCGCGAGGTCCCGGCTGAGCACCCTGCCGACCGGTCCCACGCCCTCACGGTGGCGACCTGGGACGGCGCCGGCTGGCACCGCTCCGCGGTGGTCACCAGCGGCGACCTGACTCCGCTCGACGCCGGTGACCGGCCGGTGCTGCTCGATGCCGACGACACGACGTGGGCCGGCCTCGACCTGGACGAGGCCACGGCGCGGGAGCTCCCTCGGCTGCTCCCGGACATCACCGACACCACCCTGCGGACGGTCGTCTGGAACACCGTCGTCCACGCCGTGCAGGAAGGACGCCTCTCCCCCGCCCTCGCGGCGGAGATCGTCGCTGCCGGCGTGCCGGACGAGACGCAGGATCCGGTCCTGCACATGATGGCCGGCTGGGCGTCGTACGACGGCGAGGGGAACAAGGCGCTGGTGCACCGCAAGCTGCTGCCCGTCGTGCCGGACGAGCACGCCGCCCGCGGCAGGCTGCACGGGGCCTTCTCGGCCCGGGCGACCACGGCCGAGGCCGGGTCGGAGCTCCAGTTGAGCGCATTCCGGGGAGCCGTGGCGACGTCATCGGACGTCGACGCGCTGCGCGGCCACCTGACCGGCGACGCTCCTCCCGGCATCGAGCTGGACCACGACCTGCGCTGGCGCGTCCTCAAGCGGCTGACCACCCTGGGCGCCACCGATCTCGGCACTCTCGACGGTGAGCTGGCCGCCGCCGACACCGCGGAGACCCGGCTCGCCCACCACTGGTGCCACGCCCGCCTCGCCGACCCGGACGCCAAGGCGTGGGCCTGGCGACACTTCACGGGCGCGACCGCGGCGAGCAACTACGAGCTCCAGGCGGTCGGCAGCGGCATGTGGGACCGGCACCAGGCGGCGCTGCTGGCCCCCTACGCCGAGCGCTACTTCGACGACGTGCCCGGCACCGCCAAGGTCCGCGCCGGCTGGGTGCTCGCCGATGCCGCCCTGTTCTTCTACCCGATGACGGCGATGGCGCCGGAGACCCTGGCCCGCACCGACGCCGTGGCCGGCGACCCCCGGCTCGACGCCAGCCTGCGCCGCACGCTGCTGGACTGCGGTGACGACCTGCGCAAGCGGCTCGCCGCCCGCAGGCTGGGCTGAGACATGCCACTCCCCCGCGGACGACGACCCGGCCCCACCGTGCGTGCCCGGGTCACCGAGGTCCGGGGTGACCGCACGATCACCCACGAGGACCGGCTGGTCACCGAGGAGCCGCTGGAGCTGCGCCTGCAGGCCCCCGGACTGCCCGGCACGCGGCTCGGCATCACCATGCGGACCCCCGGCAACGACTTCGAGCTGGCCGCGGGCTGGACGGTGCACGAGGGCATCAGCCCTCCGGACGGCATCATCGGCGTGCGCTACTGCACCGACGTCGACCTGCTCCCGGAGCAGGAGTTCAACGTCGTCACCGTGGAGCTGGCCGCCCCTCCCCTCCGGTTGCCCAGCGCGCACGTCGCGTCGTCGGCGTGCGGCGTGTGTGGCGGCGACTCCGTCCGCGACGTGCTGGCAGACCGGCCGCCTTCGCTCCGAGGTACGACGTCGCTGTCCGTCGCGGTGGTCCACCGGCTGGCCGCGTCGCTGCGTGACGCGCAGGAGGCGTTCAGCCGGACCGGCGGCCTGCACGCGGCCGGCCTGTTCGAGACCGACGGCACCCGGGTCGTCGTGCGTGAGGACGTCGGCCGCCACAACGCCGTCGACAAGGTCGTCGGTGCCCGCGTCCTCGCTGCCGAGGGCATCCCCCCGGTCCTCGTCCTCAGTGGCCGGGTCGGCTTCGAGCTGGTGCAGAAGGCCGTGGTCTGCGGCATCGAGGCGATCGTCGCCGTCGGTGCGCCGTCGTCCCTCGCCGTCGAGCTCGCCCAGCAGGCCGGGCTGCTCCTCGTCGGGTTCAGCCGCGACGAGCGGTTCGTCACCTACGCCGGCCGCGAGCGCCTCGGCGTGTAGGGCAGGTTCTGTCGGCCGCCTCTCCTAGCGTGGGCGCATGCGCATCCTGCACACCTCCGACTGGCACCTCGGCCGGCAGTTCCACGGCCAGGGCATGCTCGGACACCAGGCTGCGTACGTCGACCACCTGCTGGCCACGATCGCGGCCGAGAAGGTCGACCTCGTGGTGGTCTCCGGCGACATCTACGACCGGGCACTGCCGCCCGTCGACGCCGTCGCGCTCGCCGAGGAGACCCTCGGGCGACTGGCCGCCTCGCGCGCCCGCGTCGTCGTGACCAGCGGCAACCACGACTCCCACCAGCGGCTCGGCTTCGCCGCCGGGCTCATCGACGCTGCGGGAGTGCACCTGCGCACCCGTGCCCGCGACGTCGGCACGCCGGTCGTCGTCGAGGACCGGCACGGTCCGATCGCCGTCTACGGGCTGCCCTACCTCGACCCCGAGCACCTGCGCGAGCCGTGGGGGCTGGCCCGGCGCAGCCACGAGGCGGCCCTGGGCGAGGCGGTGCGCCGCGTGCACGCCGATCTCGACGGCCGCCCGGGGCACACCCGCTCGGTGGTGATGGCGCACGCCTTCGTCGCCGGTGGCGAGCCGAGCGACAGCGAGCGGGACATCTCCGTGGGGGGCGTCCAGTCCGTTCCGACGGCCCTCTTCGACGGGTTCTCCTACACCGCGCTGGGCCATCTGCACGGGCGGCACCGGCTGACCGAGACGGTGCGCTACTCCGGCTCACCGCTGGCCTACTCCTTCTCCGAGGCGACGCACACCAAGGGCTCCTGGCTGGTGGACCTCGACGCCGACGGCGTGTGCGGCACCGAGTTCGTCGAGGCGCCGGTCCCCCGGCCGCTGGGCCGCCTGCGCGGGCGACTCGACGACCTGCTGGCCGATCCGGTCCACGCCCCGGTCGAGACGGCCTGGCTGCAGGTCGTGCTGACCGACACCGTCCGCCCGGCGCAGGCGAAGGCCCGCCTCGAGCGCCGGTTCCCGCACGTGCTGTCCCTCTCCTTCGAGCCGGAAGGCGCCGTGGCCAGCGCTGTCCCGGCCGCCCGGACCGGCGCCGGCCTCAGCGACCACGACATCACGCTCGAGTTCGTGCGCGACCTGCGCCAGCGGGCCGCCGACGAGGCGGAGTCGGTGCTGCTGGCCGAAGCCTGCGACGCGTGCTCGGACGATCGGGACCTCGACGCCGGGGTGGTGGCCTGAGTGCGTCTGCACCACTTGCAGATGACCGCGTTCGGGCCGTTCGGCGACACGGTCGAGGTCGACTTCGACGCCCTGAGCGCCGCGAGTGTCTTCCTGCTGTGCGGCGAGACCGGAGCAGGCAAGACAACCGTCCTCGACGGCGTCTGCTTCGCGCTCTACGGCGACGTCCCGTCGGCCCGCGGCAGCGCGCGCCAGCTCCGCAGCCACCACGCCACGCCGGGAGTGGCGCCGCGGGTGCGGCTCGAGCTCTCCCTGGCCGCGCGCAGGTTCCGGTTCACCCGCTCCCCCGCCTGGCAGCGACCGAAGAAGCGCGGCAGCGGCCTCACCACCGAACAGGCGCGGGTCCTGGTCGAGGAGCACGTCGACGGCAGCTGGGTCCTGCGCAGCAATCGCATGGACGAGGCCGGCCAGCTGGTCGGAGAGCTGGTCGGCATGACGCTGACCCAGTTCAGCCAGGTGGTGCTCCTGCCCCAGGGCCAGTTCGACACCTTCCTCCGGGCGTCGTCCGAGGAGCGCCAGAAGGTGCTCACCCGACTCTTCGCCACCGATCGCTTCGAGCAGGTCGAGCGATGGTTCGCCGAGCGCCGCAAGGAGCTGTGGCGCGGCAACAAGCGCCACCACGCGACCACCGTCTCGGTGCTCCACCGGCTGAGCGAGAGCAGCGGGGTCGCGCTCCCCGCCGAGTGGGACGACGGTGACCTCACCGGCCCAGCGGCCGACGGCGCCGTTCGCCACTGGGCGGAGGGGCTGCTCGCTGACGCCCGCGCCCGCCGACAGGTCCGCCGCGAGGAGCTGTCCGCCGCCGAGGCGGCCCGCGACAGGACCGAGGAACAGCTGGCCACCGCCGGTGCGCTTGCCCAGCTGCAGCGACGACGCGCTACCGCCGTGGACGAGCAGGAGGCGCTGCGGGCCACCTCCGCCGAGGCGGCGCGCGACCAGGATCGCCTCGACGCCGCACGCCTTGCCGCCACCGTCGTCCCCCTCGCCGAGCTTGCCGAGGAGGCGTGCCGGGCCCGGCGCCTCGCCGGGGAGCAGGCCGGGCGAGCCGTCGCGCAGCTGGCTGACGCGCTCGGCGTGGATGCCGCCAGCGTGCGCAACGACGACCTCGCCGCCCGCGAGGAGCAGGTGACGACGCGGCTGGCGGCCGCCCGGGCGTTCCTGCCCCGTGCCGAGGAGCTCGAGCGAGCCCGCTCCGAGCACGCCACCACCTCGGTCCGGATCGAGGAGCTGTCCCCCCACCTCGACCAGCTGCGCGAGCGCCTGCGGGCCGTTCCCGTCGAACGCGACCGGATCGCCGCTGAGCTGGTCGGGCTCCGCGAGCTGTCCGCGCAGACCGCGGCGCACGCGGCCGCCCGCGGCCGGCTCACCGAGCGGCTTGCGGCGGCGCGGGCCAGGTCCAGCGTCGCCGAAGAGCTGCGCGTCGCCGACGCCGAGGCCGACCAGCAGGTCGCCCACGTCCGGGTCCTGCGTGAGGGGTGGCTGGAGCTCCGCGAGCGCCGCCTCGACGGCATGGCCGCCGAGCTGGCCGCCGGGATGGCGGTCGGTCAGGACTGCCCGGTCTGCGGCTCGGTCGAGCACCCGTCGCCGGCCCTGCTGGCCGACGACGCGCCCAGCAAGGCCGACGAGGCGGCAGCGCGCAAGGCGTGCGACGATGCCGAGGTCGTGCTCGTGGCCCACCGTGATCGGGTCCGCACCCTGGCCGGGAGGCTGGCGTCGCTCAGCGAGGTTGCCGGCGACGCCACCACCGAGCAGCTGCGGGCGGAGCTGGCCCAGGCGCGCGCCGAGGTCGAGGCGGCCCGGGCGGCCGCCGCAGCAGTCGGCATCCGGGAGGGGGCGCTGCGCGCACTCGACCGCGAGACCACCGAGCTGCACCAACAGCTCGCTGCCCGGGAGGCCGACCTGGGCGCCGCGCGCCAGCGTCGCGACGACCTGGCCGAGACGGTCTCCCGGCTCTCCGCCGAGCTCGCGGTGCTGCTCGACGACCGGGAGGAGCACCTCGGCGCCCTGATCGCCGGCGAGCAGCGTTTGCGCGAGCGCCTCTCGGCCGCCCGGGTCGCCGTCGCCGAGGAGATGCGGCGCGACGAGGCAGCGGAGGCGAGCGCCGTCCGGCTTGACCGGGCTGCCCAGGACGCGGGGTTCGAGGTGGCCGACGACGCGTTGCGGGCGCACCTCACGCCCACCGAGCTCGAGGCGCTGGCGCGGGAGTCCGCTGCTCGCCGGCAGCGGGAGGAGCAGGTGGCCCAGGTGCTGGCAGACCCTGCCGTCGCAGCGGCGGCAGGCCAGCCCACTCCCGTCCTGGCCGCGCTCGAGGCGGCCCACCGCGACGCAGACCGCGCGCACAGCGCGGCGGCCGGTGCTCTGCGGGTGGTCGAGCAGGGACTTGCCCGGATCGACGCCCGTGCAGGTGAGCTCGACGAGGCACTGGCGGCGTGGGCCCCGGCGCGGGCGGAGTACCACCGTGTCCGGACGCTGGCCGACCTCGTGGAGGGGAAGGGCGCGGACAACGTCCGTCAGATGCGGCTCTCCGCCTACGTCCTGGCCTCCCGGCTGAGCCAGGTGGTCGCGGCCGCGAACGAGCGGCTGGCCCGGCTGATCGACGGCCGCTACGTGCTCGAGCACAGCGAGCGGGCCGCGGGTGACCGGCGTGGCGGGCTCAGCCTTGCCGTGCGCGACCAGTGGACCGACGAGCAACGCGACCCGGTGACCCTGTCGGGCGGGGAGACGTTCGTGGTGTCCCTGGCTCTGGCGCTCGGCCTCGCCGACGTGGTGACCGCCGAGGCCGGCGGCACCCGGGTCGACACGCTGTTCGTCGACGAGGGCTTCGGCTCACTCGACGCCGAGACGCTCGAGCAGGTGATGGACACCCTCGACCAGCTCCGCGAGGGCGGCCGCGTGGTCGGCGTCGTGAGCCACGTCTCCGAGATGAGGTCGCGGATCCCGACCCGGCTGCAGGTCGTCAAGGGACGCGCCGGCTCGACCGTCGAGCAGCAGCACTAGGGTCGGCCCATGGGCGTCCACGAGATCGATCCGTCCTTCCTGTCCCTGCCCCACCGTCGGCTCGCCCAGGCGGCCCTGGCGCGGGCCCGCGACTTCGGGGTCGCGCACGCAGACTTCCGCTTCGAGCGGGTGCGCTACCAGCACCTGTCGGCGCGGGACGGACGGCTGCAGGGCGCTGAGGAGTCCGAGGACCTCGGTTTCGCGGTGCGTGTCGTGCACCAGGGCGCGTGGGGGTTCGCCTCGGGCGTCGACCTGAGCACCGACGCCGTGGTCCGGGTGACCGAGCAGGCCGTCCAGGTGGCCCTCGTCGCCGCAGGGATGACGAGATCCCCCGTCGTGCTCGCGCCCGAGCCGGTGCATCCGGACGTCAGCTGGTGCTCGTCGTACGACGTCAACCCGCTGGAGGTGCCCACCGCCGACAAGGCCGCGTTGCTGCGCGACTGGACGAGTCGGCTGCTCGCCCACGACCGGGTCGACCATGCGGCCGCCTCCCTCCAGGTCGTGCAGGAGAACAAGTTCTACGCCGACCTGGACGGCACCCAGACCACCCAGCAGCGAGTGCGCCTGCAGCCCTGGGTCGTCGCCCACGGCTCGCGCGGTGAGCACTTCGACTCGATGAGCACGCTCGCCCCGCCCGTCGGCCGCGGCTGGGAGTACCTCACCGGTGGTCCGGGGGCCTGGGACTTCGACGACGAGCTGGTGCGCCTGCCCGAGCTGCTCGCCGAGAAGCTCGCCGCGCCGAGCGTCGAGCCGGGTGCCTACGACCTCGTCATCGACCCCTCCAACCTGTGGCTGACCATCCACGAGTCCATCGGCCATGCCACCGAGCTCGACCGTGCCCTCGGCTACGAGGCCAACTACGCGGGGACGTCCTTCGCGACACCCGACCAGCTCGGCCACCTCCAGTACGGCAGCCCGCTCATGCAGGTCACCGGCGACCGCACCGCCGAGCACGGGCTGGCCACCGTCGGGTACGACGACGAGGGTGTCGCGAGCCAGGAGTGGGACATCATCCGCGACGGCGTCCTGGTCGGCTACCAGCTCGACCGGTCGATGGCGCACCAGCACGGTCGCGAGCTCAACGGGGGACGCTCCAACGGCTGCGCCTACGCCGACTCCCCCCGTCACATCCCCATCCAGCGGATGGCCAACGTGTCGCTGCAGCCGGATCCGGCCGGGCCGACCACGGCGGGCCTGATCTCCCAGGTCGAGCGGGGCCTCTACATCGTCGGCGACAAGTCGTGGTCCATCGACATGCAGCGCTTCAACTTCCAGTTCACCGGCCAGCGCTTCTACGCGATCAAGGACGGCCGGCTCGCCGGCCAGGTCCGCGACGTCGCCTACCAGGCGACGACGACCGAGTTCTGGAACTCCATGACGGCGGTCGGCGGTCCGCAGACCTACGTGCTGGGCGGGGCGTTCAACTGCGGCAAGGCGCAGCCCGGTCAGGTGGCCGCCGTCAGCCACGGCTGCCCCAGTGCCCTGTTCCGCGGCATCCGGGTGCTCAACGTCGCCGAGGAAGGTGCGCACTGATGGCCATCAGCCCCCAGGACCTCGTCGAGCACGCACTCGAGGCATCCACGTCTCCGGAGTGCGTCGTCGTGGTCGAGCACGAGACCAGCGCCAACCTGCGCTGGGCCAACAACACGCTCACCACCAACGCCGTGACGACCGGGGCCACCGTCACCGTGGTCGCCTTCTCCGGCTCCGGCAACGGCTCGGTCTCCGGCACCGCCACGACCCGAGAACAGGTGGCCGCGCTCGTGGCGCAGGCCGACGTCGCCGCGGCGACGTCCTCGCCCGCCGAGGACCGTCAGCCCCTGGTGGTCGGGGCGGCAGCCGCCGACTGGACCGAGTCCCCCGTCGAGACCTCGGTCGAGGTCTTCGCCGACTTCGCCCGCGAGCTGGGCGATCAGTTCGCCCAGGCCGAGGCCGAGGCCCGCATCCTCTACGGCTTCGTCAGCCACGACCTCACCACGACCTACCTGGGCAGCAGCACCGGACTGCGTCGCCGGCACGTGCAGCCCACCGGCCACTACGGGTGCACGGGCAAGGAAGCCGACCTCTCCCACAGCGCCTGGGTCGGCGGTGCCACCCGCGACTTCCGCGACGTGTCGGCCAACAAGATGGTCGAGCAGCTGTTCACCCGGATGGGTTGGGCGACCCGCCGCGTCGACCTGCCGGCCGGCCGCTACGACACCGTGCTTCCCCCGACCGCCGTCGCGGACCTGATGATCGACGCCTACTGGGCCGCCGGTGCGCGGCTCGCCTTCGAGGGGGAATCGGTCTATTCGCGCCCGGGCGGCGGCACGCGCATCGACGAGGATCTGGTCCGGCGCGGCGTCCACCTGACCTCCGATCCGCAGTACGGCGGCCTGGAGTGCGCGCCCTTCGTCGTCACTTCCGCCTCGTCCAACGAGAGCAGCGTCTACGACAACGGCTTCCCGCTGACCCCGACGAGCTGGATCGACGACGGCCGGCTCAGCGCCCTGCTGCAGACGCGGCACTCGGCAGCCATGACCGGTCAGCCGACGACGCCGGCGATCGACAACCTGGTCCTGCGGGTCGACGGGGCGTCGGGCACCGAGCTGGACCTGGTCGAGGGAGTGGCCGACGGACTCCTGCTCACCTGCCTGTGGTACATCCGCGAGGTCGACCCCGAGACCCTGCTGCTCACCGGCCTCACCCGCGACGGTGTCTACCGTGTCGAGGGTGGGGAGATCACCGGCGCGGTGAACAACTTCCGCTTCAACGAGAGCCCGGTCGACCTGCTCCGCCGGTTCACCGGCGCGTCCGCGACGGTGCCGAGCTTCTCCCGTGAGTGGGGCGACGACTACTTCTCGCGCACCGCGACGCCGGCCCTGCGCATCCCCGACTTCAACATGAGCTCGGTCTCCCAGGCGCTGTGACGTCCCCGGGGGCCGGTGCGTCGTGGGTGTACGGCGTCCGGCAGTAGCGGAAGGTGGCGCACTCGATCTCGCGCACGCTGCCGTCCGGCTCCCGCCGGACGTGCAGCGTCTCGGCGCGGTGGTAGCCATCGACGCCGATGATCCGGTCCGAGCCGTCCGGGTCGGTGCGGCGCTCGAAGCGCTCGGCCACCACTCCCCCGCGGCCGAGGTCGCGGAGCTCGAGCAGTCCGTTCTCGAAGCGCGCCTCGTAGGCGGAGTTGCCCCAGAACCACCAACCCAGCAACTCCTCGGCCCAGGCGGGCAGGTCCCGGGTGGGGAGCCAGGCTCGTCGGGGCACCGGCGTGACGGGGCTGGTGATCCGGGCGGCGAGCTCGGGGCCGACGAAGCCGGTCGTCCCGTTGCACAGCGCGACCAGGCCGGCACCGCTGGTGCGGTCGACGTACAGGCACGACTGGAAGCCCGGCATCGAGCCGAGGTGTCCCCACCAGGCCGTGCCGGGTGGTCCGACCGGGGCGGTGACCAGCCCGAGGCCGTAGCTGCGCGCAGGTGCCTGCACGCTGGCCATCTCGTCGAGCGACCCGCGGGCCAGTACGTCGGGATGTCCGTCACGCAGGAACCCGGCGAACCGGACCAGGTCGCTCAGCGTGCTCCACGCCTGCCCGGCCGGCGCCATCGCACCCGTGTCGGTGGCCGGCTCACGCGCCAGCGTGCCGCGCAGGTGGTCGACGCTGTAACCCTGGGCGGCGGCTCCCTGCGGTAGGTAGGACGTCCTCGTCATGCCCAACGGCGACCAGAGCCGCTCGGCCGCCAGGTCCCGCCAGGGGCGGCCGAGCAGCCGTGCCGCGACCTCGCCGAGCAACGCGAACCCGAGGTTCGAGTAGTGGAACTCCGCACCGCCGGGCAGCACCCGACCGGACCCGTCGTTGGCCGCCAGCAGCGCCTCGAAGCTGCCGCCGGCCGACCGCTCCCACCAAGGTCCGGTCGGCTCGCTCTGCATGCCGGACGTGTGCGAGAGCAGCGCCCGCAGCGACACCCCGGCGTACCCGCTCTCGGGGACGAACCGGCCCAGCGGGTCGTCGAGGTCGAGCAACCCGTCGTCGCGGCACTGGAGCACCAGCACCGCGGTCATGGTCTTGGTGATTGAGCCGATCCGGTACTGCACGTCCGGTCCGGATGCGGACCCGGCGGTGCCGACCCACGCCGCGGAGCCTGACTCCAGCACGGCGGCCACCAGCGACGGCAGCCGACGCGCGGCCTGGTAGTCGTCGAGGACGGCCTGCCAGTGCGCCTCCCGGTCGAGCTCGCTGGTCATGCTCAGCCCTCGAACGCCTCGGGTGGCGGGCAGGAGCACACGAGGTTGCGGTCGCCGTAGGCCTGGTCGATCCGGCGCACCGGCGGCCAGTACTTGTCCGGGTCGAAGCCCTGGGGGAAGACGGCGGTCGCGGCGTCGTACGGCAGGTCGTCGACGAGCGCCTCGGCGGTGTGCGGCGCCCCGGCCAGCGGGTTGGCCTGCGCCGGCCACTCCCCCGAGCCGACCTTGTCCATCTCGCCCCGGATGGCTGCCATCGCCTCGACGAACCGGTCGAGCTCGGACAGGTCCTCGCTCTCCGTCGGTTCGACCATGAGGGTGCCGGCGACCGGGAAGCTCATCGTGGGCGCATGGAAGCCGTAGTCGATGAGCCGCTTGGCGACATCGTCGACGCTCACCCCCGTCTGCTTCGACAGTCCGCGCAGGTCGAGGATGCACTCGTGCGCGACCCGGTCGTTGTGCCCGCGGTAGAGGACCGGGTAGGACTCGGCCAGGCACTCCGCGAGGTAGTTGGCCGAGAGCACCGCGACGGCGGTCGCCCGGGTGAGTCCTTCGTTGCCCATCATCCGGACGTAGGCCCACGAGATCGGCAGGATGCCGGCGGAGCCGTACGGCGCGGCGCTGATCGGCCCGATCCCGTCGCGCCGGTCGGCCTCGGGATGCAGCGGGTGGCTCGGCAGGTACGGCGCCAGGTGGGCGCGCACGGCCACCGGGCCCACGCCGGGGCCGCCGCCGCCATGCGGGATGCAGAACGTCTTGTGCAGGTTCAGGTGGGAGACATCGCCGCCGAACTCGCCCGGTCGCGCGTAGCCCAGGAGCGCGTTGAGGTTGGCCCCGTCGACGTAGACCTGTCCACCGTGCTCGTGCACGATCGCGCACAGGTCGCCGATGGTGTCCTCGTAGGCACCGTGGGTCGAGGGATAGGTGACCATGATGGCGGCCAGCTCTTCGGCGTGCTCCGCGCACCGCGATCGCAGGTCGTCGAGGTCGACAGACCCGTCGTCGGCCGTCCTCACCACCACGACCTTCATCCCGGCCATCACTGCGGAGGCCGCGTTGGTGCCGTGCGCGCTGGCGGGGATCAGACAGACTCGACGTTGCTCGTCGCCGTTGGCCCGGTGGTAGCCCCGGATCGCCAGCAGCCCGGCCAGCTCGCCCTGGGATCCGGCGTTGGGCTGGATGGAGACCTCGTCGTAACCCGTGACCTCGGCGAGCCAGCCCTCCAGCTGGCCGACGAGCCGGCGATAGCCCTGGGCGTCCTGGGCCGGCGCGAACGGGTGCAGGTTGGCAAAGCCGGGCAGGCTGATCGGCTCCATCTCCGTGGTGGCGTTGAGCTTCATGGTGCACGAGCCGAGCGGGATCATCCCGCGGTCCAGCGCGTAGTCGCGGGCCGACAGGCGGCGCAGGTAGCGCAGCATCGAGGTCTCGGAGTGGTGGCTGTTGAACACCTCGTGGGTGAGGTACGTCGACTGCCGGACCAGCTGCTCGGGCAGCGCGACGAGCTCGGCATCGACCCGTGCGCGCTCGCCGTCGACGCCGAACGCGGCGAGGACCGCGCGCAGCGACGTGTCCGCGGCCGTCTCGCCCACGCTGATGCCGACGTGGTCGGCATCGACCAGGCGCAGGTGGACACCGCCCTCGTGGGCCGAGGACACCACGTCGGCGGCGCGGCCCGGAACCCGTGCCAGCAGCGTGTCGAAGAAGTGCTCGTGCACGATCTCGACCCCGGACTCGCGCAGCTGGGCCGCCAAGGTCGCGGCGGTCCCGTGCAGCCTGCGGGCGATCGCCGACAGGCCGGCGGGCCCGTGGTAGACGGCGTACATGCCGGCCACCACGGCGAGCAGCACCTGGGCCGTGCAGATGTTGGACGTGGCGCGGTCACGGCGGATGTGCTGTTCGCGCGTCTGCAGGGAGAGCCGGTAGGCCGGGCGGCCTGCGGCATCCTTCGAGACCCCGACCAGGCGCCCCGGCAGGTGGCGCTCGAGACCGGAGCGTACCGACAGGAAGCCTGCGTGCGGACCGCCGTAGAACAGCGGCACGCCGAAGCGTTGCGAGGAGCCGACGACCACGTCGGCCCCCAGCTCGCCGGGAGCCTCCACCAGCGCGAGCGCGAGGAGGTCCGCAGCGACCACCGCGAGTCCGCCGCGCTCGTGGACGGCCTCGATGACCGGACGCGGGTCCCGCAGCGCCCCGCTCGCCCCGGGGTACTGGACGAGGACGCCGGAGATCGCCCCCTCGGGCAGGCCGTCGGTCAGGTCGGCGACCACGACGTCAACGCCCATCGCCTCGGCCCGCGTCGTCACCACGGCGATGGTCTGCGGGAGCGCGTCGGCATCGACGACGAACGGCCCCGAGACCTTGGGCTGTGCCCGGCGCACCAGGGTCATGGCCTCGGCGGCCGCAGTGCCCTCGTCGAGCAGCGACGCGTTCGCCGTCGGGAGGCCGGTCAGGTCGGCCACCATGGTCTGGAAGTTGAGCAGCGCCTCCAGCCGTCCCTGGCTGATCTCGGGCTGGTACGGAGTGTAGGCGGTGTACCACGAGGGGTCCTCGAGGACGTTGCGCCTGATCACGGCCGGCGTGACGGTGCCGTGGTAGCCCAGGCCGATCATCGGCTCCAGCGGGTTGTTGAGCGCGGCCAGCTCCCGCAGCTCGTGCGCGGCACGCTCCTCGGACACCGCCGGGGGCAGACCGGTGAGGGCGGCCGAGCGGATCCGGCTCGGCACCGCGTCGTCCATCAGCCCCTCGAGGCTGGGCGCCCCGAGGCGCTTGAGCATCACCGCGACCTCGGCCTCGTCCGGCCCGATGTGCCGGTCGGCGAAGCGGTGGCGTGCGGTCTGGTCCGGGGTGGTCGGGCTGGTCATGGGGGCATCCCTCGGCTCGTGCGGCAGGTCCGCCTCCCCCTCAGTCGGCCGGCACGGCCTCCAGAGTCGCCCGACCCGCGCGGTCCTGGTGCCTGAGAGCTTGTCGGGGAGGAGTTGCCCCTTCGGCGCCCCGGGGTCGGGGTCTCTCCCGCGCGGGAGTCAGCACCCGCGAAATTACCAGAGTCAGCCGGTCAGCCGGGCCTTGCGGCGCGCGGCGAGCTCGTCGCCGGCGTGCTCGGCATCGGGCTCGGAGGTGCGCTCGGACGGCAGCTCGGCGAGCGAGCCCTCGATCTCGCGCCAGACGCCGCCGATGGCGATGCCGAAGACGCCCTGGCCGCCCTGGAGGAGGTCGATGACCTCGTCGTTGCTGGTGCACTCGTAGACCGTCGCGCCGTCGGACATCAACGTGACCCTGGTGAGGTCGTCGGTGCCCCGGGCGCGGAGGTGGGCCACAGCCTGGCGGATCTGCTGCAGCGAGACCCCGGCGTCGAGCAGCCGCTTGATCACCTTGAGCAGCAGGATGTCGCGGAAGCTGTAGAGGCGCTGCGTCCCGGAGCCGGTCGCCGACCGGACCGTCGGCTCGACCAGACCGGTGCGAGCCCAGTAGTCGAGCTGCCGGTAGGTGATGCCGGCGGCGTTGCAGGCGGTCGGGCCGCGGTAGCCGAGGTCGCTGGGCAACGGTGAGACGTCGTCGGTGAACAGCAAGCCCTGCTCATCGGCCGCCAGCTGCGCGTCGGCAACATCCTGTGCCCCGGTCTCCGGCGCGGTGACGTCCTTGTTCTTCGTGCCCACTTCGACCTCCGAAAGTCATCCCTCCGCTGAGCGTAACCCCGGGGAAGGTGAAGTTACAGCGAAGACATTCAGAACCGTAAAGGTGAACTTCAGGGTTGGCAACGACGCAGCCCGGCGTGTCGGCGGCGACAAACCCTGAACTTCACGTTGAGGGTTTCGGAGAACAGGTGGTCAGGACGTCTCCGGCCCCGGCTCCTCGAAGTCCTCGGGCGAGACGTGGTCGAGGAACTCCCGGAAGGCCTCGACCTCCTCCTCCCGCTCGTCGGGGACCGCGATACCGGCCTCCGCCAGCAGCTCCTCGGGGCAGACGATCCGGGCTCCCGTGCGCAGCGCCAGCGCGATCGAGTCCGAGGGCCGGGCGCTGACCTCCACCCCGGTCGCGAAGGCCAGGGTGGCGTAGAAGACGCCGTCGCGGACCTCGGTGATCCGGATCTCGGCGACCTCGTTGCCGGTGGCGCTGATGACGTCCTTGAGCAGGTCGTGGGTCAACGGACGCGGCGGCACCACGCCCTGCTGGGCGAAGGCGATCGCGGTGGCCTCCACCGCACCGATCCAGATGGGCAGGTAGCGCTCGCCGTCCGCCTCGCGCAGCAGCACGATGGGCTGGTTGGACGGCATCTCGACGCGGACTCCGACGACCTCGAGCTCATGCACACCCAAACCCTAGCCCCGCGGGGAAGCCTCGGCACCCGGTCAGCGCAGGGAGTCAGCGCAGGGTCCGAAGACCCGTGCGGACCAGGGCTGCGTGCAGCCGCAGGGAGAGCGCGGCGATCTCGTCCGCTGCCGCGGCGGCACGTCCGTGGGCGCCGTCCTCCCGACTGCGTCGCAGCGGCGTGACCACCTGCTCGACCAGGCCGACCTCCCGATCGGCCGCCGTACGGTAGGACCGCAGGTGCCGCGGCTCGATCCCGAAGGCGGACAGCTCGGCTGCCGCCTTGGCCACGATCAGCGCATCGGCGTCGTAGTGCCGGGCCCCGACCCGGAGCCGGACCAGGCCGTAGGCCTCGAGCTGGTCGAGCATGTCCTCGCTGATCCCGGCGGTCTTGACCAGCTCGCGCCGTGAGATCCGGACGTCGTTGCGGTCGCTGCGCACCAGGTCGGCCGCGGCCTGGCTCTCCCCCAGCGCGCCCTGGGGCACGACCGGTGCTCCGGGAAGGCTCGGCGGCTCCAGGCCCCGGTCGAGCGCGTCGAGGTGCTCGCGGATGACCTTCAGCGGCAGGTAGTGCTCGCGCTGGGCCCGGATGATGTAGCGCAGGCGCTCCATGTCCTCCACGGAGTACTTGCGGTAGCCCGCCGGCGTGCGCTCGGGGTGGATCAGGCCCTCGGACTCGAGGAAGCGGAGCTTGGACTCCTTGATGTCGTCCTCGGGGAACTCCGCTGCCAGGTCCGCGAGCGCCTGGCCGATGGTCTTGCGCGGAACCTGTCGCAAGGTCAGCTCCCTGCGGAGCCGGCGAAGAAGACCAGCCGGAACTTCCCGATCCGCACCTCGTCGCCGTTCTGCAGCAGCACGTCGTCGATGCGGTCCATGTTGACGTAGGTGCCGTTGAGGCTGCCGACGTCGGCCACCCGGAAGCTGCCCTCGTCCCGGGTGAACTCGGCGTGCCGACGCGAGACCGTGAAGTCGTCGAGGAAGATGTCGCTCTCCGGGTGCCGGCCGGCGCTCACCTTGTCGGTGTCGAGGAGGTAGCGGCTCCCGGCCCCCGGCCCGCGCAGCACCACGAGCAGCGCACTGCCGGACGGTAGAGCGTTGACCGCGGCGGCGTCCGCCTCGTTGAGCGACGGGTGGTCGTCACCGTCAGCCTTGGGTGCCCCGAAGGTGATCGTCGCCGTGCTCTCCTCCGGGCGCGCTTCCTGCGAACCGGCCTGGTTCGGAGTCAGTCGCGCGCCGCACTGCGAACAGAACTTCGCGTCGTCCGCGTTCTGGCTTCCGCATTGCGAGCAATAAGGCATTGCGCCCCTCCACAGCTAACCGTCCACGACACCGTCACCACCGACGAGCCTCGGGGCGGAAACCCTGAAGTCTCACTGGAGGTTCACGGTTCCCCGAACCTATCAGCCGGGACCAACGTGGGTAAGGGCAATTCCGCAGCCCCAGGGCGGGTCCGTGCTCAGCCGGAGGTGAGCTGCTGGTACGCCGCAGCGTCGAGGAGCTCGCTGGAGGCGCCATCACCGGAGGGACGCACCTCGAAGAGCCAGCCGTCGCCGTACGGCTCGGAGTTGACCAGCTCGGGCGTCGCGTCGAGCGCCTCGTTGACGGCCACCACCTCACCGGTGATCGGGGCGTAGACGTCGTTGACCGACTTCGTCGACTCCAGCTCGCCCACCGCGTCACCGGCCGTCACCTGCTGGCCGAGCTCGGGCAGCTGCACGTAGACGATGTCGCCGAGCGCTTCCTGGGCGTAGTCGGTGATGCCGATGCGCACCGCCCCGTCCTGCTCGCCCGGGTCGCGGATCCACTCGTGCTCCGCGGTGTACTTCAGGTCCTCGGGATGCATGGCCTCAACCTACTGGCCCTCGACCGGCTTGGCGAAGCGGGGCTCCGCCGGGGTGCGCAGCACCGAGACGTCGACCTTCTCGAGCTTCTCGATGGTGAACTCGCCGCCTCCCTCCACGACGTCCTCCTTGAAGCCGCCCGGGATGCCGAGCGCGGTCGCCAGCGTGTCGGGGTCGCCGATCACGTCGATGACGTACGGCGCCTGCAGCACGGTCCCGTCGACTTCCAGGCCGTCGAGGGTGTCGTCGAACGAGGTCTGCGCCACGACGCGCACGGAGTCGTTGATCTCCATGGCCTCCGCCCCGGCGTCGCGCAGCTCCTGGATGCCGTCGAGGAGCTGGTTGGTGGTGAGGGTGCCGTCCTTGACTTCGATGGTGATCCGGATACCCGGTCCGGTGGCCGGCAGGGTGCCGGCCAGGATGCCCAGGGCGGTGAGCTCGGTGCGCGCCTGCTCCAGGGCCGTCTGGCGTCGCTCGGTGCGGTTGCGCAGGGAGTCGCGCGTCTGCTCCAGCTGGTCGATCTCCCGCTCGGTGCGGCGGCTGGCCGCGTTGAGACCGTTGAGCACCTGGATCAGCTCGGGCTGGCGCATCCCCGCATAGGGGTCGTCGTCGCCCACCAGGCGCAGCTGGGTGACGGCACCCGCACCGAGCACGAACAGCAGCACTCCGACCACGACCTGGCCCCGGCCGGGATGCACCAGGGGGCGCCGCAGTCGCTGCCACGCCGACGGCGCGGGGCGCTGCTCTGCCCCGTGGTCGGGCTGCGGAGTGTCGTTCATGGTCCCGTCGAGTCAGGCGTGGAAGACGTGCCGCCGGATGGCGGCCACGTTGGCGAAGATCCGGATGCCGAGCACCACGATGACACCGGTGGACAACTGGGCGCCGACGCCCAGCTTGTCGCCCAGGAAGACGATGAACGCGGCGATGAACACGTTGCTGATGAAGGAGACGACGAAGACCTTGTCGTCGAAGATGCCGTCGAAGAACGCCCGCAGCGCGCCGAACACGGCATCGAGGGCTGCCACCACGGCGATGGGCAGGTAGGGCTCGAGGACCAGCGGGACGTCCGGCTTGAACACCAGCCCGACGACCACGCCGAGCAGCAGTCCGAGCACCGCGATCACGGCAGCCTCCTGTCACTCGTCTGGTCGGGTACGGCGAACCGCAGGTCTCGCACGGGCGCACCGGGCAACGTCATCGACCGGACCGTGCGCAGTGAGAACTCCAGTCCGATCTCACGCTGCAGATCCAACCATGTCCGCCCACTGGTGGTCTCGGCGAACCGCGCCGGCAGGGTGTCGGGGTTGCCGATGGCCTGCACGGTGTAGGGGCGGGAGAGGGACTGGAAGTTGACCGTGATCACGCTCCCGGCGTGTCGGATCGCCGAGGTGTTCGTCAACCGCTGTCCGTTGATCGCGATCGCCTCCGCACCGGCCTCCCAGAGCCCGTTGGCGAGGTGCTGCAGGTCGGTGTCCAGGACGCGCAGGCGCTCGTCGTTGGCCGCGCCCTCGGCATCGTCGACGACGACGCGGACGCCGGGGCCGCGCACCGCGACGTTGCCATTGCGCATCTCGAGAAGCCGCAGCCGGTTGAAGATGCCGGCGGTGGTGTTGTCGCTGCGCAGCCGGTCGGCCTCCAGCTCGTCGGTGAGGTCGCGCAGCTTGTCGATGCGGGCGCGGTCCTGGGCCACCACAGCCTTCCGCTCGCCGATCTGCTGGACCAGGTCGCGACGCTCCTGCTCGTCGGTGCTGCTGTTGCGCGCGGTCTGGGCGGCGGCGGTGACGGCCAGCAGGGCGAAGACGGCCAGCGCCGCAGCGCCGTACCGCCCGACCCGTCGCCGCCGGCGTGGCGGCGGCGAACCGGTGGTGTCGTCGCTGCGGCGACGTGCTGCGACCGCGTAGTCCTCGTCCATCGCGTGCGAGGTGAGGTAGGGCAGCAGGCCCATCGTGACCTGGTCCGGGAGCCGCCGATCCGGGTCCGCCGGGCTCCGGGTCGGTGCCGCGCCCGTCATCGGCCCTCGAGGCTCGGCGCGCGACGAGTGCGGTCGGCCAGGAGCTTGCGCACCTGCCAGGCGTAGAGGATCCCGGCCCACCAGTAGAGGCCGATCCCCCAGATGGCGAAGGCCCAGCCGAAGGTCTCCGCCAGGGTCGCGACCCGGCTGGTGCCGTCGCCGATGAACAGCAGCGGGAACGCGTAGAGAAGGTTGAACGTGGCCGCCTTGCCGAGAAAGTGCACCGGCAGCGCGCTGTAGCCGCGGCTGCGCAGGAAGGGCACCAGGCACCACAGGAAGGCGTCCCTGGCCGGCAGGATGATCGCCACCCACCACGGAATGATGTCGCGGAACGCCAACCCCAGCACGACCGCGAGGATGTAGAGCCGGTCCGCGACGGGGTCCAGGATCTCGCCGAGGCGGGACGCCTGGTGCAGCAGGCGCGCGAGGTAGCCGTCGAGCCAGTCGGTCACCCCCGAGACCATGAGGACCACGAGCGCCCAGACGTCGGCCTCCGGGCCGAGCACGAGCCACAGGAACAGCGGCACGCCGAGGAGCCGCAGCGCGCTGATGACGTTGGGTAGCGTCCACACCCGACTGGTGCGTTCGTCGTCCCGGGCCTGCACGCGCACACCCTATCCGCCGCTGCGACGCCGAACGGGGCGGTGCTCATCGTCCACAGCAGTGCATCTCGACCACAACGGTCACGCGAGGAGCGTTGCTCGCGCACGTTGACCCGACCGGATGGTGCACAGCATGGCTCGAACGGGCTATGGTGGTCTGACCGGGTGGAGCATGCCGCCCGAGCGGATATCGGATGGCCGCGCTGAAACCATCGGCAGCACATCCCACTGACAGGCTGGAGAATCCCGGCCGGTCTTCGCCTCCCCAGGATGGGGAGAGGACGAAAAGTGGTGACCTGTGAGCACGATCCATGCAATGACGGCCGAAGCAGTCTCCCCCACGGAGCTGCCGGACCGTGCCGACCGCACCGAGCAACTGCTCGCGGAGCTGGCGAAGACACGCGACGAGGCGAAGCGCGACGACCTGGTGGACCAGATCGTCCTCATCAACATGTGCGTGGCCGACTCGATCGCCGCGCGCTACCGCGGTCGCGGCGTTCCGTCCGACGACCTCCAGCAGGTGGCCTACATGGCCCTGGTCCGGACGGTGCAGAACTACAGCGCCGAGAAGGGACCCAACCTGCTGAGCTACGCGGTGCCGACGATCCGCGGTGAGATCCGGCGGTACTTCCGGGACCAGGGGTGGACGGTGCGTCCGCCGCGCCGCGTCCAGGAGCTGCAGTGGCGCATCTCCGCGGTGCAGTCGGCACTGTCCACGAAGCTGGGCCGACCGCCGCACGCCGAGGAGCTCGCCGAGGAGCTGGGCGAGAACCTCGCCGACATCGAGGAGGCGCAGGCCGCCAAGGGCTGCTTCACCCCGGCCTCGCTCGACATGCCGGTCGGCGAGGACCCCTCCGCCACGGTGGGTGACCTGCTCAGCGAGGACGACGACGGCGACGACAGCGGACAGGTTGCCGCGGAGGCCCGCGTCGTGCTGGCTCCGGTCGTGCGCCGGCTGGGTCGCCGCGACCGGCGGATCCTGCAGCTGCGGTTCTTCCAGGGCTGCACGCAGCAGGAGATCGCCGACGACATCGGTGTGACGCAGATGCAGGTCTCCCGGCTGTTGTCCCGCATCTTCAGCGACCTGCGCGACGAGCTCGATGACCGGCCCAGCTGACGAACGGGCTGACGATTGGGGCAACGCCCCGAGAGGGCTAGAGTCGGAAGCCGGGGAGGCGAGCACCTCCCCGGCTTCCGGGCGCAACGCGGCCCCGGCACCCTCAGGTACAGCCTCGCTGCAACAAGAAGGAGAGGTCGTGGACGTGCACGCGGCAGCGGACTTCGCCGAGCTCAGCCGGCAGCTGATGACAGAGTTCGAGGAACAACCCACCCTCCAGGCCGTCGTCGACCGGGCCGTGGTCATGATCCCGGCCGTCGACTCCTGCAGCGTCACCCTCCGTCGGCGGCGCAACCGGCTGGAGACGCTGGCCAGCAGCTCACCACTCGCGCTCGAGTGCGACCAGCTGCAGTACGCCCTCAGCGAGGGCCCCTGCGTGGACGCGGTCTGGCAGGACGACTCCTACCTCGTCGAGGACGTCGCCAAGGAGACCCGGTGGCCGCGCTGGGCCGCCAGGGTGGCCGAGGGCGGCATCGGCTCGATCCTCGCGGTTCGGCTCTCCAACGACGACGAGACCATCGGGGCGATCAACCTCTACTCGGTGGCGCCGAACGCCTTCACGCGCGACGACGTCGACCTGGCCCTGATCTTCACCACCCACGCCGCCAACGCGCTGAACAGCGCGCGGATGGTGACCGGGCTGCGCACCGCGATGCACAGCCGGCACCTGATCGGGGTCGCCCAAGGCATCCTGATGGCCCGCTTCGACCTCGACCTGGACCGGTCCTTCAAGCTGCTCCAGCGCTACTCGAGCGAGACGAACACCAAGCTGCGCGAGGTCGCCGAGTACGTCGTCGCCAATCGTGACCTGCCCGACCACAACGGCCAGCCGCAGGGGCTCCCCGCGCAGCGCCCGCTCCTGGACTGATGACGTAGGTCCCTCCGCGTCACCCGCCAGTGCTCGACCACCCCGGCAGGATCTCCTTGCCGTAGAACGCGATCATGTCGGCGTAGTGCTCCCCCATGTTGGCGACGTAGAAGTCGTCGTACCCGGCATCGGCGTACCTGCGCAGCTGGTCGAGGTGCTCCTCCACGTCGGCTCCGGCGACGACCGATCCGCTGGTCGCCTCCTGCGTGACCAGCCGCGACGCCTGCTCGAAGTGCTCCGGTGACGGCAGCACCTGGGCCAGCTCCCCGGGTAGGCCGGCGTTGGCCCACAACCGGTGCGCGATCTGGACCCCTTCGTCCCGCGTGGGCGCGAAGGCGACCTTGCCGCCCGCCTGGGCCGGCTTTCCGCCGGACGCGTCCTTGAACCGCGACACCAGCTCCGCACTGGGAGCGGTGTTGACGTAACCGTCCCCGATCCGGGCAGCCAGGTCCGTGGACTCCGGCCCGAAGCCCGAGACGTGGATCTCGGGCGGCTGCTCGGGCAGCGTGTAGAGCCGCGCGCGGTCCAGCCGGTAGAACCGGCCCTGCCGGCTCACCGTCTCACCGGTCCAGAGCTGGCGGATGAAGCTGACGGCCTCCTCGAGCATCGCCAGCCGGGTCGTCGTGTCGGGCCAGGCGTCACCGAGGACGTGCTCGTTGAGCGCCTCCCCCGAGCCGACGCCCAAGGTGAACCGGCCGTCGAGCAGGACGGCGCTCGTGGCAGCCGCCTGGGCGACGATCGCGGGGTGGATGCGCACGGTGGGGCAGGTGACGGCGGTGGTCACCGCGAGGTCGGTGGCGTGCGAGATCGCACCGATCACCGACCACACGAACGGGCTCTGCCCCTGCTCGTCGTTCCACGGGTGGAAGTGGTCACTGATCCACAACCCCTCGAATCCCGCTTGTTCGGCGAGCACTGCCTGCTCGACGAGCTGTGCCGGGGTGTACTCCTCGCAGGAGAGGAAGTAGCCGATCCGCATCCGTGCCTCCTCAGCTCACCGATCAGCTGCCGGGCTCTTCGTCGACCTCGTGCATGGCGGCCTCCTCGGCACTGAGCCCGCCCTCGTCGTAGCCGACGTCCTCGGCGATCAGGTCCTTCTCGCTGTCGACGCCCATGCCCTCGTCCGGTGCGACGAGCTGACCGCTGAGCCGGTCACCGACCTCGTCACCGAGCGGGTCCAGGTCCGCGCCGATCGCCTCGTCGGCAGGCAACTCCTCGCGGAAGTCCTGCTCGGCCTCGTTCGGCGATTCCATCTGTGATTCGCTCATGCTCCGTCGTACCCACCGGACCGGTGGCCAACCGGTGCGGCGCAGCCAGCGGTGGCCGATTCCGTGCAGGTGCACCTTCTCGCGCGTGACCGGGTCCTCGTACTCGTGGTCCCGGGCCACCTCCTCCGCCGGCGCCCGGGCACGCGGCGGGGAAAACCCGGGCGACGAAACCGCCGCGGCGGGAGCAGAATCGATGACACGGGACTGCCACGGTGCGGGGGAAGGGTGGCGGTCGAACGGACGAGGACAGGTTCGCACGGACTCGGGCCGGACGGCGCGACCGGCAGGAGGCGCCATGGTCACGTTGCATGCGCTCGGGCCGGTCCGCGCCACGCTCGAGGGCAGCGAGCTGCCCGTGGGCGGCCCGCGCCAGCGGCGCCTCCTCGCCGTCCTGCTCGTGCATCGCAACCGGGTGGTCTCCACGGACCACCTCATCGACGCCGTCTTCACCGGTGCGCCGACCGCCGGTGCCGCCACGACGCTGCGCAGCTACGTCGCCCGCCTCCGCAGGGTCCTCGGCGCGGCCGGACACGCCGTCCAGCTGGAGACCCGCGCCCCTGGTTACCTGCTCCACCTGCCCGATGTCGCCTTCGACATCGGCCGATTCGAGACCGACGTCGCCCACGCACGGTCGGCGCTCCGGGCGGACGACCCGGAGCGCGCGGCCGAGACGCTGGGCACGGCACTCCAGCTGTGGCGTGGCGAGCCGTACGCCGAGTTCGCCGACGAGGAGTGGGTCTATCCGGAAGTGCAGCGCCTCCTCGAGCTGCGCCTGGTCGCCCAGGAGCTCCTCGTGGATGCCGAACTCGCCCGCGGCCGCGCACGCGAGGTGGTCGCGTTCGTGGAGGGGCTGTGCGCCGAGCACCCGCTGCGGGAGGCGTACCGGGCCCAGCTGATGACGGCGTACTACGGCTCCGGGCGCCAGGCCGACGCCCTCGCCTCCTACCGGCAGTTCCGGGCCGAGCTGGCCGCCGAGCTGGGCATCGACCCCTCCCCTGCGCTCGCCGAGCTCGAGGTGCGCATCCTCGCCCAGGACCCCACCCTTCCCGTGCCGGCCCAGCCGGACGGATCGCTGCGTGGCTACCTGCTCGGCGAGCGTCTGGGCACCGGCCGTGACGGCACCGTCCGGGTCGCACGCCTGCCGGACCTGGACCGTGCCTTCGCCATCAAGACCATGCGGGCCTCGATCGCCGACGACCCCGGCTTCATCCGGTCCTTCGAGGCGACGGCACTGAAGGTGGCGTCCCTGCGGCACCCCGGTGTGCTGCCGTTGCACGACTACTGGCGCGAGCCGGGCGCCGCCCATGTGGTGATGCCACGACTCTCGGGCGGCACGCTGCGTGAGCGCCTGCAGCGCCACGCGTTGGAGCCGACCGATGTGCTGCGGGTGGTGGAACAGATCGGTGGGGCGCTCGCCGCCGCATCCGACGCCGGGGTCGCGCACGGTCGGGTGTGCGGTGAGAGCGTGCTGTACGACGGGGCCGGCGAGCCGCACCTCGCCGACTTCTGGCTCGGCCAACCGGGCGTCGCGCCCGACGCGGCTTCCGACAGCCGCGACTTCGCGGGGCTGCTCCGCGAGTGCCTGGCCCGCGCGAACGGGATCAGCGACGGCATCGGGCACGCCCTCGACGACTTCGCGGAACGTGGCATCCCCGGCATCGGCGAGCTCACGTCGACCCTGGTCAAGCACCTCGCCGGTCATCCGGCGGACACGCTCGCGGCACGGCCCAACCCCTATCGCGGCCTGCGCGCGTTCGACGAGCCCGATGCGGGGTACTACTTCGGCCGCGAGTCCCTCGTCGAGACGCTCGTGGAGCGCCTGGGCGTCGACAGCGCCCGGCTCCTGGTCCTGGTCGGCGCGAGCGGGACCGGAAAGTCGAGTGTCGTCCGGGCCGGACTCCTGCCACGGCTGCGCGCGGGTGCAGTACCGGGCTCGCAGGAGTGGTTGGTGGCCACCATGGTGCCCGGCCCCGCCCCGTTCCGGGCGCTCGCCGAGGCCCTGCGCCGCATCGCCACCTCCCACGTCACGGACGGGATGGCCGCGGCCGGCGTCGACGCCCTCGTCCAGGAGCTGCGGAACGGACCCGCCTGCCTGCACCGGGTGTTGAGCCGTCTCCTGCCCTCCGGGAGCCAGGCCGTGCTCCTGGTCGACCAGCTCGAAGAGATGTTCACCCTCGCTCCGGACGAGGAGCAGAAGGAACTGCTCGCGGCCATCGCCCTCGCCGTGTCCGTCCGCGGGAGTCGACTGCGCGTCATCGCCACCTTGCGCGCCGACTTCTACGCCCGCCCGCTCGCGATCCAGCCCTTCGGCGCCCTGGTCGACGCCGCGACCGTGGCCATCCCGGCGATGATGCCCGCCGAGGTGGAGGCCGCCGTGGTCGAACCGGCCCGACGCGCCGGCCGCACCGTCGAGCACGGTCTCGTCGCCGAGCTCGTTGGTGGGATCGCTGCCGAGCCCCTTGCTCTCCCGGCGCTGCAGTTCGTCCTGTTCGAGCTCGCCGAACGCAGCACCGACGGGACGCTCCGGACAGCGGACTACGAGGACCTCGGTGGCCTCGACGGTGCCATCGCGGCGCGCGCCGAGGAGCTCTACCAATCTCTGGGAGAGGCCGAGAAGCAGCAGGTCCGCGAGATGTTCGAGGGGCTCGTCGTGGTGGACCACGAGGGCCAGGCGACCCGTCGGCGGACCGTGCGTGCCGACCTCGCGGTCGAGGCCGGCACGGTGGATCGCTGGAGCAGGGCCCGCCTGCTCACGCTGGACGTGCACCCCCAGAACCGGATGCCGACCGTCGAGGTCGCCCATGAGGCGCTGGTGCGGGAGTGGCCGCGCCTGCGTGAGTGGATCAAGCAGGACCACGACGAGCTGGTCGTGCTGGCACGCCTTCGCGAGGCAGCGGTGGCCTGGGCCGATTTGGGCCGGGAGCCCACCGCGCTCTACCGGGGGACGAGCCTCGAGGCCGCGCTCGACGTCAGCGAGCGCCGCGACCTGACCGAGCTCGAGCACGACTTCGTCTCGACCAGCGAGCGGGCACGCGAACGGCATCGCCAGAAGGCCGCCGACCTGATCCGACGCCAGGCGCGGACCAACCGCACCCTGCGCCTCCAGGTCGCCGGCATCGGCGTTGCGCTGCTCATCGCGCTGGTCGGCGGTGTGCTGGCCCTGGACCAGCGCGGAGCGGCGGTCAGGGAACGCCACATCGCCGTCGCCCGTGAGCTCGCGGCCGCTGCCGATGGCAACCTCGCCGACGACCCGGAGCGCAGCATCCTGCTGGCGCTCGCCGCCGTGGATGCCACCCGGAAGTACGACGAGCCGGTCCTCACCGAGGCGAAGGAGGCGCTGCACCGGGCCGTGACGTCCTCGCGGGTGCTGCTCTCGGTTCCCGGCGTCGGGGGAACGATGGACTGGACCGCCGACGGCCGGTACTTCACCACCGAGGGCACCGAGGAGACGGGCATCGTCGGCCTGTACGACGCGCGCTCAGGCGAGAGGGTGCGGCAGTGGAAGGGCGACGCGGTCGACCTCAACGATGTCGACTTCAGCGCCGACGGGCACAAGCTCGCCACCAGCGGCGACGACGGTGCGGTCAAGGTGTGGGCCGTGCCGTCGGGACGTCACCTCCGCACGGTCGCACTGCCGGGGGGCCGTGAGGTCTGGGGGCCAGCGCTCAACGCAGACGGCTCTCTCGTCGCAGCCTCCTGGTGGGCCGGACTCGACCGGGTCCTGGTCGCGCGCACCGACAGCGGACGAGTGGTGCTCGACCGCCACGTACCGCTCCCGGAGGACACCGAGTTCAGCCCGGACGGACGTCGTCTCGCCGTGGTGTCCGAGCGCGAGAACGTGTTCGTCTTCGACCTCGCCAGCGGCGGCCGTCTGTTCGCCCTGCCCGGTCCGCTCCCGGGTGTCCGCGACGTTGCGTGGAGCCCGGACGGGCACTGGCTGGCGGCCGCGACGGCCGAGGGTGCCTTCCTCTACGACGCGGCCAGCGGCGCCTTCCGCGCGGCGACCTCGGGACAGATCGCCGAGGTGCCCGGTGTCGCCTGGAGCCGGGACTCGCGCCTGCTCGCCACCGCCGGCCAGGACGGCACCGCCCAGGTGCACGTCGTCGACGACGGTGGGCTGCACCAGATCCTCACCCTCTCCGCGCAGGACCTGCGCAACGGCGTCCGTTCCGTGGCGTTCTCCCCCGACGGCACTCGTCTGATGACGAGCGACTGGGCCGTCACCGCGGTCAAGGTGTGGGACCTGCGCACCACGGCCGCCGCCGAGATCCGGAACTTCGAGGCGGGCACCGACGGCGCAGCGGCCGTGGCGCCCGCCCCCGACGGCCGCTCGATGTACCTCCACGACGACGGCACCCGCATCCGCCGGGTCGACCTCAGCAGCGGGCAGGTGCTGCGCCTCTTCGCCACCGTGCCGCCGGAATGGGGCGAGCACATCATCTCGATCGCGCCGAGCCCGGACGGCGGCCTGGTGGCGGCCTCCACCGACCGCGAGCGACTCCTCGTCTGGGACACCCGGACCGGCAGGCTCGTGCACCGGCTCGGCGCTGGGTGGCACGCAGACTGGGTGGAGACCGGCGCGTGGAGCCCGGACGGCCGCCTGCTCGTGGTTTCGGCCATCCGCCAGGACGCCGGTGGCTCGGCGTACGTGCTCGACCGGGGCGGTGTCGTGGTCGGGCAGGTCCGGGAACGGTCGGGCGTGTGGATGAGCACGGTCGACTTCCACGGAGGCGACACGATCGTCACGGCCCGCCGCAACGTCCGCGACGACCCGGCCGAGCAGCAGGTGCGGATCTGGAACTGGCGCACCCGGCGGGTCGTGCGCGACATCGGTGCCCACGCCTTCCAGGCGGCGGACGACCCCACCGGGCGGCTGGTCGCCTCCGCCCGGCTCATCCAGGGCTTGGCCGACGTCTGGGACCGTCGTACCGGTCGCCACGTCGCCACCCTCGCAGGCCACACCGGACCCTTGACCGACATCGTGTTCGACGAGGACGGCCGGCGCATCGCCACCGCCTCCACGGACGGCACCGCCCGGATCTGGGACGCGCGCTCGGGCACGATGTTGTCCGTGCTGCGCGGTCCGGTCCCGGCCGCGACCGGCCAGGTCGCGTTCGTGCCGGGGGGCAAGCAGATCGTCACCACGGGGTACGACGGCGTCGTGCGGGTCTGGACCCTGGACGTCGACGAGCTCGAGGACATCGCCCGGCACCGGCTGACGCGCGGGCTGACCACGCCGGAGTGCGTGCGCTACCTGCACACCGCCATCTGTCCGGCGTCACTGCGTACGGGACACGTGGGCGCGGCAACCGAGCCCTGAGCTTCCGCTGCCACGCGGTTGCCACACCACTGCATCCCGGACGCAGCCGCCTACGCGCAGGCTCTCGGCAACCGACGACCTCCCCGGTCGCACCGCGTCAAGGAGCATGCGCATGAGAACCAAGACCCGCACAACGATCCCCCAGCAGGCCACCCCGCCCCACGCCCTGGTCCCGCCCGGACCGATGCCGGCCACCCCGGCGGCCACTCCGGCGGCAACTCCGGCGAAGGCCGCCCGGGCCAACCGCCGCCTCGCCCTGGCGGTCACCACGATCGTCGTCGCCCTGGGGGCAGGAGTGACGTTCCTGGTGCTCGTGCTCAACGGCCCGGCGGACACCGGAACGCCCGAGATCGGCAATGCGCCGGCCCAGGTCCCCGGTGGTCAGCCGTTCGAGAGCAAGATCCCGCGGGGCATCGACGGCTCCGACGCTCATCTCTACCAGCGGGCGCAGGAGCAGCAGGCAGGCAACCAGGGCGCGGGCCAGGGTTCGGGCTCGGGCGCGGGCTCGGACTCGGGCACCTCGCACGCCGGTGACGAACGGCACCTGCCCGGCCTGAACGACTTCCGGTGACCTGTCGCCGCTGAGGGCTCCGGCGGTGGTGGCCCACATCGCCGGGGCCGACAGTGGCCCGACCGGCCGCCGGCCTGACAGGATTGACCCGTGCAGACCACGGACCACGGCCTTGGTTCCTGGCGTCCCGACGCCTCGCTCCTGAGCGCGCTCGACGCGGCGGTGCTGGTCGTGGATCGCGACGCCAAGGTGCGCTTCGCCAATGCCGCCGCGTGCGACATCCTCGGGAGCAGCATCGAGTCCCTGCTCGGCGCCGACGTGCCCTCGACGCTCTTCGCCGAGGCCGAGGCCGGCGCCATCACCGAGGTGCTCGACCAGGTCATCTCGATCCCGCGTGAGTGGACCGGCGAGCTGCCTCTGCGCCGCTCCGACCGGACTCCCCTGACGGCGGTCCTGACGTGCACACCGATGTGGGCTGGCCGCAAGGTGACCGGTGCCGTGCTCATGGTGGAGCCGCACTCGGACAAGGTCCGCGAGGCCGCCCGCGGGCACCGGTACGGCGACCGGTTGACGCGGCTCGCCCGGGTCAGCGGGGAGCTGCTCCTCGCCGCGGACATGGACGCGGTCACCAAGGTCACGGTGGAGCACACCGCTGAGGCTGCCGGTGCGACCGTCGCGTCGCTTTCCCTGCTGGTCGACGAGGACACGCTGGCGCTGGTGGGGATGCACGGCGGCACGGTGGGCGTGGCCTCGCGCTGGGCGACCTACCCGGTGTCCGCGCAGACCCCCGCGGGCGACTGCCTCCGGGCCGGCACGACGCTGGTGCTGAGGGGGCGGGAGGAGATCCGGACGCGGTACCCGCACCTGGAGCATGCGGCCGAGGGCGAACGCTCGATGGTGTGCCTCCCGCTGCGCGGCGCGCGGCGGATCCTCGGCGTGTTCACGATGACGTTCCCCGGGAGAAGGGCCTTCGAGCCGAACGAGCTGGAGTTCTTCGGCATCCTCGCGGACGCCTGCGCCCAGGCCATCGACCGGGTCAGCGCCACCGAGGAGGCCACCGACCAGCGCGCCAAGCTGCGATTCCTCGCCGATGCGTCGGCCGAGCTGGCCAGCAGCCTCGACTACGAGACCACGCTCGCCCGCGTCGCCGAGCTGGCCGTGCCCTGGTTCGCCGACTGGTGCAGCATCCAGCTGGCGGAGGACGGTGACCTGCGGACGCTGGTCGTCGCCCACGCCGACCCGGAGAAGGTGTCCCTCGCCCGCGAGCTGCAGCGTCGCTACCCGGCCGACCCCGACGCCCCTCGGGGCGCCTACCACGTGCTCCGGACGGGCCAGAGCGAGATCATCCCCGACGTTCCGGACGAGCTCCTCGTCGAGGCCACCCAGGACGCGGAGCACCTCCGGCTCGCCCGGGAGCTGAACCTGCGCAGCGCCATCAGCGTGCCGTTGGTGGCACGCGGGCGCACTCTCGGCGTGATCACCTGGGTCGCCGGAGACGCTGGTCGGCGCTTCGGCCCGGCCGACCTCCAGTTCGCCGAGGACCTCGGTCGCCGGGCCGCCGTGGCCATCGACAACGCCGGGCTGCACAGCGAGACGCGGGAGGCCGCGATCCGGCTGCAGCGTGCGGTGCTCCCCGAACGGCTCCCGGAGCCCTCCGGCTGGGAGCTCGCGGCGCTCTACCACCCGGCGGGACGCACGGAGGTGGGCGGCGACTTCTACGACGTCATCGCCCTCGACGACCAGTCCCTGGCGCTGTTCGTCGGCGACGTCATGGGCCGTGGCGTGGGCGCCGCCGCCGCCATGTCGCAGATGCGCTCGGCCATCCGCGCCAACGTCGCGGTGGACCCGGCGCCGGCCGCCGTGCTGGCCCACCTCGACCTGCTCTTCGAGCAGTTCCAGATCGCCCAGCTGGTCACCCTCGTCTACGCGGTGCTGGACCGAGCCACCGACGAGATGGTGCTGATCAACGCCGGGCATCCGCCCCCGCTCGTCCTCCGGGCCGACGGGACCGTGGACCAGCTCCCCGAGGCCGATGGACCGCCGCTGGGAGTGCCGACGCCCGTCCGCCGGGCCGCCGTCGTGGCCCTGCGCGCCGGGGACACCCTGCTCGCCTTCTCGGACGGGCTGATCGAGCGACGCACCGAGGACATCGACGCAGGCATCGCGCGGCTGCGGGGCGTGCTGCCCGACCTGGCCGGCCCCGGCCTGGTCGACCGACTGGCTGCCCTCGTCGAGCAGGTGCGCGACCACGAGCGCGACGACGACGTCGCGGCGCTCGCCGTACGCCGGCACGACGACCCCTGACCTGCGACTCCCTTCACTCCCTGTGGCGCAGGATGTTCAGCACGTGGCCATCCGGAGTGCGGACGAAGAACCGGCGCACTCCCCAGCTCTCCGTGGTCAAGGGATGCACGATCTCGTAACCGCGCCGTACGGCTTCCTCGTGGGCCGCATCGACGTCGTCCACGGCGATCGACACGACCGGGGCGTCCTCGGCGGACGCGTCGTGCGTCAGCAGCTGGAGATGGGCGCCAGTGGGCGCGACATACCTGGTGACCCAGTCCAGGCCCATCTCCTGCCTCGTGAGGCCCAAGTAGCTGCCGTAGAACTCGTCGGCCGCCGCAATGTCCTCGACCACGAGGTCCGGGATGATGCGCACCACTCGCATGCACCCAGCATGCGCAACCAGCAGGCCCGGCGTCCACCGCGGCAGCTGGGCCGGTCAGCATCACCGGCCTCTGCCGCGCCGCGAACGTCGCCACCCCAAGCTTCCTCACCTTCCGTGCCGACGGACCTCAGCACGCGTCCTGACCTGGCCCGGTCGGGGTGAGGTCGGCCAACGCGCCACGGCTGTCCAGGGCCACGCGACAACAGCGTTCGACTTCCTCGCGCAGCATGCGGCGTCCGCGCTGCACGCGCGACTTCATGCCGGAGGTGGTGAGTCCCAGTTCCTCGGCCGCCCGGCTCTGCGTCAGGCCGCTGACGTCGGTCAGCTCGAGAGCGCGTCGGTAGCTCTCGGGAACCCTCTCCAACAGCGAGCTCACACAGCCTGCGAGCTCTGCAGCCGGATCCCGGTCCGGCAGATCGTCGACGCCGCCCAACAACTCCTCGGCATCAGCCGGGTCAATCGGCGTGGCCCGCTGCGCGGGGCGGCGGTAGTGGTCGGCAATCGCGCTGCGGGCGATCTGGAACGCCCAGCCCTCCAGCGCGCCGGCATCTCGAAGCGTGTGGACGTTGCGATAGAGCCGAAGCAACGCCTCCTGGGTGATGTCATCGGCATCGGAGCGGTCGCGCACCCTCGCCGTCACGAAGGAGTGCATGGATCCGGCGAGGTTGTCGGCATCGGTGTGGCACCGGCACTCCTGCGTGCCGGCCAAACCACAGCAAGCGCCTTGGCTCATTGATCCGTCCAGGTCTCGTACCAGCCGGGCGGCCCAACCGCCCATTGGTCAGCTCCCAAGATCCTCGATGTTACTCGTGGATCGCAGCCGAGTCCTGCGTCCTTTCTGCTGCTCCCGGCGTCCTTACCCGCGAACGAGGAGCACTCAGAGCTCCGCACCTGCAGAAGGGCAACCGCGCCATGACCCCGATCTCAAGTATTGCTGCCGGCACCATCTCCACGGGTACTTCGGCCCACGACACCGCACTCGAACCCGCACCTGCGACCACCGTGGTGGTGGAACTGTTCCACGTCGAGCTCGACGGGTGCCTGCCTTGCGCCCACGCCATCGCCGAGGTGGACGAAGCGGCCAGTCTGGTGCACGACGAGCTCGATGCACGCGGCCGCACCCTCTTGGTGCGCACCGTGGCCCTCCACGAACCTGGTCACGCACAAGCCCGTGGCATCGACAACCCCGTGCGCGTCCGTGTTGCGGGAGCCGATGTCAGCCCCGCCGGCGCCGACGGCCACCTGGCTGCCTGCGGTGTCTCCGGGGCAGCACCCAAGAGCTGTCGCGCCTATTCGTGGAACGGGCAGGTCTACGACGCCCCGCCGGCGGGCCTGATCGTCGAAGCCATCCACCGACACCTCGACGCGGGAACAGACCCAGGGCATGAGGAAGCGATCGACCAGTTCCTCCGGGGCCGCGCGGCGGGACGCTGACGCACGCCACGGGCTGCCCTCCATGTATTCAACCCTTCCAATGAACGGAGCATCGCCATGACCACCATCACTTCTGAAGTCACCACATCTCCGCCCACTCCCACAGGCGTCTCGTTCGCTGAGCTGCGCGCCACCGTGGCGGGGCGGGTCAGTACGACGGAGGACCCGGCGTACGCCGAGGCCGTCTCGCCGTGGAACCTGGCCATCCCCGTGCAGCCGCGGGCGGTCGTGGAGGTGGAGTCCGCCCGGGACGTCGCGGAAACCGTCCGGTTCGCCCGCAGACACGGGCTCACCGTCACCCCCCAGGCGACTGGCCACGGCCCCGTCCGCGCACTCATCGGAGACATCGTTCTCTCCACTCACAGGCTCGATGAGTGCATCGTCCACCCAGAGGGGTGGGCACGGGTCGGCGCCGGGGTCAAGTGGCTGCGCGTCGTCCAAGCCGCGGCCCCGCACGGCCTGGCTCCGCTATCGGGCTCCATCACCGACGTCGGGGTCGTTGGCTACACCACCGGCGGCGGCCTGGGCCCCATGGCCCGCACGTACGGGCTGGCCAGCGACCGCGTGCGCGCGTTCGAGGTCGTGACCGGGGACGGCCAGCTTCGGCGTGCAACGCCGACCGAGCACCCGGAGCTCTACTTCGGGCTGCGCGGCGGCAAGGGCGCGCTGGGGATCGTCACTGCCGTCGAGTTCGACCTCGTCCGCCAACCCGACTTCTACGGCGGGGCGCTGTGGTTCGGCGGTGCCGACGCTTCAGCGGTGCTGGAGCGCTGGCGGACCTGGTCGGCCACGCTGCCCGAGGCCGCCACGACGTCGGTGGCCCTGTTCCAGCTGCCACCGCTGGACGGCGTACCCGAGCCGCTCGCAGGCAGACTGACCGTGTCGGTGCGCTACGTCTGGACCGGGCCGCCACAAGAGGGCGAGCGGCACTTCGCCGACATGCGGGCAGCCGCGCCGGTGCTCCTCGACGACGTCAGGGTCAAGCCCTACACGGAGATCGACAGCGTGCACACCGACCCGCTCGACCCGATGCCCGTCCGCGAGCATTCCCTGCTCCTCGGGGACTTCTCCGCCGATGCGGTGCAGGCGCTGGTACGCGCGGCCGGCCCGGGGTCCGACTCGCAGCAGTTCCTGGTCGAGGTCCGTCAGCTCGGCGGCGCGTTCGCCCGTGGCGGTGAGCATCCGAGCGCCTTCCACCCGCGCCACGCGTCGTACTCCGTCCTCGCCGTCGGTCTGCCGGGTCCCGACACCGAACGAGACCACGCGGCCGTGCAGAGCGCGTTGGAGCCGTGGGCACTGCCGGCGAGGCTGCCGAACTTCTCCTTCAGTCCTGACGAGCTCGCCACTGCGTACGACACCGCGACGCGCACGCGGCTGCTGGCTGCCCTGGACCACTACGACCCCGACCAGGTGTTCGCGATCAGTCAGGCTCTCCGTGACTCGGCGTGACGACTGACGAACGCCCTTCACACTGTGGTCGCGGGGTCAGGTCGCTGGGTGGGCCCCGCGTTCGCTCCTCACCTAGCGGGCCGGCGGTAGCGTCGCCCGTTCACAGGCGAGACGCGGAACGTAACGCCCAGGGGGGCAGGATGTCGTCGGGCTCAGCGGAATGGCCCACGGCCGCGCGTCCGGACGTGACGGCGTCGCCGTACACCTCGGCGCCAGTGCTCCCCCGGCGCCGCCGGCTATCGGTCTCGGCGGTCACACAACGCCAGCTGACGCTCCAACAGTCAGACGGTCGCGACATCACATCGCGGGGGACAGGATTGAACCGGAACCATCTGGGCAATCCGCCCCGAGTTGCCGATCGCTACCGAACCTTGCGAGAACCAGCCCCAACCGCTTGGGGTCGTGGTCAGGTCAGGGAGCTTCTGATGCTCTCCTGGATGTTCTGGATCGGCAGGAACAGGGTCTGGTCTTCCAGTGGTGCTGGGATGAACCCGAAACGGCGGTAGAACGCGGCCGCGGGTTCGTCGATGGCGTGCACCAGCAGGGCGCGGATGCCGACGTCGTCGGCAACGCCTGCGACTCGGCGTACGGCGTCCTGCAGCAGCGAGGCACCCAACCCTGCGCCTTGGCGCTGGGTGTCCACTGCGAGGCGCCCGAGGAGGATCACCGGAATTGGTTCGGGCATGCTGCGCCGCACCTTGCCGGGAGCGTCCTCGAGCTTCACCGACGAGGCCGCCAGGGAGTAGAAACCAACGACGCGGAGGCGATCGTCGTCCGGAGAGGTCACGAAGGTTCGTGAGGCTCCGCTGTGCTGGTTGCGGAGGGCACGGCGTGCCAGCCACGTGTCCAGTGGCGGGGTGCCGCTGTCGAACGCTTCGAGGGCGTGGACCTCGGTCAGCGGCGCCGGCCTGGTGTAGCGAATCACTCCTCGAAGACAGAGGGGCGCTGGAGCAGCTCGACCAGCTCGGCCACCGGACGAGCCGGCGCGTCGAGCAGACCGACGAAGGCGCTCCACTGCCGAGCGTTGGCGCCGAAGACTCGCTGCTCAGCCAGGATCTCCTCGGCACGCTCGGTCAGGGCCTGGACCGAGAACTCCGTGACGTCACGACCGGTCAGCTCAGCAGCGCGCTTGATCACGCGCTTCTGATCCGCCGTCATCCGGAACGCAAGCCGGTCTTCCTTCACTGCCATGGGCCTAGTGTACGCCGGATAGGCACACAGCATACGGACCCGGCCGTGACGAGCCGCTATCTGCAGCCGGACACCAACGCCGTGATCAATGCCGGCACCGCATGCTCGACCTGGCGGTCCGGGAATGGTCCGGAAGAGCCGAACCTCGGGGTCCGACGCTCAGCCTAGAAACCGAAACAGGGCCCTGACCTGCGTGAACAGATCAGGGCCCGAAAGTCGGGCTGACAGGATTTGAACCTGCGACCCCTTGACCCCCAGTCAAGTGCGCTACCAAGCTGCGCCACAGCCCGATGCCCGCCGTGGCGAGCGAACCGAAGACTACCGTGTCCGCCCTGCCGCGCCGAATCGGGCTCCTGCCGATCCTCGGATGCGGCCGCCTGCGGGCTTTGGTTGACTCGACCCCATGACGAACCCGATCGGCATCGACTTCGGCGGCAGCGGCATCAAGGCTGCTCCGGTGGACCTCGCGCGGGGCGACTTCGCCGCTGACCGCCAACGGATCGCGACTCCCGAGCCGTCCACCCCGGACGCCGTCGCGGACGTCATGGAGCGGCTCGTGCACAAGTTCCCCGACGCGACCGGGCCGATCGGGGTCACGATCCCGGGCGTGGTCAAGTCGGGCGTGGTGCACTCGGCCGCCAACATCGACAAGGGCTGGATCGGCACCGACGCCGACGCCCTGCTCACCGAGCTGCTGGGGCGCGACGTCCACGTGGTCAACGATGCCGATGCCGCCGGGGTCGCCGAGTGCCGCTTCGGGTCGGCCCGTGGCCGGGACGGGCTGGTGATCCTCACCACGCTCGGCACCGGCATCGGCTCGGCGCTGTTGTACGACGGGGTGCTGGTGCCGAACTCCGAGCTGGGACACCTCGAGATCGACGGCCACGACGCCGAGAGCCGCGCGGCCGCCAGCGTCAAGGAGGAGCACGACCTCTCCTGGGAGAAGTGGGGCAAGCGCCTCACGACGTACTACCGCACCGTGGAACGGTTGTTCTCCCCCGACTTGTTCGTGGTCGGCGGCGGCGTCAGCCGGGATGCCGACAAGTTCCTGCACCTGATCGACATCGACACCGAGATCGTGGCCGCGAAGCTGCAGAACCGCGCCGGCATCGTCGGCGCCGCCGCGCTCATCGCCGGCTGAGGCAGGTCAACGCTTCCGCTTCTCCCGGGGCCGCACCTGCAGCAGGATCGGTGTCCCCACGAAGCCGAACTCCTCACGCAACCGGCGCTCGACGTAGCGCTCGTAGCCGGCGTCGAGCTTGCCGGACGTGAACAGGACGAACGTGGGCGGCGCGGTCTGTGCCTGGGTCCCGAACATGATCTTCGGCTGCTTCCCGCCGCGCACCGGGTGGGGGTGCTCGGCCACGAGCCGCCCGAGGAACGCGTTGAGCGCGCCGGTGGTGATCCTCGTCTCCCACCCTCCGAGGGCAGCGTCGAGCGCCGGCACCAGCCGGTCGACGTGCCAGCCGGTGCGCGCCGTGATGTTGATCCGCGGCGCCCACTGGACCTGCACGAGCTCACGCTCGTACTCGCGCTCGAGGTAGTAGCGGCGCTCCTCGTCCACGAGGTCCCACTTGTTGAAGGCGATGACCAGCGCACGGCCCGAGTCGCGGACCGTCTGGATGATGCGCAGGTCCTGCTCGGATATCGACTGGCTGGCGTCGATGACCAGCACCGCCAGCTCCGCCCGCTCCAGGGCAGTCGCCGTGCGCAAGGAGGCGTAGTACTCGTGGCCCGAGGCGGTCTTGACCCGCTTCCGGATCCCGGCGGTGTCGATGAAGTTCCAGGTGCGCCCGCCGAGCTCGACCAGCTCGTCGACCGGGTCCACGGTGGTGCCGGAGGCGTCGTCGACGACGACCCGGTCCGCGCCGGCCAGCCGGTTGAGCAGCGAGGACTTCCCGACGTTGGGTCGTCCGATGATCGCGATCCGCCGCGGCCCGCCGACCTCGCCGAACTGCTCCTCGGGGGCCTCGGGCAGGGCGGCCAGGATCGCGTCCAGCAGGTCTCCCGAACCCCGGCCGTGCAGTGCCGAGACGGGATACGGCTCTCCGAGGCCGAGGTTCCACAGCCCGTGCGCCTCGGCCTCGGCACGCGCGTCGTCGACCTTGTTGGCGGCGAGCACCACGGGCCGTCCGCTCTTGCGAAGGATCCGCACGACCGCCTCGTCGGCGTCCGTGATCCCCACGGCGGCGTCCACGACGAACAGGACCGCATCGGCCAGCCCCACCGCGACCTCCGCCTGGGCGGCGATGCGCTCGGCCATCCCGCGGGCGTCGGGGTCCCAACCACCTGTGTCGACCACGGTGAACGAGCGCCCGTTCCACACCGCGTCGTAGGAGACGCGGTCACGCGTCACCCCCGGCCGGTCCTCCACGACGGCCTCGCGGCGACCGATGATCCGGTTCACCAACGTGGACTTGCCGACGTTGGGCCGCCCCACCACGGCGAGGATGGGCACACGGGTGTCAGTCACGGTCGTCCTTCTTGTCGGGAATCGGGCCGGGCAGCTCCAGGCCCGTCGCCTCTCGGGCCTCGCGCAGCGTCTCGAGCAGCATCCGGCGATGCTCCTCGGCGACGGCGCGCACGTGGGTCGCGCGCCGTGGCCACCCGGTGGCCGGGAAGACCTGCGGCCGCCCGTAGGTCAGCACCATACGGCTCCCCGCCCGTGGTAACGAGCTGTTGGCGCCCCCGTATTCCCGGGTGCCCAGGAACACGAGGGGGACCACGGTCGCACCGGTGACCAGTGCCAGGTAGGCCGAGCCGCACCGCACGCTGCGCACGCCGCCGTCCCCGCGGGTGCCCTCGGGGAACATCCCGACGACGCCGCCCTCGCGCAGGACCAGGATCCCGGTGCGGACGGCCCGCGGGTCGACCTCGCACCGGTGCACCGGGATCTGCCCGGCGGCAGTGAGCAAGGGGCCGAGCGGACCCGTGAACATCTCCGTCTTGGTCAGCGCATGCACCGGGCGCGGGCTGGCGATGGCCATCAGTGGCCCGTCCAGCCAGCCCATGTGGTTGCCGATGAGCACCACCGGGCCGGTGGCCGGCACGCGCTCGGCGCCCCGGACCTCCAGCCGCCAACGGCTCCGGACCAGGGCTGCAGCCGCGGGTCGGAGCCGGTGCAGCAGGAACCGCGCCGGGTGCTCCAGGTCGTCGGTGCGGGGCAGCTCCCCGTGGAGCCGGCCGAGTACGCCGGTCACGGCCCGTCCGGACCGGGCGGGGTCCCGCCGCGCGCGCCCGAAGCCTCGTTGGCCGCCGCGACGACGCGGGCAGCCACGAGGCCGATGACCTCCTCGAGCGTGTGGTGCGTGGTGTCCAGGTGCACGGCACCGTCGGCGACCGTCAGCGGCGCCGCGGCCCGGGTGGAGTCGATCCGGTCCCGCCGGCGCAGGCTCTCCTCGGTGCTGGCCGAGTCGCCGGACCCGTTCTCCGCCGTACGACGAGCGGCGCGCGCCGACGGGTCGGCGGTGAGATGGAGCTTGAGCTCGGCGTCGGGCCACACGACCGACCCGATGTCGCGACCCTCGACCACGATGCCGGTGCCGGCTGCCAGCGCCGCCGAGATCAGGGCACGCTGTGCCTCGAGCAGCCGCGCGCGCACCTCGGGGACGGTGGCGACCGGGCTGACCGCATCGGTGACGTCCTGCTGCCGGATCCGCACCGACACGTCGACGCCGTCCAGGACGATGGTCGCGTGGGTCGGGTCGGTGCCGGACTCGAGCCGCGGCTCCGCGATCCGCGCGGCGACGTCGGCCCGGTCGTGCACGTCGACGCCGCGGTCGAGCAACCAGACCGTCAGCGCGCGGAACTGCGCCCCCGTGTCGAGGTAGCGCATGCCGAGCCGGGCGGCGACCCCGCGAGCCGTGCTGGACTTGCCGGAACCGGAGGTCCCGTCCATCGCGACGACGACGTTGCAGCTCACGAGCGAACTCCTGGAGGGGGGATGCGCGGACCCCGCGCATGCTACCGGTGGGTCGTCCAGCTCCTGGACTCCAGTGCCGCGCGCAGCCCCTCGGCGCGACTGGCCTCCACGAGCAGCTCGACCAGGCCCACAGGGCGTCCGGGGTCGTGGTCGATGTGCAGGTCCTCCACGTTGACGCCGATGTCGCCGACGTCGGCGAAGAGCCGGGCGAGCTCGCCCGGGTGGTCGGGCACGAGCACGAACACGCTGCCCGTCTCCACCAGGGGTCCGCCGTGCTTGCCGGGGATCACCCGGGTGCCGTTGACGCCCCGGGTGAGGAAGTCCTCCAGCGGCTCCGCGGTCTCGTCGCCGATCGCGTCGAGCAGCTCGTCGAGCTGCCTTCGGACGTCGGCCAGCAGCTCGGTCACCGCCTCGGAGTTGGCCCGGATGATCTGTCCGTAGAGGGCCGGGTCGCCGGCGGCCACCCGGGTGACGTCGCGGACGCCCTGCCCGGAGAGGTGCAGGTGCTCCGGCACTGCCTCGGCCAGCTGGGCCGCGGCCAGCACCGCGAGCAGGTGCGGCAGGTGGGACGTGCGGGCCACGGCCACGTCGTGCTCCACCGGGGAGAGCCGCACCGGCTGCGCGCCGCAGGTGCGGACGAGGTCGACCACGAGCTCCACGGCGTCGGGATCGGCGTGCACGTGGGGGGCGACGGCCCAGGGCCTCCCGTCGAACAGGGCGGGGGTGGCGGCCAGGGGGCCGGAGCGCTCGCTGCCGGCCATCGGATGGCTGCCGACGTAGCGCGCCAGGGTGACGGAGTCGACCTGGTCGCTGATCTGTGCCAGCGGCAGCGCCTTCACGCTGCCGATGTCGGTCACCACGACGCCGGGACAGCTCTCGAGCGCGTCGAGGACGACCGCGGCGATGTGGTCCGGCGGCACTGCCGCCACGATCACCTGGGGCAGGCGGCCCTCGGGCCGGGGCACGCCGGCGCCCAGACCGACCGCGGTGCGGACGTGTTCGGCGTTGGCGTCCTCCAGCCAGACCTCGACGCCGCGGCGCTGCAGCGCCAGCCCGATGGAGGTGCCCAGCAGCCCCGCGCCGACGATGTGCACGGGACCGGTGAGGGGGCCGGTGGGGCCGGTGACCTCAGCCATCGCCCTCGACCACGTCGTCGGGCACGGAGCGCACCCGGGTGAGATCCGAGCGCAGGGCCGCCGCGCCGTGGAGGTAGACGTGGGTGACCTGGCTGCGTGGCAGCTCGGTCTCGACGTGCGCCAGCAGCCGCACCACCCGCGGCATCGAGCCGTCGATCTCGAGCTCGCGCGCACACAGCAGCGGTACTTCGCCGAACCCGAGCTGGCGGGCGGCGTACGCCGGGAACTCCGAGACCACGTCGGAGGTCGCCGTGAACATCACGGAGATGAAGTCGTCCACCTCCAGGGCGTTGGCCGCCATCACCTCCAGCACGAGCTCGGAGACCCGGTCGAGCACCTGCTCGCGGGTGTCGTCCTCGAGCTGGGTGGCTCCACGGATGGCTCTCACGGACACCCTTCGACCCTACAAGCCGGCGGCGTCGAGGAGCTCTCCGACCTCGTCGGCGGACAGCTCCCTGAGCTGGCCGGTCCGCAGCGTCCCGACCCGCACCGGTCCGATGGCCGTGCGGGTCAGCAGCCGCACTGGGTGCCCGACCTGCTCCAGCAGCCGACGGACGATCCGGTTGCGCCCTTCGTGGATGCTCAGCTCGACGATGCTCCGGTCGGCGGTGGCCTGGACGATCCGGGCGCGTCGTACGTCGACGGGTCGGTCTTCCACGCGCTCACCTGCGAGCAGGCGCTTGACCACGGAAGGGCGGAGCAGCCCCTCCACCTCCGCGACGTAGGTCTTCTCGACCTCGTAGGACGGGTGCGCCAGTCGCTGCGCGAAGTCACCGTCGTTGGTCAGCAGGATCAGGCCGTCGGTCTCGGTGTCCAGCCGGCCCACGTGGAACAGGCGCTCCGGCCGGTCGGTGACGAAGTCGGTGAGCGTTCGGCGTCCCTGCGGGTCCGACATCGTGGAGACGACCCCGCGCGGCTTGTTGAGCACGAGGTACACGTGCGCGCTGGGTGGAGGCAGCCGCCTGCCCGCGACCCGGATGACGACCTCGGCCGGATCGACCTTGGTGCCCAGCCGTGTGACCACCTCGCCATCGACGGTGACCTCGCCGGCGAGCATCAGCTCCTCGCAGTGCCGGCGGCTCGCCACGCCCGACTGCGCCAGCAGCTTCTGCAGGCGCACCTCAGCCATGCGGCGGCTGCTCCGCCACCGGATCAGGCGTCGGATCGGGCGTCGGCTCCGCCGCCGCCACCGGGTTCTCCTCGTAGTCCATGTCCTCCATGTCGGGCATGAGGGGCGCCAGGTCGGGCAGCTCGTCGAGCGAGGTGACCCCGATCCGCTCGAGGAAGTAGGAGGACGTGCGGTAGAGGTGCGCGCCGGTCTCCTCGTCGGTGCCGGCCTCCTCGACCAGGCCTCGGGTCAGCAGGGTGCGCATGACCCCGTCGACGTTGACGCCGCGGATCGCCGAGACCCGGCTGCGCGAGACCGGCTGCTTGTAGGCGACCACCGAGAGGGTCTCCAGGGCCGCCTGGGTGAGCCGCGCCTGCTGCCCGTCGAGCACGAACTTCTCCACCACGGGGGCGAAGTCCTCACGGGTGTAGAAGCGCCAGCCGCCGGCCACGTGCCGCAGCTCGAAGCCACGGCCCTGCTCGTCGTACTCCGCCGCGAGCCCGGCCAGCGCCTGGGCGACCTCCTCGACCGGGTAGCCGACGACACTCGCCAGGGACACCTGGTCCAGCGGCTGGTCGGCAACCATGAGGACCGCCTCCAGGGCGGGGCGGAGCTCGGCGAGCGGGACGGCGAGAGTCTCCCCTGCCGACTCCCCTGCCGACTCCCCTGCCGACTCCTGGGCCGACTCCTGGGCCGACTCCTCCTCGAGGGCGTCAGGGCTGCTCATCGGTGGGCTCCTCCTCGACGGCGACCGGCTCGGCGCCGCCGTCGAACTCGTCGGTGATCTCGATCTCGTCCTCGTCGCCGCCGGTCCAGCGGATCGTCAGGTCGCCCAGGGGCGTGAGCTGCTCGAACGCGACGACGCCCTCCCGGAACAGCTCCAGGAGCGCGAGGAACCGGGCGACGCGCGTCATCGTGTCGGGCGCGTCGGCCGCCAGCTTGCGGAAGTTGAGCGATCCCTCGACGCGCAGCCGCTGCACGACGACGTGCGCCTGCTCGCGCACGCTCACCGTCGGCGCGTGGATGTGTGCCAGGGACAGCACCGGCTCCGGCTTCGGCTCGAGCGCCCGGGCCGCCAGCGCGGCGAACTCCTCGAGCCCGAGGCCGATGAGCACGTCGGGAAGCAGGTTGGCGAAGCGTTCGTCGAGTCCCACCGACCGCGGGTGTCGGCGCGACTCGACGTCGAGCCGGCCCTCGAGCCGACGCGCCACCTCCTTGAACGCCTTGTACTGGAGCAGCCGTGCGAAGAGCAGGTCACGGGCCTCCAGCAGCGACAGGTCGTCCTCGTCCTCCACGTCGCCCGCCGGGAGCAACCGAGCCGCCTTCAGGTCCAGCAGGGTGGAGGCGACGAGCAGGAACGACGTGGTCTGCTCGAGGTCCCAGACGTCCCCGGCGGCCTTGATGTGCGCGATGAACTCGTCGGTGACCCGGGACAGCGCCACCTCGGTGACGTCGAGCTTGTGCTTGCTGATCAGGCTCAGCAGGAGGTCGAAGGGCCCCTCGAAGTTGTCCAGCCGGACGGCGAAGCCCACGCTGACCGGCTCCGCGACCAGCGCCTGTCCGGTGGCTGGTTCCGCGGTCCCCGGGGCCTCCTGCGGGACGGCGGTCATGCCTCGAGCCGCTTGACCAGGTCGCTGCCGCCTCCGTGGCGCTCGAGGTCGGCCAGCACGATGGCGAGTGCCTCGCGGACCAGCCGGCCGCGGTCGACCGCGATGCCGTGGTCGCGGCGCAGCGCGAGGCGCGCGTGCTCGAGGTCGAGCAGCTCGTCGGCGGTCACGTAGACCGTCATCTTCTCGTCGTGCCGCACCCGACCGCTGGGTCGGCGACCGCGGTTGCCGGCCGCTGCTTCGGGCGCGGACGAGTCGGGGACGGCGGCGACGAGCGGCTTCCCTGTCGCGCCGCCCCGCTCATGCTCGTCGCCCCGCTCGCCGTCGGGATCCGTTGTCGTGGGCCGGAACAGGTCGTCCGCCGCCGGCAGGCTCACCCGTCGAGCCAACGGGCCAGCACCTCCTTGGCCAGCTGCCGGTAGGCACTCGCACCCGGTGAGCTGGACGCGTAGCTCGTGATCGGCTCCCCGGCGACGGTGGAGTCGGAGAACTTGACCGTACGGCGGATGACGGTGTGGAAGACGGTGTCACCCCAGGCCTCGATGAGCCGCTCCATGACCTCGCGGCCGTGCAGCGTGCGCCCGTCGTACATGGTGCCGAGCACACCGTCGATGTGCAGGCGTGGGTTGAGCCGCTCCTGGACCTTGTCGATGGTCGTCTTGAGCAGGGCCACGCCGCGCAGCGCGAAGTACTCGCACTCCAGCGGCACGATGACACCGTCGGAGGCGGTGAGCGCGTTGACCGTCAGCAGCCCCAGGGAGGGCTGGCAGTCGATGAGGATCACGTCGTAGTGCTCGATGGCCGGTGCCAACATCCGCTGCAGCGTCTGCTCGCGGGCGACCTCGTGGACCAGCTGGACCTCGGCTGCGGAGAGGTCGATGTTGGAGGGCAGCAGGTCCATGCCGGGGATCCCGCTGGGGACGACCACGTCGTCGAGGGTGACGTCGCGCTCCATCAGCAGGTTGTAGATGGTCAGGTCCATCTGGTGCGGGTTGAGGCCCAGTCCGACCGAGAGCGACCCCTGGGGATCGAAGTCGACGAGCAGCACCTTGCGCCCGTACTCGGCGAGGGCCGCGCCGAGGTTGATGGTGGTGGTCGTCTTGCCGACACCACCCTTCTGGTTGCACATCGACACGATGCGGGCATTGCCATGGACGCTGACCGGGGGTGGCTCCGGCAGCCGCGGCAGGGGTCGGCCGGTGGGACCGATCTCGACCTCGGGTTGTGCCGGTGCCGACTCCGGCGTGCCGGCCGCGGCTCGGACCCGGTCCGCACCGAACGCCGGTGTGATCACCGGGCGTTCGGTCGCGGTGGCTGTCCGGTCCCCGGGTCGCGACGGCGGGGTCAACGGCGGCATTGCCGATGCGGTGCTGCCGCTGGCTGGTCCGAGGTCCCCGCTGAAGCCGCCATCGCTCATCTGCGCCACCCGTCTGTTGAAGGTTTTCTGGACCCGTTCAGCCCGCTCAGGGGCTTTGTCGACATACCGCCATGTCGCGGAGTCGGCGCGACTCTATGCACCCTACGGGCGGCCCCACAAGGCGAAGGCCGACATGTGTGGACAGCGCGACCGATCTGGGGACAACCCTGTGTGCGGCGTGGGCGCGGACTGCACAGGCAGCGGCGTGGCTGTGCACAACCCTGTGGGAAACGTGGCACCGCTCGACTCAGTCCCGGGCCCTCGGGTGCGCCGCCGCATAGACCTCCCGCAGACTGTCCACGGTGACCAGCGTGTAGACCTGCGTGGTCGTGACGGACGCGTGCCCCAGCAGCTCCTGGACCACCCGGACGTCGGCCCCGCCGTCGAGCAGGTGAGTGGCGAAGGAGTGCCGCATGGTGTGCGGCGACACCTCGACGCGCACCCCGGCACGCTCGGCGGCCTTGACGATGACCGTCCAGGCGCTCTGCCGGGACAGCCGGCCGCCCCGGGCGTTGAGGAACAGCGCACCGGCGCGGTCGGCGCCGCCGGTCGCCAGCAGTGCGGGGCGACCCCGCACGAGGTACGCCTCGATCGCGTCGCGTGCGAACCGGCCCACCGGGACGATCCGCTCCTTGCTCCCCTTGCCGCGCAGCAGGACAGTGGACGTGACGTCGGCGTCAGCGGTCGCGACCGCCAGGTCCAGGTCGTCGACGTCGAGCCCGACCGCCTCCGAGATGCGGGCCCCGGTGCCGTAGAGGACCTCGAGCAGCGCTCGGTCGCGCAGCGCCAGGGCGGTGCCGGGTGCACCGGCTGCCGCCAGGATCGCCTCGACGTCGCCGAGCGAGAGCGCCTTCGGCAGCCGCTTGGCCGGCGTGGGTGGTTTCACCCCCGCGGCTGGGTCGGTCCGGGCGAGGCCGTCGCGGACCGCGAACTTGTGGAACCCGCGGACACCCACGAGCGTCCGGCCGGCCGAGCTCGCGCTGAGCGGCTGGTGCTCGGCGTCACCCTCCCGCAGGCTCATCAGGAAGGCGGCGACGGTCTGCTCCTCGATCGGGTCCAGCGAGTCGACCCCGTGGGCGTGCAGGAAGGCGACGTAGCGGCGCAGGTCGCGGCGGTAGGACTTCACCGAGTTCTCGGCCAGCCCACGCTCGACCCGCAGATGGTCGAGATAGGTGCGCACGGCACGCAGCAGCGGGCCGGGGTCCGCACCACCCCGGGGCGCCGGATCCGCAGCCACGTCGGTGGTCAGGACGGCTCACCTGCCCCCACGCTCTCCGGTGGCACGGCGTCGAGGCCATGGGCCTCCCCCACGGCCGGGCTGGTCAGGGTGCCGTCGTGGGTGCTCAGGCCGCGCAGCAGCGATCCGTCCGCCCGGCACGCCACCCGCCAGCCGCGATCGGCGAGCGCCACGACGTAGGGCAGGGTCGCGTTGGTCAGGGCGTACGTCGAGGTGGTGGGCACCGCGCCCGGCATGTTGGCCACGCAGTAGAACACCGAGTCGTGCACCCGGTAGGTCGGGTCGTCATGGGTGGTCGCTCGGGTGTCCTCGAAGCAGCCGCCCTGGTCGACGGCGATGTCGACCAGCACCGAGCCCGGCTTCATCCGGGCGACGAGGTCGTTGCTGACCAGCCTGGGTGCCCGGGCTCCCGGGATCAGCACCGCGCCCACGACCAGGTCGGCTTCGAGGACCTGGCGCTCGATCGCCAGCTGTGAGGAGGCCAGCCCGTGCACCCGGTTGTGGTAGCGCCAGAACGACAGGCGCAGCTTGTCGAGGTCGGTGTCCAGCAGGGTGACATCGGCACCCATGCCCAGGGCGATGTTGGCGGCGTTCTGGCCGGCCACTCCCGCACCGATCACCACGACCCTGGCGTTCGCCACTCCGCCGACACCACCGAGGAGCACCCCGCGACCGCCTTGCGCCTTCAGCAGCGCGTGCGCCCCGACCTGCGGAGCCAGGCAGCCGGCCACCTCGGACATCGGGTAGAGCAGCGGCAACGCACCCGACGGAAGCTGGACGGTCTCGTAGGCCAGCGCCGTGACCTTGCGGCCCAGCAGCTCCTCGGTCAACGACCGGTCGGCCGCCAGGTGCAGGAAGGTGAAGAGCACCAGGCCGGGCCGCAGCCGGTGGTACTCCTCGGCGACCGGTTCCTTGACCTTGAGGACCAGCTCGGCCTCGGCCCAGACCGAGTCTGCGTCGTCGAGGAGCTGCGCACCGGCGGCGGCGTACTCCCCGTCACTGATCGACGAGCCGACGCCGGCGTCGCGCTCGACCAGGACGTCGTGGCCGTGGGCGACCAGCTCGTGCACCCCGATCGGGGTGATGGCCACGCGGTACTCGTGGTTCTTGACTTCCCTGGGTACGCCGACCCGCACGCGTGCGCTCCTCCCCGGGACGCCGAGCTCCGCCCAACCGGGAGGGAACAGCGGCCCTGCTGGCCAGTGTAGGGCGGCCGGGCCGCCGTTCGGGTCAGTCGCGGCCGCGCCGGCGCCGCGCGTCGTGGGCGAGGACCGCGATGGTCAGCGGGCCGTCCTGGGCACGGCCGTCCAGCACCGCAGCGACCAGGTCGTCGAACGGGACCCGTTCGACGCTCATCTCGGCCTCCTCGTGCGTGGGCTCGAAGTCGTGGTCCACCTCGCGCAGGCCGCGGGCCAGGAAGAACAGGTGCCGTTCCTCGGTCTTGCCGGGGCTGGCGAACGAGGTCAGCAGCGGCTCCCAGCTCGAGGCCTCCAGACCGGCCTCCTCCCGCAGCTCGCGCATCGCGGCGGCCCGGGGCTGCTCCCCCGGCTCGTCGAGGACCCCGGCCGGCAGCTGCAGCAGTCGGCTGCGGGCGGCGTGGCGGTACTGCCGGATCACCACGACGCGGTCGTCGTCGTCGACGGCCAGCACCACGACGGCGCCGGGGTCCTGGACGACCACCCGGGTGAACTCCTCGTCGTGGCCGGGGCGGGTGAGCACGTCCTCGCGCAGGGACATCACCCACTCGGTGCGGTAGACCTCGCGCGAGGTGCGCACCGGCCAGCTCATCGGCTGGTCGGCCAGCTCCCCGTCGCCGAGCGCTGCGGGGACACCCCGGTCGCTCACGCCGATGCCTCGTCCACGGGGATCCGCCGGAGGCCGGTCTCGTCGATCGGGAAGCGCAGCTCGCGCTGCCGGTCGATGGCGGCGCCGACGAGTCCGGTGAACAGCGGGTGTGCCCGCGTCGGCCGCGACTTCAGCTCGGGGTGCGCCTGGGTGGCGACGTAGTAGGGGTGCACCTCGGCGGGGAGCTCCGCGAACTCGACCAGGGTGCCGTCGGGCGAGGTGCCCGAGAAGCGCAGCCCGGCTGCCTCCAGCTGCTCCCGGTAGGAGTTGTTCACCTCGTAGCGGTGCCGGTGGCGCTCGCTGATCTGCCCGCTGCCGTAGGCGTCGCGGACCACCGAGCCCTCTTCGAGCACGGCCGGGTAGGACCCGAGCCGCATGGTGCCGCCGAGGTCACCGGCACCCTCGACGAAGGCGTGCTGCTCCGCCATCGTGGCGATCACCGGCTCCGGGCAGCCGGGGTCGAACTCCGTCGAGCCGGCCTTCTCCAGCCCGGCCACCTCGCGGGCGTACTCGATGACCATGCTCTGCAGGCCCAGGCACAGGCCGAGGGTCGGCACCTTGTGCGTGCGGGCGTAGGTCAGGGCGCCGATCTTGCCCTCGATCCCGCGGATGCCGAACCCGCCCGGGATGCAGATGGCGTCGGCGTCGCCCAGCTTGCGAGCAGCCCCCTCCGGGGTCGCGCACTCGTCGGAGGCGACCCAGTCGATGTTGACCCGGGCACGGTGGGCGAAGCCCCCGGCACGCAGCGCCTCGACGACCGAGAGGTAGGCGTCGGGCAGGTCGATGTACTTCCCGACCAGGGCGACGGTGACCTCCTCGTCGGGGTGGTGCACCCGGTCGAGCAGGTCGTCCCACCGGGTCCACTCCACGTCGCGGAAGGGGAGGTTGAGCCGACGTACGACGTAGGCGTCGAGCCCCTCGCGATGCAGCACCTTGGGAATGTCGTAGATCGACGGTGCGTCCGCCGCGGTGACGACCGCCTCGGGGTCGACGTCGCACATGAGCGAGATCTTGCGCTTGACCGACGTGGGGATCTCCCGGTCGGCCCGGCACACGATGGCGTCGGGCTGGATGCCGATCGACCGCAGCGCCGCGACGGAGTGCTGCGTCGGCTTGGTCTTGAGCTCGCCGGAAGGTCCGATCCACGGCACCAGCGAGACGTGCAGGAAGAAGCAGTTGTCGCGGCCGACGTCGTGGCGCACCTGCCGGGCCGCCTCGAGGAACGGCAGCGACTCGATGTCACCGACCGTGCCACCGATCTCGGTGATCACCACGTCGACCCGGGAGTCGCCCTCCCCGCCCATCGCCCGGACCCGGTCCTTGATCTCGTTGGTGATGTGTGGGATCACCTGGACGGTGTCGCCGAGGTAGTCGCCGCGGCGCTCCTTGGCGATCACGCTGGAGTAGACCTGCCCGGTGGTGACGTTGGCGATCTGGTTGAGGTTGGTGTCGAGGAAGCGCTCGTAGTGCCCGATGTCCAGGTCGGTCTCGGCGCCGTCCTCGGTGACGAACACCTCGCCGTGCTGGAACGGGTTCATCGTGCCCGGGTCGACGTTGAGGTAGGGGTCGAGCTTCTGCATCGTCACCCGCAGCCCCCGCGCCTTCAAGAGGCTGCCCAGCGAGGAGGCGGTCAGCCCCTTGCCGAGGGAGGAGGCAACTCCACCCGTCACGAACACGTGCTTGGTCGGCTGCATCTCCACGGGTTTCAACCCTACCAACCCCCGCCACCTGCCGGTGCACGACGCGCAGTCACCGATACGCGTCTCCGCCCGGGACCGGCATCAGGTGGCGGTTCGCTGCTCCCGGGCCACGGACAGCAGCTCCTGGGCGTGCGCCAGGGCAGTGTCGGAGGATTCCAGCCCGGCCAGCATCCGGGACAGCTCACGGACCCGCCCCTCGTCGTCGAGCACGGTGAGGTCGGAGGTGGTCACCGCGCCGTCGCTGGACTTGTGCACGACCACGTGCCGGTCCGCGAACGCAGCGACCTGCGGCAGGTGGGTCACCACGAGGACCTGGGCGTCCCGGGCGAGCACGGCGAGCCGCCGACCGATCTCGACCGCGGCCTTGCCGCCGACGCCGGCGTCCACCTCGTCGAAGACGAACGTCGGGACCGGGCTGGTGCCGGCCAGCACCACCTCGAGGGCGAGCATCACCCGCGAGAGCTCGCCACCGGACGCGCCCTTCGCGAGCGCCCGCGGGGCTGCGCCGGAGTTCGCCGCCAGGAGCAGCTCGACGGTGTCGAGCCCGGAGCGGGTGCACCGGAGACGACGGCCGTCGACGTCGAGCCCCTCGTCGTTGTCGGTCTCGGTCTGGGTCACGGTGATCTCGATGCGGGCGTGCGGCATGGCCAGGGCCGCGAGCTCGGTGCTCACCTGCTCCGCGAGCTCACCGGCGGCACGCTGCCGGGCTCCGGAGAGCTCGGCGGAGCTGGCGGTGAGCTGGTCGCGCAGGGCGGCACGGCGTTGCCGGAGCTCGGCGACGCGCTCCTCGGAGCCGTCGAGCTCGAGCAGCCGTCGGGCCGATGCCTCCGCCCAGCCGAGCACCTCGTCCAGGTCGTCGCCGTACTTGCGGGTCAGTCCGAGCAGCGCTGCGCGGCGCTCGGACACGGCCTGCAGGCGCACGGGGTCGGTCTCCAGCCCGGTCGCGTACGACGCCACGTCGGCCGCGGCGTCGGAGAGCAGGTAGCTCACCTCCGCCACCCGGTCGGCCAGCTCCCCGGCCCGCGGGTCGAGGTCGCGCACCTGTTCCAGGGCGGCGCGCGCAGCAGCGACGGCGGCCAGGGCGTCCGGTGCGCCCTGCTCGGAGGACAGCGCTTCGCGGGCAGCCTCGGCCTGGCCGCGCAGCGTGTCGGCGTGCCCGAGCCGGGACTGCTCGGCCGCGAGCTCGGCCTCCTCCCCCGGCTGGGGGTCGACCTGCTCGATCTCGGTGAGCCCCAGGCGCAGCACGTCGGCCTCCCGGGCGCGCTCCCGAGCGGCGGAGACGACCTCGTGGAGCTCCTTCTCGACCGCCCTCAGCTCGTCGTACTGCTCGGCCACCCCGGCTGCGAGCAGCTGCACCGACGGTCCGGCGAACCCGTCGAGCGCCTGCCGGTGGGCGTCGCTCTGGAGCAACCGGTGCTGGTCGGACTGGCCGTGCACGGCGACGAGCCGGTCGGCCATCGCCTGCAGGCTGCTCACCGGCACGGCGGCGCCACCGAGGAACGCCCGTGAGCGGCCCTCGGCCTGCAGCTGGCGGCCGAGGAGGAGTGCGCCCTCCTCGATGTCCGCGCCGAGCTCCTCGGCGGCGCGGGCCGTCTCCGCGTCGACGCGGACCACCCCGTCGACGCGGGCGGTGCGGGAGCCCTGGCGCACGGCGCCGGCATCCGCGCGGGAGCCCAGGAGCAGGCCGAGGGCCGTCACCAGCATCGTCTTCCCGGCGCCGGTCTCGCCCGTCACGACGTTGAGCCCGGGCCCGAGCTCCAGGAGTGACTCCTCGATCACCCCCAGCGACCTGATCCGGATCTCCTCGATCATCCGGGGCCGCCCTCTCCGTTGCGCCGGCGTCGCTCGGCGGCGCCGCGCCAGCCCTCGACCGAGAGTCCGAACTTGGCCACCAGGCGGTCGGTGAACGGCGCCTGGTGAACCCGAGCCAGCCGCACCGGCCAGCGTCCCCGCCGTACCTCGATGCGGGCGCCCGGGGGGAGCTCCACGGTGCGGCGACCGTCGCACCACAGCACGCCGGCGCCCTGGGTGCGGGCCAGGACCTCCACGGCCAGCACCGAGTCGGGCGCCACGACCAGGGGCCGGGCGAACAGGGCGTGCGCGCTGATCGGCACCATCAGCAGCGCGTTCACTCCGGGCCACACGACCGGACCCCCCGCCGAGAAGTTGTACGCCGTGGAGCCGGTCGGCGTGGCACACACGACTCCGTCACACCCCCACCGACTCAGCGGACGGCCGTCGATCTCCACCACGACCTCGAGCATCCGCTGCCGGGCCGCCTTCTCCACGCTGGCCTCGTTGAGGGCCCAGGTCGACTCGACCAGCTCCTTGCCCCGGTAGACGCGGACGTCGATGGTCAGGCGCTCCTCGCTGGTGTAGCGGCGCGTGACGATCGCCTCGATCATCGCGTCGACGTCCTCCTCCTCGGCCTCGGCCAGGAAGCCCACGTGGCCGAGGTTGACGCCCAGGAGCGGGGTGCTGCTGCCGTGCGTGAGCTCCGCAGCACGCAGCATGGTGCCGTCGCCACCGATGACGACGGCCAGCTCGCATCCCTCGGCGGCGCTCTGCTCGTCGACCACCTCGAGGCGCTCGCCGGCCACCAGCCCGAGGTCCGCAGCCTCGTCGGGCAGCAGCCTGACCACGAGGCCGTGCTCGCGCAGCCGGCCGACGACGGCGCCGGCGACCTCGATCGCGTTCTCCCGGCCGGTGTGGGCGAGCACCAGGATCCGGCGCACGGTTGTGGACTTCGTCAGGCTCACGGCCCCAGCCTCTCACCCGGGTCGGCTGGGCCGGCGGCACCGCCGGTCGCGGCGGTGGCGTCGCGGGCGACCTCCGCCTCGATGCCGTCTGCTCCCACCAGTTCGGGCCCCTGGCGCAGCCAGAGGAAGTACTCCACGTTGCCGCTGGGTCCCGGCAGCGAGCTGGTCGTCACGCCGACGGCCCCCCAGCCGCGTGCGGCAGCGGCGCGGGCCACCTCGACCACGGCCCCGGCCCGGAGCGCGGCCTCGCGGACCACACCTCCGGCGCCGAGCCGGTCCTTGCCGACCTCGAACTGCGGCTTCACCATCAGGGCGAGGTCGCCGTCGGGCCGGGTGACCCCGATCAGGGCATCGAGCACCAGGCGCAGGGAGATGAACGACAGGTCGCCGACCACGACGTCGACCGGTCCACCGATCAGCTCGGTGGTGAGGTCACGGACGTTGGTGCGGTCATGGACCCGGACCCGTTCGTCGGTGCGCAGCTGCCAGACGAGCTGGCCGTAGCCGACGTCCACGGCCACCACCTCGCGGGCACCCGCCCGCAGGAGCACGTCGGTGAACCCGCCGGTGGAGGCACCGGCGTCGAGCACCCGGCGACCGGTCACGGAGAGCCCGCGGGTGGCGAAGTCCGCGAGCGCTCCGGCCAGCTTGTGGCCGCCCCTGCTGGCGTAGTCCGGGCGCTCGGGGTCAGTGCTGACGACCAGGTCGGCGTCGACGGCCACGCTGGTGGCCGGCTTGGCCGCCTGCATCTTGTTCACCGTGACGCGCCCCCCTGCGATGAGCTGTTGGGCGTGCTCCCGGGAGCGGGCCAGGCCGCGGCGCACCAGCTCGGTGTCCAGCCGCAGCCGCCGGGGACGGGAAGCGGGCACGAGGGTGCCGCCGGTTCAGCGCTGCTCGCCGGCGTCGGACAGGGCGCGGCGCAGGTCCTCGTGGGCGCGTTCGAAGACCCCCACGTGGTCGTCGACGGGCAGCTCGCCGAGCTCGGCCAGCGAGTCGAGCACGTCGTCGACGCGTGCATCACCGGTGTGCGCCACCGACGGTGCGGTCGGTTCCTCGGGGAACGGCTGCTCGGTCATGCGCCCAAACTACCGGGCGGCGCGAGCCGGTCGGCCTGCGGCACGCGGCCGCTCTCGTCCCGGTGGGCCCACGCTGCGACTGCCACGACACGCCACCAGTCGTCCGGCGCACCCTCGCCGGTAACCTCGACAGCCTCGTCGACGATCGTGGCCCGCCAGCCGCCGCACGTCCAGCCGTCGTCCGCCTCCTCCGGTGCGATTGCGGGCGTCAGCAGACCGCCGAGGTCCGCGGCGAGGTAGGTCGGCCGCTGCTCCGGAGGCGCCGCAACCAGCTCGGCCGTCCCCGTCACGCCCGTCATCACGAGCAGGCTGTCCCAGCCCATGGCGCGGGCGCCGGCGATGTCGGTGTCGAGACGGTCACCGATCACCAGCGGCCGCTGCCCGCCCACCCGCAGCAGCGTCTCCTCGAACAGTGGACGTTCCGGCTTCCCGGCGACCTGCGGTGGGCGTCCGGCGTAGCGGGTCACCAGGTCCACCAGGGCGCCGTTGCCGGGACCGATGCCGGTGCTGGTGGGAATCGTCATGTCGGTGTTGCTGGCGATCCACGGCAGCCCGTCGCGCACCAGGATGGCCCCGAGCACGACCCGGCGCCAGGGCATCTCCGGGCCGTACCCCTGGACGACCGCGACGGGATCGTCCTCCGGACTGGTCACCGGGCGCAGGCCACGCTCGCGCAGAGCGACCTCGAGCCCCTCGCCACCGATCACGTACACGGCCGATCCCTCGGGAACCGTCTGGGCACACAGCCGGGCCGCCGCCTGGGCGCTGGTGACCACGTCGTCGTCGTGGGCGTCGACCCCGAGCTCCCTGAGGTGCTCGGCCACCATCGTCGGGGTGCGTGCCGCGTTGTTGGTGATGAAGGCCAGCCGCATCCCGGCCGCGCGGGCCCTGGTCAACGCCTCCGGCACGCCGGGAACGGCGTGCGGGCCGACGTAGACCACGCCGTCCAGGTCGAGGACGGCGATGTCGTAGCGGCGCGCCAGCGCTTGGTCACTTCGGTGCAGCACGCGGCGATTCTCGCACCGCTGGGTGAGGAACCGGTCCGGCGCCGGGGATCACTGCGCCGGGTCGGTGACGAAGGCGGGGTGCCGGCTGGAGACCTTCCGCACCTCGGTCAGGTGTCCGCCGAGGTAGCCGCCGACGAGAGCCGCCGCCCCGCCGGCCAGCGCACGCACCATGCCGGCGCGGTGCCGGCCCTGCAGCCGGGCGGACAGCGACGCGGCGTAGCACGCGGTCGCGGTGAGGTTGCTGAGCGCGTGCACCGCACCCACCCGCTGGTCGCGCCTGCCGATGTCGGCCCACTCCGCCAGTCCGGTCACCGCGGTGGGTGCTGCGGCGCCGAGCCCGAGACCGACCAGCAACGTCGCTGCCGGCCGCGCCCGGTGCCCACCCAAGGCGTCCAGCGCGTGCGCGGACATCCACATCCCCAGGGGTACGTCGGTGAGCAACGGGTGCACCCCGTGGCCGAGCCACCTGCCCTGGAGCAGGTCGCGGCGCTCGGGGTCCGCGACCAGCCGCTGGGCCACGGGGGCGAGGACGCGCACGAGTCGATCGAGTCGAGTCGCTCCTTCGAGGCGTTCCATGCTCCGCACCAGTAGGGGCGGCCGTGAGCTGTCCCGTGAGCTGTCCCGTGAGCTGTCCATGGAGATCGCATGCAGCATGGCGGCTCCGTACCCGGACGCCGGTGGATCACACCGCTGGTCACACGGCTGGTCACACGGCTGGTCAAACGGTGGGATCCTTCGACCGACGGAGCATTCTCCCGCCCAGGACCTCGACCTCCAGACGCGTCCCCGTCGCTCCTGCGGCACGGTAGAAGCGGCGGCGCAGGGCGCCGCGGACCTCGACCTGGTCCCCGGCGCGCCAGCCGGCGAGGCGGCCGTGCAGCGCCGGCTGCCACACCGTGCAGTCCACCCAGTCGGACGTCGCCCGGCCCGGGCCGGGCGTGGTGCGGGGCACCACCAGCCGCAGGGTCACCAGGACGCTGCCACTGGGCAGCTCCCGGCGCTCCGGCTGGTGCCGCACGCGTCCGCGCAGCACCACCTCGTTGAGGACCTCGGCGACCCGGCCCGGGTCGTCGCTTCTCGTCTTTGCTCGGCGTGTCATCTCCTCGATCACCTCCGGAGCAAGCACAGCGGCTCAACGCGACAGACACCCGAGGTCGTGGACGACCCTGTGCACAACCCGGCACCGGAACGGACCTGTGGAGGGTTCGTGGTCAGCCGAGCTGCCGCTCCAGCTCGGCAGCGCGCCGGGCCGCGTCGGTGGCCTGCCCGGGATCGACTGCCTCCGTCCGGTGGAACCACTCGAGCGCGTCGGCCGGCCGCTCGGCCTGCACCAGGGTGTCGGCGTAGGCGTAGCGCAGGCGAGCCACCCACGGGGCGCGGCTGCGCGAGTTGATCGGCGCGTTCTCCAGCGTCCGCAGGGCGGCCTCCAGCTCGCCGCGGTCTCGCCGGGCACCGGCTTCCACGATCGTCAGCTCGGCGTTCAGCGCCGGCGCCAGCGCCTCCCGCGGGGCGTTCCGGACCAGCGCGAGCGCCCGGTCCGGTCGCTTCAGGGCACGTTCGCAGTCGGCCATGATGGCCACGTAGTCGTGCGCCCCGTTCATCCGCTTGGCCGCCCGCAGCTCGGAGAGCGCCTCGGCGTACTCCCCCGCGGCGTAGGCCGCTTCGCCCACCGCCTCCCGGACGACGGCGAGCCGCGAGGCCCGAGCGCGGGCGGCGAGGGTGTGCTGGTAGGCCAGCCGGGGGTCGCTCTCAATCAGCTCGCCCGCTGCCACGAGGTGGCGGGCAACACGCTGCCCGAGCTTCTCGGGAAGCGACCTGAGCTGGGCCGCGATCGACCGGTCGAGCTCCTTGCCGGTGATCTCCTCGGGGATCGGTGGCCCGTCGTAGCGCTGCTGGTCCTCCGACCGCGGTCGTGCGTCCGCGGGCCGCTCGTCGCGACGCGGTCGGCTGAAGCCCTGGCCGGCGCCGCTCCGCCCGTCACGACGGGCCGGCTCGCCCCTGCCGCCCTTGCCTCGACTCTGGGCTCCCCGACTCTGGGCTCCCCGACTCTGGGCTCCCCGACTTTGGGCATTCTTGCTCTGGGCTCCCTTGCTCTGGTTGCCCGTGCTGTTGCGCTCGCTGCTGCGGCGACTGGCACCGTTCGACTGCTGGCGGGGCTGGCGGTCAGCCACGGTGGCCTCCTGGAGACGTCATCGGCGTACGGACAAAAGAGTAAGGGCCGCCCACAAGGGGCGGCCCTTACCAAAAGTATGTCCGGCGACGTCCTACTCTCCCACGACCTCCCGGTCGCAGTACCATCGGCGCTGAAGGGCTTGACTTCCGGGTTCGGAATGGGACCGGGTATTTCCCCTTCGCTATGGCCGCCGAAACTCTATGGAGTTAGATCAGCCTGCTCAATCAGGCTCCCGACCGTAACTCGGGAACCACACAGTGGACGCGCAACATCTTTGAGGGACAAGCCCTCGGCCTATTAGTACCGGTCGGCTGGGCATTACTGCTGTACACCTCCGGCCTATCAACCCAGTCGTCTACTGGGGGCCTTACCCGGTTACCCGGTGGGAAACCTCATCTTGAAACGTGCTTCCCGCTTAGATGCTTTCAGCGGTTATCACTTCCGAACGTAGCTAACCAGCCGTGCTCTTGGCAGAACAACTGGCACACCAGAGGTTCGTCCATCCCGGTCCTCTCGTA
>DASTFI010000107.1:0-2402 GCA_035708765.1 Marmoricola sp.
CTCGTCCCCGACGCCAACGGCAAGCACGAGCTGACCGCCGAGCAGGCGCAGCGGTTGTGCCATCGCCGGGCCGGGATCGGCGCGGACGGCGTGATCCGGGTGGTGCGCACCGACGCCACCGACGACCCGGCGGCGGTGGCGGCGCGTGGCGATGCGCTGTGGTTCATGGACTACCGCAACGCCGACGGCTCGCTCAGCGAGATGTGCGGCAACGGCATCCGGGTGCTGGCGCTCTACCTGGCCACCCATGCCGACGTCGACCCGCGCGAGCCGCTGAGGATCGCCACCCGCGCGGGGACGAAGGAGGTGACCTTCGACGGCGACCGGATCACCGTCGACATGGGCATTCCCGACCTCGGCGCACCGACCCAGGTCTCGGTGGGGGAGCGGACCTGGACGGCGACCAGGGTCAGCATGGGCAACCCGCACGCAGTGGCGTTCGTCGACTCCCTCGACGATGCCGGCCCGCTCACGAGCGAGCCGGACTACGACCATGCCGCCTTTCCCGAGGGCGTCAACGTCGAGTTCGTCCGGCGGGTGGCCGAGCGGCATGTGGCGATGCGGGTCCACGAGCGCGGCTCCGGCGAGACCCGGTCGTGCGGCACCGGGGCCTGTGCCGTAGCGGTCGCGGCAGCGGGCGCGGACCAGGCCGAACGGGGTACGACGTACCGGGTCGACCTCCCCGGCGGCACCCTGGAGATCGTCTGGACCGACGAGGACCGGGTGCTGATGACGGGGCCGGCCGAGCTGGTCGCGGAGGGCATCACCGATCTCTGAGCACGGCGCATCGCGGACGAGTCCGGGACGGGTCGTGGAACGTTGCTGGACCGGTGGCGGTTCAGCGACTGGCACGCGTCGGGACGTCTTCGTGGACCGGCAGCGGTCCATCACGACGCGGCGGAGGCCGCGCTGACGACGCGCGGCCACCGTCAGCCGCCACGCGCGCGGCAGGAGGAGGAGAGCTCGGTTGCATCGCCCTTGGTCTCCACCCGGGACGCTGGCTGCAATCGCCGGTTGGGGCGCTGGCTGGCGGCACCGCGACACCGCCTGCGGCGCGGGCTGGGACGCCTAGTGTGACCTCGCGAGTGCGACCTCCCGTGCACCACCGCCGACCGGCCCTCCCTAGGATCGACGCCATGGACATCACTGACAAGAGTGCGATCGTCACCGGGGGCGCGTCGGGCATCGGCGCGGCCGCTGCCCGCCAGCTGGCGGCCAGGGGGGCCAAGGTCGTGGTCGCCGACCTCAACGCCGAGAAGGGCCAGGCGCTGGCCGACGAGATCGGCGGCGCGTTCGTCGCGGTCGACGTCACCGACACCGAGCAGATCAAGGCCTGCGTCGACAAGGCCGTCGAGCTGGCGCCGCTCTGGGTGCTGGTCAACTCCGCCGGCATCGGCTGGGCGCAACGTACCGTCGGCAAGGACGGCGCCTACGACTCCGCCCACGACCTCGACGCCTTCAAGAAGGTCGTCGCGATCAACCTGATCGGCACCTTCGACGCGATCCGGCTCGCCGCCACCGCGATGAGCCGCAACGAACCCAACGACAACGGCGAGCGCGGAGCGATCGTCAACCTGGCCTCGGTCGCCGCCTTCGACGGGCAGATCGGCCAGGCGTCGTACTCCGCCTCCAAGGGCGGCGTCGTCGGGCTCACGCTGCCCGTCGCCCGTGACCTGTCCTCCATCGGCGTGCGGGTCAACACGGTCGCCCCGGGCCTGATCGACACTCCGATCTACGACGCCTTCCCCGACCCGGGCGCGTTCAAGGCGAAGCTCGGCGAGAGCGTGCTGTTCCCCAAGCGCCTCGGCTCCGCCGACGAACTCGCCAGCATGGTCACCGAGTGCGTCACCAACTCCTACATGAACGCCGAGACCATCCGCGTCGACGGTGGCATCCGGATGCCACCCAAGTGAGCTGACGACACGGGCGCCCGGTCGGCCAACGACCGGGCGCTTCGTACCGCCCGCGCAGCGGCCCTCCACGGTTGCCTGCGGCGCGGGCCTCTCGCTGTGGTCGGGTGAGCCGGGCGACCTCGGCACCTGTGAGGCAGGGGGTGCCCTCCGCAACTGCCTGCGACGCTTCATCGGCTCGGAGGCGGACTACTCCTCGGCCCGCTCGACGGCGTCGTACTCGGTGCGCCCGTCGGGGCCGTTGGTGTCCCGCGCCGGGTCGCCCGGCTGTTGGGTCCGCCAGTCGTCCCCGGGGTCGTACTCCGGCCCCGGCCCCAGGGGGTTCCGCGTCTGCTGCGTCGGTGTGGTCCGAGGCGGCAGGTCCGGCTGCACCTCCGACCCCCGCGACGGGTCGGCGTTCTGCTCCGGAGGGGTGTCGTCGAGCGTTCCGGCGGCCTCCTGCTGAGCGGCCATGTCCCCGGCGTCGTAGGGCGCCTCGGGATGCGCCGGCCC
>DASTFI010000108.1:0-16358 GCA_035708765.1 Marmoricola sp.
GCGAGAAGCCGGAGAGGTTGTTGAACAGGTGGGCGACGTCCTCGCCGATCGCGTCGTCGGTGGTGAGCAGCCCGAGGTCTTCGTACTGGCGCGCGGTCTTCGGGTTGTAGTTCCCGGTGCCGATGTGGGTGTAGCGGCGGATCCCGTCGGGCTCGTCGCGCACGACCATCGCGAGCTTGCAGTGCGTCTTGAGGCCGACGAGGCCGTAGACGACGTGGCAGCCCGCCTGCTCGAGCTTGCGCGCCCACCGGATGTTGGCCTCCTCGTCGAAGCGCGCCTTGATCTCGACGATCACGAGGACCTGCTTGCCGGCCTCGGCCGCGTCGACGAGGGCGTCGATGATCGGTGAGTCGCCCGACGTGCGGTAGAGCGTCTGTTTGATCGCGAGCACGTGCGGGTCGGCGGCGGCCTGCTCGAGGAACCGCTGCACCGAGGTGCTGAACGAGTCGTAGGGGTGCTGCAGGAGTACGTCGGCCCGGCCGACGGCCTTGAACACGTCGACCGGCGAGGCGGACTCGACCGGGGCCAGCAACGAGTGCGTGGAGGGCAAGAACGCGTCGTACTTGAGGTCCTCGCGGTCGAGGTCGGCGATGTCGTGCAGGCCACGCAGATCCAGCGGCCCGGGGAGCCGGAGCACCTCGGCCTCGGTCACGCCGAGCTCGGAGACGAGCAGTGCGAGCACCTGGGCATCGATGTCCTCCTCCACCTCCAGCCGCACCGGCGGCCCGAAGCGGCGACGCAGCAGCTCCTTCTCCAGCGCCTGCAGCAGGTTCTCCGCGTCGTCCTCCTCCACCTCGAGGTCCTCGTTGCGGGTGACCCGGAAGGTGTGCACCTTGAGCACCTCCATGCCGGGGAACAGCCGCTTGAGGTGCTCGCCGATGACGTCCTCCAGCGGCACGAACCGCTGGTCGCCCACCTGCACGAACCGGTTGAAGATCTGCGGCACCTTGACCCGGGCGAAGTGCTCCTTGCCGGTCTCCGGGTTGCGCACCAGCACCGCGAGGTTGAGCGAGAGACCCGAGATGTAGGGGAACGGGTGCGCGGGGTCGACGGCCAGCGGCGTCAGCACGGGGAAGACGCGCTCCTTGAAGAGCCGCTTGCAGAACTTCTGCTCGTCCTTCGCCAGGGAGTCCCACCGGACCAGCTCGATCCCCTGTCCGGCGAGCGCCGGGACGATGTCGTCGCGGAACACCGATGCGTGCCGCGCCATCAGCCCGGCGGTGACCGTCCAGATCTGCTCCAGCACCTCGCGGGGCACCAGGCCCGAGGCTGCGCGGACGGCGACGCCGGCGGCGATGCGTCGCTTGAGGCCGGCGACCCGCACCATGAAGAACTCGTCGAGGTTGCTGGCGAAGATCGCGAGGAACCGGACCCGCTCGAGCAGCGGCAGGGTGGGGTCCTCGGCGAGCTCGAGCACGCGTTCGTTGAAGTGCAGCCAGGAGAGCTCACGGTCGAGGAACCGGTCCGGGAAGGGCTCCAGCGCCGCGTCCACCTCGGCGTCGTACGGCGGATCCACGTCGAACGGCGGGACCACCCGCAGCAGGCTCTCGACGGGCCCGTCGTCGGCTCCGCCGATGAAGCTCTCGGTGGTCATGTGGCCAGTCTGACAGTGCTCTGCACGAAGCGGATGCAGTAGTTTCCGCCCATGTCCGGTTTGCGTACGACGATCGAGGCCGCCCTCCTGCGGGCCGTGCTGGGCCTGCCCGACCCCGTGCTGCGCGCGTTGGTGCGCCGCCCCGTCGAGCTCGACGGCCAGCGTCTGGACACCGAGATGCAGCTGCTGCTGCTCCTGCAGCGGATCGCCCGGGAGCCGTCGATGGGCGACCTGACCGTCGAGAGCGGACGGCGGCGGCTGACCGAGCAGGCCGGCCTCGTCTCGGGCGGCCAGCCGATCGGCGCGATCCGCGACCTCGAGGTCGACGGCGCGACCGGCCCCCTCGCCGCCCGCCTCTACGTGCCCACGGCCCGGCTCGCCGACGACGCCGCCCCCACGCTGCTCTTCCTGCACGGCGGCGGCTGGGTGCACGGCGACCTGGAGAGCCACGACGGCGCCTGCCGGCACCTGGCCGAGCACTCGGGCGTCCAGGTGCTCGCGGTGGACTACCGGCTGGCTCCCGAGCACCCGTTCCCCGCCGGGGTCGACGACGCGGTCGCGGCGTACCGCTGGCTGGTCGAGCACCCCGAGCGCGTCAACGCCGACCCTGCCCGGTTGGCGGTCGGGGGCGACTCGGCGGGCGGCAACCTGTCGGCGCTGGTGGCCCTCGCCGCTGCCCGCGACAACCTGCCGCTCGCCTTCCAGCTGCTCGTCTACCCCGCGACCGACTTCACCGCCACGACCGCCTCACGACGCCTGTTCGCGGACGGGTTCTTCCTCACCGCCGAGGCGATCGAGCACTACACGGCGTGGTACCTCCCCGACGAGGCGGCCCGCAAGGACCCCCGCGCCTCGGTGCTGTTCGCCGACGTGCCACCGGGGACCGCGCCGGCGCTGGTGGTCACCGCCGGCTTCGACCCGCTGCGCGACGAGGGCGAGGCGTACGCCGCACGGCTGGCCGACGAGGGGGTGCCGGTGGAGACGCTGCGCTGCGCGGGCCTGATCCACGGCTTCTTCAACATGGTCAGCGTCGGCCGCGCCGCACCGGAGCACAACCGCGAGATCGCCGACCGGCTCCGCACCGCCCTGGCCTGTGGCAACGGTGGCCGCCGTACGCCGTCGTCAACTGACCTCTCAACGGGGCGGGACTGACCTCTCAACGGGGCGGGACTGGCCTTTCAACGGGGGAGGGCCCGCGGTACTGCACCTCGGTGCGGTCCACGGCGAAGCCGAGGCCGGAGTAGAGCGCGATCGCGGGCTCGTTGTCGCCGTCGACGTAGAGGATCACCTCGCCGAGCCCTTCGTCGGCGAGATGGCGCAGCCCGACGTTGGTGAGCATCGACCCGATCCCCCGGCCCGCGGCCTTCGGGTTGACCGCCACGACGTAGACCTCGCCGTGCGGTGGCTGCTCGTCGCGGTGCACCTTGGTCCAGTGGAAGCCGAGCAGGTCGTGGTCGGGGTGCTCCGGGGTCGGGGCTGCCGCGGGCACGGCGAGGAACAGGCCGGCGGGGTCGAACCACGACTCGGCCTGCCGTTCCCGGAAGTCCTGGAGGGTCAGGTCGCCCTGCTCCGGGTGGTGGGCGAAGGCCGCGGCGTTGACCGCGAGCACCGCCGCCTCGTCGGCCGGCGTGAACACGCGCACCACGACCCCATCGGGCATCCGGACCGCGGGGAGCGGGTCGGCGGTGGGCCGGCGCATGATCGTCAGCTCACGCTCCCGGGGAACGCCGAACCGCTCCGCCAGCCGGGCCGCCGCGGGGTGGTCTCCGTGCGACCAGGCCTCGACGCGCTCGAGGTCGGCGACGGCAGCCCGGGCCAGTGCGGTCCCGACGCCGCGCCGACGTCCGTCGGGATGCACGGCGAGGTCGAGCAGGCTGCCGTGCAGCAGCGCGAAGCCGGTCGGCTCGCCGTCGTCGTCCGCGGCACCCAGCCACAGCCGGGCCTCGCGCAGGCCGCGGTTCTTCAGCAGCAGCCGGGCCTGCTCGTTGAGGGTGTCCACGCCGTCGGCGGCGTCGCAGGCGGCGGCGATGCGGCGTACGTCCGCGGCCGGCGCGGAGCTGTCGTCGAGGCCGAACTGCGCCTCGCTGATCTCACGGATCTGCACCATGCAGGCAGGGTAGCCAGCCACCGGCTCACCCCTGGCACATGATCGTGCCGTAGGGCCCCTCGGTGGTCTCGCGCGCGGTCACCTCCCCGTCCACCGTGATCGAGCAGTGCACCGGCTCGCCGGTCACGTCGGTCTGGAGGTAGAGCTGGGCGTAGTCGGGAGGCCCGTAGGCGGTGGTCGCCATGCTCCACGAGGACCCGGGGCGGCGGGTGCCGCCACGCTTGGCGCCCTGCCGGGTGGGGACGTACCACGCGGTGAACGCCATCGGCTTGCGCGACCACGCGCGCAGCACCACGTGGTGCCTGCCGATGGTGACCGAGCGGCTGCCGCCGGGCAGTCCGGTGGCGACCAGCGCGCCGAAGTGGGCCGGACGACCGCCGGGCGCGCCGTGGCCGGCGCCCGGCCCAGCAACGGGCGGGGCATCGGAGGGGCCACCAGGCTGCGGTACGACGGCCTGCGGTGCCGTCGGCAGGGTGCGGGTCTGGTCGTCCTTGTGCAGCCACCGCACCGCGATCCACGTCGACGCCAGCGCAAGGGCCAGCGCGACGGCGGCGATCCTTCGCCGCCGGTCCCGGCGCTCCCGTCGCGTGGTCACGGCCGGACAACGAGGGGAGCAGGGAGGGGGTCACGTCAGCCGGACGCATCAGCCGGACGCGTCCGCCGGCTCGGGATCGGCCTGCCTCGACGGCGGCGGCGGGACGAACCGGTAGCCGACGTTGCGCACCGTCCCGATCAGCGCCTCGTGGTCGGTGCCCAGCTTGGCCCGGAGCCGCCGGACGTGCACGTCGACGGTGCGGGTGCCGCCGAAGTAGTCGTAGCCCCAGACCTCCTGGAGCAGCTGTTCGCGGCTGAAGACCCGGCCGGGGTGCTGGACGAGGTACTTCAACAGCTCGAACTCCTTGAAGGTGAGGTCGAGGAACCGGCTGCCCACCTTGGCGGTGTAGGTCGCCTCGTCGACGACCACCTCGCCGCTGCGGATGAGGTGCGCCTCGAGGTCCTCACCGGCCGCGCCGGCGCGGGCCCGCTCGAGGGCGACCCGGATGCGGGCGTCGATCTCCGCGGGTCCGGCGGTGTCCAGGACGATCTCGTCCATCCCCCAGTCGTGGGCGACCACGGCCACGCCGCCCTCGGTGACGATGAGCAGCACCGGCTGCTCGGAGCCGGTGGTGCGGATCAGCCGGCAGAGGTCGCGGGCGTGGGCGAGGTCGCGCCGTGCGTCGAGCAGCAGCACGTCGCAGTGCGGCGCCTCGAGCAGGGCGCTGCCCTCGGCCGGGAGGATGCGCACCTGGTGCGGGAGCAGGGCCAGGCCGGGGAGCACCTCGGCGGACGGCTCGAGGGCGCTGGTCAGCAGCAGCAGGGTGCTCACGGGCACCTCCCGGGGCGATTCGTCACTGGTCGAGCGTCGCGGCTGGTGAGCGTCAGGGCCGGCGAGCCCCGAGGCCGGGTGAGCCTGTCGAAACCCAGCCACGCCGTTGTGGACCGATGGGAGAGGATATCGGACATGGACCCCGCCACGCTGTCGTCGCGTCCAGCGACGGGACACATCACCTTGCGCTACTGGGCGGCAGCCCGCGCGGCGGCCGGCGTCGAGACCGACCTGGTCGAGGTGTCCGGGCCGGTGACCCTGGCCGACCTCGTCGCCGAGTCCCTGCGTCGCCATCCCGACTCCGACCGGCTGTCCCAGGTGCTCGACTGCTGCTCGGTGCTCATCGGCGACCGTCCGGCGGCGACCGAGGACCGGAAGACGGTCACGGTCGAGCCGGGCCAGCACGTGGAGTTCCTGCCGCCGTTCGCCGGCGGCTGAGCGACCCTCAGGCGGTGAGGCCACCGTCCACGACGACCACCTGGCCGGTGAGGTAGTCGTTGTGCGGAGCGGTCAGGAACTGCACCACTCGGGCGACGTCCTCGGGCTCGCCGAGGCGCCCCGCGGGAGTACGACGCACGATCTGGCCCATCTGCGCCTCGTCGAGGCCGTGGGACATCTCCGTGCGCAGGTAGCCCGGGGCCACCGAGTTGACCACGATCCCGCGGGAGCCGAGCTCACGGGCGAGCGCGCGGGTGAGCCCGTCGAGGGCCGCCTTCGTGGCGCTGTAGACGCCGAGCCCGCGGTAGCCCGACAGCCCCACGATCGAGGAGATGTTGACGATGTGCCCGCGACCGCGGGCCAGCATCCGCCGGGACACCAGCTTGGTGACGTGCAGGGTGCCCTTGATGTTGAGGTCGACGACCGTGTCGATGTCGTCGTCGGAGGACAGGCCCAGGATGCCGTCGCGCGCGACGCCAGCGTTGTTGACCAGCACCTCGATGCTGTCCCACTCCGCGACCACGTCGGAGATGAAGGCGGTCGTCGACTCCCGGTCGCTCAGGTCGACCTCCCGGAAGAGGAACCGGCCCTCGTAGGTGGGGTCCTTCTCCCACAGGTCCACCTGGGCGGTGCGGGAGCGGGCGCAGGTCGCGACCCGGTCACCGGAGTCCAGGAAGGACTGCACGATGCCGGCACCCAGGCCCCGGCTGCCGCCGGTGACCACCACGGTGCGGGTCGCCGGCGCGGCGGCTGTCGTCTCGAGGTCCACGTCGTCGTCCTGTCGTCAGTCCTGTCGTGCCCGGTTGTCGTGCCCGGCTGTGGTGCCCGTCCCTGGGGACCGGCGTGCTCAGACGGCCTCGGCGACCTCGAAGTAGTCGAGCATCTCCCCGACCGTCTCCGGCATCAGGCCCTCGCTGAACGGGTCACTGCCGAGCGCGTCCTCCAGCATCGCGGAGAGCTCTGCCAGCTCCAGGGAGTCCAGGCCGAGCCCGTCGGCGTACAGGCTGGTCTGCGGGGGCACCGTGGCGTCCTTGTCGGCACGGGACAGGAAGGCCCGAAGGATGCTGTCGGCCTGTTCGCGGCGGGTGCTCATGCGGGATGTCCTCCTGGGGTGACGTCTGCTGGACTGCTGGGCCGGCAGTCTTTCGCGAACAACGAGCGGTGCGCGGAAACGTAACGGTGCTAGGCAGCCTTGGCGGCGCTGAGCAGGCCGTAGCCCAGGGTGCCGTCGCGCCAGAACGCGTCGAGGATGTGGCAGGACCTCTCGAAGGCAGCGACGTTGTCGGCGCCCATCAGCTCCTCGACCCGGGCGCGGTGCTGGTGCACGTTCGCCAGCCAGCGGTCGAACGTCGGCAGCGTCCGGTCGGTGAGGTCGACGGTACGGTCGACGACCAGGCCGGCGTCCTCGCAGAGGGCGGCGTACTGCTCCAGCGGGTCCATCCGGGCGGCCCCGTGCGCAGCACGGAGCGTGGCGAACTCCTCGCGGCGTTGGCGCACCTCGAGGAACGGGATCTCCCGGCGGCGGATGATGTCGCACAGGACCAGGCGCCCGCCGGGACGCAGCACCCGGGCGGACTCCTCGACGAGCGCCCTGCGGTCGGGCATCAGGTGCGAGGCCTCCAGCACCCAGACCCGGTCGAAGCTCGCGTCGGGGAAGCCGTTGTCGGTGCCGTCGCGCTGCTCGAAGGACACTCCCGTGACGCCCTCCCGGCTGGCACGGTCCCGTGCCGTGGCGACGCCCACCTGGCTGGTGGTGATGCCGACGACGCTGACGCCGTACGTGCGGGCGAGGTCGCACGCGGGGGCGCCGGAGCCGCACCCGACGTCGAGCACCCTGAGTCCGGGCTCGAGCGCGGCCGCCTCGACCATCAGCTCGGTGAGCCGGTGGGTGGCCACGTCGAGCCGCTCCTGGCCGTCGTCGAAGACGCCGTAGTGCAGCTCGCTGCCGAGCAGGAGCGCCCAGCCGGCCGTCACCCGGTCGTAGTGGCTGGCGGGGTCGTAGCTCTCGGTGGTGGTCATCTGCCTGTCTCTTCCTCGCGGTGCGGCGGCAACATCGGGGGGTTCAGCGGGCCTTCTGCACGAACACCATCAGGGTCGGCGCGAGGCGTGGGGGCGTGAGCCGGTCTACGAGCTGGGCGACCCGCCACAGCGGCACCGAGCTGCCGAAGTACGTCGGCTCGGAGCTGTGGCCGTAGACGACCAGCTCGTGTGGGGCCGGGAACAGCCGGCGCAGGTCGGCCCGGGTGTTCATGTGGTACTCGACCGGGAAGACGTCCTCCTCCTTGCGGCCGGGCTGCAGCCGCGCGAGCACCCGTGTGTGCAGGTGGTTCGGCACGGTGCGGGCGCCGATGCCGATGACCCCCCACTTGTTCGGGGTGCGCGCCGCCAGCCAGCCGCCCGGCTCGAGCACGCGGAGGAGCTCGGCGGCGACCGCGGGCGCGTCCGCCCGGCTGACGTGCTCCAGCACGTAGTCGGCCACCACGACGTCGAAGCTCGCGTCCGCGTAGGGGATCGGGCCGGGAGCGGCGATGACGTGGGCCTCGGCCAGCGCGGGGTGCTGCAGCACGGCGTCGTCGACGTCGACGCCGACCACCTCGGCGACGCGTTCGTGGAACGCCCGCAGGTGCCGGGAGTACGCCGGCAGGCGGCCGTCGGTCCACTCGCCCCTCCCTGCCCCGAAGTCGAGGACGCGGCTGTCGTGGTCGAGCAGCGCGTTGACCCGGGAGTAGAACTCCACGAAGCCGTCGTACCGGCTGAAGCCGCCGGCGTGCGCCTCCGGGTAGAGGCTGGCCAGCGTCGCACCCGGCCTGAAGTCCCCGGCCCGGACACCGGACTCGCCACCCGAGTCGCCGCTGGTCTCGCCGCCGGAGTGGGTCGTCTCCAGGGCGCTCATGTCGGGTACCCGAGCCGTTCGACGAGGCCGGGGACGACCTCCGCCACCGCGGCGTGGTGCTCGGGCCCGAACACGTCGCGGAAGGTCTCGCGGCGCACCCGGTAGTGGGACTGCCCGTCGCCGCGCCGGGCCAGGTCCCGGGCCTGCAGGGCGTCGCGGGAGACGTCGGCGAGCACCGCCTCGAGCTCGGTCGCGGTCAGCACGACGCCCGCGTGCCGCAGCATCCGGTCCACCTCCGTGCGCGGCTCGGCGTCGACCTCCTCGAGCCGGAAGGTGGCGACCTCGGGGCCCTCCCGCCCGACCCAGGTCTCGATCTCCCGCAGCCGCGGCGCGGCCTTGCGGATCAGCCGGAGCAGGCCCTCGTCGAAGGGCAGCGCCCGGACCTCGTCGCGGAACCGCTCCAGCTCGGGGAGGTGCACCTTGCGGTGGGTCCGGACGGTCGAGTGGTAGCCCGAGACGAGCAGGTCGCGGGGGTCGCGGAACATGTAGACCAACCGGTGGGGGTGCCGGTGCGGGATCTGCAGGTACTCCTCGTGGCTGAGGTAGAGGCCCGGGACGAACGTGCCCGGAGGGAAGCCGCGGGCCGGGTTCTGCTGGTAGTCCAGCTGCGGCAGCGTGAAGAGTCCGGTGTGGGCGCGCACGACCGGGTGGTCGAAGAGCGCCTTCATCCACTGGCTGCCGGCCTTCGGGGAGCCGGCGGCGTACAGGTGCGCGATCGCCGGCACCTGGCCGCGCTGCTCGAGCCAGCGGCCGCGGACCCCGGCGCCGGCATGCACGACGCGCTTGACCGTCGCCCGGGCGGGGTTCCACTGGATCATCCGGCCGGCCCACTCGCGGGCGCCGGACGGATCTGCGCTCGTCGGTGCCACGGACGTCACCTGTCCTCCCCTCTCCGCTCTCGCAGGAGGACAACGCCCCGGGGCGGCAAGAGTCACGGCCGGTAACCGGCCGTGCCCGGCGTCGTTAGTCCGAACGACCCAACCGCCGCCTTCCCGTAGGAACAACGTGCCCGAGAGCAAGCAGTCGGCGGGGCGTCGACTGGGGATCATCACCGTCGACCAGGTGGTCTCCGGTGCCTCCAACGTGCTGGTCACCCTGCTCGCCGCCCAGCTGCTCGGCGTGGCGCTCTTCGGCCTGTTCGGGATCGTGCTGATGGTCTACGTCCTCGTGCAGGGCACCACCCGGGCGCTGGTCTCCCAGCCGCTGCTGGTGCACCCCGAGGATGCGACCGCCCGGCCGGGCGACGCGCTCGGATCGACGTTGGCGGTGGGCAGCTACGCCGGCCTGCTGGTCGCCGCCGGTGCCCTCGGCGCGCTGCTGCTGGACGGCAGGCTGGCGGCCGCGCTGCTCGTGCTCGCGCTCGCCCTGCCACTGCTCGGCCTGCAGGACGCCGGCCGCTACCTCGCCTTCGCCAGCCACCGACCGGCCTTCGCGCTGGTGCTCGACCTCACCTGGCTGCTGCTCCTCGTCGTCGCGCTCGGTGTCGCGGTGCTGCTCGACGCACGCACGCTCGTCTGGTTCGTCGTGTGCTGGGCCGGCAGCGGCTCCCTGGCGGGCGTCCTGCTCCTCTGGCGCCACCGGGGGGAACGGATCCGGGTGAACCACCGCTGGCTGCGCCGGACCTGGGACTTCTCGTGGCGCTACATGCTCTCGTTCGGTGCGATGCAGGGCAGCGCGCTCGCCGGCACCCTCGCCCTGGGCGGCATCGCCGGAGCCCAGGCGCTCGGCGCGGTCCGGGGCGCGGTGTTCCTGATGCGCCCGTACGCGACGTTCCAGCTCGCGGCCATCTCCGGCGGTGTCGCCGAGATCGCCAAGACGCCGCAGGACCGGGCGAGCACTCGTCGGCACGCGCGCCGGACCACCCTGCTCGCCACAGGCGTCGCGGTGCTCAACGGGCTGGTGCTGGTGTTCCTGCCGGATCCGATCGGTCGGCTGGTCCTGGGCGACACCTGGCGGTACGCCGAGCCGCTGATGCTCGCGACCGGCGTGCAGCTGGTGCTGCTCGGGCTCAACAGCGGCGCCCGTACCGCACTCACCGGGGCGCGGATGGTGCGCACCACGACGTGGCTCGACCTGGCGACCAGCCCGGTCATCCTGGTCGCGGCCGTCGTCGGCTCGCTCGTCGCGGGCGCGTCGGGCTTCGTCTGGGCGACTGCGCTCGTCACCGGCGTCTGCGTCGTCGCCTGGTGGGTCCCCTTCGGCGGCTACCTGCTCGGCCGCGGCGAGCAGCCGCGCGTTGCGCCCGCCGAGATGCCCTCAGCGGCGTCGGAGCCCCGGGAGACTCAGGCCTTGCGCCAGTAGGCGCCGCTGCCGTCGATGTCGACGATCTCCTCGGTGATGCCGTGCTGCTCGCGGTAGTCGTGCACCGCCTGCTGGGCCTGGGAGACCAGGGTGCCGAAGTCGTCGATGATGCAGAAGCCGCCGGGGGACAGCTTCGGGTAGAGCGCCTCGAGCGCCTGCCAGGTGGACTCGTAGAGGTCGCCGTCGAGCCGCATCAGCGACAGCTTCCCGATCGGGGCGGTGGGCAGCGTGTCCTTGAACCAGCCGACCAGGAACTCCACCTGGTCGTCCATCAGGCCGTAGCGCTCGAAGTTGTGTCGCACCACGTCGGCGCCGACCCCCAGGCCGGTCTGCTGGAAGAAGGTGTCGCCCTCGTCGGCGGGGAACTCCGCGACGTTCGGCTTCGGCAGGCCCTGGAAGGAGTCGGCGCACCAGACCTTGCGGGAGGTGTCGCCCCATGCCTTGAGGTTGGCGCGCATGAAGATCACCGCGCCGCCGCGCCAGACACCGGTCTCGATCAGGTCGCCGGGGACGTCGTCGGCGACGACGGCCGCGATGCACTCCTGGATGTTGTCCATCCGGCGCAGGCCGATCATCGACTCCGCGCGGGAGGGCCAGTCCATGCCGATGGAGCGCAGCCTGGGGTCGTAGGGCTTCTTGTAGGCGATCTCGAAGCCGAGGCGCTGTGCGGCCGTGCCGACGGCGTTCGCGAGCTGCTTCTTTCGGGAGGGCGATCCCTGGGTCCGGACGCCGCCCAGGATCGAGTCGTTGTCCTCCGTCAGAGCGCCGGTGAGGCTGCGCTTGAGCAGGTCGAGATAGAGCGAGCGCAGCTCGGCGGTGGTGGAGTCCGTGGTGGTCACGCGGCGGAACGCTAGCAGTGAACGGGCCCGTCGGCGATGGCGTCCGGCGGACAGGACGTGCCCCTTCGGGCCCTGCGATGGCTAGCCTGAGCGCCGTGCCCGCCAACACCGCCGGACCGGCGTACTTCACCATCTTGTCGACCAACTACCTGCCCAAGGCGCTGACGCTCGCGGACAGCCTGCAGCGGCACCACCCCGGCAGCGAGCTGGTGGTGGTGGTCATCGACGCGCTGCGCGACGACCAGCTCCCGGCGCTGCCTCCGCAGCGCGGCGTCCGCCAGGTCAGTACGACGATCACCGGCCTGCCCGAGCACACGGTGCGGCAGCTGGCCACGATCTACGACCTGGTCGAGTTCGCCACGGCGATCAAGCCGCTGGTGTTCCGGCGGCTGCTGGAGGACAGCGAGCAGGCGGTCTACCTCGACCCGGACACCTACCTCACCGCGCCGATGGTCGAGCTGCCCGGCGACCTGGCCGCGACCACCGGCGGCATCCTGCTCACCCCGCACTTCCTGCACCCCGTCACCGGCGACGCCCAGCTCTCCGAGGGCCACCTGCTGACCGTGGGCGTCTACAACCTCGGCTTCGGCGCGGTCGACCGGCGAGCCCGGGACTTCCTCGACTGGTGGTGGGGCCACCTCGAGTGGGAGTGCCTGTGGGAGCCGCTGTCGGGGCTCTTCGTCGACCAGAAGTGGGTCGACATCGGCAGCGTGCTGTTCCACGCCGGCGCCTGGCAGCACCCCGGCTACAACGTCAGTGTCGCCAACCTGCACGAGCGGCCGATCGCCCGCGACGAGGACGGGTTCGTCGTCGCCGGCACCGGCGAGCGGCTGCGGCTGTTCCACTTCCACGCCTTCGACACCAGCCGGCCCGAGGAGCTCTCCACCCGGTTCGACACCTCGACCGCCCAGCTCCGCACCGCCGAGGCCGTGGACGCCCTGTGCCGGGAGTACGCCGACCAGCTGCTGCGCCACGAGAAGGACCTGGCGCCGGCGCCGCCGTACCCGTATGCCCGCGACACCACCGGCCGGCGCATCTCCCGACAGCTGCGCCGTGCCTACCGCGTCCAGCTGCAGGCCGGGGCGCAGCTGCCCTCGCCCTTCGTCGCCGGCGACGCCGAGGACTTCGCCCGGTGGCGGCGGCGCAGCGCCTGGCGCTCGGAGGGCAAGGAGCTGCTCGGTGATGCCGCCAAGAGCGTCCGGATCGCGCTGCCGGAGGAGTACGGCCGGCTCAAGGAGCGCCTGCCCGGCCTGGCGGAGAAGGTGCGCGGCCGGTTCGTCCGCAGCTCCGGCATCTGGGGCTGAGCCCTCACCGGCGCCCGGCGGTCTCTTCGAGCACCGACCGGGTCTGCTCGACGACTCGCGCCCAGGTGAACTCCGCGGCGTGCGCGCGGGCCGCCTCGAGCTGGACGGCATCGAACCGGCCGGCACGGTCGACGGCGTCGGCGAGTGCGTCCGGGGTCCAGTCCGCCAGCACCGCGGCATGCCCGCCGGCGACCTCCGAGGTGGCCGGCTCGGGCCCGATGACGACGGGGATGCCGAGCAGCATCCCCTCGACGACGGGCAGTCCGAAGCCCTCGAAATCGGAGGGGAAGACCACCATCGAGGCGCTGCGCAGCACCCGGGCGAACTCCTCGTCCGGCAGGAACGGCGCCAGCTCCACCTGACCCGACAGCCCCAGCTGGTCGATCCGGTGCTGCAGGCGCTCCCGGGCGGACCCGGTGCCGAGGACCAGCAGGTCGGGCATCGCCGGGCCGCGCCGGTTGCCCGCGGCCCAGCCGTCGAGGATGAGGTCGGGGTTCTTGTTGGTGTGGTGGGCGAAGGTGACCGCCGGCCCCGTGCGCGGCTCGCCCGGCCAGTCGAGGACGTGGTCGGCGCCGAGGTGGACGACCGCCGCCGGAGTGCGCCGGGTCCGCGGGTGCAGCCGGTGCAGGTCGTCGAGGGTGCGCCGGGAGATCGAGACGATCGTGTCCGCGACTGCGTAGCCGCGGCCGTAGGAGAGGTTGCGCAGCAGCCGGCGGGATCGGGTGAACTGCTCGGGCCGCAGCTCGTGGCGCAGGTCGTAGACCACCACCGCCGTCGGCAGTCCGGTGCGCACCAGGCTCGTCGACGGCAGCGTGGCCAGCACTGCGTCGACGCCGTGCTCGCGGGCGATCCGGCGGATCCGCAGCGTCTGCACCAGCGGCCGCCCGAGCACCGCGGGCCGGGGGACGTCCACCTCGACGCGGCGGTGGCCGAACGTGGGCACGGTGGAGTCGGCTGGCACCACCACGACGAGCTCGTCGTCGGGCCGGGTCCGCTCCCACGTGCGGAGCAGGTGCTCGACGTAGGTCCGGATGCCGCCGAACTCGGCGCTGATCACCTCGACGAGGATCCTCACCGGAGCTCCTCCAGGGCGGCGACGACCATCGCCTCGACCTCGACACGCAACGACGTCCGGGGCTGCCACCCGAGCACCCGGGCGGCCCGCCGGTTGTCGCCGCGGACCCCGCCGAAGTCGTGCGGCCGGTCGCCCGGCGCCCGGCGTACCTCCGCGTCGACGCCGGCCGCGTCCAGCGCCCAGCGGGCGATGTCGCCGAGACGGTGGAGCTCGCCGGTGGCGACGACGTAGTCGCCCGCGGGTGCATCGGCGGCCAGCGCGAACGCGCGCACGAAGTCCGCCGCGGAGCCCCAGTCGCGCGCCACGGTCGGGTCGCGCAGCTCGAGGTGGTCACGCCCCCCGCGGGCCACCTCGGCCGCCTGCCGGCAGATCGTCGGGATGACGAAGCCGGGGTCGTGGCCGGGGCCGGTGTGCCCGAAGAGGATCAGGTTCGTCGCCGCGACGCCGGCCGACCGGGCGGCCGCCACGGCCAGGTGCGCGGCCGCCTTCGCCTCCCCGTAGGGGCTCGCGGGCGCGAGCGGAGTGTCCTCGTCGGCCGTGCCCGCGGCGACCGGGCCGAAGATCTCCGAGCTGGACGCGTGCACGAAGCGGGTGCCCGGGAGCTCGGCGAGGACCTCCAGCATGCCGACGACGGCGCGGTGGTTGACCGCGTCGGTCGTCTCGGGCTCGGCCCAGCTGCGGCCGACCGAGCTGAGTGCGGCCAGGTTGTGCACCACGTCGGGGCGGTGCCGGGCGACCAGTCGCCGGAAGGCGGCGGTGTCGGTGACGTCGAGGTCGGCGAGGGACAGCGCCACCACCTCACCGCCCTGGCGGCGAAGCAGGTCGACGAGCAGGCGGCCGTCCTGGCCGCCGGCGCCGGTGACGAGGTGGCGTGTCATTGCCGCAGCAGGCGGGACATCTGCTCCAGGTCGGCGTCGACCATGACCTCGGCGAGCCGGTCGGCCTTCGTCTGCGCCTCCCAGCCGAGCACCTCGCGCGCCTTGCTGGAGTCCCCGATCAGCGCGTCGACCTCGGTGGGCCGCTCGTACTGCTTGTCGTAGCGGACGTGGTCCTCCCAGTCGAGCCCGGCGTGGGCGAACGCCGCCTGGCAGAACTCCCGCACCGTCGTGCCGACCCCGGTGGCCAGGACGTAGTCCTGCGGCTCGTCGTGCTGCAGCATCCGCCACATGCCCTCGACGTACTCCTTGGCGTAGCCCCAGTCACGGACCGCCTCGAGGTTGCCCAGCGTGAGGTGGTCGGTCACCCCGAGCTTGATGGACGCGACGCCCAGCGTCACCTTGCGGGTCAGGAAGCTCTCACCGCGCCGGGGCGACTCGTGGTTGAAGAGGATCCCCGACACCGCGAACACGTCGTAGGCCTCGCGGTAGTTGACGGTCACCCAGTGCGAGTAGAGCTTGGCGGCGCCGTACGGCGAGCGCGGGTAGAACGCGGTGTTCTCGTGCTGCGGCGGTGGGGTCGCGCCGAACATCTCCGACGTCGACGCCTGGTAGAAGCGGGTCTCGATGCCGGCGGCCCGGATCGCCTCGAGCAGCCGCAGGGTGCCCACCGCGTCCGTCGAGGCGGTGTACTCCGGCATCTCGAACGAGACCTTGACGTGGCTCTGGGCGCCCAGGTTGTAGACCTCGTGCGGCCTGATCGCGTGGATGAGGTTGACCAGGCTCACGCCGTCGGTGAGGTCGCCGTAGTGCAGGTGCAGCCGCCGGTCCTCGTGCAGGTGGTCGATCCGGCTGCGGTTCAGCGTCGAGGCCCGGCGCACCAGGCCGTGGACCTCGTAGTCCTTGCTGAGCAGCAGCTCGGCGAGGTAGGAGCCGTCCTGGCCGGTGATACCCGTGATGAACGCGCGCTTGGTCACGGCGGTCAGAGTAGCCGCCCGCGCGCCGGCTCCGGGTAGGGTCCGGAAACCTGGTACGGAGGCGGCTCCCACCCCGGCAAGGAGAGACATGCACCTGGTGATCGACGCCGTCGTGGTCACCCGCGGCAGCTCCGCGGTCGTCGTCGAGCACCTGCTGCGCGGCTGGCGGCAGAGCTGGCCGGACGACCGGCTCACCCTTCTCTGCGGACCGGGCGGGCCGTCGTTCGAGGTGCCCGACGGGGTCGCCACGGAGGTGCTCCGGCCGCCCCGGCTCGGCCGGTTGGGTGGACTCTGGCTGCGGTCGTTCGGGGTACGCCGCGCGGCCCGGTCGTTGCGCGCGGACGCCGTGCTGTCCGGTGTCCCTGCGAGCGCGCTGCTCGGCACCGGCTGCGTCCGGGGCCTGATCCTCTACGACCTGCGCCACGAGCTGCGGCCGGAGCAGTTCAGCCGTGCGGTGCGGCTGGCGCGCAACCTCTCCTGGCGCTGGAGCATGAGCCGGGTCGACGGGATCTACACCATCTCCGAGCGCACGCTCACCGACCTGCGCGCCCTGCATCCCCGGCTCGCGCGGCGTGGCGTCGCAGCGCCG
>DASTFI010000109.1:0-49024 GCA_035708765.1 Marmoricola sp.
AGCACGACGACGTCGCTGGTCGCACCGACCCGTCGGGTCAGGTGGTGCAGCACCCGGTCGACGCGGCCCTGCCGCACCTCGACCCAGGGGTACGCCGCAAGGTTGGCCGCGGCCAGCTCGCTGGCGCGGCGGTCGCCCTCCACCGAGAGCACCGAGCCGGAGGACCCGACCGCGGAGGCCAGGAACGCCGAGAACAGGCCGACGCCGGCGAACAGGTCGACCGCCCGCTCCCCTTCGTTGGGGCGCAGCGCGTCGAGCACGGCCTCCACCAGGACCCGCGGCGCCTCAGGGTGCACCTGCCAGAAGCCGTCGGCCGCCACCTCGAACCGTCGGCCGAGCACGCTCTCGGTGATCACCTCGTGGCTGGTCAGCCGTTGGGAGTGCTCGCCGACCTCGGTCACCCGGACGTCGGCCGCCTCGATCGGGCAATCCTCGACCGGCACGACGTCGTGCGAGCGGTGCTTGCGCAGTCCCCGTGCACCGTGCGGGAGCGGCACGTACTGCATCCGGGTGCGCCAGCCGAGGCCGTCGTCGGGCCGGCCGGGCACCGGCACCGCCTCGACGACGACGTCCCGGTCCACCCCGGCAAGCCGCTGGAGCTGCTCGCGGAGAACGGCGCCCTTGAGCACGCGCTGGTGCGGCACGGCGACGTGCTGGAAGTCGCAGCCCCCGCAGCCGTCCGGGTGGGCCAGCGGGCAGGGCGCACCGACCCGGTGCGGTGACGCCTCCAGCACCTCGATCGCGTCGCCCCGCAGGAAGGAGGAGTCCACCTCGGTGATCCGCACCCGCACCTTCTCGTCCGGCAGTGCGTGCCGCACGAACACGACGATCTCGCGCTCGCCGGCGGGAACCCGGGCGACGAAGTGCCCGCCGTGGGCCACCGGACCGACCACCGCGTCGACCACGTCCCCGACGTCGTACGCCGAAGCCGTCATCGGCCCACGCGACCGCGACGGACGTCGCCGGGCCGGTAACGCTGCAGCTGCCAGTCCTCCCGGTCCTTGCCGACCTCGGAGCCGCGGAGCTGGTAGGGCACCGACGTCACCATCACGCCCGGTGTGAACAGCAGCCGTCCCTTGAGCCGCAGGGCGGTCTGGTTGTGCAGCAGCTGCTCCCACCACCGGCCGACGACGTACTCGGGGATGAAGACGGCGACGACCCCACGCGGGTTGTTCTCACGGATCTCGATCGCGTACTGGACGATCGGCCGGATCACCTCGCGGTAGGGCGAGTAGAGCACCTTCAGCGGCACGTCGATGTGGCGCTCGTCCCACGCCTGCAGCAGGACGTCGGTCTGCTCGTTGTCGGCCCCGACGTAGACGGCCTCGAGGACGTTGGGCCGGGTCGCCTTGGCGAAGGCCAGCGCCCGGATGGTCGGCTTGTGCAGCTTGGAGACGAGGACGATCGCGTGCACGCGGGTCGGCAGCACCGGGTCGTCGTCCCCGGGGATCAGCTCCTGCTCGACGCGGTCGTAGTGGCGCCGGATGCTCTTCATGATCACGAAGAAGACGATCATCGCGAGGATGGCGATCCACGCGCCGGCGAGGAACTTGGTGACGAGCACGATCACGAAGACGATCGCGGTCATCCCGAGGCCGAAGGTGTTGATCGCCCGGGACCGGTACATCCGGCGCCGCGCGGCCGGGTCGCGCTCGGTCTTCAGGTGCCGCGTCCAGTGCCGGATCATGCCGAGCTGGCTGAGGTTGAAGGAGACGAACACCCCGACGATGTAGAGCTGGATCAGCCGGGTCGTCTCGGCCCGGAAGGCGATGATCAGCACCATCGCGAGGACGGCGAGGAAGATGATGCCGTTGCTGTAGGCCAGCCGGTCGCCGCGCGACCCCAGCTGGCGGGGTGCGAAGCCGTCCCTGGCGAGGATCGAGCCGAGCACCGGGAAGCCGTTGAAGGCGGTGTTCGCCGCCAGCACCAGGATGATCCCGGTCATCGCCACCACGAAGTAGAAGCCCGGCGGGAAGTCGCTGAACACGGCGCGGGCGATCTGCGCAATCACCGTGTGCTGGTCGAAGCCCTCGGGGAGCGACTCGCCGTTGCGGGTGAGCCGGTTCAGGTCGCTCTCGTCGACGTACCGCAGTCCCATCTGGCGGGCCAGGATGATGATGCTCATCAGCATGGTGACGGCGATCCCGCCCAGCAGGAGCAGCGTCGAGGCGGCATTGCGACTCTTCGGCTTGCGGAACGCCGGCACGCCGTTGGAGATCGCCTCCACACCGGTCAGCGCTGCACAACCCGAGGAGAAGGCCCGGGCGAGCAGGAAGACCATCGCGACCTGGCTGATCGGGTCCTGGTAGCCCGCCGCCGGCTCGAGGTGCAGGTCGGCGCTCTCCACCTGGGGCAGGGTGCCGTTGAGCGCCCGCATCGCGGCGTACGCCGTCATCCCGATCACGCCGATCATGAAGCCGTAGGTCGGGATGGCGAACCATGTCCCGGACTCGCGCACGCCCCGCAGGTTCATGGCGGCCAGGACCACCACGAGGATGCAGGCCCACGTGGTCTCGTGGTGGGAGACGAACGGCAGGGCCGAGCCCGCGTTCTGCACTCCCGAGGAGATCGACACGGCAACGGTCAGGACGTAGTCCACCAGCAGCGCGCTGGCCACCGTGACACCGGCGGTCTGGCCCAGGTTGACGGTGGCGACCTCGTAGTCACCGCCGCCACTGGGGTAGGCGTGCACGTTCTGCCGGTACGACGCGACGACGGTGAGCATGACGACCGCCACGGCCACGCCGATCTGCCAGCTGAACGCATAGGCCGAGGCACCCGCCGCCGACAGCATGATGAAGACCTCGTCGGGGGCGTAGGCCACCGAGGAGAGCGCGTCACTGGCGAAGACCGGCAGCGCGATGCGCTTGGGCAGCAGGGTCTCGCCGAGCTGCGAGCTGCGCAGCTTCCGACCGACGATGATGCGCCTGGTGACGCCTCCAACACCCACGAGGGAACAGGCTAGGGCATCGGCTGCCCTCCGACGGAAAGCTCACCGGCCGGGGCACCGCGGGTGTCCGAATCGGTGCAGTAGCGTGGCCCCCGTGCATGTCGTGATCATGGGCTGTGGCCGTGTCGGATCGACACTGGCGCGCTCGCTCGAGGACCGCAACCACACCGTCAGCGTCATCGACAGCAACCCCGACGCGTTCCGCCGGCTGGGCCCGTCGTTCAACGGCATCAAGGTCACCGGCTTCGGCTTCGACCAGAAGGTGCTCAGCGAGGCCGGCATCGAGCGGGCCGACGCCTTCGCAGCGGTGAGCAGCGGCGACAACTCCAACATCATCGCGGCCCGCGTCGCCCGCGAGACCTTCGGCATCCAGCAGGTGGTGGCGCGCATCTACGACCCCGGCCGGGCCGAGGTCTACCAACGCCTGGGCATCACCACGGTGGCGACGGTGAAGTGGACGGCCGACCAGGTGCTGCGGCGACTGCTGCCGGCCGGCGCCGAGCCGGACTTCCGCGACCCGTCCGGCACGATCCGGGTCGACCAGATCCCCTCACCCGACGCCTGGATCGGTCAGCGCACGGTGCTCTTCCAGGAGGAGTCGCGCGGTCGCATCGCGTGGATCGACCGCCTGGGCGAGGGCGTCATCCCCACCCGCGAGTCAGTGATCCAGGAAGGCGACATCCTGCACGTGGTGCTGCGCGAGGAGAACGCCAACCACGCCTACAACGTCGTCGAGAAGGGTCCCGGGGAGGAATGACGCCGTGAGAGTCGCCATCGCCGGAGCCGGCGCCGTGGGCCGGTCCATCGCCACCGAGCTCATCGAGAACGGGCACCAGGTGCTGCTCATCGACAAGGAGCCTGCCTCGATCAAGCCCGAGCGGGTGCCCGACGCCGAGTGGCTGCTGGCCGACTCGTGCGAGCTCTCCTCGCTGGAGGAGGCGCGCCTCGAGCACTGTGACGTCGTCATCGCCGCCACCGGCGACGACAAGGCCAACCTGGTCACCTCGCTTCTCGCCAAGACCGAGTTCGGTGTCCCGCGCACCGTGGGGCGGGTGAACCACCCCGACAACGAGTGGCTGTTCACCGAGGCGTGGGGCGTCGACGTCAACGTCTCGACACCCCGGATCATGTCCGCCCTCGTCGAGGAGGCGGTCAGCATCGGCGACCTGGTCCGCCTGTTCACCTTCCGCCAGGGCAACGCCAACCTGGTCGAGATGACGCTGCCCGCCGGGTCGCCGTTCGTCGGCAAGCCGGCCGGTCTGATCCCGTTCCCCGACAACGTCGCGCTGGTCACCATCCTGCGCGACGGGCAGGTCTACACCCCCGAGCCGGAGCAGCCCGTGGAGGCCGGCGACGAACTGCTCTTCGTCTGCCAGTCCGACACCGAGGGCGAGCTGGAGCGGATGCTGGCGCCCCGGGGTGGCGAGCAGGCGTGACCCGGCTCAGGCCTGCAGGGCGGCCGGCGCGGCGCTGATCGGCGCCAGGTCGTTGGCCAGATAGGTCCGCGCCGTGCTGTAACATGGCGTCAGCAGTCCGCCCAGTCTTGCCGCGGACCTGTGCGCGGGCCTGTCCCGCGCCCTCGCCGCGTCACGCACGCTGCGAGCACCCAGCTTCCTCATCCCGCCGCCGGCGGGTCGGCCCGGTGAGACACCCACCGAGAGCGACATCACGTGTCTTCTTCGTTTGCCCAGATCGGCGTGCCCGCACGCCTCGCCCAGGTCCTCGCGGACCTCGACATCCACACCCCCACCCCCATCCAGGCCGCCACCCTGCCGGACTCCCTGGCCGGTCGCGACGTCCTCGGCCGGGGCCGCACCGGCTCCGGCAAGACCTACGCCTTCGCGCTCCCCGTCGTCGCGCGGCTCGAGGGCGGCAAGGCGCCTCGGCCCACGGCGCCGCGCGCCCTGATCCTGGCGCCCACCCGCGAACTGGTGGGCCAGATCGAAAGCTCGCTGGCTCCCCTGGCCCAGGCCGCCGGGCTGCGCACCCGAACCGTCTTCGGCGGCGTGGGACAGAACCCCCAGGTCCAGGCCCTGCGCCGGGGCGTGGACATCCTGATCGCCTGCCCGGGCCGGCTCGAGGACCTCATCGGCCAGGGCCACTGCAGCCTCCGCGACGTCGAGGTCACCGTGCTCGACGAGGCCGACCACATGGCCGACCTGGGCTTCCTGCCCGCCGTACGGCGGTTGCTGGACCAGACCCCGGAGCGGGGCCAGCGCCTGTTGTTCTCCGCGACCCTCGACCGCGCCGTGGACGCACTCGTCCGCCGTTTCCTGCACTCGCCGGTCACCCACGAGGCCGACTCGGTGCAGGCGCCGGTCACCACGATGCGCCACCACGTGCTGCACCTGGAGCGCGAGCAGCGCCTGCCCGTGCTCGTCGACCTGACCAGCGCCCCCGGGCGCACGGTCGTGTTCACTCGCACCAAGCACGGCGCCAAGGCGCTGACCCGCCAGCTGAACCAGCGCGGCGTGCCGGCGGTCGACCTGCACGGCAACCTCAGCCAGAACGCCCGCCAGCGCAACATGGCGGCGTTCCGCGCCGGCGAGGCGATGACCCTGGTGGCGACCGACATCGCGGCGCGGGGCATCCACGTCGATGACGTCGCGCTGGTGGTCCACGCCGACCCGCCGGTCGAGCACAAGGCCTACCTGCACCGCAGCGGCCGCACGGCGCGCGCCGGCAACGAGGGCACCGTCGTGACCCTGATGACCAACGAGCAGGTGCGCGACGTGCGTGCGCTCACCAGGGCCGCGGGGATCCAGCCGACCACCACCCGCATCGACGGGTCCGCGCACCCGCTGCTGGCCGAGCTGGCACCGGGCGAGCGCACCCTGGTCCCGGGCGGGCTCCCCACACCGGCCGGCAGCGCCGGCGGTGCCAGGACCGGCTCCGGCAGGTCGAGCTCCGGCAAGGCGGGCTCCGGCAACACGGGATCTGGCAAGGCGGGCTCCGGCAAGGCAGCCGGGGGCAACCGCTCCGGCAGCAACCGCACCGGCGGCGGTCGCAGTCGATCCGGCGCCCCGGCCGGCACCGGCACCCGCGCCGGCAGCCGACGGCGCCGCAGCTCCGGCCCGCAGGGATCCTCCGGCGGCCACAGCCCCGCGGGGTTCAGCTCGGGTCGCCGCTGACCCCCCGGTCGGCGACCTCGGTGGGCCGCACCGGCGTCCGGTTGCGGCTCAGCAACCACACCATGAACGCGAGGGCGGCCACCTGCAACGGCCACCCCATCGCGAGCTTGGTGGCGGCCAGGGCCGCGACCGCCGCGTCGGTGTCCCACCAGCCGTTGCGGCCGGCGAGGTAGATCGGACCCTGCACCGCGACCCGGACCAGGCAGGGTGCCACGAGCACCCAGGTCAGCCGGCTGCACAGGGAGACCACGGCCGGGTCGCGGCGCCACTCCGTCGGGTCACCGGTGACGCTGCCGACGAGGAACCCGACCAGCGGCCACCGGACCAGCACGGTGACCGACATCAGCACGGCGTACCCGGCGTTGTAGAGGAGTCCGGGCAGGAAGTAGGCCAGCGCCTGCTCGCCGGCGTCCCCGCCGCTGCGGGCGGAGCGCCACGCGAAGAACGCACCGACACCGATGCCGACGAGGGCGTTGACGACGAACTGCACCGAGCTCCGCTGCACCAGGCGTACGACGAGCAGCAGCCCGGCACACACGACGGAGACGATGATCGCCAGGCGGAGGTCGTGCGTGGTCACGAACAGCACGGTGAACACGACCGTGGGCACTGCTGCCTCGAGGATGCCGCGTCGGCCGCCGAGCGCCTTGGAGAGCTGGCCGCGCACCACCTGCTCCACCGTGGCGGCGGCAGGGGCGTGGCTGACCGCCTCGTGCAGGGAGTCCATCAGTACCTCAGGTTGTAGCGGGGGTTGTACATGGTGCGGACACCGCCGTGCCGACCGATCCGCCCGGTCACCTCGATCGACCGGCCCGGTCCGATGCCGGCGATGCGCCGGCGGCCCAGCCACAGCAAGATGAGGGACCCGGTTCCGTCGGTGAGCTCGGCCTCGAGGGCAGGGACGCCACCTCGCGGGCGCAGGGTCACCGTCTTCAGCGTCCCGGCCACGGTGACCAGGTCCCGGTCCGGCGCCTCGGCGATCCGCAGCGCACTGACCTTCTCGGCCTCCTTCTGCAGCTCCACGGCCTCGGCGCGGTCCTGGTTGGCCCACTGGCGCAGCTGGTTGAGCAGCCCGCGCGTGCGGGGCCCCTCGGTCGACCCCGGATCAGGCATGACAGCAGGATAGGCGGCTCAGTCGATCTTGCTGGCCTCGGGCGGCAGCCGGAGGGGCAGCGCCTCGCCCGGTGGCATCGCATCGACGCCGCGGTTGACGACGACCCCGGCGAAGGCGTCCTCGAACCGCTGGGCGTAGTCGGCGTCGACGGCGGGACGGCCCGCGACGGTGGCGCGCAGGAACCAGCGTGGCCCGGTGTGGCCGATGATCCGCGACGGCTGCACCAGCGCCTCCCCGTCGGGGCCGGTCACCGGGACCTGGCAGAGCAGCTCGGCGCCGAACGGGCCCTCCTGCTCGGTCGCCGTGCCGCCTCGACGGGCAGTGTCGGCGGCGATCTCGCGGCGCGCGTCCCCCCACAGGTCGCCGCCACGCGAGCTCGCGAAGGCGCGCACCTCGAGCAACCCCTCCTCGGCCACCAGCAGGACCGCACTCACCGCGCCGCTGGCCTCGTCCACCTGCAGCCGCAGCTCCAGACCGTCGACGGGACGCAGCAGCATCGAGCCGAGGTCGATGTACTCCGCGTCGGGATCGATGTCGTCGATGTCGAACGGCCCCCGGTCAGGCGCCTGCTCCGGCGCCTCGGTGCCGGCCTCGGTGCCGGCCTCCGGTCCCGGGCCGCCGTCGGTCTCGGTGCCGTCGGTCTCGGTGCCGTCGGTCTCGGTGCCGTCGCCCTTCTGGCGTCGTCTCATTGGAATCCTCCCGTGGAGCCGTAGCCTCCCGTACCCCTTGCGGAGTCGGGCAGCGCGGCGGTGTCGACGAACGTCGCGGTCTCGTGGCGCTGGATCACCAGCTGGGCGATGCGGTCTCCGCGGTGCAGCACGATCGCGACGTGCGGGTCGAGGTTGACCAGGCACACCTTGATCTCGCCGCGGTAGCCGGCATCGATGGTGCCGGGCGCGTTCACGATCGAGAGCCCACTGCGGAAGGCGAGTCCGGAGCGGGGGTGCACCAGGCCGACGTACCCCTCGGGCAGCGCCAGCGCGATGCCGGTCGGCACCAGCCGCCGCTCCCCCGGGGCCAGGGTGACGTCCTCGCGGGCACACAGGTCCGCTCCCGCGTCGCCGGGGTGGGCGTACGACGGCACCGGCAGGTCAGGGTCGAGGCGCTGCACGGCGACCTCCAGCCGGGCAGCGGTGATGTTGTCGGGAGCCACGAGGATCGACCCTACCCGCGGGTCCGCGGGGGGTGGGTGGCAGCCTTTCGGCCGGCTCGGGGAGACTTTCAGGCGACAGCCGGATCGACGGAGGAGCCCAGAGGCCATGACGACCTACTCGGAGCGGCTGAGCGTGCCACTGCGCTGGTGGGTGCAGGCGACGATGTTCCTGGCCACGCTGTGGCTCGCCTTCGTCGTGGCGCTGCCGGGCTGGCTCGCCTGGACCGCGGCGCTGGTGCTCCTCGGCCTCGTCTACGGCTGGTTCCTCCTCTGGGGGTCGGTCCGCATCGTCGTCGACGACGGCGTCCTGCACGCCGGACCGGCCCGGATCCCGACCGGACTGCTCGGTCCGGCCGAGCCCCTCGACAAGGAGGCGACCCGCCGCGTCCACGGCGTGGACGCCGACGCGCGCGCGTTCCTGGTCACCCGGCCCTACCTCCACCGGGCGGTGCGCATCCCCGTCGAGGACCCGGCCGACCCGACGCCGTACTGGCTGGTCTCGAGCCGGCACCCCGGCCGGCTGGTCGAGGTCCTGCGCCAGGAGCGCGAGGGACGGCGGCAGGTCTCTGGCTAGGGTGGACGACGCAACGACTGGAGAGGCTGCGTGCAGCAGCGAGCCGACGACGAGAGGTCGAGCATGGCGAAGAAGAAGGGCCGCAAGCCCCAGGGCTCCAAGGTGTGGTCGCTGTTCTCGCTGGTGGCAGCGCTGGGTGGCGCTGCGCTGGCGAAGAAGGGCCTGGACACCAGCTGGCGGGCCGCCACCGGCCGCAAGCCGCCGGCCAACCCGGCCGACCCCGACGTCGACATGTGGGAGGCCGTGACCTGGGCCGTCGCCAGCGGAGCCTTCATCGCGATCGCCAAGATGCTGGCCACCCGGCGGGCCGCCAACTACTACCGCAGGTCCACCGGCCACCTCCCGCCCGACCTGCAGAAGGACGACGAGAAGGCGCCGACCCCGGCCGGCGGCTGACCCCGCTTCGCGTCACCACGGACAGGACGAGAGGCCGCCCCCCAGGGCGGCCTCTCGTCCTTCGTCCGTGTCCGGGCCGGCGCGCGGCGACCTCGCGGTCAGGCGCAGTCGCGGCAGATCATCTTCTTCTCGTCGGCAAGCTGGCTGCGGTGGTGCACCAGGAAGCAGCTCATGCAGGTGAACTCGTCCTCCTGCTTGGGCTTCACCTCGACGGCGAGCTCCTCGTGGGACAGGTCAGCGCCGGGAAGCTCGAACGATTCGGCGGCTTCTGCCTCGTCCTCGTCGACCTTGCCGGAGTTCTTGTCGTGACGTCGCGCCTTGAGCTCCTCGAGGCTGTCCTCGCTCTGCTCCTCGTCGGTCTTGCGCGGTGCGTCGTAATCGGTGGCCATTCGCGTCTCCTACCCCGGAATCTCCGTGCTGCGCGCCAGATTGTGCACCACCCCGGGCCAAAGTGCACACCCAAATCCCGCAATGTTCGTCGGAGTCGGACAACGTCGCGACGCCGGCCCTTGTTCCCGCCCGGTCCGGGGTGGGGCACGTCACACCACGATCAGGCCCCGCGACCGTCGATCCCGGTGCCCGGGAGCGCGAGTCCGCAGCGCTCGACGACCGCCGCGAAGCCGTCGTACGCCGGTTCCGGGGCGGCCGTGACGAGCGTGCGGCCGCTGGCGCCGATCCCCCACCCCACGCGCGCACCGGCCTCCTGGGCGATCAACGCGCCGGCGGCGTGGTCCCACGGCCGCACGCCCTCCTCGACGTAGGCGTCGGCGCGGCCGTCGGCGACCGCGCACAGGTCGAGGGCGCAGGACCCGAACCGCCGGATGTCGGCGACCTCCGTGAGCAGCCGGGCCACCGCCGCGGCCTGCGTGGCGCGGACCGCCGGCTCGTAGCTGAACCCCGTCGAGACCACCATCCGGGGCACCGGTCGTGCCTCCCGCACCCGGATCGGCCGACCGTCGCGGGTGGCGCCGGCGCCGAGCTCGGCGACGTACTCCTCCCCCGTCGCCGGGTTGAGCACCACGCCCACGACCATGTCGTCACCGATCGCCGCCGCGATGGAGACGGCGTAGTTGGGCAGGCCGAGGAAGTAGTTGACGGTGCCGTCGATCGGGTCGACCACCCAGCGCACCCCGGAGTCACCGGCCACGTCGGCGCCCTCCTCACCGACGAACCCGTCACCCGGACGCGCGTGCAGCAACCGCGTGCGGATCAGCTCCTCGCTGGCGGTGTCGGCCTCGGTGACGATGTCGGTGCTGCTCGACTTGGTGTCGGCGACCCGCACCCCGGCGGCGCGGTGGCCGGCGACGAGGGCGCCCGCCTCCCGGGCGACCACCAACGCCAGCTCACGCAGCTCGCGGTAGTCCGCGGCCACTCAGTCAGCCCCGCACAGGGCCGGCCGTCCACCGCGCGGGTTGGGGCAGCACCCCGCCACACAGCTGTCCCACACCGGAGGCAGCGCCCCCAGGACGGCACGCTGCGGGTCCCCGCCGCGCTCGACGGCGGCACGCTCCAGGAGCAGGTCGCGGGCCATCGCCACGAACCTGGGGTCGACACCCGGGGTGGCCGCGCGCTCGCACGGCAGTCCGAGCTCGCGGGCCGTGGTCCGGGCCTCGGTGTCGAGGTCGTAGATGACCTCCATGTGGTCCGAGACGAACCCGATCGGCACGAGCACGACCCCCGGCACGTCCCGGCCGGCCAGCTCGTGGAGGTGGTCGTTCACGTCGGGCTCGAGCCAGGGCACCTGCGGCGGACCGGAGCGCGAGCAGTAGACCAGGGCGCTCCGGTAGCGGTGACCGGTCTCCTCGCGCACCCGCTCGACGACCTCCTCGACCGCGCTGCGGTGCTGGTGCACGTAGGCGTCGCCGAGAGGACCGCTCGTCTCGTTCATCCGGATCGGGACGGAGTGGGTGACGAAGACCAGGTGCGCGTCGTGCCGCGCCTCGCTGGGCAGGGCGGCCAGCGCCGTGAGGGTGGCGTCGACGAACGGCTCGAGGAAGCCGGGATGGTTGAAGTAGGCGCGCAGCCGGTCCAGCCGGGGCGCGCCGGGCACCTGCGCCACGGCGTCGGCGAGGTTCTCCCGATACTGGCGGCACCCCGAGTAGGAGGAGTAGGCGGAGGTGAACAGGCACGCAGCCCGGGTCACCCCGTCCGCCGTCATCTTCGCGATGGTGTCCGCGAGGTAGGGGTCCCAGTTGCGGTTGCCCCAGTAGACCGGGATGTCCACGCCGTTGCCGGCGAAGTCCTCGACGATCGCGTTGAGGAGCTCGCGGTTCTGGGCGTTGATCGGGCTGCGGCCGCCGAACAGCTGGTAGTGCTCCCCCACCTCGGCGAGCCGCGCGTCGGGGACGTCCCGTCCGGCCGTGACGTTGCGCAGGAACGGCACCACGTCCTCCGGCTTCTCGGGTCCCCCGAAGGAGACCAGCAGGAACGCGTCGTAGGGATCCGGTCCGAGCGACATGCCTCGATAGTAGGAGGCGCGGCGCAACTAGGCTCGACCGCGCCATGCTGGACTCCTACCGCCGGGTGCTCTCCCACGATCGGGCGCTCGCCTTCTCCGCCACCGGGTGGCTGGCGCGCCTGCCCATCGCGATGATGACGCTCGGCATCGTGGTCCTCATCAGCGAGCGCACCGGCTCCTACGCCCAGGCCGGACAGGTCTCGGCCGCCTACATCATCGGCAACGCGGTCGTGGCCGTCCCGCACGGCCGGCTCGCCGACCGGTTCGGGCAGACGCTGGTGCTGTACGCCGACGCGGTGCTGTTCGCCCTCACCACCGGCCTGCTGGTGCACGCCGTGGACGCCGGCTGGTCGGCGCCGTGGCCGCACCTGTTCGCAGCCCTGTCGGGGGCGTCGATCCCGCAGGTCGGCTCGCTGGTCCGCGCCCGGTGGGCCGCGATCGTGCGCAGCGAGCAGGAGCGGCACACCGCCTTCGCGGTCGAGGCCGTGGGCGACGAGGTGGTGTTCGTGACCGGCCCCGCGCTGGTCACGTTCCTGTCCACGGTGAACGCCCCTGACACCGGCCTGCTGGTCGCGCTGGTGGTCGGCACGGTCGGCACGGTGCTGCTGGCGGCCCAGCGCCGGACCGCCCCACCCGTCGAGCCGCCCAGCGCGGGGGCGGGAAGGCCGCCGATGCCCTGGCGACGCCTGCTGCCCCTGGCCCTGGCGGCCCTGTCGATGGGCAGCCTGTTCGGCGGGCTCGAGGTGGCCACCGTCGCTGTCGCGGAGGCGGCCGGTCACAAGTCCTGGGCGGGCGGCCTGCTGGCCGCGTTCTCCTTCGGCAGCCTGCTGGCCGGCATCGTGGCCGGTGCGCTGCGCACCCGCTCCACCGATCTGCAGCGGGTCCGGCTCGGCATCGCGCTGCTCGCCACCACCATGGTGCTGCTGCCCTTCCTGGGCCGGCTCACCGTCCTGGCCGGAGTGCTGTTCGGCATCGGGCTGGCGCTGGCGCCGACGCTGATCGCGCTGGTGTCGCTGCTGGAGGCATCGGTGCCGCGTGCCCGGCTGACGGAGGCGATGGCGGTGTTCCAGGCCGGCATGTCCGCCGGCATCGCGCCCGGCGCCTACTTCGCCGGCGTGGTGGCCGACCACATCGGGGCCTCGGCGTCGTACTGGGTCTGCGCCGTCTCCGGTGCCGGTGCGCTCGCGGCCGCACTGCTGGCCCGTCCGCCGCTGTGGACGCCGCCGGGGAAACCGGCCGCGTCGCCGTCGGGCACCACTAACCTGCGGCCATGAGCAGCAACAGCTGGCGCAACTGGTCCGGGCTCGCCCACGCGCACCCGACGACGGTGGAGAGCCCCCGCAACGTGCACGACGTCGTGACGGCGGTCGAGCACGCCCGCGAGACCGGCAGCACCGTGAAGATGCCCGGCAGCGGCCACTCGTTCACCGCCATCGCCAAGCCCGAGGGCGCGCTGCTGCGGCCCGACCGGCTCACCGGCATCCTCTCGGTCGACCGCGAAGCGATGACGGTGACCGTGGCCGCCGGCACCCCGTTGCACGAGCTCAACCACGGACTCGAGGCGCTCGGCCTGAGCCTGCACAACATGGGCGACATCGCGGAGCAGACGGTCGCCGGGGCGACCTCGACGGGGACCCACGGCACCGGCGGCACCGTCGCCAGCCTGTCGGCGCAGATCGCCGGCCTCGAGCTGGTCACCGGCACCGGCGAGGTGCTGCGCGTGGACGAGGAGGAGAACAGCGACGTCCTCGGCGCCGCCCGCCTGGGCCTGGGGGCGCTCGGGATCATCACGGCGATCACCTTCCGGGTCGAGCCGAGCTTCGTGCTGGACGCCCACGAGTACCCGCTCCGCTGGGACGAGGCGCTGGGCAGCTTCGACGAGCGCGTGCACGAGAGCCATCACTTCGAGATGTACTGGTTCCCGCACACGGACCGGGTCCTGGCCAAGGCCGACAACCGCAGCCTGGACGATCCCGAACCCCTCGGCGCGTTCCGCCGCTGGCTCGACGACGACTTCTTGTCGAACACCGTCTTCGGGCTCGCCAACCGTCTCGGCAACGCCCGCCCGTCGCTGATCCCGCGGATCAACGACCTCTCCGGCCGGGCGCTCTCCGAGCGCCGCTACTCCGACGTCCCGCACAAGGTCTTCACCAGCCCCCGCCGGGTGGTGTTCCGCGAGATGGAGTACGCCGTGCCGCGCGCGGCCGGCCTGCACGCCCTGCGGGACGTCCGCGCCTGGATCGAGCAGTCCGGCCTGCGGATCAGCTTCCCGGTCGAGGTCCGCGTGGCACCGGCCGACGACCTGATGCTCTCGACCAGCACCGGCCGCGACTCGACGTACCTCGCCTTCCACATGAACCGCCACACCGACCACACCGCCTACTTCGCCGGCGTCGAGGAGATCCTCAAGGGGTACGACGGCCGACCGCACTGGGGCAAGCTGCACAGCCGCACCGCAGCCGACCTCGAGCCGACCTACCCCGAGTGGCACGCGTTCGCGGCGGTGCGCGACCGGCTCGACCCCGACCGGCTGTTCACCAACGGCTACCTGCGCCGGGTGCTCGGCGACTGACCGGCGAACCTGACCGGCGAACCTGACCGCGGGCGGTGGGCGCGTCGGGACACCGGTGTGCGCACCTTGCTGAAGTAGGCTCGCTGCGAGGAATGACCGAAGGAGTCGGCGAGCATGCAGGACCTCACCCCGGTGGGGCTGAGCAAGGACGGCAAGAGACTCGTCCTGGTCAACAGCTCCGGTGAGGAGTTCGCCGTCGCCGTCGACCACCGGCTCCGCACGGCGCTGCGGGGTGACCACGCCAGACTTGGCCAGTTGGAGATGAAGATGGAGAGCGCCCTGAGACCTCGCGACATCCAGATGCGCATCCGCGGCGGCGAGTCGCCCGAGACGGTCGCGGCCGCTGCGCAGACGACGGTCGAGGCGATCATGCCCTTCGCCGCCCCCGTCCTCGCCGAGCGCGCACACGTCGCCCGGCTGGCCCAGGGCTCGTCCGTGCGGCGCCGCCAGGGGGAGGCCCCGACCGGACACCGCACCCTCGGTGACACGGCTGCGGCCTACTTCACCGGACTGGGCATCCGCACCGACGACGTCGACTGGGACGCCTGGCGACGAGACGACGGTCGCTGGACGCTGGTGGCCAACTTCGGTGCCGGGTCGGCGCCGCAGCAGGCGCAGTTCAGCTTCGACCAGCGCGGCCGCTACGTCGTGGCCGACAACGACGAGGCCCGCATGCTGACCGGCGAGCTCACCCGTCCCGAGAAGGCCCCGGCCCGGCCGGCGGGCGGTCGGCGGCTGTCCGCCGTACCTGCCGACGACGAGCTGCCGCTCGGCGACGACGAGCTCGGCGCCGACGCCCTCGAGCTGGTCCGGGAGCCCGACGCACCCGAGCCCGAGCCCGACGCATCCGAGTCCGTCGAGCCGACACCGACCGAGGAGCAGACCACCGACCTCAGTGAGGCGGCCGCGGTGGTCCGCGACGAACCCCTCGACGAGGCGGCCGAGCCGTCGGACGACCGGCCCGCGGAGCAGCCGGAGAAGGCGCCGACAACCGACGAGGACGAGGCCGAGGAGCCCCGTTCCCGCAAGTCGCGCAGGAAGGGCCGCTCGTCGGTCCCGAGCTGGGACGAGATCATGTTCGGTGGCGGCAAACAGGACTAGTCTCGCGCCATGTCGTTCTTCGTCACCGGCGCAACGGGCTTCATCGGTCGCTACCTGGTCAGTGAGCTGCTCGCCAACCGGGAGGGCGAGATCCACCTGCTGTGCCGGGCTGGGTCCCGGCACCGGCTCGACGCGCTGATCGACCAGTGGGGCGGCGACCCCCGGCTGGTCCCGGTGATCGGCGACCTGGCCGCGGACAACCTCGGCGTCGACCCGGAGTGGATCGCCCAGCACCGGGGCACGGTCGAGCACTTCTTCCACCTGGCCGCGATCTACGACATGACCGCCAGTGACGAGCTCAACGAGACGATGAACGTCGGCGGCACCCGGCACGCCATCGCCCTCGCCGGCGCCCTGGAGGCGGGCTGCTTCCACCAGGTGTCCTCCGTGGCGGCGGCCGGTGACTACCGCGGCATCTTCGACGAGACCATGTTCGACGAGGGCCAGCGGTTGCCCTCGCCCTACCACCGCACGAAGTTCGAGTCCGAGAAGATCGTGCGCGAGGAGTGCCCGGTGCCGTGGCGGGTCTACCGGCCGGCGGTCGTGGTCGGGCACTCCGAGACCGGCGCGATGGACAAAGTCGACGGGCCGTACTACTTCTTCCCCCTGTTCAAGCAGATGCGCGACGTGCTGCCCAGCTGGGTGCCGCTGGTCGGTGTCGACCTGGGCGACACCAACGTGGTCCCGGTCGACTACGTCGCCAAGGCGATGGACCACCTCGCCCAGCAGCCGGGCCTCGACGGCCAGGCGTTCCACCTGGTCAACCCCGAGCCGCAGAACACCGTCGACCTGGTCAACACCTTCGCCGCGGCGGCGCGGGCGCCGCAGTTCGCCGTCCCGGTCGACCGGTCGATGACCGGTCGACTGCCCACGGCCCTGCTGCCGCGACGCCTGCGACCGGGCAGCCTGATCGGCGCCGCCCTGCGCACCGCGCCGGCGCAGCTCGCGCTGTCCCAGACGCTCGGCCGGCTCGGCGTCCCTCCGGAGGTCCTCGAGCACGTCTCCTTCGCCAGCGTGTTCGCCTCGCGCTCCACCCAGAAGGCGCTCGTCGGCTCCGGCATCGCGGTGCCCGACCTCGAGTCGTACGCCGGCACGCTGTGGTCCTACTGGGAGGAGTTCCTCGACGACTCGATCCGTCGCGACGCCGGTGCGGTCGCGGCGCTCAAGGGCAAGACGGTCGTCATCACCGGCGCCTCCTCCGGGATCGGGCTGGTCACCGCCGTCCAGGTCGCCAAGGCCGGCGCCGTACCGATCCTGGTCGCCCGGGGCAAGGAGAAGCTGGAGGCGACCAAGGCCCTCATCGAGGCTCAGGGCGGCAGCGCGTTCGCCTATCCCTGCGACCTCTCCGACCTCGACGCCATCGACGCGCTGACCAAGCAGCTGACCGAGGACTTCGAGCACCTCGACTTCGTCGTCAACAACGCCGGCCGCTCGATCCGCCGGTCGCTGAAGCTCAGCGAGGACCGGTTCCACGACTTCGAGCGCACCATGCAGCTCAACTACTTCGGCGCGATCCGGCTCGTGATGGGACTGCTGCCGGCGATGCGCCGGCAGAAGTCCGGCCACGTGGTGAACGTCTCCTCGATCGGGGTGCTGACCAACCCGCCGCGGTTCAGCGCGTACGTCGCATCCAAGGCGGCTCTGGACGCCTGGAGCAACGTGGTGTCCAGCGAGGTGATCGGCGACGGTGTCTCGTTCACCAGCATCCACATGCCGCTCGTGCGCACGCCGATGATCGCGCCGACCCGGATGTACGACCGGTTCCCGACGATCTCACCGGGGCAGGCCGCGCGGAAGGTGATCACCGCGCTCGTCGACAAGCCCCACGAGATCAACACGCTGACCGGCAACCTGGGTGCCCTGGCGCACACACTGGCGCCGAAGACCGCCTTCCGGGTGCTGCACCTGGCCTACCAGGTCTTCCCCGACTCAGCCGCCGCCCGCGGCGACGCCTCCCCCGGCAAGTCGGAGAACGAGCAGGTCCTGCTGGCCCGGCTGCTCAAGGGCGTCCACTGGTAGGCCTCACCCGTTGCCGGGTTGGTTGCTGGGTGGGTTGCTGGGCCAGCCCTTTGGTCCCTCGCTGCCGGCCGAGTAGGTGTCCATCGGCACCTCGTCGGCACGCCACGCCGCCAGCACCGGCTCGATGATCCGCCAGCACTCCTCGGCGGTGTCACCGCGGACCGCCAGCGTCGGGTCGGCGTCGAGGACGCCACCCAGCACCTCGCCGTACGCCTCGAGATCGCCGGGGGTGAGCTCGGCGGTGAGGTCCGCGCGGTCGAGGCGCAACGGGTCGGCCGGCCCGTTGACGTCGACGCTGAGCACCAGGCGAGGCGGCTTGAAGCCGATCACCAGCTGGTCGAGCTCGTCGGTGCCGCTGAAGCCATCGGGCAGGTGCGGCACTGCCTTGAACGTCACGATCGCCTCCTTGCGGGGGTTGCCCAGGGCCTTGCCGGAGCGCAGCGTCACCGGCACCCCGCGCCAACGCCAGGTGGCCACCTCCAGGGTCACCTCGGTCAGGGTCTCGGTGCGGTTCTTCGGGTCCACGCCCGGCTCCCGGGTGTAGGCAGGCACCTGGCGCGAGCCGATCGACCCCGCGGTGTAGCGCGCCCGCCGGGAGCTCTCCGCCGGGGTGCCGCGGAGCCTGGTGGCGCGCAGCACCTGCGCCTTGCCGCCACGCAGGTCCCGCTCGTCGAGCGTGGACGGCGGGTTCATCATCATCAGGCCCATCACCTGCAGCAGGTGGCTCTGGATCATGTCGACCAGGGCGCCGGCCTTGTCGTAGTAGCCGGCCCGGCCCTCCAGGGTGAGGGACTCGTCGTAGACGATCTCGATCGACTCGATGTGCTGGTTGCTCCACACCGGCTCCAGCAGCCGGTTGGCGAACCTGGTGCCGAGGATGTTGAGCACGTCGGAGCGGCCGAGGAAGTGGTCGACGCGGTGGACCTGCTCCTCCGGCACCAGCCTGGCGAGCCGCCTGTTGAGCGTCCGTGCCGTCTCCAGGTCGGTGCCGAACGGCTTCTCCAGCACCAGGACGAGGCCATCGGGCAGGTCGATCCGCGCCAAGGCGTCACAGGCCTTCGCCGTCACGGCCGGCGGCAACGCGAAGTAGAGCGCCGGGGTGCCCTCGCACCGGTCGAGGAGGTCGCGGAGGACCTCGGGATCGGTGACGTCGGCCTGCACGTACCTGCTCTTCTTCGCCGTCGACGTCAGCAGCTTGCCCTTGCGTCCGGAGTCGGCGAAGGCGTCCTTGACCAGCTGCTGCCAGTCCGCGGCGCTGATCTCCTCCATCCCTGCGCCCAACAGCTGCAGCGGTCTGCCGCGCTCGCTGGCCAGCAGCGTCGCGAGGCCCGGCAGCAGCAGCCGCCGGGTGAGGTCGCCGCTCGCGCCGAGGATGAGCAGGGTGTCGATGCTGGTCGTCATGCGTTTCACGTTATCCCCGCACCGACCTGGCTGACCTGCAGGGCAACGCGGAAGTCAGTGGGCCACCGGCCGCGCCGGGTCGGTGACCCACTCGCTCCACGAGCCCGGGTAGAGGGCGCCCTCGACGCCGATCGTGGCCAACGCCAGCAGATCGTGGCAGGCCGTCACACCTGAGCCGCAGTACGCCGCCACCGGCGCGTCCCGCTCCGCCGCAGCGACGGCCTCGGCGTAGACCTCGCGCAGCTCCCCGACGGAGCGGAAGGTGCCGTCCGCCCGCAGGTTCACTCCGGTGGGGACGTTTCCGGCGCCGGGGATGTGTCCCGCCACCGGGTCCACCGGCTCGACCTCACCGCGGTAGCGCTCGGCGTCGCGGGCGTCCAGCAGCAGTCCCTCGCCGGAGAGCTCGAGCACCTCGCCCGGGGCGACGACCGGCAGCGCACCCGGCTCGCCGGCGAAGTCCCCCTGGGGAGGGGGCGCCAGCCCGGTCTCGACCTCGCCACCTGCGGCCAGCCAGGCCGACCAGCCGCCGTCGAGGACGCGGACGTCGCGGTGGCCGTAGTGGCGCAGCAACCACCAGCACCGTGCGGCCGCTCGCCCGGCCCAGTCGTCGTACACCACGACCGGGCCGGAGGCGGGCACTCCGGCACGCTGCATCGCCCCGACGAAGTCCACCGGGTCCGGCAGCGGGTGGCGTCCTCGCCGTCCCGGCGGCGCCGCCAGGGCGGTGTCGAGGTCGACGTACGACGCACCGGGGACGTGCCCGCGTGCGTACTCCCCGACGCCACTCGGTCCGCCCATCCGGTAGCGGACGTCCAGGACGGTCGGGACAGCCGCCGAGCCCAGCAGGCGGCGGAGCTCGACCACGTCCACCAGGGGACTGCTCATGGCATGATCCTCCCCGATGCCTGAACTCCAATTCTTCACCGGGACCATGGACTCGGGGAAGAGCACCCTCGCGCTGCAGACGAACCACAACCACGCTGCGCGCGGCCGGGTGGGCAGGATCTTCACCACCCAGGACCGGGCCGGGGCCGCGACGCTCTCCTCGCGCCTGGGCCTGGAGCACGCGGCGATCGAGGTGACCCGCGCCTTCGACTTCTGGCGCTACGTCGTCGACGAGCTCACCCACGGCGCCCGGATCGACTACCTGATCTGTGACGAGGCCCAGTTCTACACCGCCGGCCAGGTCGACCAGCTCGCGCGCATCGTCGACGAGCTGCAGATCGACGTGTTCGCCTTCGGCATCCTGACCGACTTCCGGACGCACCTGTTCGAGGGCGCCCAGCGGCTCGTCGAGCTGGCCGACCGGATGCAGGTGCTGCAGGTCGAGGCGCTGTGCTGGTGCGGCAAGCGGGCCACGCACAACGCCCGCACCGAGAACGGCGAGATGGTGACCGAGGGCGAGGTGATCGTGGTCGGCGACGTCGGCGACCCGGATGCCGCGACCGCCCCCGAGATCGGCTACGAGGTGCTCTGCCGCCAGCACCACCGGCGCCGGATGACCGCGGCGCGGGCCCGGGCGGTGTCGATGGTCAGCGAGCCGCTCCCATTCAGCTGATCAGGCTCAGCTGATCAGGATGGGAATGTGCATCTCGTCGGGCGTGAGCGAGCCGTGCAGTCCGACCAGCCGCATCTCGTAGGGGAAGTCGGCCGAGCTCATCACCGCGAAGTCGTCCCGGGCGGCCACCACGATGTCGCCCAGCCGCGGCCGCACCATCGGCGTGACCTCGCCGAACCAGCCGCGGGCGATCGCCTCCTCGCGGCTCAGCACCTCGGCGCGCGCACCGAGCATGCCCCGCCAGGCGGCGAGCACGTCCTCCACCGCGCCGGAGGAGCAGTAGACGTGCCGGAACCGCGCCTCCCCGCCGACGAGGGAGACCCCGTCGCGCAGCTCGGGGTGCGCGTCGACGTCGATCCGGTGCTCCTCGGGGCTGTCCACCATCCCGTGGTCGGCGACCACCACGAGGCGCGTCGCCGGGTCGAGCGACTCGCGCAGCTGCTCGACGGAGTCGTCCACGGCCGTCAGCTGGGCCCGCCACTGCGGCGAGTCGACGCCGTACCGGTGGCCGGTCCAGTCGAGGTCCGGGTCGTAGACGTAGGTCACCGACGGCGCGTCCACCGACGCGGCGGCCACGGCCGCGATCCGCTCACCGACCCGGTCCGCACCGACGTACTCCGCGCCGCGGCAGCCGCAGAGGGTGAGCCCCGACCCGGCGAAGCTGCGCTTGTTGACCACGGTTGCACGGACGCCGGCCTGGGCGAGCAGCGCGAAGCCACTGGGGTGCGGCTGCCACTGGGCCGGGTCGACCTGCTCGTCCCAGAGCAGGTGGTTGAGCAGCCGGTCGGTGCCGGGCACCCGTGAGGTGAACCCGACCAGCCCGTGCTGTCCCGGCATCAGGGCGGTGCCCAGCGACGTCAGGCTCGTCGCCGTGGTGGACGGCACCCCGGCGACACCGGGCTCACGCAGCAGCGCGGCGAGGTATGGCGCATGGTCCGCGTGCCGCCGCACCAGTGCGTGGCCGAGCCCGTCGACGAGGAACACCACGTAGCGGTCCGCCGGCGGGAGCACCAGGGTGCCGTCCTGACCGCGTTCCCTCCAGTCGGCGACGTCGACGCCGAGCGCGGTCGCCACCGCAGGGAGGATGTCGCTCAGTGACCGGTTGCCGTAGTCCGGCTCGACGAAGCCGGCCATCTCAGGGCTGCGTGCGCGCCGAGAGGCTGTCGGCGAAGGCGAGCAGCGTGTCGACCGCGTCCTGCCCGTCGGCGGCGGCGCTGAGCCGCAGCGAGAAGTCGTCGCCGGCGAACACCCCGGTGTAGCCGTGGTCGGCCTCGCACTCGGGGTCGGCACAGCCGGCGGGCTCGAGGTCGATCCGGCTGACTCCGCCCCACCCGACGGTCAGCACGACCTCCGAGGGCACCAGCTCGGCACCGTGGAAGCGCTCGGGGTTGGCCACCATCCGGTTGACGACCACCGACTTCACCGACGACAGCGCGATCGCCTCCGTCGAGGTGGACGTGTAGGGCTGGGGCAGCAGGTCGTCGGGGGCGTTCTCGTCGGTGTGGCTGAGCACCAGCCGGCTCGGCGTCAGCACGACGACGGTGATGTGCCGGCGCACCTCGTCGCGGTCGATGGTCGGCTCATGGTGGACGAGGTAGGACACCACCGGCTCGCCGGCCAGCGAGCTCTGCACCCCGGCCCAGACGACCTTCGGGTAGTAGCCGCTCTTCTCGATGGCGTGCAGGAGCTCCGGGGAGCGGTCATCGGAGGTCGTCCGCGACGTCACGTGCATGACCGCAGTCTGTCACGCCTCCTCGACGGCGCCGGTCTCGGCCGGGCTCTCCAGGGCCAGCCCGTCCTGCGCGTCCGTCAGGTGCCGGCGCAGCCGCCGGAACAGCACCGAGACGACGAGCATCCCGACGATGATCGTCACCGCCCAGACGTGCCCGTGCCCGTGGCCGATGAGCAGGCCGGCGAAGGCGGGGCCGATGATCGTCGCGACGGTCCAGGTCATCCCCGAGAGGGCGTTGTAGCGGCCGCGCATGTCTTCGCGGGCCAGGTCGTTGACGATGGCGGGCGCGATCGGCGCCCACAGCGTCTCGCCGACGCCGAACAGGCCCAGGCCCACCACGATGGCCGCGACCGCGACCCAGCCGTCGACCGCGTCGGAAGCGACGATGACCACCCACGACACCGCCCAGATGCCGGTGCACAGCGACAGCAGGCCGGTCCGCCGCTTTCCGCCGATCAGCCGCAGCGTGAGCAGCTGTCCCACGACGATGGCTCCGGTGTTGGCGGCGTAGGCCAGCCCCAGCGCCCGGGCCGGGATGTCGGCCACGTCGACGGAGTACGCCGCGAAGCCGGCCTCGAACTGGGCGTAGCCGAAGGTCACCGCGAGGATCGAGAGCCCGATGACGCGCAACAGCACGGTGTCCTTGAGCACCAGGCCCCAGCTGGGCTGGTCCTGGGCGTCGTCTGCCGCCGCCGTGCGCACCAGGGCACCGGTGGCCGCTGGGAGCGTGAGCAGCACGACGATGTAGCCCACGTAGGAGAGCGCGTCGAGGGTGTAGAGGCGCTGGAAGGACGCGACCGAGCCGGTGTCGATGATGAGGGCGGAGATCACGCCGCCGACGCCCAGTCCGGCGTTGAGCAGCATGAACTGGATGCCGTAGACCCGTTGGCGCTGCGACTCCGGGATCAGCCGGGTGAGCATCGCGGTCGAGGCGGGCCAGATGCCCACCTGGGCCACGGTCAGCACCGACGCCACCACGAAGGCCTGGCGCACGGTGCTGACGTGACCGACGGAGTAGACCGCGACGGCCTCCACGAGCAGCCCCGCCATCATCACCGGCCGCGGGCCGAACCGGTCGATGAGCGAGCCGGCGACCGGTGCGGAGACGAAGCCGAGGAACCCCATGAAGCCGAACAGCAGCCCCACGGTCGCCGTGGAGATGCCACGGACCTCGGACAGGTACACGTAGAGGAACGGCATGGTCAGGCCGCTGCCCAGCGCGGAGAAGCCGAAGCCGAGGAAGATCCGCTTGACCAGGGGGTCCAGCGGAGGATTCACGGGACGCTGCGGCAGAACGCCGTCGCGCGTCGTGTCGACTGTGCTCACAGGCGTCGATTGTCCGTTGGTGCGGCAGCTGCGACCAAACGATTTACGGTCAGGCGCAGGAGATCTGCCTCACGCCGGGCTCAGTCGTGCAGGGTGTCGCCCGGGAGGGTGGTCAGCCGTCGGACGAACCAGTCCGAGCGAGGGTCGGCGACCGGCCGCACCTCCACCCGTGCGTTGAGCACGGCGACTCCGGCCTCGCTGGCGATCACCAGGTCGAGGTCGATGCTGCACACCTGCGCGAGGTCGTTCTTCAGCTCCGCGACCCGCCGGACCAGGTCCTCGACGGCCTCCACGTCGACGCGGTCACTCCCCCGGAACCCGAAGAGCAAGGGGGCCGCCTTGATCGCGCGCACCATCTCGGAGGCACCGGCGGCCGTCACGGGCGGGATCTGGTAGGCCTTGTCCCCGACCAGCTCCGGCAGCGCGCCGGAGATGCTGAAGGACACCGCCGGCCCGAAGAACGGGTCCTCGAGCCCGTCGATGGCGATCGGCACCCCCGAGGTCGCGGTCTTCTGGACGACGAAGCCGGCGGTCTCCGGCGAGCGGATCGCCTCGTTCATCACCGTCCAGGCGTGCCGCATCTCCCCCTCGTCCATGATGTTGCGCCACACGTGGGCGAGGTCGGGGCGTTGCCGCAGCGGCTCCGCCGTCGCCTTGAGGACGACGTCCCAGCCGAACTCCCGGCCCGCGGCCACCGCCTCCTCCACCGCGGTCACCGAGCGCCGGTCCCACAGGTGGATGCCGTAGTGGCCGAGCAGCTCGTGGGTCTCCTGGTGACTGAGCTCGCGCCCCTCCGGGGAGTCGATGAGGATCCGCGCGACCTGGCGGGCGGCGGCGTCATCGTCGACGCCCTCGAGGTCGGTGTCGGTGTCGACCTGGCGGTCCAGCCAGCCGACGTACTCCACGACCCCGGCCAGCGCCCGGACTGCCGACTCCACCGCCGGGTACGACGGCACCGACCCGCGCCCCGCCGTGCTGCCGGAGAGGTCGGGGACGCGGAGCAGCTCCGGGACGCCCTCGCGCCCCAGGAACGTGGAGACCATCGGCTTGTCGGACTGCTCCGCGACGGTGGCCAGGGCGTTGGCGACCTCGGCCCCACCGGAGTTGAGCGGGGGGATGTAGATGATCAGCAGGCTGTCGACCTCGGGGTCGTCGATCGCCTCGTCCAGGGCCTGCTCGAAGTCGTCCGCGCCCGCGTCCGAGCCCAACGCGATCGAGCGGGTCACCTCGAGCCCGCTGGCCGCGGCGGCGTCCACGGCCAGGAGGCTGAGCGCGTCGGAGTTGCCGACCACGGCGACCCGCGACCCCCGGGGCAACGGCTGGTGGGCGAGCAGCTGGGCGACGTCGAACATCTCGTCCAGGCTCTCGACCTGGATGATCCCGGCCTGCTTGAACATCGCGTCGACCGCTGCCTGCGGAGCAGCCATCGACCGCACCACGTGGCCCATCGGCACGCCCTGGGTGGTCCGGCCAGAGCGGACCGCGATGATCGGCTTCTTGCGCGACACCCGCCGGGTGATCCGGGAGAACTTGCGCGGGTTACCGATCGACTCCAGGTAGAGCAGGATCACCTCGGTGGAGGTGTCCTCCTCCCAGTACTGCAGCAGGTCGTTGCCGGACACGTCCGCGCGGTTGCCGGCGCTGACGAACGTGGACAGGCCCAGGCCACGGCCCTGGACCTTGCCCAGGATCGCGGTGCCGAGCGCACCGGACTGGCAGAAGAATCCGGCGCGACCGCGCGGCGGCATGATCGGCGACAGGGATGCGTTGAGCGAGACGTCGGTCGCGGTGTTGATGATGCCCAGCGCGTTGGGGCCGATCAGCCGCAGTCCGTAGGAGCGGGCCAGTCCGACGAGCTTGCGCTGCTTGCGCCGTCCCTCCTCACCGGTCTCGGCGAAGCCCGAGGAGATGATGATCAGGCCGTGCACGCCCTTGGCGGCGCAGTCGAGCACGACGTCCTGCACCGCGTCGGCGGGGACGGCGACGACGGCGACGTCGACGTCGTCCGGGATGTCGCCCACCGTGGCGTAGGCCGGCATCCCGGACACCGAGCCGGCGTTGGGGTTGACCACGTAGACCTTGCCCGCGTAGTCGCCGAGCACCAGGTTGCGCACCAGCGCCGCACCGATCGTGTCCGAGCGCCGGGACGCGCCGATCACCGCGACGCTGCCGGCCCCCAGGAATGCCTGGATCGAGGCGGCCTCGGCGCGGTGCTCGCGGGCGGCCATCACGCCCACCGACGTCTCGGTGGGGTCGATGTCGAACGCGAGGTGGATGGTGCCCTCGTCCCAGCCGGACTTCACCTGGTAGCCCATCTCGCGGAACACCTGGATCATCGGGACGTTCTCGGGCAGCACCTCGGCGACGAACTTCTCCACACCGCACTCGCGACCCGCCTGGGCGAGGTGCTCGAGCAGCAGCTGGCCCATCCCGCGCCCCTGGTGCTGGTCCTGGACCAGGAAGGCCACCTCGGCCTCGTCCGGACCGGTCCGCTCGTAGCGGCCCACGGCGACGATCCGCTCGGCCAGGGTGAGCACGAACGCGACCCGGTCCTGGTGGTCCACGTGGGTGAACCGGTGCACGTCCTTCTCCGACAGCGTCGGCATCGGCGCGAAGAACCGGAAGTACTTGGACTGGTCGGAGACCAGGCGGTAGAACTCGACCAGCGCCGCCTCGTCGTCCGGGGAGATGGGCCGCAGGTGGGCAGTGCGGCCGTCGCGGAGCACGACGTCGGCCTCCCAGTGGGCGGGGTATCCGCGCCGCTGCGCCTCGGTGCCCTTCTGCCCCTCCGTCGTCACGCCCTGAAATGTACCGGCGCGGGGGTAGCCGTCGCACCTCCGGCGAGCCCGCCGCCGTCTTGTCGGCCGCCGTTGGGAGAATGCCCGGCATGGCGCGCAGGAAGAACAGCACCACCACTCTGCCCGAGGACTTCGAGGAGCACATCGTCGACATCGACGTCGGCGAGGAGATGCGGTCGAGCTTCCTGGAGTACGCCTACTCGGTGATCTACTCCCGTGCACTGCCCGACGCGCGGGACGGGCTCAAGCCGGTGCAGCGCCGGATCCTCTACGCCATGCACGACATGGGGCTGCGTCCCGACCGCGGCCACGTGAAGTCCTCCCGAGTCGTCGGCGAGGTGATGGGCCGCTTCCACCCGCACGGCGACGGCGCGATCTACGACGCCCTGGTCCGGATGGCGCAGTCGTGGTCGATGCGGCTGCCCACGGTCGACGGCCACGGAAACTTCGGGTCACCCGACGACCCCCCGGCGGCGATGCGATACACCGAGTGCCGGATGGGGCCGGCCGCAACGGCGATGACAGGCACGATCGACGAGGACACCGTCGACTTCAAGCCCAACTACGACGGGCGGGAGCAGGAGCCGGCGGTGCTGCCCAGCGCGATCCCGCACCTGCTGGTCAACGGCGCCACCGGCATCGCGGTCGGGATGGCGACCAACATCGCCCCGCACAACCTCGTCGAGGTGGTCCAGGCCCTGCGCCACCTGATCAAGCACCCGCAGGCCGACCTCGAGGCGCTGATGCGGTTCATCCCCGGGCCCGACCTGCCGACCGGCGGCAAGATCGTCGGCCTCGACGGCATCCGTGACGCCTACGAGTCCGGCCGTGGCAGCTTCCGGATGCGCGCCACCGCGCGGGTCGAGAGCGTCACCCCCCGGCGGAAGGGGATCGTCGTCACCGAGCTCCCCTACGGCGTCGGCACCGAGCGGGTGATCGAGTCGATCAAGAAGCTGGTGCAGAACAAGAAGCTGCAGGGCATCTCGGCGGTCAACGACTTCACCGACCGCGCGCAGGGCCTGCGCCTGGTGATCGAGGTGAAGAACGGATTCGTCCCCGAGGCGGTGCTGGAGAAGCTCTACAAGCTCACCCCCATGGAGGACTCCTTCGGCATCAACGCGGTCGCGCTCGTCGACGGCCAGCCGCGCACCCTGGGCCTGCAGCAGATGCTGGAGGTCTTCCTCGAGCACCGCTTCGACGTCGTACGACGCCGCTCGGCGTTCCGGCGCGGCAAGGCCGCAGACCGGCTGCACCTGGTGGAGGGCCTGCTCATCGCGATCCTCGACATCGACGAGGTCATCCAGCTGATCCGCTCCAGCGACAACGCCGAGCAGGCCCGCGAACGCCTGATGACGGTCTTCGACCTGACCGAGGTGCAGGCCAACTACATCCTCGACATGCCGCTGCGCCGGTTGACCAGGTTCTCCAAGCTGGAGCTCGACAAGGAGGCCGAGGAGCTGCGCCGGACCATCGAGGAGCTCGACGAGATCCTCGGCGACGACGCCCGCCTCCGCCAGGTCGTCTCCGACGAGCTCGGCGAGGTCGCCAAGACCTACGGCACTCCGCGCCGCACCGTCCTGCTCGAGTCGACCGGCAGTGCCGCGCAGGTGGCGGCCACCCCGCTCGAGGTCGCCGACGACCCCTGCCTGGTCCTGCTCGGCGCCAACGGGCTGCTCGCCCGGACCACCGACGCCGAGCCGCTCGGCGCGGGTGGCGCCCGCACCAACCACGACGTGATCGTGTCGGTGGTGCCGGCGACGGCCCGGGGCGAGGTCGGTGTGCTGACCTCCACCGGCAAGGTCCGCCGGCTCAGCGTCCTCGAGCTGCCGACGCTTCCCAGCACCGCCAACCACCCCAACCTGCAGGGCGGAGCTCCGCTCGGGGTGTTCCTCCAGCTCGACGCCGACGAGCAGGCGCTGGCCCTGACGACGTTCGACGCCGACTCCCCCGGGCTGGCGCTGGGCACCCGCCACGGCGTGGTCAAGCGGGTCAACCCCGACCACCTCTCGCGCGACGAGTGGGAGGTCATCTCCCTCAAGGACGACGACGCCGTCGTCGGCGCGGTGCAGCTGCGCAGCGGCAAGGAGGAGCTCTGCTTCGTCTCCTCCGACGCCCAGCTGCTGCACTTCGGTGCCGACGCGGTGCGCCCCCAGGGACGCAGCGGCGGCGGCATCGCCGGCATCAAGCTCGGCAGCGGCGCGCAGGTGGTCTGGTTCGGCGCCCTCGACCCCGACGACGCGGCGGTCGTGACGGTCTCCGGATCGTCCTCGGCGTTGCCGGGCACCGAGGCCGGAGCCGTGAAGGTGACCCCGTTCTCCGAGTATCCCGCGAAGGGCCGCGCGACCGGCGGCGTCCGGTGCCACCGGTTCCTCAGGGGCGAGGACACCCTGGTCTTCGCCTGGGCCGGCAGCCGGCCTCCGCTGGCGGCCGCCGCCAGCGGCGCGCCGGTGGACCTGCCGGACGCGACCGGTCGCAGGGACGGCTCCGGCGTGCCGGGCAGCCAGCCGATCGTGGCCTGCGCCGGTCCGGCCGCGGTCTCCGCCGGCGTGGCAGGCTGACGCCATGAGAACGAGGCTCCTGCCCCTGGTCGCCGTGCTGCTCGCGCTCGCCTCGATGACGGCGTGCGGCGGCGACGGCGGCTCCGCGACCAAGCAGGAGAAGCCGAGCGACGTGCTCGCCCAGGCGAAGCAGAAGTTCGACGACGCGAGGAGTGTCCACCTCACCCTGGCAACGGACTCCACCCCGACCAAGGGCAACGCGGTCCTCGGCGCAGACGGCACGCTCACCCAGCAGCCCGCCTTCGAGGGGTCGGTGAAGGTGCTGCTCAGCGGCTTCACCGCCGACGTCCCGGTCACCTCGGTCGACGGGAAGGTCTACGCCAAGCTGCCGCTCACCCCGAGCTACACGCAGATCGACCCGGCCGAGTACAGCGCCCCCGATCCCGCCGACTTCGCCGACCCCGACGCCGGCGTGTCCGCCCTCCTGACGCAGATGCAGGGAGTCGAGAAGGGTGCGAAGTCCCGCAAGGGGAGCCAGATCCTCACCACCTTCACCGGCACCCTGCCCGGCAAGCTCGTGAAGCCGATCATCCCGAGCGCGTCGGCGGCCGACACCTACGCCACCGAGGTCGGCATCGACGACAAGGGCAACATCGCCACGATCGAGGTGACCGGCGAGTTCTTCAGCGGTGGCGGCGACGAGACCTACCGGCTCACCTTCGACGACTACGGCAAGTCCGTCACCGTCACCAAGCCGTGACCGCGACCCACACCGCGCGGACGCTGCTCGCGCTGGCAGCGGTGGCCGTCGCGTTCGCGGCGGCAGACACCTACGTCGTCGTCCTGGCGCTGCCGGACATGATGACCTCCGTCGGCTTGAGCATCGACGAGCTCCAGCGCGCCGCGCCGATCATCTCCGGGTTCCTCCTCGGCTACGTCGCGATGCTGCCGCTGATCGGGCGCATCGCCGACCTGCACGGGCGACTCCCCGTGCTGGTGGCCTCCTTGCTGGTCTTCGGCTTCGGCTCGCTGGTCACCGCGGCGGCGTACGACCTGCCCAGCCTGGTGACCGGCCGGTTCCTCCAGGGCGTCGGCGGCGGCGGCCTGGTGCCGGTGACGCTGGCGCTGGTGGCCGACATCTACCCCGCCGAGCACCGCGGCGTGCCGCTCGGCGTGGTGGGCGCGGTGCAGGAGCTCGGCAGCGTGCTGGGCCCGCTGTACGGCGCTGCCGTGCTGGTCGTGGGCGACTGGCGCGACATCTTCTGGATCAACCTCGCAGTCGGCCTGCTACTCGCCGCCGCCATCGTCTCGCTCGGACGCCCTCGCCCCGGACCGGCGCCCGACCGCGCGCGGCGGCCCGACGTCGCGGGACTGACGCTGCTCGGGCTCTTCGTCGCCAGCCTCCTGCTCGTCCTGCGCCAACCGGACGGCCTGGTCACGTCGGTGCAGTGGGGCGGCCCGTTCGTGCCGTTCCAGGACGGCGGCTCGCGCTGGGCATCACCGGTCGGGATCATCGCCGTCGTGCTCGGCGTCGCCGTCGTCGGATGGCTCCTTGCCGCCCCACGCCTGGGCTTCCGCGGGTTCGTCGACGTGCCGGGGTGGTGGAGCAGCCTGCGCGAAGCCGACGTCCCGGGCGCCGCGCTGCTCGCGGTCTCGCTGGGCGGCGTGATCCTCGCCTTCGCCACCGCCAACCCGGAGGTGGAGGTGTTCTCGCCAGCCGGACCGTGGTACCTCGCCGTCGCGGGCGTCGCCGCGGTGCTCTTCTGGCTGCACAACCGCCGTACGCCGCAGCCACTCGTCCCGCAGCGCGCCCTGGCCGCACGACCCGCCTGGGGTGCGGTGGTGGCCAGCTTCTTCATCGGAGCCGCGCTGATCGCCGCACTCGTCGACATCCCGGTGTTCGCCCGGCTGACCGTCTACGGCGACTCACAGGTCAAGGCGGCGCTGGTGCTGGTGGAGTTCCTGGTCGCGCTCCCGGTGGGCGCCGTGCTGGGTGGCTTCCTCACGCGGCGCTTCGCTGCGGGCACCGTGGCTGCCTGCGGGATGGCCGCGGCGGCGCTGGGGTTCTGGCTGATGGCGGGGTGGCACGAGTCGGCCCTGCATCACCTGTCGTCGAGCGCGACGCTGGCGCTCGCCGGACTCGGCTTCGGCCTGGCGCTGGCCCCGGTCAACGCTGCCCTGCTCGCCTGCACCGACGCGGCGGTGCACGGCATCACCAGCGCGCTCCTCGTGGTCAGCCGGATGGTCGGCATGCTGGTCGGGATCTCCGTGCTGACGACGATCGGGCTGCGGCGCTACTACGCCGAGCAGGGCGACATCCCCTCGGCCAGGGAGGTGTGCGGCGGCACCCGCACCCGCTGCAGCGACTACACCGACCTCCTGCAGCACGCCGGCATCGCCCAGCTGCACGCGATCTTCCTCGGCGCGATGGCGTGCGCCCTGCTGGCAGCCGGGTTCGCGCTGGTGACCTTCCGCGGCGCCGCGACCCGCGACACCACGACGTCGACGATGTTGAGGACGGCAGGCTGATGCAGCACCCGATCTGTTCCGAGTCGTCGCTGGCCGCCGGTGAGCCGCTGGCCGGCTCGGCGCCCGCCGCCACGGCCTGGTTGTGCCTGGAGCAGAACGGCCCGTGGGGACGCAAGGCGTGGACCGAGTCGCACCTCGACCCGGAGCTCGGCGGCCGCATCGAGGCCGCGGCGAACGCCGCCGGGGTCCGGCCGAGCCTGGTGCGTCGCGCCGGCCGGCACGCCGACCGGCACCGCGGCGGCACCCGCGCGGTCATGGCGGCCGCCACGCATCCCCGGGGCGCCTGGCTGCTCAGCGGACGCATCGAGGACCCGGGGATGCTGCTCGACCTCAACCTGGCCGCGCTGGCGGCCGGCGACCTGGACGCCGTACGACGCAGCCTGCCCGGCCTCGAGGTCGACAGTGCCCCGCAGCTGCTCGTCTGCACCAACGGGATGCGGGACACCTGCTGCGCCCGGCTGGGACGCCCGGTGGCGCTCAGCGCAGCGACCGCCCACGCCGACCAGGTCTGGGAGGTCACCCACACCTCCGGTCACCGGTTCGCGCCGACGACCGTCCTGCTGCCCAGCGGCTTCCTGCACGGCCGGGTGCTCGACGCGAGCGCGATCCTGGCGGCGGCCCACCGCGGACACGTCCAGGTTGCGGGCCTGCGGGGCCGCTCCACCTGGCCGCCCGCCGGCCAGGTCGCGGAGATCCACGTCCGCGAGCGCGAGGGCATCGACGGGCTCGACGACCTCGACGTCGTGGCCGAGGCGGACCTGTGGCGGGTACGGCACCGGGACGGGCGCTCGTGGCTGGTCGGCGTCGACACCGAGCCGGGCGGCACCCGGGCCGAGTCCTGCGGCAAGGATCTCAAGCCGGTGACCAGGTACGTCGCCACCCTCGCGGATCCAGTACCTTCCGAAGCATGAGTGCTGACTTCGATGACCTGTTGTCCGCCAACCGGGAGTTCGCCGACAACTTCGGGCTCTCCGGCTTCGACGGTGTCGCCAATGCGGGCATTGCCCTGATCACGTGCATGGACTCACGGATCGACCCGCTGGGCATGCTCGGGCTGAAGCCCGGTGACGCGAAGATCTTCCGCAATCCCGGCGGTCGCGTCACCGAGCAGGCGCTCGAGGCCCTCGTCCTCGGCGTCCACCTGCTGAACGTCGACCGCATCCTCGTGGTCCCGCACACCCGCTGCGCGATGTCCTCCTCGACACTGGAGCAGGTGCGCGAACGCGTCTCCGCCTCGGCCGGTCAGGACGCCTCGTGGCAGACCTTCAGCATGGTGACCGACCAGCGCGAGGCCCTTCGCGACGACGTGCACAAGGTGGTCAGCCACCCGCTGATCCCCGACACCGTCAAGGTCGGCGGCTTCGTCTACGACGTCGACACGGGGCTGCTCGAGCCGGTCGTCTGACCGCCGGCCCACCACGCCGGCCCACCCCGCCGGCTCACGCGTCGATGGCCTCCTGGTCCACCTCGTAGGCGCCGGCGATCAGGAACTCCTTGCGCGGCGCCACGTCGGAGCCCATCAACAGCTCGAAGACCTCGGCCGCCTCGGCCGCGTCGTCGGCGGTGATCCGGCGCAGGGTGCGCTGGCGGGGATCCATGGTGGTCTCCGCCAGCTGGTCGGCGTCCATCTCGCCGAGTCCCTTGTAGCGCTGCACCGGGTCCTTCCAGCGCACACCCTTCTTGGTGAGCTCGGCGAGCTTGCGCTGCAGCTCGGGGTCGGAGTAGGTGTAGACGTACTTCTCCATCCCCTTCTTGGGGTTGGTCAGCTCGATCCGGTGCAGCGGGGGCACCGCGGTGAAGACCCGCCCCTGGGTGACGAGGTCGGGCATGTACTTGAAGAACAGGGTCGCCAGCAGGCAGCGGATGTGGGCGCCGTCGGAGTCGGCGTCGGCCATGAAGATGATCCGCCCGTAGCGCGCGGCGTCCACGTCGAAGGTGCGCCCCGAGCCGGCACCGATCACCTGGATGATGGAGGCACACTCGGCGTTCTTGAGCATGTCCGCCACCGAGGCGCGCTGCACGTTGAGGATCTTGCCGCGGATCGGCAGCAGCGCCTGGAACTCGGAGTTGCGCGCCGCCTTGGCGGTGCCCATAGCGGAGTCACCCTCGACGATGAAGAGCTCGGACCGCTCGACGTCTCCGGAGCGGCAGTCGTTGAGCTTGGCCGGCAGGGCGCTGGACTCGAGGGCGTTCTTGCGGCGCTGGTTCTCCTTCTGCTGGCGCAGCGTCAGGCGTGTCCTGGAGGCGCCCAGCACCTTGTCCATGAGGAGCTTGGCCTGCGTCTTCTCCGCGCGCTTGGTCGAGGTCAGGAACCGCTTGAGTTCGGCCGCCACCACCTTGCGCACCACGCCGCGGGCCGCCGGTGTGCCCAGCACCTCCTTGGTCTGGCCCTCGAACTGCGGCTCGGGCAGGCGGACGGTGACCACCGCGGTCAGGCCCTCGAGGATGTCGTCCTTGACCACGTCGGCGTCGTTGACCTTGAGCACCCGGGACGCCCGCATGGCGTCGTTGAAGGTCTTGGTCAGCGCAGCCTCGAAGCCGCTGACGTGGGTGCCGCCCTTCGGGGTGGCGATCACGTTGACGAAGGAGCGCACCTCCGTGTCGTAGCCGGTGTCCCAGCGCACCGCCACGTCGACCACCAGCTCGCGCTCGATGTCCTGCGGCGTCATGTGACCCTGTTCGTCGAGCAGCGGCACCGTCTCGGTGAACGTGTCCGACCCCTGCAGGCGCAGGACGTCGGTGACGGGCTCACCGTGGGCGAGGAACTCGCAGAACTCCGAGATGCCGCCGTCGTGCTGGAACGACTCGCTGCGGGGCTTGCCCGTCTCGGGGTCCAGCCCCTGCTTGCGGAGGTCGGTGACGGCCAGCGCCAGCCCGGGGACGATGTACGACGTCTGGCGGGCGCGGGTGACGAGCTCGTCGTACTTGAACTCGGCGTCCTTGGTGAAGATCTGCCGGTCCGGCCAGAACCGCACCCGGGTGCCCGTCTTCGCCTTGGCGACCCGCTTGCCCTTGGTCAGGCCGGAGCGCGCCGTGAACGGCGCCTGCGGACCGGCGCCGTCGAAGACCCCGGGGACGCCGCGCTGGAAGCAGATGTGCTGGGTGGCCGGGGACCGGTCGACCTCGACGTCGAGCCGCGCCGACAGCGCGTTGACGACCGAGGCGCCGACGCCGTGCAGACCACCGGTCGCGGCGTAGGAGCCGCCGCCGAACTTCCCGCCCGCGTGCAGCTTGGTGTAGACCACCTCGACCCCGGACAGGCCCGTCTTGGGCTCCTTGTCCACAGGGATCCCGCGGCCGTCGTCGTGCACCTCCGCGGAGCCGTCGTCGTGCAGGATCACGTCGACCCTGGTGGCGTGACCGCCGAGCGCCTCGTCGACGCCGTTGTCGATGATCTCCCACAGGCAGTGCATCAGACCGCGCGTGTCGGTCGAGCCGATGTACATGCCCGGTCGCTTCCGGACCGCCTCGAGGCCCTCGAGGACCAACAGGTGCTGGGCGTTGTAGGTGTTGTCGATGGGTCTTTCCTTCTGCCTGGTGCGTCGCGGCAAATCTACTCATCCGCACCGACGTTGCGGCGTCCGACACGACACCTGCCCGGTCGTTGCTGTGGATATCCGACCACGGACCCATCCGGTGTGCTCCACTGGCTCGAACACCTCGTGTCAGGAGCCTGATCGGAGCAGCAGGGATTTGGACGGAGTCGGCACACTCACGTGACCGGGATCGCACGTGTGACACAGCGTGAGAAAACGGGCACTGGGAAGCAAATCGTGTGATGGGATGTTGACCCGGTGAACGGGCGGACCGGCACCACCAGGCTCGCCGCTCGTTGAACTGGCAAGAAGGAAAGAGAGGCCCCCGTGACCACTGCAACCGCCCCGAGCGCCCCGCTGACCGCGGTGGACCGCTGCGACCGCTGCGGTGCCCAGGCATACCTGCGGGTCCAGCTGCAGGCCGGCGGTGAGCTGCTGTTCTGTGCTCACCACGCGCGCGAGCACGGCGACAAGCTGCGCGAGATCGCGTCGTACTTCCATGACGAGACGCACAAGCTCGCCGACTCGCCGACGTCCTCGGCCACCACCGACGCGGAGCGCTGAGCCCAGGCGCTCCCCCCAACGACTCCCCCAGCGACTCCGTCGAGGCCCCGGTCCACCAGGACCGGGGCCTCGACGTCTGTGCCACCCTTGCGCCCGTGACCGGAGTCGAGCTCGTCGTTGCCGTCGTGATCGCCGTCGGCCTGGTGGGAGTCGTGGTGCCGCTGCTCCCGGGCTCGGTGCTGGTGCTCGTCGCCGTCATCGTGTGGGCGACCGAGGTGACCGGCCCCACCGCGTGGACGGTGGCAGCCCTGGCCGGAGGGTTGGTGGTGACCGGTGGCGTGGTCAAGTACCTGGTCCCCGGCCGCAGCCTGCAACGCGCGGGCGTGGCGAACAGCACCCTGCTCGTGGGCGGCGCACTGGGCGTGGTCGGCTTCTTCGTGGTCCCGGTGATCGGTCTCCCGCTGGGCTTCGTCCTGGGCGTCTACCTCAGTGAGTGGCGCCGGCTCGGCCACGACCGCGCCTGGCCGGCGACCGTGCACGCCGTCCGGGCGGTGGGGCTGGGCATCCTCATCGAGTTCGCCTTCGCGTTCCTGGCCGCCCTCACCTGGGTCGTCGGCGTCGTCCTGACGTGAGCCTGCGCGCGCACCACCGGGCGGTTCGCTAGCCTCGGTTGCACACGACCATCTCGGGAGGCGGACGCGTGACCCCAGAGGAGGAGCAGAGGCGGCTCGAGGCCGTCCGCGGGCTCCACCAGCTCGACTCCGGGCCCGAGGAGCGCTTCGACCGGATCGCCGAGCTCGCCCGGCAGATCTTCGGCGTCCCCATGGTCGGGATCAACCTCGTCGAGGAGGACCGGCAGTTCGCCAAGGCCGGCATCGGCCTCCAGCACGTGATGGCGCGCCGGGACGCCTTCTCCACCCAGACCATCGAGGGGCACGGCCAGCTGCTCGTCCAGGACGCCCGGACCGATCCGCGGTTCGCCGACGACCCGTACGTCCGGGGCGACCCGCACATCCGCTTCTACGCCGGCCAGCCGGTGAAGGCCCACGGCGAGACGGTGGGAGCCCTGTGCATCCTCGACCACGAGCCGCGCGAGCTGAGCACGGCCGAGAGCCGGCTGCTGCGCACGCTGGGCCGCTGGGTGGAGAACGAGCTGGCCCTCGACCACGAAGTCCTGCAGGCCCGCGAGGTGCAACGCCGGCTGCTCCCCCGCTCCGTCCCGGACGTCCCCGGCCTCGAGCTCGCCGGACGCTGCCGGCCAGCCCGCGAGGTCGGCGGTGACTTCTACGACCACCAGGTGCTCGACGACGGCACCGTCCAGGTGGCGATCGCCGACGTGATGGGCAAGGGACTGACCGCGGCCGTCATCGCCGCCGGAACGCGCGCCGTGCTCCGGGGGCACCTCCCGCTACAACCCCTTGCCCGAGGCCGTCAGCAGGACGGCGCGGACGATGCAGGAGGACCTCGAGGCCAGCACCACCTTCGTCACCCTGTTCGCCGCCCGGGTCGACCCGGCGAGCGGTGACCTGACGTACGTCGACGCCGGGCACGGGCTCGCGCTGGTCCTCGACCGGGAGGGGCGGGCGCGCACCCTCCGCTCCACCGACCTGCCGCTGGGCACGCTCCCGGACGACCGCTGGCACGAGCACCGCGACCGGCTGGAGCAGGGCGAGACGCTGCTGCTCATCAGCGACGGGGTCCTCGATGCCTTCGCCGACGTGGCGGCAGCCATCACGGCCGCCGAGCAGGTCGCCCGGGAGGCACTGGGCATCGAGCGACTCGTGGACCGTGTGTGCGGGCTCTTCGTCGAATCCCTGCAGCCGGACGACGTCACCGTGGTCGCCGTACGCCGCACGGCGCATGCGGCGACAGGTCGTGGGACATGATCCGGCTGCTCCTGGTCCGGCTGCTGGTCCTGCTCACGCTGACCTTCGGCACCGTCTACGTCGGCTGGCGCTGGCTGTTCTCGGTCAACTGGACCAACTGGTGGATCGCCGTACCGCTCGTGGTGGCCGAGACCTACTCGCTGATCGACTCCTTCCTCTTCGGCCTGACCATGTGGCGGCTGCGGCAGCGCGGCGACGCGCCACCGCCGCCCGACGGCGCGACCGTGGACGTCTTCATCACGACGTACGACGAGCCGGTCGAGATGGTCTCCGCGACCGCGGCGGCCGCCCGGCGGATCCGGCATCCCCACCAGACGTGGATCCTCGACGACAGCAGCCGCCCCGAGATGCGCGCGGCGGCCGAGCGCGAGGGCGTCGGCTACCTGACCCGGCACGAGGACTGGACCGGCAAGCCCCGGCACGCGAAGGCCGGCAACCTCAACAACGCCCTGTTCCGGACCGACGGCGAGTACCTGCTGGTGCTCGACGCCGACCAGGTGCCCGACCCGGAGATCCTCGACCGGACCCTCGGTTGGTTCGAGGATCCCGAGGTGGCGCTGGTGCAGACACCGCAGTGGTTCCACAACGTGACGGAGTCGGACCCGCTCGGCAGCCAGGCACCGCTGTTCTACGGGCCGATCCAGCAGGGCAAGGACGGCTGGAACGCCGCGTTCTTCTGCGGCTCCAACGCCATCCTGCGGCGCGAGGCCCTCATGCAGCTGGGCATCGTCGGCTACGTCCGGGAGGTCGAGGACGCCGTCCGCGAGACGTTGCGCACCTCGCGCCGGATCCTCGACCGGACGGCCCGGCGGACCCGTACGGAGCAGCCCGAGGTCGCCGCCGACCTGCGCCAGGTGCGCGGCGCGGTGGACGCCGCCCGGCACGAGCTCGACACCGGGACTCCGGTCGCCGAGGTGACCTACGCCTTCCAGGAGCAGCTGCGCCAGGTCAGCCGGCAGGCGGTCGAGCGGGACGCCGTCGCCATCCGTGCGGACCTCGCGGCGCTGGCGACGCTCCCCATCGCCGAGGACGAGGAGCTCGCGCTGCCCGTCATCGACGAGCACGCGCTCGAGCAGCTGGCCGGGCGGGAGTGGTCGCCGCTGGGCGCGGTGGCGTCGGTGCGCGCGCTGATGGAGGCGGTCGACGTCGACCGCAGCGACGAGGCACAGCCGATGATGCCGCTCGCGACGGTGTCGGTGACCGAGGACATGGCCACCTGCATGCAGCTGCACGCGCTGGGCTGGAAGTCGGTCTACCACCACGAGGTCCTGGCACACGGGCTCGCGCCGGAGGACCTCCGCACGATGCTGCAGCAGCGGTTGCGCTGGTCGCAGGGGACGCTGCAGGTCATGCTGCGGGAGAACCCGCTGGCGCAGCGTGGCCTCTCGTGGGGCCAGAAGCTCATGTACTTCGCCACCATGTGGAGCTACCTGGCGGGGTTCGCCGCGGTGGTCTACCTGGTGGCGCCGATGATCTACCTGTGCTTCGGTGTGCTCCCGGTCCGCGCGTACGGGCTGAGCTTCCTCGAGCACTTCATCCCCTACATGCTGTTCAACCAGCTGCTGTTCTTCGTCATCGGCTACGGCGTCAAGACCTGGCGCGGGCACCAGTACAGCCTGGCGCTGTTCCCGCTGTGGATCCGCGCCTGCTGGACCGCGGCGGCCAACGTCTGGTTCGGCAGGCCGCTGGGGTTCGTCGTCACGCCGAAGACCCGGCAGTCGACCGGCGAGCCGTTCCCCTGGCGACTGGTCTGGCCGCAGCTGCTGGCGATGGCGGCGCTCCTCGTCTCCTGCGTGATCGGGGCGCTGCGGCTGTGGCTGGGGACCACCAACACCGTCGTCGGCACGGCCGTCAACCTCATCTGGGTCGCCTACGACCTGGTCGTGCTGAGTGTCATCATCCAGGCAGCCCGCTACCGGGCGCCCGAGCAGGAGGAGCTGGTGCCGTGACCGAGCTGGGCAAGTCGATCGAGGACGGGGTGGCCGTGCTGAGCTGTCCGGGGCGGCTCAACATGAGCGCCGCCCCCCGCTTCAAGCAGCTCGTCGACGACGTCGTCGGGGAGGGTGCCAGCCGGGTCGTCGTGGACCTGAGCGAGACGACCTTCGTCGACTCCTCGGGGCTCGGCGCGATGGTGGGGGGCCTCAAGACCGCCCGACAGGCCGGGGGCGACCTGCGCATCGCCGGCGCCGGCGAACAGGTCCGCACCGTGCTGAGCCTGACCAATCTCGACCGCATCCTGAAGGCCTACCCGACCGTGGAGGACGCCCGTCATGGCTGGTGACCAGTACAGCATCGACGGCCTTGCCGTGCCGGAGGGCATCGAGGTGCTGCACGACCTCCTGGAGCGCGTCGCCGCCGAGCACCCCGGTCTGCCCACGGCGGACGTGATGATGTTCGAGACGGCCGTCATGGAGCTCGCCGGCAACGTCGTCGAGCACGGCCGGCCCTCGGGCGAGGTGCGCTGGCACTTCGAGCTGGCGGTGCTCAGCGACGCGCTCGAGGCGCGGCTCTCCGACTCCGGCGAGGAGTACGCCGCCCAGTGGAGCGACACCATGCCCGACGAGCTCGCCGAGTCCGGGCGCGGCCTGCCGCTGGCGAGCGCGGTCCTCGACGAGCTGCACTTCGCCCGCACGAGCGAGGTCAACGTCTGGACGATGGTGCGCCGCTACCAGCCTCAGGAATAGCTCGCCAGGCCCTCGCGGAACGCTGCGAGCGAGGCCGGCGAGCTGTCCACGCGCCAGTCGGCCTCCTTGGCGTGGTCGAACCACACCACGCCGCGGATCTCGGGACGCTCGGCCAGGGTCGCGAACATGTCCCGCACCCACGCGGCCTTGTCGCCGCCCTGCTCGGGACAGCCGACCTCGCCGATGAACAGCGGTCTGCTCGTCAGCGCCTGCAGCTGGGTGATGCCGGCGCCGAAGACCTCCGCGAAGCTCTGCCAGGTGCTGCCGGCCTGCAGGTCGGCCCAGTTGTAGCCGTCCAGCGCCACCCGGTCGACGTAGGCGTCGCCCGGGTACAGACCGGCGAACGCGGTGGATCCGGGGTAGGGAACGTTCGGCGACCAGGCCCAGAGCACGTTGTGCACGCCGCGGGCAGCGAAGACGTCGTGGACGTGCCGCCACGCCTTGACGTAGCTGCCGGCCTTGTTGCCGTTGACACCTTCGGCCCACGGGTACCAGCTGCCGTTCATCTCGTGGGCCAGGCGCAGCACCAGCGGACCGCCGTACGCCCTGACCTGGTCGGCCCACCGGGCCAGGTAGCGGTCGTGCTTGCCGGCCGCGATGCTGGCCAGGGAGTACGTCGACTGGCGCAGGCCGCGGCTCGGGTCCCACGGCTCCCAGGTCACCTGGGGCAGGGCGCCGGTGGCGGCCACCCGGGCGGCATCAGCAGCCGGGAAGTCGGGCACCGTGGCCCAGGCGGCGTACCACATCACCTCGGCGGGAGCCCGGCCGGTCGCCTCGGCCAGCGCCTGCAGCCCGTTGAGGTCGCCGGGCACCCCGGGCATGCTGACGCCCCACGACCGAAGGCCCTCGGCATGGGCCGCGGCGCCCGTCAGCGCCGGCGCTGCCGCGACGAGCAGGGCGCAGAGTCCCACGAGCGCAGCGCGTAGCCGCCACGCGACGATGCATCCCCTCACGGGCGCAGAGTCTAGGCGGAACCTCTGCGATACATGTCCGTTCTGCCCGGTTCACAGCCGAGCAGGGCGGAGCCGGCCGCGCTCTCAGTCGAGGTAGTCGCGCAGCACCTGCGAGCGGCTGGGGTGGCGCAGCTTCGACATGGTCTTGGACTCGATCTGCCGGATCCGCTCGCGGGTCACGCCGTAGACCTTGCCGATCTCGTCCAGGGTCTTGGGCTGGCCGTCGGTGAGGCCGAACCGCATCGAGACCACACCGGCCTCGCGCTCCGACAGGGTGTCGAGCACGGCGTGGAGCTGCTCTTGCAGCAGCGTGAAGCTCACCGCGTCGGCGGGCACGATCGCCTCGGAGTCCTCGATGAGGTCACCGAACTCCGAGTCGCCGTCCTCGCCGAGCGGCGTGTGCAGCGAGATGGGCTCGCGGCCGTACTTCTGGACCTCGACGACCTTCTCGGGGGTCATGTCGAGCTCCTTGGCGAGCTCTTCGGGGGTGGGCTCGCGGCCCAGGTCCTGCAGCATCTGGCGCTGGACGCGAGCGAGCTTGTTGATCACCTCGACCATGTGCACCGGGATGCGGATGGTGCGGGCCTGGTCGGCCATCGCCCGGGTGATCGCCTGCCGGATCCACCAGGTCGCGTAGGTGGAGAACTTGTAGCCCTTGGTGTAGTCGAACTTCTCGACCGCGCGGATCAGGCCGAGGTTGCCCTCCTGGATGAGGTCGAGGAAGAGCATCCCGCGTCCGGTGTAGCGCTTGGCGAGGCTGACCACCAGCCGCAGGTTGGCCTCAAGGAGGTGGTTCTTCGCGCGCTTGCCGTCATCGGAGATCCACTCGAGCTCCTCGAGCATCTTCGGGCTGACCTTGCCGCCCTTGCCGAGCTTCTCCTCGCTGAACAGGCCGGCCTCGATCCGCTTGGCGAGCTCGACCTCCATCTCGGCGTTGAGCAGCGGCACCTTGCCGATCTGCTTGAGGTAGTCCTTGACCGGGTCGGCGGTCGCGCCGGCGACCATGACCTGCTGCTCGGGCTCGTCGGTGTCGTCGGCCGCGGAGACGATGAAGGAGGCTTCCTTCTCGTCGGCCTTGATCGTGGGGTCGTTGGCGACGTCCTTCTCGAACTGCTCGTCCGGCACGTCGGCGAGGACCTTCTTGCCGTCCGGGCCGACCACCTTGGCCTGTGCCTGGATCTCCTCGGCGGTCAGGGCAGCGCCCTTCTTCGCCGGCGTCTTCCGGGCGGTCGCGGAAGTGTTCTTCGCTGCGGTCTTCTTCGAGCTGGCCTTGGCGGTGGTCTTGGTGGCCGCCTTCTTGGCCGCGGGGGACGAACTCGAGGACACGAACTACCTCTCGGTCTGGCCTGGAAGCGTTACTCGGGCGCGGCAAGGCCCGTACCTGTCAACAGCCGCGCGCACATTCTGACACGGACGTCCTGAAAGCGGTTGATCGGCCCGGGTCACCGCCGCGCCGCCGCCTTCTTCTCCTTCTTGTGGGCGCGGACCTTCTCCAGCGACTCGGGGCTGGTCACGTCGGCGACCGAGCGGTGACCCTCGAGCGCGTAGTCGCCGGCCGCCCGCTCCCAGCCCTCCGGACGCACGCCCAGCTGCTTGGCGACCAGGGCGGTGAAGATCTGCGCCTTCTGCCTGCCGAAGCCGGGCAGCGCCTGCACCCGCTTCATCAGGTCGGCCCCCGATGTCGCCTCGGTCCACAGCCGCTCGGCGTGCCCGTCGTACTCCTCGACGACCCGACGGGCCACCGACTGCACCTTGGTGGCCATCGAGCCCGGGAACCGATGGATGGCCGGGGTGGTGGCCGCCACGGCGGCGAACTCCTCGGGATCGGCCGCAGCGATCATCGCCGGGTCGAGCGTGCCGAAGCGCTCCAGCAGCTTGGCCGGGCCACGGAACGCGTGCTCCATCGGGTACTGCTGGTCCAGCAGCATGCCCACGAGCAGCGCGAACGGATCGTCGGTGAGCACCTGGTCGGCGGCCTCGTCGCCGGTGATGTGGATCGCCATGACGCCCAGTCTGCCCGACCCCGGCCGGGGCGCCCGCGCGCCTGTGGATCGCCGCTGCACCGCCGGCCGCCGCGCGGCATGCTGGGACGATGACGGGGCCGATGACCGGGGCGATGACCGGGCCGATGACCGGGACCGGGGCTGGAGGCGTGCCACTGCCGTTGGCGGGTCAGGTCCGCGCCGAGCTGGACCGGTTCGTCGCCGCGATCGGGCCACGCCGGACCCTGGTGCCACGGCTGTACGTCGGTGCGCCGGGCGGCGAGCGGATCCGGATCCCCGACGAGGCCGGCACGGGTCCCAGGGAGGCCGGGTGGCGCGCCGATCTGGTGGAGCGCGGCGTCTCCGGCGTGGACCGACCCGTCTGTGGCTGGATCACGCGCTCGGGCGACCTCGCCCCCAGCGACCATGACATCGCGTGGTGCGGCGCCACCCGGGACGCGTTCGCCCGTCACGGGCTGGCACTGCCGGGCTTCTTCGTGCTCAACCGGCACGGCTGGGCGGACATCCTCAGCGGTGACCGGGTGCACTACCACCGGATTCGCCGGCGCTGAGCAGCGCCGCCCACCACCTCACCAGGAGTGCACGGCCTGATTGGCGTGCATGTGCTCGCGGTAGTCGTTGAGCGTGTGCCGGAGCGCCTCGCCGCGGTCCTCCCCCGCCTCCTCACGAGCGTGCACCTCGCCACGGAACCAGCTCGCCCCGTTCTGCCCGAGCGTGCAGCGCGCCTCGATGACCGCCAGCAGCCGGTCGCACTCGCGACCCTCCACGCCCCACCGGGCCAACCCGTCGGCGGCCATCGGCAGCAGCCGGCGCAGCACCAGCTCGGTGGCGCTGACCTGGCCCACACCGGGCCAGTAGACCTGCGCGTCGATGCCGTCGCGGGCAGCGGAGTGAAAGTTCTCCTCCGCGGCGGAGAAGGACATCTGCGACCAGAGGGGGCGCTCACTCTCCGCCAGCGCCCGCACCAGCCCGAAGTAGAAGGCGGCGTTGGCCATCGTGTCGACCACGGTCGGCCCCGACGGCAGCACCCGGTTCTCCACCCGCAGGTGCGGCTTGTCGTCGACGACGTCGTAGATGGGTCGGTTCCACCGGTAGATGGTGCCGTTGTGCAGCCGCAGCTCGGGCAACGCCGGGGTGCCGCCCCGGGAGAGCACCTCGAGCGGATCCTCGTCCTCGGTCACCGGGAGCAGGGCCGGGAAGTAGCGGACGTTCTCCTCGAACAGGTCGAAGATCGAGGTGATCCACCGCTCGCCGAACCACACCCGTGGGCGCACGCCCTGGGCCTTCAGCTCGTCGCTGCGCGTGTCGGTCGCCTGCTCGAACAACGGGATCCGGGTCTCGCTCCACAGCTCCTTGCCGAGCAGGTAGGGCGAGTTGGCCCCGAGCGCGAGCTGGATGCCCGCGACCGCCTGGGAGGCGTTCCAGTAGCCGGGGAAGTCCTCGGGGCTGACCTGCGTGTGCAGCTGGGTGCTCGTGCATGCGGCCTCGGGCATGATCGACTCCGAGGTGGTGCGCAGCCGGTCGCGTCCGGCGATGTCGATCTCGAGGTCCTCCCCGCGGGCGGCCAGGATCTGGTCGGACAGCAGTTGGTAGCGCGGGTTGGGGCTGATCGTTCCCGGGCCGAGGTGCCCCGGCTCCAGCGTGGGCAGGATGCCGATCATCACCAGGTGGGCGTCCACGCCCTCGGCGGCCTGCTCGGCGTGGTTGAGGCTGGTGCGCAGGTCGTCCTCGAAGCCCCGGACACCGCTCTCGCCGAGCCGGCGCGGCGCTGCGTTGATCTCGAGGTTGAACTGTCCGAGCTCGGTCTGGAAGGCCGGGTCGGCGATCGCCTCCAGTGCCTCGGCGTTCTTCAGCGAGGGCTGGCCGTCGTCGTCGACGAGGTTGAACTCGATCTCCAGACCGGTCATCGGGTCCTCGGAGTCGAAGTGGGCCTCGCGCAGCATCTGGGCGAAGACGTCGAGGCACCGCCGCACCTTCTCCCGGTGCCGCGTCCGATCCGCCCGGGTGAATTCCTGCTGGTCCACGTCCTGGCCCATGACGAGAGCCTAGAGCCACGCGGCGCCGCTGGACAGCACGAACGGCTCAGCCGGCCCGTCGCCGGGACGGGGCCGAGTCGCCGAGCCCCTCCCGCATCCGCGTCCAGGCCGAGGGTGGCACCGCCCGGGTGAGCAGGTCGCCGATGAGCTCGGCGAGGCGGTAGTCGGGGTCCAGGGCCAGGCACCGGTCGATCGCGCACCAGGCCAGCGCTCCGTCACCCGCCTGCCAGGCGGCGAACGCCAGCAGGGCCGCCGGCCCCGGCAGCAGCTCGTCCGGCGCGCGTCGGACCAGCTCGCTCCACAGGTCCACGTGCTGGCGGGCGTCGTCGCGGCCGATCATGAGCCAGGCGAGGTCGCGCAGGTCCATCTGGGTCAGCAGCAGCAGGACACGACCACACTCGGCCGGGCTCGGCCGACGTGGCGCCGTCAGCAGGCCCAGCACCAGGTCGCGCAGCCACTCCCCCTGCTCGCCGACCCAGCGATCGCCGGCATCGTGGAGGCTGTCGATCCCCGCGTCGGCCAGCACCCGGGTCGCGAACCGGTCCGCGGCCCGGTGCACGGCGAGCCGGTCGTCCTCGTCAGTCCCGACCAGGGTGTCGGCGAGCGCGGAGCGGCTGTCGTGCGCCACCTGGCCGTCGTACACGCGGGCCGCGGTGAAGGGATGCGCACTCAGGTCGTACGTCGTGCCCGGCAGCGCGGGGTCCAGGCAGTCGAAGTACTCCGTGTCCTCGACACGGAGGGCGTCGACCACGTCGACCCCGTCGCCGGTGAGTCCGACGACCAGCAGCCCTGCCATCGTCGCCGCTGCCTCGACGTCCTCGGAGTAGACGAGCACGGCAACGGTGGGCACCCGGTGCTCGCGGACGACCTCGCGCAGCATCTGGCTCAGCGCCTCCTGCCCGTCGAGGCTGTCGGGCAGGTCGACCCGGGCGTGGAACGGCTCCCCGGCACCGAAGGTCATCAGGACCACGGAGTCAGCCGGATGGAAGCCGAGCAGGTACGGCGCCAGGGCGATCAGGTCGAGCGGGGTGCGAGCGGTGTAGGTCTTCATGGCCGCCACGCTGTGCCAGGACACCCCCACGGCGGCAGTCCCGGGCGGTGCCCTGTGGACGAGCACGGTCGCTCGCCTGCCTGTGGACGGCTCGTGGTCAGCCCTACGATGCGCCCATGCAGTCATCGTCGCCCACAACCGGGCGCTCGCGGATGCGCGCGGAGGCGACGGTGCTGCATCTGGACCTGGACGCGTTCTTCGCCGCCGTGGAGCAGCGGGACAAGCCCTCCCTGCGCGGCAAGCCGGTGGTCGTCGGCGGCGTCGGGGGCCGCGGCGTGGTGGCCACCGCGTCCTACGAGGCCCGCACCTTCGGCGTGCACTCGGCGATGCCGACCGCGGAGGCGCGACGACGGTGTCCCAACGCCGCGTTCCTCTCCGGGCGGTTCCACGCCTACCGCGAGGCCAGCGCCCGGGTGATGGAGCTGCTCCGTTCGATCAGCCCGCTGGTCGAACCGCTGTCGCTCGACGAGGCGTTCGTCGACCTGGCCGAGGCCGGCCTGCCGGACCTCTCGGTCGCGACGGTCAGCGCCTTCGCCGGGGAGCTCAAGGAGCGGGTGCACCAGGTCACCGACGGGCTGACCGGGTCGATCGGCGTGGGGACCTCCAAGCTGATCGCCAAGATCGCCAGCGACCTGGACAAGCCCGACGGGCTGGTCGTGGTCGCCCCCGGCCTCGAGCGCGACCTGCTCCGGCCGCTGCAGGTCACCGCCATCCCCGGCGTCGGTCCCGCCACCACCGAGGCACTGCGCCGCATCGGGGTGAGCACCGTCGCGGAGCTGGAGACGATCAGCGAGGCAGAGCTCGTCCGGGTGCTCGGCAAGGCGCACGGTCGGAGCCTCTACGCGCTGGCCCGAGCGGAGGACGACCGCGAGGTCAGCCCGGTGCGCGAGACGAAGTCGGTCTCCGTGGAGGACACCTACGAGGTCGACCACGTCGACCGCAAGCTGCTCGCCGCGCTGGTGGACCGCCAGTCCGTGAAGGTCACCGAGCGGCTGCGCACGGCCCGCCTCTCCGGGCGCACCGTCACCGTGAAGGTCCGGCTGCACGACTTCTCCACGCACACCCGCTCGGCGACCCTGCCGAGCCCCACCGACGACACCCGGACGGTGTCCCGGGTGGCCCGCAGGCTCCTGGCCGAGGTGGACACCTCCGGAGGCGTCCGGCTGCTCGGGGTGGGTGTCTCCGGCCTCGCCGACTGGATCCAGGAGGACCTCTTCGCCGATGACGAGGACTCTGCCCACCACGACGGGACCGGCGACGAGCAGGAGGCACAAGCCCTCCTCGCGCAGGTGTCGGGCGTCCGCAGCAGGCGCCCCTGGGCGCCGGGCAGCGACGTCGAGCACGTCGAGCACGGCCGGGGCTGGGTGTGGGGATCGGGGCGGGGCGTGGTCACGGTGCGCTTCGAGACGGCCGCGACCGGACCGGGCCGGGTGCTCTCCTTCGCTGCGGACGACCCCGGCCTCACCGCCGTGCAGGACGCTGTGCCCGGCCGAGAAGGCGCAGATTGAGAACTTTCTGAGAACCCCGAGACAGGGCAACTTTCGTGGGTACTGGCACGTCGTACCCAGTGAAGGCAACGTGGCCGCACCCCGACGTGACCCCCGCCACCCGCGGGGAATCCCCCGGAACGCCACAGCGTTGCACCAGTTGCACCACATGGGACCGAGCACCGGTCCGACGAGGGAAGGAGCAGCAGTGACTGCCATTCGCACCGAGCGAGAGATCGAGGGCCGCGACAGCGTCGGCCTGTACCTCGACGAGATCGCGCGTACGCCGCTGCTCGACGCCATCACGGAGGTCGAGCTGTCCAAGACGATCGAGGCCGGCCTCCTGGCCGGCAAGCTCCTCGAGGAGGGCCGGGTGGGTCGCCGCAAGGGCGGCGCTCCCGGATTCGCCACGCAGGCCGAGCTCGAGTGGCTCGTCGAGGAGGGCGAGCGCGCGATGCAGCGGTTCATCAACGCCAACCTGCGCCTGGTGGTGTCGATCGCCCGCAAGTACGGCCGCAGCGCGATGCCGATGCTCGACCTCATCCAGGAGGGCAACACCGGCCTGATCCGGGCGGTCGAGAAGTTCGACTACGCCAAGGGCTACAAGTTCTCCACCTACGCGACCTGGTGGGTGCGGCAGGCGATCACCCGCGGCATCGCGCAGCAGGCGCGCGTCGTGCGTCTCCCGGTGCACGTCGTCGAGGAGCTCAACCAGGTCTCCTCGGCCCGGCGCACCCTCGAGCGCCAGCTCGGCCGCGAGCCGGAGCCGGCCGAGATCGCCGGTGAGCTCGACATGGACATCGACCGGGTGCTCGACCTGATGAGCTGGGGTCGCGACCACGTCAGCCTGGACACCCCGCTCGACGTGGACGGGGACACGTCGCTGGGCGACCTGATCGCCCAGGAGAGCGCACCGGGCCCCGACCTCACGGTGCTCGACACCGAGGCCCGCGACCGGCTGAACACCCTGGTCGACCTGCTCGACGAGCGGTCCGCGGACATCGTCCGGTCACGCTACGGCCTCGTCGACGGTCGCCAGCACAAGCTCGCCGACATCGGCGCGCGGCACGGCATCTCGGCCGAGCGGGTGCGCCAGCTCGAGCGCGAGGCGATCGCCAAGCTGCGCCGGCTGGCCGATCCCGACCTCGCCGCCTGACCTCAGAAGCTGATGCCGCGGGCCTCGAACCGGGCCCGCACCACGGCAGCAGCGTCGTCACCGTCGCGGTACCTCGCCTCGTCGTACGTCTTCTCGGCCGCCTCGGCGAAGGAGGTGTCGGCCGCGTAGTGGAACTGCGACGCGACCAGGGTCGTGTCCCAGTCGGCGGTGGTCAGGCCGAGCTGGTCGACGTACGCCTCACGGATCTCCCAGAGCGCCTGGCTCCAGATCTGGCTGTCGTGGTGCACCTCTCCGGACTTGTCCTCCACGGTCATCCCCGTGTCGAAGCTGCGGATGCAGTGCGGTGCGTCGGTGTACGACGTGGAGTCCCAGTCCATCGGGCAGGCGGGGTCGGCATTCACCGGCCAGTCGTACTGGTCGGCGGCGGCGAGCCCGACGGTCACCCCCAGGTAATCAC
>DASTFI010000110.1:0-16003 GCA_035708765.1 Marmoricola sp.
CGCCCATGGCGCCGGTCACCAGGACGGCAGCGCGCCGCCGGGCGGCGACCCGGTCCTGGTACGCCGCGGGATCCTGCAGCGCCACCGCGGCCACGTCGCCCGGCGCCACGCCGGCGACGACCAGGCCCGTGCCGTCGACCAGCACCGGGGCCAGCTGCTCGAGCGCCCGCTCGGTGTGCCGGTCGGTGGGCAGCGACTCACCGCGTAGCAGGTGGTCGAGCGCGCGTCGTACGGGTGGGGTGTCCGCGAGCAGCAGCCGGCGCTCCGGGTGCAGCCCGACCTGGAGCTGGTCGCGGGAGCGCCTGAGCACCCGGAGACCGGGGGCGAGGGCGGGTCTGGTCATGCCGTCCGAGCGTAGGGACTGTCCGCGCCGGGTGCGACCGGCCCTCCACAGGGGCCGTGAAAGCGCGCAACGACGGACCCACCGTGGTGGGACCGTCGTTGCGCGGTGGTTCTCGGTCGGTCGGGTTCAGGCGCGGCCGAGGATGCGGTTCAGCTTCGTGCCGCACACGGGGCAGGTGGCCTTGGCCATCTTGGTGCCCTTGTCGTTGACCTCGATGTGGCCCTCCGCCTCACGCTTTTCCTTGCACTTCACGCAGTAGAACTCGCCGCTCCAGGTCTCCGCCATGACGGCCTCCTTGATCCATGTTCTGTGGTCGTCGCGGCGGGAGTCGGGGGAAGGACCCGCCGGGGTTCAGGGGTGCGAACCGTCCTCGACACTAGTCCACACCCACGCCCATTTCCCGCACTGGGGCCGTGGGCGCGCCCGCGCGTCGCCGCGAGAAGGCCCCCGGTGCTCCGTGCCGGCGCCTGCCTTCCCCTTGCGAACGCCGGCCGCGGTGCCCCGGGGGCCTCATCTGCCTGAGAACCTAGGGGTACGCCGGGCGGCCGGTCAATCGGCTGCGGGACCGAGTTTTCCCCTCCCTGTGGAAAACCCTGTGGAGTCCATGTGGAGCGTGTCCGGTGTGCTGTGGATCACACCGTTGTCAAGGGAATCGGCAAGAATGTCCGGATGGATCCCAGGCTCGGACCGGTGGCGGCGCTGCGCCGGATCGCCTTCCTGCTCGAGCGCACCCGCCAGGAGACCTACAAGGTGAAGGCCTTCCGGGCGGCGGCGGACGCGATCCTGCCCCTGGGGGAGGAGCAGGTCCGGTCCCGGGCGGCCGCCGGCACGCTGCGCGAGATCCCGGGGATCGGGGCCAGCACCGCCGAGGTGATCGCCGCCGCGGCGCGCGGCGAGGTGCCGGCCCGGCTGGCGAAGCTCGAGGCGGAGGCCGGTGGTCCGCTCGTCGAGGGAGGCCTCGCCGTCCGCGCCGCCCTGCGGGGCGACCTGCACTCCCACAGCGACTGGTCCGACGGCGGGTCGCCGATCGAGGAGATGGCCTTCACCGCCATGGAGCTGGGCCACGAGTACCTCGTGCTCACCGACCACTCCCCGAGGCTGACGGTGGCCAACGGGCTGTCGGTGGCGCGACTGCGCGAGCAGCTGGCCGTGGTGGACGCCGTCAACGAGCACCTGGGGCCGGGGTCCGGGAGCGGGTTCCGGCTGCTCAAGGGCATCGAGGTGGACATCCTCGACGACGGCACGCTGGACCAGACCGACGAGATGCTGGCGCAGCTCGACGTCCGGGTCGCGTCGGTGCACTCCAAGCTCCGGATGGACACCGGCCCGATGACCAGGCGGATGCTGGCCGCCGTACGCAACCCGTTCACCAACGTGCTGGGGCACTGCACCGGCCGGCTGGTGACGGGCGGGCGGGGGAAGCGGCCGCAGTCGGAGTTCGACGCCCGCGCCGTGTTCGAGGCCTGCGCCGAGCACGACGTCGCCGTCGAGATCAACTCCCGGCCCGAGCGGCGGGACCCGCCCACCGACCTCCTCCGGCTGGCCATCGACATCGGCTGCGTGTTCGCCATCGACTCCGACGCGCACGCGCCGGGCCAGCTCGACTTCCCGATCTACGGCTGTGCCCGGGCCGAGGAGCTCGGCCTGGACCCCGCGCGGATCGTCAACACCTGGCCGGTCGACCGGCTGCTCGGCTGGGCGGCTCCGTCCTCGGCCTGACCCGTTCTCCGGCGGACCCGGCCGGATCGCCGTACCGTCGATCGCATGGCAGTTGCGCCCTCCCGCGGGCACAACCGGGACCTGACCGCCCTGCAGGTCACCTGGTTCTGCTGGATGGCGACCGAGTGGGCGGTCCTGGTGGCCGTCTCCGTGGTCGCCCTGGACCGGTGGGGCGTCGCGGCGGTGGGCCTGGTGGGTGCGTTCCGGGTGCTCCCCGGGGCCCTGCTCGGGCCGGTCGAGGGGATGCTCGTCGACCGGCTGCCCCGCGCCCGCGTCCTCGCCGGGGTGCTGCTCTCCTGGGTCGGCATCGCGCTCGCGCTGGCGGTGGCGTCCACCCGGGGGCCGTTGTGGCTGTTCCTGCTCGTCCTGCTGGTCGGGTCGCTGACCGCAGCGCTGGCCAAGCCCTGCGTCCGGGCGCTGCTTCCCCAGCTGGTGCACACGCCGCAGGAGCTGGTCCGGGCGAACGCGACCTACGGTGCGCTCGAGGGCCTGGGCACCGTCCTCGGCCCGGTGCTGTCCGGGGCGCTGCTGGCCGCCGGTCCACGATCGGCCTTCCTGGTGATCGCGGCGGTGTACGCCGTCTCCGGCCTCGCCGCGCTGCTGATCAGGACGCCGAACGTGTCGCCACCACCGCGGCGCCGGACCCTGCGCCCGACCCTGGGCCGGACCCTGGCCCGGCGGGAGACCGGCCGGGGCGTGGCCACCCTGCTCGCCCCGGACGCCCGGGACGTGTTCGTGCTCATCATGGGCCAGACCACGCTGCGCGGACTGCTCAACGTGTTCGTGGTGGTGCTCGCCGCGGAGGCCGGGGGCTCGAGCGGCACGGACGGGCGGGTCGCCGCGCTGTTCGCCGTGGTGGGTGTCGGTGGTGTGCTGGGCAGCGTGCTGGCCTCCCGGCTGCGGCTCGGTCAGCACAGCGCCGTGCTGTTTGCGGTCGGGATGGGCCTGTGGTCACTCGGCTTCCTGCTGATGGCGGCGTGGCCCAGCCTGGCGGTGGCGGCGCTGAGCATGGTGCTCATCGGACTCGGCAACGCCCTGGAGGACGTGTACGGCCTCACCGTGCTGGACCGGCTGGTGCCCGAGCACGTCGCCGGCCGAACCTATGCGGTGTTCTGGAGCTGTGCCGCGGGGACGGTGGCGCTGGGCTCGGTGCTCGCCGATCCACTGCTCGACCTGCTGGGACTCTCCGGTGCGCTGCTGCTGTCCGGTGGCGGCTACGCGCTGGTGGTGCTGTTCCGGGTGCGCCGCCTGCGCCGGCTGGACCGCCTCGCCCAGGTGGCCCGCGAAGCGATCCCGCTGCTGCGCGGCGCCCCGCCCTTCGCCGTACTGTCGGAGATCGTGCTCGACCGGCTCGCCCACGGAGCCCGGGAGCGTCGGGTCGGGGACGGTCAGGCGGTGGTGTGCGAGGGGGAGATCGGCTCGGAGTACGCCGTGATCCGCGACGGGACGGTCGTGGTCTCACGACGCGGTTCCGAGGTCGCCGTCCTCGGCCCCGGCGACGGCTTCGGGGAGATCGCGCTGGTCGACGCGGTGCCGCGCACCGCCACCGTGACCGCCCGCGGCACGGTGGATCTCGTCTGCGTCGACGCCGACACCTTCGTCGGTGCGGTGTGCGGCCACCTCGACGCCGGCGGGGTGGCGCGCCGGCACGTCGACGAGCTGCGCACCCGCGACCGGCTCCGCGACGCGGACGACGGGTCCTGACGACCGCGCGGATGTCGCCGCGGGCGGGTAGTTTTCCCTCCATGGAGCCGCAGGTGGAGGTGCGTCGGTCACGCCGGCGCAAGCGCACCGTCTCGGCCTACCGCGCCGACGGCAAGGTCATCGTGCTGATCCCGGCGCGGTTCTCCAAGGCCGAGGAGGAGGAGTGGGTCCGCGACATGCTGGCCCGCCTCGACCGTCGCCAGCAGCGCACCCGGCGCAGCGACGACCAGCTGATGGTCCGGGCCGCCGAGCTCAACCGTGACTACCTCGACGACAGGGCCGTGCCCGCGTCGGTCCGGTGGGTCGACAACATGACGCAGCGCTGGGGCTCGTGCACGACCAGCACGGGCACCATCCGGCTCTCCCATCGGCTGCGGGAGATGCCGGCGTGGGTGGTCGACTACGTGCTGCTGCACGAGCTGGCCCACCTGCTCGAGCCGAGTCACGACGAGCGGTTCTGGCGGTGGGTGGACCGCTACCCGCGGGCGGAGCGCGCGAAGGGCTACCTCGAGGGCGTGACCGCGGCGGCGGACCTCGACCTGCCCGCCTGCGAGTGATCCTGTGAGGGACTCAGGGTCCGGCCGCGGCGGTGACACGGGCACGTGCCAGCGCCACCAGGTCGAGCATGTCCGGCTCGTCGGTGGGCAGCGCGTCGACGTCGAACCAGCGGAGCTCGAGCGACTCCTCGCTCAGCACCGGTGCCGTCCCCGCGGGGACGATCGCGAGGTAGCGCACGTCGAGGTGGTGCACCCGTCCTCGAGGACTGCAGAAGTCGACCGGGTGTCGCGACAGGTGCACCGGCTCGGGGTCCACCTCGAGGGCAGCCAGGCCGGACTCCTCGGTGGCCTCCCGGAGGGCGGCAGCGGCGAGCGTGTCGTCCTCCGCCTCGAGGTGGCCACCGAACGCGAACCACCGGCGCGCCTTGCGGTGCAGGTTGAGCAGCACCTGACGGCCGTCGTCGCCGAGCACCAGGGCGCCGGCGGTGAGGTGGTCGGGGAAACAGGGCTTCGTGCAGCCGTCGGGGTGGGCCTCCAGGTGGGCGACGTACTGCCGGCGCAGCTGTTCCTGGGCCGGATCCGGTGCCCGCCAGCGAGCGAGGACGTCCAGGGCGTCGGCGTGCTGGCTCACTCCTCGGGCTCGTCCGGCTTCTGGTCGAGCAGCTCGGCCAGCGCCGCGTCGAAGTCGGCGTCGCTGAGCTCCTGCGGCTCGGAGAGGTCCTCGCGGAAGCCCAGCGGGTCGTCGAGGTCGGCGTCGGTGGGCAGCAGGTCGGGGTGCGCCCAGACCGCGTCGCGGCCGTCGGCGCCCTGCCGGGTGCGCAGCGACCCCCACAGGGTGGAGGCGTCGCGCAGCCTGCGCGGCCGCAGCTCGAGCCCGACGAGCGCCCCGAAGGTCTGCTCGGCCGGACCGCCGGCTGCCCGGCGACGGCGGAGCAGCTCGTGGAGCTTGGCCGCGGCGGGCATCCGCTCGGCGGTGGCCTGTCCGACGACCTCGTCGACCCAGCCGGAGACGAGCGCGAGGGTCGTCTCGAGGCGGAGCAGCGCGGCCTTCTGCGCGGGTGACTGCTGGGGCTCGAAGAGGCCACCCTGCATCGCCTCGGCCATCGCCTGCGGGTTCGTCGCGTCGAGCCCGCGCAGCTGCTGCTCGATGCCGGAGACGTCGATCTGCAGGCCGCGGCCGAAGTCCTCGATCGCCGAGATCAGGTGCTGGCGCAGCCAGGGGACGTGGGCGAACAGGCGCTGGTAGGCGGCCTCGTGGAGGGCGAGGTAGAGGACCACGTCGTCCTCGGAGACGTCGAGTCCGTCGGCGAACGCGCGCACGTTGGTGAGCACGAGCGCCGCCTTGCCCTGCGGGCCGATCGGCAACCCGATGTCACTGGTGCCGAGCACCTCGCCGGCGAGCCCACCGAGGGCCTGGCCGACCTGGCTGCCGAACATCGCGCCGCCGGCCTTGCCGATCATCCCCAGGAGCGGGCCGGCCATCGCGCGCGCCTCCTCGGGCAGCGCGTTGCCCATCGCCGAGACGACGTTGTGGGCGACGGGTTCGACGAGCACCCGCCACACGTCGGTGGTCTGCTGGATCCAGTCGGCCCGGCTCCAGGCGGCGGCGGTGCTCACTCCGGAGGGCAGCGACGTCGCCTCGTCGAGCCAGTGGTCGGCGAGCCGGATCGCGTCGGCGACCCGCTGCCGGTCGACCATCGACGGCGTCGGGTCGGGCTCCTGGGCGGCGGTGCGGCGAGCGATGTCGGTGGCGAGCGTCCAGTTCACCGGGCCGTCGTACGGCTGCATCATCGCCTGCATCTGGCCCATCAACCCGGACAGGTCCATGCCGCCGAGGTCGGGCATCCCCTGGTTGAAGAGCTGCTCGAAGGGGGTGCCCTTGAACGGGTTGTCGCCGCCCTTGTCGCGGCCGTCGTCGTCGCTGTCGTCGCCGGAGCTGCCGGGGTCGTTGCTCATGCCTCAAAGTTACCGGCCGTGCCTCGGGATCGCTCCGGACTAGGCTTGGCCGGGTGACCTCGACCTCGTCGCCGATCCGGCTGCTCGACCTCACCGAGGACCGCCTCGACGTGCCCGGGGTGCTCGCCTCGGTGGAGGACTCAGGCGCCGGTGGGGTGAACCTCTTCGTCGGCCACGTGCGCGACCACGACCACGGCCGCGGCGTGACGCTGCTGGAGTACTCCGCCCACCCGACCGCCAAGGACGAGCTGCGCCGGGTCGCCGAGGAGGTCGCGGGGGAGTTCGACGTGGTCGCCGTCTCCGCGGTGCACCGGGTCGGCCGGCTCGAGGTCGGCGACGTCGCGGTGGCCGTCGCCGTCTCGGCGGGGCACCGGGGTCAGGCGTACGCCGCGTCGCGGGCGCTCATCGACCGGCTCAAGGAACGTGTCCCGGTGTGGAAGCACCAGACGTTCACCGACGGCGACGAGGAGTGGGTCAACTCGCTCTGAACGCCGCTCGGGCGTGGCTCCCCGCCGTACGGCCGGGTGCGGGTCATCATGGGCTGCGTGGAGATCCTGCTCTGGCTGGTGCCGTCCGCCGTCGTCACGCTGGTGGCGATGGCCTGGGTCGCCTGGGTCGGACGCGAGCGGCACGCACTGCCCGACCGGTCGGAGGCCGCCCAGCAGGCAGCCCAGGAGCGGTTCGCCGCCGCCATCACCCGGCCGCACCCGCACCGGGTGGCCACCCGCGGCCGGCAGCGCGAGCGCAGCACCGGGGTCGCCGTCCGTGTGGACCGGTCCGCCTGAGCAGTCGCTGCGCCCTGTCGCCCGTGAGCACCCGGCCGGGTGAGAGGGTTTGCCCATGACGAGCCAGAGGAGCCGGCGCGGCACCGCCGGGTTGCTCGCGCTCGGCCTGCTCGTCGTGCTGGTGCTGGTCGCGGCGTTCCTGCCGGTGCCCTACGTGGTCTACAGCCCGGGGCCGACCATCAACGTGCTGGGGGAGTACGACGACCAGCCGATCATCGACGTGCAGGGACACCCGGAGTACCGCGACAAGGGCGGTCTGCGGCTGCTGACCGTCGTCTCGAGCGGGCCCGACGACAAGATCAACCTGCTGGCCGCGATGACCTCGTGGGCGAAGCCGGACATCGCGGTCTACCCGCACGACGCGATCTACCAGCCGGAGGACACCGAGAAGTCGGTGCGTCAGGAGTCCGCCCAGGAGATGACGTCCTCCCAGGACAACGCGGTCGCGGCGGCGCTGTCAGCCCTCGGCATCGGCTACGACAAGGCGGTGCAGATCGCGTCCGTCGACGACGGGGGCCCCTCTGCGGGGGTCCTCCGGAGCGGCGACATCGTGCTGAGCGTCAACGGCACCAAGGTCTCCTCGACCAAGGAGCTGGTCGACGCGGTCAGCTCGCTGCGGCCGGGCAGCGAGGCGCGGTTGGTGGTGCGCCGGGAGGGTCGGCGCCTGGAGAAGGTGGTCACGACCGTCCCGGGGAGCCCGGACAAGGCGAAGGCGATGCTCAAGGTCGCCATCGCGCCGACCTTCGACTTCCCCTTCGACGTGGACCTCAACATCAGCGACAACATCGGCGGCCCGTCGGCAGGGATGATCTTCGCGCTCGGCATCTACGACGTGCTGACCAAGGGCTCGCTCACCCACGGCAAGGTCATCGCCGGGACCGGCGAGATCGACCCGCGCGGCAAGGTGCTGCCGATCGGCGGGGTGCAGCAGAAGATCGCGGCCGCCCAGCGCGACGGCGCCCGGCTCTTCCTGGTGCCGGCCGACAACTGCGCCGAGGCGCTGGATGCGCACTACGACCACGACCAGATCGAGCTGGTCCGCGCCGACTCGGTCGAGCAGGCCATCGGCCAGATCAAGAAGTGGGCCGCCGACCCCGACGCGGCCCTGGCGAGGTGTGAGCAGTGACCAACCAACCTGACGAGCAGCAGGTCCTGGACCAGGTGGTGCGCGAGATCGAGGCGCACGCGGCCGGGCAGGGCTGGGACCAGCCCGAACGCCTCTTCGCCGTGGTGGAGACCGCAGACCTGGTCCGTCGCGAGCCGCAGCTCGCCGAGGCGCTGGGCGTGGAGGGGGAAGCCGGCGCGGAGGCTCCCTCCGGCTACACCCCGGTGGAGCAGGAGTCGGTCCCCGAGGGGCTGGAGGAGCTGCTCACCGAGATCGTGTGGCCGCCGGACGTGGCCGGCTGCGCCGCCGTGGTGGAGCGGCTGGTGCTGCCACCGGAGGCCGATGACGCGATCCCCGACGACCCGGCCGAGGCGCGGGCCTTCGCGGCCGAGCACCCGCAGCGCCAGGAGGTGCGGATCGTCGCGGCCGTGCTGCGGTCCGGCACGGCGGCTTGCGCGCTCCGGCTACGGTCACATGACGATCCGGAGTCCGTCGTCACCGGCCCGGACCTGGTGCCGGCACTGGTGGAGCTGCTGCGCGCAACGCTGGAGGAAATGCCCGATGAGTGACTTCTTCGACGATCCGCCGCGGCCCGGCCCGGGCGGCGACCGTCCGGCCCAGCGTCCGCCCGCGCGGCCGCGCCGTCCGCGTCCGGTGGTGCTCACCATCATCGTCGTCGCGTTGTTCCTGCTGCTGTTCTCGATCTTCGCGGGCATCTGGACCGAGAAGCTGTGGTTCGGCGCCCTGGGCTACGGCGAGGTCTTCAACAAGCTGATCTGGACCCGGACCGGGCTGTTCGTCGGCTTCGGCCTGCTGATGGCGTTGATCGTCGGCGGCAACCTGGCGATCGCCTTCCGGCTGCGGCCGCTGTTCCGGCCCAGCTCGCCGGAGCAGGCCAACCTCGAGCGCTACCGCGAGGTGGTCACCCCGCTGCGCCGCCCGCTCCTGCTCGGGGTGAGCGCGGTCTTCGGCATCTTCGCCGGCATCTCGGCGTCGGGGCAGTGGCGCACGTTCCTGCTCTGGACCAACGGCAAGTCCTTCGGCGAGGTGGACCCCTACTTCGAGAAGGACGTCGGGTTCTACGTCTTCACGCTGCCGTGGCTGCACTGGCTCGTGGACTTCACGATGACGGCCGTCGTACTGGCCCTGCTGGCCTCCGCGCTGGTGCACTACGTCTACGGCGGGATCCGGCTGCAGGCGCGCGCCAACCGGGTCTCCGGCGGGGCGCAGGCGCAGCTGTCGGCGCTGTTCGGGGTGCTGGTGCTGCTCAAGGGCGCCGACTACTACCTCGACCGGTTCGACCTGACCTCGCAGCAGGGGTCGCTGATCACCGGGATGACCTACGCCCGCGACCACGCGATGCTGCCGTCGAAGAACATCCTGATGGCGATCGCGGTGATCTGCGCCGTGCTGTTCTTCGCCAACGTCATCCGGCGCACCTGGATGCTGCCCAGCGTCGGGCTGGTCCTGTTCGTCATCTCCGCCGTGCTGCTCGGCTTCCTGTGGCCGGCGCTCGTGCAGCGCTTCCAGGTCAAGCCCGACGAGCCGGACAAGGAGGCGCCGTACATCGCGGCGAACATCAAGGCGACCCGCGAGGCGTTCGACATCGCCGACAGCAAGGTCAGTGAGTACGACGCCAAGACGGCGCTCTCGCCCGAGCAGCTCAAGCAGGACGCCGCGTCCCTGCCCGGCATCCGGCTGCTCGACCCGACCGTGGTCACCGAGACCTTCGAGCAGCTGCAGCAGGTGCGCGGCTACTACACCGTCCCGGGCGTGCTCGACGTCGACCGCTACCAGATCGACGGTCGCGAGCGCGACATGGTGATCGCGGCCCGCGAGCTGGATCTCAGCGGCCTGCCGGACGAGCAGAAGAACTGGAACAACCTGCACACCGTCTACACCCACGGCTACGGGATCATCGCCGCCTACGGCAACCAGCGCGACCCCGACGGGGCGCCGGTTTTCGCCGAGGAGAACCTGCCGCCCACCGGCAAGCTGAGCCAGCTGTCGCCCGGCGGCTACCGCGGCCAGATCTACTACGGCGAGAACAGCCCGGAGTACTCGCTCGTCGGCAAGGCGCCGAACGGCAAGGACATCGAGCTCGACATCCCGCAGGGCACCGACGAGGAGGCCGGTGGCCAGGCGAGCCGGAACACCTACGACGGCAAGGGCGGCGTCGAGGTGGGCTCGCTGTTCCGCAAGCTGCTGTACGCGGTGAAGTTCAACGAGCCGAACTTCCTGCTCTCCTCGCGCATCCACGGCGACTCCAAGGTGCTCTACAACCGGGCGCCGATCGAGCGGGTGCAGAAGGTCGCTCCCTGGCTGACCGTCGACAACGACGCCCTGCCCGCGGTCGTCGACGGGCGCATCGTGTGGCTGCTCGACGGCTACACCGTCACCGACCGCTTCCCGCTGTCGCAGAAGCGCTCGATGGAGGAGATGACGAACGACGCGATCAACCCGCGGACGACGTTCGCGACGCTGCCGACCGACGAGATCAACTACATCCGCAACGCGGTGAAGATCTCCGTGGACGCCTACGACGGGACCGTGACGCTCTACGAGTGGGACCAGAAGGACCCGATGCTGAAGGCGTGGGAGTCGATCTTCCCAGGGCTGGTGAAGCCCAAGTCGAAGATCCCCGAAGACATGCTGCAGCACATGCGCTACCCCGAGGACCTGTTCAAGGTGCAGCGCAACATGCTGGCGGAGTACCACGTGACGAACGCGAAGACGTTCTACGAGGGCACCGACCGGTGGGAGGTCCCGCAGGACCCGAACTCCGAGACCAACAAGCAGCCGCCCTACCGGCTCTCGGTGGCGACCAAGACCGGTGCTGCGCCGGTGTTCTCGCTGACCAGCGTCTACGTGCCGTTCAAGCGGCAGAACCTCGCCTCGTTCATCGCGGTCGGTGCGGACGCAGCGGACCCCAAGACCTACGGCGACATCCAGATCCTGCGGCTGCCCGACAACACCCAGGTGCCCGGTCCCTCGCAGATCGCCAACCAGTTCAACTCCGACGACAAGATCGCCAACCGGCTGCTCGCGTTCAAGCGGGCCGGCACCAACGTGATCAGCGGCAACCTGCTGACCCTGCCCGTCGGTGGTGGCCTGCTCTACGTGCAGCCCGTCTACACGGTGCGTGAGGGCGGGGCCGGCAACTACCCGGTGCTGCGCTACGTGCTCACGTCGTTCGGCTCCGAGGTCGGCATCGGCTCGACGCTGTCGGAGTCGCTCGACGACGTGCTCGGCACGACCGGCGTGATCACCGGCGAACGGCCGAGCCCTGACGGGGACCAGACGTCCGGCAAGGGCTTGCCCGCCGGTGCGCTGCGACTGCTGCAGCAGGCCGACGAGAAGTTCCGGCAGGCCGACCAAGCCCTCAAGAAGGGCGACCTGGCCGGCTACCAGAAGGCCGTGGACGAGGGGCGTGACCTGCTCGAACAGGCGCTGCGGTCGGGGCAGAAGGCAGGCGCAGCGAAGGGATCCGGCTCCTAGGCAGGCTCCGGGCCGTGGTCCGGGCCGTGGTCCGGGCCAGCCGGTCGGAGGACGGCCCGGTCGCCGATCTCGATGTCGATGCGGAACGAGCGTCGGCTGATCTGCCAGCCCTGGCCGGTGCGCACCCAGTGGTCGTCGTACTCCCCGAGGCACTCGTAGGAGGAGCCGGTCATCGGACCCGTGCCGACATGGTGGACCCGTCCGTAGGTGAGCGATCGAGCGGTGTCGCCGTCGACCGTGACGCGGTGGTTGCCGAGCAGGTGCTGGCTCGGGCCGACGCCGCCGAGGAACGCCTGGGTCTGCCTGACCAGCGCATCGACGCCGCGGGCGCCGTATGCATGGGTGTCGTCGGTGAAGTGCTCTCGCAGCTCCTCCCAGTCGCGGCGGTCGAGGGCGGCGGCGACGCGGGCCAGGGTCGCCCGGATGGTCTCGGTCTCTGCGGCCGGGTCGGTGTGCATGTCGTCATCCCAGCAAACGGGCGCCCGGCGCGCCGGGCCGCTCCCGGCTGGCGGTCAGGTCGCCGCTGCGGCCGTCTTCGCCGCGTGAGCGAGGTCTCGAGCCGTCGATTTGGCTCCGCGGCCCAGCATCCCGTAACCTAGGTTTCACCGACGCGGGGTGGAGCAGCTCGGTAGCTCGCTGGGCTCATAACCCAGAGGTCGCGGGTTCAAATCCCGCCCCCGCTACAAAATGAGGAACCCGCTGACCTGCGGTTTTACGCCGGGTCAGCGGGTTCTTCGCTTCCCGAGTCGGTCTCGTGGGCGGCGCTGTGAACGATCTCGTGAACGCTTGGCTCGTCAGCGGAGGCGACGCTGGTCAGAATCAACTGGGCAACAGCGTTCGCGGCATCGGCATCCATGCCGGGTATCACGTGCGTGTAGGTCTGCAGCGTGAACGCCACCGTGGAGTGTCCGAGTCGCTCGCTGATCACCTTCGGCGAGACACCGGCGATCAGGGCAGCCGTCGCGTAGGAGTGCCGGACATCGTGCAGCCGAATCCTGGGCAATCCCGCGGCGGAGCAGTGCTTGTGGAACAGGTCCGTGACGGTGTCGGGGTGCAAGGGCCTGCCGTTGGGCCACACGAAGAGCAGCGGGGTGTCCTGACCGAGCAGCTCTCGTTCGGTCTCCCAGTCTTCGATGTACGTCGCCATGGCCTTGAGCGTGTCGGGGTCCAGGGCGAGACTTCGTTCCCCAGACCGGGTCTTGGTCCTCGACTCGACGGCACGGCCGTCGACCACTACACGCGGTGCGCTCGGTGAGATGCGCCGGGAGACGAGGTTGATGTCGGACCGACGGAGGCCCGCCAGTTCGCCGCGGCGCAGGCCGGTCGTCGCGACGAGGAGCCACAACGCATAGAACCTGTCATCACTCACGTGCTGAATGAAGCGTCCGAGCTGTTCCGGCGTCCAGATCTCTGGTCGGGGCCGGGGAGCACTGGGCGGCTCGGCGTCCTCAGCCACGTTGCGCGGGAGAAGGTCCCACTTGACGGCATCACGCAACGCTCGATGCAGCATCACGTGCACGTTGCGCACCGTCTTGGGCGCCAGACCACCGGCGCTCTTCACCCGCCCGCGCTCGAGCAGGTGGGCGTAGAGCAGGTTGAGGCGTATGGGCGTGAGGTCCTGCAGGGCGGTCGCTCCGATGATCGGGATCACGTAGCTGTCCAGGTACGTTCGGTAGTTCGACCAGGTCGAGGCGCGCAGCGAGGGGCGGACGCTCGCGTGCCAGTCGTCGAGGAATTCCTTGACCGACTTGCGGTTGTGCCTGACCAACCGACCACGTTCGCCTGCAGACATGGCTTCGCGCATGGCAGCTGCCGCTTCCCGCTTGGTGCGGAATCCGCCCTGCGACCGGGTCCGGCGCTTGCCGGTGAGCGGATCAGGAGCGATGTCGAACCTGTAGGTCCAGAGCCGGGTGTCGTCACGGCGGTAGACGCTGCCGTTCACGCCGACAACAGCTCCCTCAGCCGCGCGGTGATGACGTAGACCCGGCCGCCCAGGTGCGTCGACGGGAGGTCGCCGCAGGAAGCGCACCTGTAGGCGGCCGAGCGGCTGATGCCGAGCAGTTGAGCCGCGCGAGGGACCGGGATCAGCATGGGCAGGTCGTCGAGCTCGGTGGCCGGCGCGGCGATTGTCTGTACGCCCGTGGGCTGCTCGGCGGTCACGTCGCTCATCACAGGCTCCTGAGGTGGCAGGACCCGCGCTCCTGCCGGCGGGGCTCGTCCGGTGAGTCGTTGCTTGCGGCGCGACGACGGCTGCGGGTGCGGTGCGTCTTGGTCTCGGATCCGATGCCCAGTGTCGGTGAGTCCATCCCGTTGCCGAGGCGCTCTCGGATCACCTGGGTGGGGATTCCGGTCTGGAGCGGGCGTCTCTCGACTCGACGGCAAGATCGCAGGCGACCTCGCAGAGGACGTCTGGGAAGTGGCCGGCTGGGTCTCGCCCAACCCTGGCGGCGTGGGTCCGATGACGCGGGCGATGCTGCTTTCGAACATCATCACCCGCGCCGAGACGACCGTTCATCAAAACAGTGTCGCGTCATGATTCCGGTGATCGAGCCCGTGGGGCCACTGGCTCGGAGCCACGCAGAGGGGACCCATTCGTGGGGCAGCCTGGTCGAGAGTTAGCGGCGAAGGCCATCCGTTTGGGCTCCAGCCAAAGTTGATTGAGGGAGTGCGCGCTCCCGTGTTGGCTCGAGGGGCTTGACGCCCACAGGCGGCGGAATGACATGGCTCCGAAGTCGCACTCCATGGCCAGCGACCTCGAGATCGAGCCGCCGGTCAGTCCGTTGAGGATCCGCGCCTCGCGCCGAGTGGCAAGTGATTACGCCGGCCTGCGTGCCCGCAGCATGGCGTCTAGTGCATCGGCGATGTAGGCGCGGGACTCTTCGCTGGGCGGTCCGCTGTGTTCGAAGCCGCCGGCAAGATCCAGGCTGGCGAAACCACGGACAACGCTTCCCAGCAGTCGGATGGCGTGGACCTCGGTATCCCCCGACAGGTCGTAGTCCCGCAGTGCCGCCCGGAGGAGGGCGGCATGGCGTCGGCCAGCGGCCAGTGCGATCGAGACACCGTCGTCGGCGGGCGAGGGCGTCGTCGGCAGGCGCACCCGCATGGCGGCGTACCGCCCTGGACGGCGGCGCGCGTAGTCACCGTAGGTCTCCAGCAGCGCTAGGACGGCCGATAGCCCCGAGGAACCGGAGATCGCTTCAGTCACCAGGTCGGCCAGTTCATCGAGTGCCAACGCGCAGATGCGAACCGAGAGATCTGTCGAGCTGTCAACGTGGGCGTAGAGGCTGGGGGTTCGGACGCCCAGTCGGCGGGCAAGTTCGGAGAGCGTCACGCCGCCGAAGCCAATCTCGTCGGCCAGGTCGGCGCCCGCTCGGACGACCACATCAACGGTGAGTCCTCGTCGCAAACCTCACTCCTTTAGCCGTTTGCCTAATAACTATAGGAAACCTAGCATCTTGTCTCGTGAACCCGTTTACCGATCAGCAGATCCGCGCAGCCTTCGTGAACCTGAGCAAGGGCGCGGCGGGTCGGGTCAACCTTCCGTCGGACCTGGACCAACGGCCTTGGGGAGACCTGGACTACCTGGGCTGGCAGGATCCGAAGGCCCCGGGGCGGAGCTACCTCGTCACCGACCGCGGTGGTCGGTTCCGAGCGATCGCGCTGCGCAAGTCGGACGGCGGCGGAGGGAGGAAGCGCAAGACAATGTGCGATCTGTGCATGACAGTCGGATCGGTGGGCCTGATGGTGGCGCCACGGGCGGGCAAGGCGGGCCAACGAGGCGACTCCGTCGGGACCTATGTCTGCGCCGCGCTCGACTGCTCCCTCTTGGTCCGCAACATCCGGAGCAACGGCACCGTGATCATGGAGGAACGGCTCACCACCGAGCAGAAGATCGAGCGACTGGTGGCGAACCTGGACACGTTCATGGCCCGAGTGCTGCGCTGACCGACACGCCGGGCCTGGCCCCGGTCGGGGTCGAGGAGCTCGCTGAGTACCTCGGCGTCCCGTGCAGTCCATCTACGACTGGCGGCTGTCGGCCGAGAGCCGCCGGCCCACAAGTTCGGCAAGCACCTGCGGTTCGCGGCCCGGCAGGACGAGCCGGGTCGCCGTACGTCTCGTTGTGACCCTGGTGTGGTTGGCTGGATCAGCCTGTGGGTACGAGGTGCGCATGACTCCCGATGAGAAGCCGGCTCGCGACGAGGCAGCTCCGCCGGCCGAGGGAGCCGCGGAACCGGTTCCGGTGCCGGACTCGAAGCCGAACGCGGATCCTCCGCGATCCGCAACCGCGGCGAGCCCACTCGCTCACACCCGAGCGAGCGCGGCCTGGATGGCACTGATCTTCTTCGCAGTGGTCCTGGTGCTGCTGTTGATCTTCATCGTCCAGAACACCGCAACC
>DASTFI010000111.1:0-2200 GCA_035708765.1 Marmoricola sp.
ATGAGGACGCCCGGCGTCGCGTTCAGGATCGCCTGCAGGAGCGTGGAACCGCTGCGGCCGTAGGTCAACACGAAGACGACGTCCGGCGCAGGTCGCGGCTGCCGCTGCTGACGGCCGGCCAGCGACCGTTTCGGCCATCGCATGCCGCGACCCTATCCTGACCCGATGCGTGCGAGCACCGGGGAGAGACTGGCGGCCCTGGCCCGCCGGCTGCGGGCCCGCGGCCGGGGAGAAGGCGGACCGCTGCTCACCGTGATCGTGCCCATCTACGGCGTCGAGCAGTACCTGCCCCGGTGCCTGGCATCCGTCCGCGCGCAACCGGTCTACCAGCAGGGACGGGTGGAGGTGGTCCTCGTCGACGACGGCTCGCCGGACCGCGCGGGCCAGATCGCCGACGAGTTCGCCGCCGCGGAACCGGCCGGTCGGGTGCGGGTGCTCCACCAGCGCAACGCCGGTCTGGGGGCCGCCCGCAACGCCGGAGTGCCGTTCGTGCGCACGCCGTACCTGACCTTCCTCGACTCCGACGACACCCTTCCCGAGGACGCCTGGGGCCGGATGCTGGAGGTCATCGAGGACACCGGCAGCGACCTGGTGATCGGCAAGGCGGTGCGCATCCTCGGTGACCGGGTCGTCATGGGCCGGTGGATGCGGGTCAACCACCGCGAGGACGCGTTCGGGATCACCGTCTCGGAGCGGCCCGAGATGCTCGCCGAGGTGATGGCGGTCAACAAGCTCTACCGACGGTCCTTCTGGGAGGACACCGGGGTGAGCTTCCCCGAGGGCGTGCTGCACGAGGACCAGCCGGCCCTGACGCGGGCGCTCCTGGCGGCGCGCGCGTTCGACGTGCTGACCGACGTCGTCTACCACTGGGAGGTGCGCGAGGACGGCAGCTCGATCACCCAGAACACCCACGACCTGGCCAACCTGCGCGACCGGATCGCCACCAAGCGTCAGGCGCGGGCGATGGTGCGTGCGCACGCCCGGGAGAAGCAGGTGCCGCACGTGCTGCAGGCCTTCACCCGCCAGGTGCTCGCGGTCGACATGTGGCTCTACTTCCGTTCGGCGGCCGAGGGCGACGAGACCTACTGGCGGGAGCTGCGCGACGCCGTGCTCGACCTGTGGTCCGACATCCCGTTCCACCACTGCGAGGTCCCGGTGCAGCAACGGCTGATGGGCTGGCTCGTCGCGCAGGACCGCAGGGAGGACCTCGTCCGCTTCCTGCGCTGGTTCGACGAGACGCCTCCCGCCGGGCGCATCCGGGACGGCGAGCTGCAGCACCCGTTGCGCGACGAGCCCGGAGTCCCGGTCGAGGTCGTCCGTGCCGCTGCGCCAGCCATCGCCCGGTAACCTTCTAGGCATGCCTGAGCAGACTTCGGAATCCAGCCTGCCCACCTCGGCCTGGGGACACGGCCTCGCCACGATCGCCGAGGACGGCAGCGTGCTGGACACGTGGTTCCCCGCTCCCGCGCTGGGTGAGCCGGACGGTGGCGAGGCCCCTGCCTCGCTGGCCGCGCTGGCCGGCAAGGACAGTGAGCGGCGCGTGCGCACCGAGGTCGTCACGGTCGTGAGCCGGCTGCAGGAGGCGCCGGCGGACGCCTCCGACGTCTACCTGCGGCTGCACCTGCTCAGCCATCGGCTGGTCCGCCCGCACGGTGTGAACCTCGACGGCATCTTCGGGTTGCTGTCCAACGTGGTGTGGACCAACCACGGACCGTGCGCGGTCGCCGACTTCGAGACCGTCCGGGCGGCGCTGCGCGCCCGCGGCCCGGTGCAGGTCCTCGGGGTCGACAAGTTCCCCCGGATGGTCGACTACGTGCTCCCCGTCGGCGTCCGGATCGCCGACGCCGACCGCGTCCGCCTCGGCGCCCACCTCGCGGAGGGCACCACCGTGATGCACGAGGGCTTCGTCAACTTCAACGCCGGCACCCTCGGTACCTCGATGGTCGAGGGACGTATTTCGGCAGGTGTAGTGGTCGGTCGGGATTCCGATGTTGGCGGCGGCGCATCGATCATGGGCACCTTGTCGGGAGGCGGCACGGAAGTCGTCTCGATCGGCGAGCGGTGCCTGCTCGGTGCCAACGCCGGCATCGGGATCGCCTTGGGCGACGACTGCATTGTGGAAGCCGGGCTTTACGTCACGGCCGGCACCAAGATCACCCTGTCGGGCGGTGAGGTGGTCAAGGCACGCACCTTGTCGGGT
>DASTFI010000112.1:0-8444 GCA_035708765.1 Marmoricola sp.
ATCCCGGACGACGAGGTCAAGAACCTCAAGACCGTGGGCGACGCCGTCGCGTTCATCGAGCGCGCCCAAGGATGATTGACCAGGGCTGATCGCCTCGGGTCGGCCCACGGTCACCACCGTGGGTCGACCCCGGTCCCACCCACCACTTCCGATCTCAGAGGATCCACATGCCTGCGAAGCGAGTCGTCGTCACCGGCCTCGGCACCACCTCCCCGCTCGGCGGGGACGTCCCCACCACGTGGGAGGCGATGCTGAAGGGTCAGTCCGGCGTCCGGCACCTGACCGAGGACTGGGTCGAGCAGATGCCGGTCAAGATCGCGGCACGCGTGGCCGTCGAGCCCAGCGAGGTGCTCGAGCGCGTCCGCGCCCGCCGTCTGGACCGCACCTCCCAGTTCGCCGTCATCGCGGCCGAGGAGGCCTGGAAGGACTCCGGCCTCGACGGCGTCGAGATCGACAAGGACCGGCTCGGCGTCGCCATCGCCTCCGGGATCGGTGGCGTCACGACGCTGCTGTCCAACTACGACGTGCTCCTCGAGAAGGGCCCGCGCCGGGTCTCCCCGCTCGCGGTGCCGATGCTGATGCCCAACGCGCCCGCGGCCAACGTGAGCCTGATGCTCGGCGCCCGCGCCGCGGCCAACACGCCCGTCTCGGCCTGTGCCTCGGGCAACGAGGGCATCTCCCTCGCCCTCGACCAGATCCGGCTCGGACGCGCCGACATCATCCTGGCCGGCGGCACCGAGGCGGCGATCCACCCGCTGCCGATGGCGGCGTTCGCCAACATGATGGCGCTCTCGAAGACGGCCAGTGGTGAAGGCGGCGGCGACCCGACCACCGTCTCGCGTCCGTGGGACGTCGCCCGTGACGGCTTCGTGCTGGGCGAGGGCGCCGGTGTGCTGGTGCTCGAGGAGCTCGAGCACGCCCGCGCTCGGGGGGCCACCATCTACGCCGAGGTGCTGGGTGCCGGCATCAGCAACGACGCCCACGACATCGCCCAACCCGACCCTGAGGGGCGTGGGGGCACCCGGGCCATCCGGGCGGCCCTCGACGACGCCGGGGTGGCACCCGCCGACATCGCGCACATCAACGCCCACGCCACCTCGACGCCGCAGGGCGACGTCGCGGAGGGCCTGATGATCCACGCGGTGCTCGGCAAGTACGCCGAGGAGGCGGTGGTCACCTCCACCAAGTCGATGACCGGTCACCTGCTCGGGGGTGCCGGCGCCCTGGAGTCGATCGCGACCGTCCTGGCGCTCCACCACCGGCTGGCCCCACCGACGATCAACCTCGACAACCTCGACCCCGCCGTCGAGCTGGACATCGCCACCACCGCGCGGGAGCTGCGCGACGGTGACATCGCAGCGCTCAACAACTCCTTCGGCTTCGGCGGCGCGAACGTCGCGGTCGCGTTCGGGAGCGTCCGATGACCCAGGCACCGGAGCGACCGGCCAAGGCCACCAAGCCTCCCCGCGAGCAGGACCCGCGCTTCCCCCTGCACCGGCTCGCCGCCCTCTTCGACGAGGGCGAGTTCGAGCCGATCTCGCCGCTCGACGACTCCGGGATGCTGGCCGCGATCGGCCGCGTCGGCGGCATGACGGCCGTGGCCTTCTGCTCCGACGCCACCGTGATGGGTGGTGCGATGGGCGCAGAGGGTTGCAAGGTCGTCGTGGCGGCCTACCAGCGGGCGCTGACCGACCGGGTGCCGATCATCGGGCTCTGGCACTCCGGCGGGGCCCGGCTGGCCGAGGGAGTGCTGTCCCTGCACGCGGTCGGCGAGATCTTCCACGCGATGACGCAGGCGTCCGGGGTGATCCCGCAGCTCTCCGTCGTCCTGGGCCCGGCGGCCGGCGGTGCGGCGTACGGCCCGGCACTGACCGACGTGGTGATCCTCGGCCCCGAGGGCCGGATCTTCGTGACCGGTCCCGACGTGGTGCGCTCGGTCACCGGCGAGGACGTCGACATGCTCCGGCTCGGTGGCCCGGAGCCGCACGGTCGACGCTCCGGAGTCGTGCACGTGCTGACCGACTCCGAGGCCGAGGCCCTGGGCCGGGCCCGCGACATCGCCCAGCTGCTCGGAGCGCAGGGCACCCTCGACGTCGGGGCGGTCACCGACCGAGACCTGGGGTCGCTGCTGCCGGAGTCCAACAAGCGGGCCTACGACGTGCACCCGCTCGTCGAGGAGCTGCTCGACGAGGGCAGCGCAGTGGAGCTGCACGCCCGGTGGGCGCCCAACATCGTCACCGCGCTGGGCCGCCTCGGTGGCCGGACCACCGGAGTGGTGGCCAACAACCCGCTGCGCCTGGGCGGCTGCTTGGACTCGCTGTCGGCGGAGAAGGCCTCCCGGTTCGTGCGGATGTGCGACGCGTTCGGCATCCCGCTGGTGGTGCTGGTCGACGTACCCGGCTACCTGCCCGGGGTCGGCCAGGAGTGGGACGGCGTCGTCCGTCGTGGGGCCAAGCTGCTGCACGCCTTCGGCGAGTGCGTGGTGCCCCGGGTGACCGTGGTGACGCGCAAGACCTACGGCGGCGCCTACATCGCCATGAACAGCCGCTCACTGGGCGCGACGAAGGTCTACGCCTGGCCGGGCGCCGAGCTCGCCGTCATGGGCGCGGTCGCCGCGGTCCGCATCCTGCACCGGCGCAAGCTGGCCGAGGTGGCTCCCGAGCTGCGCGCCCAGGTGGAGGCCGAGCTCGCCGAGGAGCACGCCCGGATCGCCGGCGGTATCGACAAGGCCATCGAGATCGGCGTCGTAGACGAGGTGCTCGACCCGGCCCTGACCCGCAGCACGATCGCCCGCGCCATCGCCAACGCCGGCCTGGTCCACCGCGGCTCGCACGGCAACATCCCCCTCTGAGCGTCGACCCGGGATAGTTCGCCGCCGATGGCACCCCTCCGAGGTTCTCCGGTGGTGCGTTCGGCGGCGAACAATCGGGTCAGGCGGGTTCAGACGACCTGGTGCAGCCAGCGGACCGGAGCACCCTCGCCGGCGTAGCGGAAGGTCTCCAGCTGGTCGTCCCAGGGCTTGCCGAGCAGCTTGTCGATCTCGAGCTCGAGCGTGGTCTCGCCCAGTGCGGCCTTGACGACTGCTGCCTTGAGCCGGTCCTCGGGGATCATGATGTCGCCGTGGATGCCGGTGACGGCGTGGAAGACGCCGAGGTCCGGGGTGTAGGAGTATCGGGCGCCCTCGGTGCCGGCGGTCGGCTCCTCGGTGATCTCGAAGCGCAGGTGGTTCCAGCCACGCAGCGCCGACGCCACGGCGGCGGCCGTGCCCACGGTGCCGCTCCAGGACATCTCGGCACGGTAGGTGCCGGCCTGGGCGCCCTGGGTGGTCCACTCGAGGTTCACGGCAACGCCGAGTACGCCGCCCACGGCCCACTCGACGTGTGGGCACAGCGCGGACGGCGCGGAGTGGATGTAGAGAACACCACGAGTAGTCACGTCCAGACCTCCTCTTGCTCCGGCGCGAGATACGCCTTCCCCAGCGGTCTCACGGAGCAACGCGGCCACGGATGCGACAGTGGTGTGCTTGCGACGGATGTGAAGTTGTGCGCCCATTGTGGCGCAAGAGATGCTGTTTATCCAGCGAATCGACCCACCGCGGTGTCGGCGCGTCGCGAGAGCGGGGCAGCCGACGCACCCGACCTCAGGCCTGGCGTCGGCGCGCCACCTTGCGCGGCCCCAGCTCCATCAACGCGTCGAGCACGTCGGTGGCCACCCCCATGCCACCGAGGTGGGACTCCCCGGCGATGGTCGCGAAGGTGGCGTCCGGCAGTCGGGCCGCGAGGTGCTGGCCGTGCGCGTGCGGCACGATGTGGTCACTGTCGCCGTGCCACCAGCGCACCGGGACCTGCACGTCGGCGGCCTCGAAGCCCCAGGGGCGGGTGAACAGGATGATGTCCGCCAGCGGCGCGCCGAGCTGGAAGCGGGCTCCGTTGAGGAGGTCGTCGAGGAACATCGCCCGGAACTCGGGGCGGGCGAGCAGCTCCCTGTCACCGCGCGGCTGCACCGCGGCGTACGCGTCGATGACCGCCCCGGCCACCGGCCGGACGGCGCGGATGCCCTGGGCCAGGGCGAAGCTGAGCGGAACCCGGGTGAGCGCGAGCACCGGAGCGGCGTACGGCGCCAGCGCGACCAGGCCGCCGCTGATCGCGTCCGGTCCTCGGGTGGGGGCGACGCCGCCGAGGACGCCGACCGCGTGCACCCGGTCCGGCAGGGCGGCGCCCGCCGCCAGCGCGTACGGTCCGCCGCCGGACAGGCCGATCACGCGCATGGTGTCGATCCCCAGGGTGTCGGCGAGCAGCTCCAGGTCGCCGGTCCAGTCGCGGATGTCGTCGTAGAGGTGCGGGGTCGACGAGCCGATGCCGGGCCGGTCCACGCCGATGATCCGGATCCCGCGCTCGTCGGCGTAGTCGCGGGCCTCCATCGGGACCTGCCGGCGTGCGCCCGGCGTGCCGTGCATCCAGATGATCGCCGGCCCGCGGGCGGGCCCGAACTCCGCGAAGGACAGCCGCCGGCCGTCCCGGACCGCCACCGAGCCCTCCAGCCGGGGGCGGTCGATGTCGTGGCGGCGCTTCTTGCTCATGCACCGAATGCTGCCATGTAGAACACGTTCCACGCGAGGGGCCGTGGTGTGCCGCTCACCACGCCCGGCGCCCCGGACCCAGGACGGCGGTCGGGCTGGTCAGGCGCTGTCGAGGGCCCGGACGGCGGCGAGGTCGACGACGTTGTCCGGGGCGCACAGCGCTCCGAGCAGCCGGCCGTCCCCGGACACGGCCGGCCCGTCGATCACCGTGGCCGCCAGGCAGGTGATGTTGTCGCGACCGCCCTGGCCGAGTGCGGCGGCGACCAGCGCGTCGACGGCGGCGTCGTCGGCGTGGCGGCGCAGGATCTCCTCGATCCACGGCTCGCTCACCAGATCGGTGAGGCCGTCGGAGGCAAGCAGCACCCGGTCACCGGGAGCCAGCTGGAGGCGCGTGACGTCGGCCCCCTCGTGGATGCTGCCGTTGACCGAGCGCATCACGACGTTGCGCCACGGGTGCAGGGCGGCCTCCTCCTCGGCGAGGCTTCCCTCGTCGACGAGGTCCTGGACGTAGGTGTGGTCGCGGGTGACCCGGGTGAGGCCGCTCTGGCGGAAGACGTAGCCGCGGGAGTCGCCCAGGTGGGCGAGGGCGAAGGTGTGCCCGTCGGTGAGCAGCGCGGTGAGGGTCGTGGCCATGCCGGCGCGCCCCGGCTCGAGGGCGACGCCGTGGGCGAGCTGCCGCTGGGCGAGCGCCACCGCGCGGTGGAGCACGCCGACCGGGTCCCGACCCTGGTGCAGGAGTGCGGTGGCGGACACGACGTACGCCGTGGTGGCCGAGGCGACCTCGCCGGCAGCGCCGCCGCCGACACCGTCCGCGACCAGCATGCAGGTGGGTCCCACGAAGCCCGAGTCCTCGTTGTCCTCCCGGACGAGGCCGACGTGCGAGGTGCCGGTGCCGGAGATCCTCAGCATCGATGCTCCTTCGGCTGTCCGGGCCGCCGGGCGGCCAGTTCGGTCGGTCACGGCCGCACGCCGGAGCGGTGACGGCCCCTCCAGTCTGCCACTCCGGGGTCCGGTCCCGCGTCGTTCCGGTGCCCAGCGCCGGCCTCCCACCCGGGGAGGCACCTCGTGCGGGCCGTGGGCAACCGACACAATGAGCGACATGGAATGGGTCCTGCTGGCCGTCTCCGTGGTGCTGATCCTGCTCTGCGGAGTCTTCGGTGCGGCGGAGTACTCGTTCGTCGCGGTGGACCGGGCGGCGGTCGACCGGGCGGCCAGCGCGGGCGACCGACAGGCGCAGGGCGTGCGCTCGGCGCTGCGCAGCCTGTCGACCCAGCTCTCCGGCGCACAGGTCGGCGTCACCGTCACCAACCTCGTCATCGGCTTCCTCGCCGAACCCGCGGTGGCCCGCCTGCTCGACGGCCCCCTGGAAGCGGCCGGGCTGCCGGCCTCGGCCGTGCCGGGTGTCGCGGTCACCCTGGGCCTGGTGCTCGCCACCATCGCCACCATGCTCTTCGGGGAGCTGGTGCCCAAGAAGATCGGCATCGCCGTACCCCTGGCCACGGCCCGCGCGACGCAGGGCCCCATGCGCGCCTTCACCACGCTGGTCCGGCCGCTGATCAAGCTGCTCAACGGCTCGGCCAACGCGATCGTCCGGATGCTGGGGGTCGAGCCGCAGGAGGAGCTGCGCTCGGCGCGGTCGTCCGACGAGCTGGCCTCCCTGGCCACCCGATCGGCCCACGAAGGCACCCTCGACACCGAGACCGCGACGCTGGTGCAGCGCTCGGTCGCGTTCGGCCCGAGGACGGCCGGAGAGATCATGACGCCCCGGCTGCGGATGGCGGTGCTCGACGCCAACGACCCGGTGAGCGAGGCGATCGAGCTCTCCGCGGCAACCGGGTTCTCGAAGTTCCCCGTCATCAAGGGCACGACCGACAACATCGTCGGCTCGATGCACGTCAAGCAGGCGGTCGCCGTGCCGCGCGCCGAACGCGCCGAGACGCAGGTGCGCGAGGTGATGGTGGCCGCCACCGTCGTCCCTGAGTCGCTCCGCCTGGACCCGCTGCTGTCCCTGCTGCGCGGTGAGGGGTTCCAGATGGCGATCGTCTCCGACGAGTACGGCGGCACAGCCGGTGTGGTGACCCTGGAGGACGTCGTCGAGGAGATCGTCGGCGACATCGCCGACGAGCACGACCGGAGCAGCTCACGGCTGCGCCAGCGACCCGACGGCTCGTGGGTCGTCTCCGGCTTGATGCGACCCGACGAGGTCCGCGAGGCGACCGGGCTCTCGCTGCCGGAGCACGAGGCCTACGACACGGTCGCCGGTCTGCTGGTGCAACAGCTCGGCCGGATCCCCCGCCGCGGTGACAGCGTCCCGATCCCGTTGCCGGTCGTCACCCCGGACGACCCGGACGACGAGCCCGCCGAGGAGTACGCCGTCCTGCGGGTCGAGCGGATGGACGGCTTGCGCGTCGACCGGATCTCGCTGCGTCGTCTCGGCCTGGAACAGGCACAGGGGCACTCCGGCTCGCCCGACACCGGGGATGGAGGTCGCTCGTGAGCACCCAGTCCGCTCTCCTGCTCGGTCTCGTGCTGCTGCTGGGCAACGCCTTCTTCGTCGGCTCCGAGTTCGCCCTGATGTCGGTACGACGGACCAGGATCGAGCCCCGCGCGGCGGAGGGCTCGACGATCGCGCGCACGACACTGCGCGCCCTGGAGGACCTCACGTCGGTGATCGCCGCCGCTCAGTTCGGCATCACGATCTGTTCGCTGGGCCTGGGCGCGGTCGCGGAGCCGGCGCTGGCGGCGTTGTTCGAGCCGGTCCTGCACGGGCTGCACGTGCCCGGTGCGTGGCTGCACCCGATCGCCTTCACCGTCGGGATGTCCTGTGTGGTCTACCTGCACGTGGTGCTGGGCGAGATGGTGCCGAAGAACCTCGCCATCGCCGGCCCGGACCGCGCTGCGCTGCTCTTCGGGCCGCCGATGGTGTTCCTGGTGACGGTGCTCAAGCCGATCGTGGTGAGCCTCAACGCCATCGCCGACGTCTGCGTGCGGGCGCTGCGCATCGAGCCCAGGAACGAGGTCGCTTCGACCTTCACCCACGAGGAGGTCGAAGCACTGGTCGACGAGTCCCGAGCCGAGGGGCTGCTCGAGGAGGGCGAGTACGAGCGGCTCTCCGGTGCGCTGGACTTCACCTCCCGCACGGTCCGCGACGTGCTCCTCCCCCTCGACTCCTTGGACTCGGTGCACCGGGGCGCCCGGGCCACGGAAGTGGAGGAGATCTGCGCGGAGACCGGCTACTCGCGCTTCCCGGTCGTCGGAGACGACGGTGAGCTGCTCGGCTACCTGCACATCAAGGACGTGCTCCAGGCCGACGTGGGCTCGGGCCGGGCTCGGGTGGTCGAGGACAAGTACATCCGGCCGTTCGCGAACGTCCGGGACAGTGACACCCTGGTCCGTGGCCTGCAGCTGTTGCAGAAGCAGGGCTCGCACATGGCCCGGGTGGTCGACGCGTCCGGTCAGGTGCTCGGGGTGGCCACGCTGGAGGACGTGATCGAGGAGCTGGTGGGCGAGATCCGGGACGCCGCGCACCACTGAGTCCAGGCCGGCGTCCAGGGCGTGGGCGGCGTCTCCCAGCACCCCGGAATGGTCGAGCATGGCGAACCGCTTCTCGGGGTAGTGGTGTCTCGTGATCAAGACATTCGCCCTCACCGGCCTCGCGCTGGTGTCGGCGTTCACCCTGAGCGGCTGTGGGTCAGGCCAGGAGGGCGAGGCGCGCAGCGCCGCGCAGCGGTTCTACGCCGCGGTCGCCGATCACGACGGAGCGGCCGCCTGTGCGCTGCTGTCCACCCGCACCCGCTCCGCGGTCGAGAAGAGCGCGGGCAGGGCCTGTGCCACCGCCGTGCTCCAGGAGTCGCTGCCCCAGGTG
>DASTFI010000113.1:0-49639 GCA_035708765.1 Marmoricola sp.
GCTGCCCGCCTGCGCCCGGGCCTCTTCGACGAAGTGGCGGAAGAGCGCGGGCCGGGGCGCGAACTCCGTGTGGTCGACGTATCCGTCCAGGGACTGGTTCATCCCGAACACGAGCTTGGCCATGTGCTGTCCTCCTCAGGCAGCCACGATCCCGCGTCGGCGAGTCCGCGTCCACCCCTGGGCTCGGTAGCGTGACCGCATGCCCATCAAGCTGGAGAACGTCGCCATCGCCGTCCGCGACCTCGAGGCGATCGAGACGGAGCCGACCCGCCCCGACGAGATCGGCATGCACCGGGTGGCCTTCTCGGTCGACGACCTCGACGAGGCCCTCGAGACCGCCGTGAGGCACGGCTGCCACCCGCTGCGAGGCGTCGCGACCTATCAGGACGTCTACAAGCTCACCTACGTCTGCGGCCCCAGCGGCATCATCGTGATGCTGGCCGAGGAGCTGCAGAAGGGCTGACCCTTCAGGACCTGCCGGGCGGGCCGTCCAGCACTCTCGGCACGTACTCCACCAGCTGGATCTTGCCGTCGAAGGTGCGGCTGGCCGTCATGTCCAGACGGCTGACCTCCCGCCCTCACCCCGCGAGGTGGCCCCACGCCGGCGCGACGTCGTCCCAGTGTCCGATCGCGGCGACCTCGCCGTCGACGAGGACGACGACCCGGTCCGCCTGGGCGAGGGCGGCCCGCTTGGCGGTGGCGCCGATGACGGTCGTACGCCGCTCGCGCAGCGCCACCCACAGCTCGATCTCGGTGGCGGCGTCGAGGGCGCTGGACACGTCGTCGGCCAGGAGCAGCTCGGCGTCGGCCGCGAGCGCTCGGGCCAGGGCGAGCCGCTGGACCTGTCCTCCGGAGAGCCGGACGCCGCGGTGACCGACCAGGGCGTCCTTGCCGCCGGCTTCCGCGATGTCGCTGCCCAGCCGGGCCGCGTCGACCGGGTCGTCGAAGGCTCGGCGGTGGCCCAGCAGGACGTTGTCGGAGAAGCTGCCCGACAACACCCGGGGCACCTGCGCGACGTAGGCGACCTGCGCCGGTCGCAGGAAGGCCTGGGGGTCGGTGATCTCGCGGCCGTTCCAGAGCAGCCGGCCGGAGTGCTCGATCAGCCCGGCGAGCGCCGCGAGCAGGCTGGACTTGCCGGAGCCCACCTGGCCCACCAGGAGCACCAGCTCGCCCGCCTCCACGGTGAGGTCGAGCCTGCTGACGCCGATGGTGCCGTCGTCGTGGATCGCCGAGAAGCCGGCGAGCTCGAGGCGCTCCAGCGGGACGCGTCGTACGGGCGCCGGCTCGGGGGCTGCACCACTGACCAGGTCCACCCCCGGCGGGAGGTCCATCAGGTCCGTGCCGCCGGCGAACCGGGCGGTCTCCACCTGCCAGGCCCGCGTCCCCGGCGCCTCGGTGACCACCATTCCGGCGACCCGTCCGAACCAGTCGAACCCGGCGACCGCGTTGGCCACGAGGAGGGCGACGGCCAGGCTCCAGCCGCCCCGGAAGTAGATCGCCCAGGCCGCCACGACCCCGCACTGCACCATCACCGTCGGCACCCCGTCGAGGAACGCCTGCACGCGGTGTTCCTTGACCGCGGCCGCGACCCGGCCCGAGTCCACGTGCCGCAGGTGGGCATGGACCTCCGGGATGGCCGCGGCCAGCTTGACGGTGCGCGCCGAGTCCAGCGCCGAGACCAGCGCGCGACCGAACCGCGCCCTGGCCGTTGACGCGGCAGCCGCCGACCGACCGGCGACGGGTCGGCCCAGGGTCGAGGCGAGCGCCGAGGCGACCATCACGACGAGGAGCACCGCGCCGGCCACCCACGTGCCGGCGAGCAGCGCGGTGACGCCGGCGATGATGATGCCGTTGACGAAGTCGACCCAGCGGTCGGCGTACCGGGCGTAGCGGTCGGCGTCCATCGAGCGCGCGACGACCTCGCCGGGCGGCGTCCGCGCGAGCCGACGCTGCTTCGTCTGCCCGTGCAGCACCGCCATCCGGGTGCGCAGCATGACCTCGACCCACCAGCGCGGGTAGCGCCAGAAGGCGTTCGCCAGCAGGACCGGGGCGGCGAGCATGCTGACGACAACCGCGGCGGTCAGCCAGGTCGGGCTCCCGCCTCGCTGGAGGCCCTCGACGACGCGACCCCAGAGCAGGCCGGTCAGCGCACCCTGGGCCCCGGTCAGCGAGGCGAGCAGGAACAGGACGGCCCCCATCGCACCCCACCAGGGCCGTACGGCCAGCGCGTGCGCGGTGCCGCGGGCCAGCGAGGGGCCCGTGCCGACCTCCGCCAGCTCGGGCGGCGGACCGGACCGACGGCGGCCGCCGACGCCAGTGTGCTCCACGGCTGACGTGTCGTGCTCGTGGCCGGTGCGGCTGGCTTCCAGCAGGTCCCGAAAGGGTCCGGGGGTCGTGGCGAGCGCGCTGCGGGTGCCCTGCTGGACGATCCGCCCGTGGTCGAGGACGGCGACCAGCGACGCTCGCGCGACCGTGGTCAACCGGTGCGCGACCAGGATGCCGGTCCGGGAGGCGAGCAGCCGGTCGGCCGCTGCCACGACGCGGCGCTCGGTGAGCGGGTCCATCCGCGCGGTGGCCTCGTCGAGCACGACCACGCGCACGTCACGGATCAGCAGCCGGGCGAAGGCGACGAGCTGCTCCTCCCCGGCCGAGAGCGAGGTGCCGCCGGGACCCAGCAGCGTGTCGAGTCCGGCCGGCAGCCCGGCGACCCAGGCGTCCAGGCCCAGCTCCGTCACGGCCGCCTCCACCGTGCTGCGCGGAAGCTCGGCGAAGAGCGTGAGGTTCTCGGCGAGGGTGCCCGCCAGGATCTCCGTGCGCTGGGTGACCACCCCGACCGATCGCCTCAGCTGCTGCAGATCGAGGTCCCGGACGTCGGTCCCGCCCAGGAACACCGTGCCGCGCGGTGGCTCCATCGCACGCGAGACGAGCGCGGCGAGCGTCGACTTGCCGGAGCCGGTGCGACCGACCAGCGCGACGGTCTGGCCTGCGGGCACGTGCAGGTCGATGCCTTGCAGCGCGAAGGTGCCCTCGGCGTAGGAGAAGTCGAGCCCGCGCAGCTCGAGGTCGAGCTCTCCTCCGGGGAGCGCGTTCCCGCCCTCCGGCTCCGGAGGGACGGCGAGCATCTGGCGGAGCCGGATGATGGCGCCGAGGCCGGCCTGCAGGTCCGGCAGGTGGTTGGCCACCATCGCGATCTGGCCGACGAACGTGGAGGTGACCAGGAAGAGCGTCACCAGCTCGGCGACCGAGAGGTTGTCGCGGGAGGCGAGCACCACCCCGGCCACCGCGATGCCCGCGAGCAGGGCGTGCAGCAGGACACCGGCCCGGCGGACCAGGCGGCTCTCCACGTCGACGACGGCCTGGAACTTGGCGTGCACGTCGGCGGAGAGCCGGGCCACCCGTCGTACGACGTGGGCCTGGCCCAGGCTGGTGCGCAGGTCGTCACGGCCCGCGATGCCCTCCTCGAGCACGGCGGCGTGGTCGGTCCAGGCCATCTCCTCGACGACCTTGCGACGCGCGATCTCACCGAGCAGCGAGCGGATCGCAAACCAGGTCAGGGTCGCGAGCACCGGGAAGAGGAAGAACGACGGCCACCAGGTGAGGCCCGCGACCAGCCACATCGGCACGACGCCGAACAGCGTGCGCGAGAGCATCCAGATCTGCCACCGGACGAGGTTGCCCACCTCGTGGGTGTCGTCGTCGACCCGATCGAGGACCTCGCCGACGGCCTGCTCGTTGAGCGCGGACAGCGGCTGGCGCAGCGCGGCGCGGAGCAGGTCCTCGCGCAGCCGGCCCTCGGCACGGTCGGAGTTGCCGACCCAGGCGATCTTGCCGGCGGTGTCCACCACGGCGGCACCGACCACACACAGCGCCAGCAGCCCGACCAGGCCGCGGGACGGGTCCTCCGCCAGCCGCCCGGCCACGACGGTGCCGAGCGTCATCCCGACCGCTCCGACCGCGGAGGCGGCGAGTGCCACGGCAGCCACCGGGCCCCGCAAGCGTCGCGCGTCGACGTGGCGGGCGGGGTCGTCGACGAGCGCAGGCGTCGGGCGCTGCTCGTCTGGCCTGGAGGGGGCCGTCGTGGTCACAGTCATGGCCTGCCCACGCTATGCGGCCGGCGCCGGAATCTCCCGTGGTTTTCTCGCTCCCGGGCTCAGGGCGTGCACAGCCCGACGAACGCCCCGAGCTCCAGCACACCGCGGGTGCTCGTCGGCATGAACGCCGTCAGCGCCTCGGAGCGCACCACGATGGCCTTCCACTTCGCCCGGGACACCGCGACGTTGACGCGGTTGCGGTTGAGCAGGAAGCCCATGCCGCGGGGGACGTCGCCGTGGGAGGAGGCGGTCATCGAGACGATCGCGACGGGCGCCTCCTGGCCCTGGAACTTGTCGACGGTGCCCACCCGGACGCCCGCCAGGCCGGCGTCGTCGAGGGCGCGACGGATCAGGGCGACCTGGGCGTTGTAGGGCGCGACGACGAGGAAGTCCTCCTGGGTGAGCGGGCGCGGGGTGCCGGGCTCGGCCGGGTCGGTCCAGGTGGCGCCGAGGTGCGCCTGCACCTGGGCGACCACCTCGGCCGCCTCCTCCGGTGACTCCGACCGGTTGCCGGTGTGGTCGAGCCGGACCACCGCCAGACCGGGCGGCACGCCGTCGAGCGAGCGCCTCGTCGCGGCGTCGGCGGAGGCCAACCGGCCGTCGTAGGACAGCACCGAGACCTTCGCACACAGGTCGGGATGCATCCGCCACGAGTCGGCGAGGAAGTAGCCGAGCTCCGGCGGGATGGTGTCGTGGCCGTCCATCAGCCAGCCCAGCGCCGACTCGTCCACCGGCTCGGCGTGGGTGCCCTGGCTGACCTGCGGCAGCTGCTGCGGGTCGCCGAGCAGGAGCAGTCGCTTCGCCGCCACCGAGGCGGCCAGCGTCGAGGCGAGCGAGAGCTGGCCGGCCTCGTCGACGACCAGCAGGTCCAGCCCCTGCCGCTCGACCAGGCTCGACGCAGCGAACGTCCACGCGGTGCCGCCCAGGACGCAGCCGGTGCCGGCGTGCTCGGCGAGAAACCTCGCGCTCGCTGCGCCGCCGTTGAGGTCGGTCCAGCGGGGGTTCTCCGCGTTGTTGCTCTTCTTGCCGACCAGCGCCGGGTCGAGGCCGGCCTCGACGATGCAGCCGAGCAGGTGCTCCACCACCGCATGCGACTGCGCCACCACGCCGACCCGCCAGCCGTGCTGCTCGACCAGCTGCCTGACCACCCGGGCGCCGGTCCAGCTCTTGCCGGTGCCGGGAGGACCCTGGACGGCCACGTAGGAGTCGTCCATCCCGGTCAGCGCGGCGACCACGCTGTCCAGCGTCGTACTCCGCTGTGGCAGCGACGCGCCGTCGCGGAGCCGGGGCCGGCGGCGGGCCAACAGGTCCAGCGCGGCCTGGTCGGGCAGCGCCGGCGCCGCGGCGGCCGCCTCGCCGAGCTCGCGGATCGCGTCGGCCAGCACCCTGGTGTTGGGCGGCGGCGGTGGGCCGAGCGCCACCGGGAGGTCGGGGTAGGTCTCCCCCGGCTTGCGCGACTCGGTGACCCGCACCACCCGCGGGTCGTGCGGGTCGAGCGCCAGCTCGCCCTCGGCCGCACAGAACGGCGCCGACTCAGGGCCCTTCGTGCCGCTGGGGCCGGGCGCGGGGTAGACGACGTGCGCGTGCCTGCCCGGGCGGCTGCCAGGGGTCCAGTCGCCGGTCAGCCGCAGCACCCGGCGGGCGTTCGTCGACCTGCCCTCGGGCACGGTCCAGTCCTGCTCGACGACCGCTGACTCGACCACGAAGACGTCCCGGTCGCGCCACTCGGCGACCTGGTGACCGAGCCGCTCGTAGTGCGCCCACCAGAACGACTTGTTCTCCCGGCGGTGGAAGTCGAGTGCGTAGGCGAGCATCCGGAAGGCGCGTTCGTCAGGTCCGGAGCGCTCCATCAAGGCGTGGAACACCGGGTCCGGCTCGGGCTCCGCCTCGACCTCGACGGCCCGGGTCCGCGGCACGATCTGGTCGCGGACGCCCGCCTCGACGGCGCACTCGAGCAGCCAGTCGCGCAGCCGCAGCGTGGAGAGGCAGTCGTACTCGTTGTAGTCGGCCAGCGCGGCCAGCTTCGCCTCCGCCGTCGCCGGGTCGTCCTCGCGGGCCATCCGGAACTCCTGGTACTCCAGGATCGAGGCGTCGCCGCCCTGGATGGCGTCGTCGGCGCGCAGCTGGTCGCCCATGTAGAGCGGCTCGAGCTTCTTGATGCTGTACGACGGAACGCTGGCGCGCACGGCGCCGCGGACGGTGGCGTAGAGGTCGACGAACACCTCCGCCCGGAGCAGCTCGTCGAGCTCCTCCTCGCGGGTCTGGTAGCGCATCGCGAGCCGCTTCAGCGCGGAGGTCTCGTAGGGCGCGTAGTGGTAGACGTGCAGGTCCGGGTAGGTCGTCCGGCGCTCCCGCAGGTCGTCGACGAACCGCTCGAACGCCGCCCGCTCCTCGGCCCGGTCGTGCGCCCAGGTCGGCTGGTACTTCTCGTCGGTGTCGAGGACGCCCCAGAGGTACTCCAGCCCGGCGCGCGCCGGGTCGCCCTCGTCGTAGAGCGGGTCGCCCTCGAAGTCGAAGAACAGGTCCCCCGACGACGGCGCCGGCAGCAGCGCGAGCACCTTCGGGGCCTCGGGGGTCAGCTCGTGGGTGAACGGCGCATCGGGGCCGGCCTGCATCCGCTGCCACTGCAGCCGGGCCTGGACGCTGAGCTTGTCGGTGGAGTCGGCCAGCTCGCCGATCGTGGTGATGCCGGCCTCGCGCAGCCGGCGGCGCTGGTCCATCCGCAGCCCCGCCACCAGGATCAGGTCGTCGGCCTTCTCCGCGGCAGCGGTGCACTCGGGGCAGCGGCCACAGGCGACGTAGCGGTCGTCGCCCCAGGCCACCGGCGTGCCGTCGTCGCGGTGGGTCCGCAGCAGCTCGCGCAGCCGGGCGCGGCGCTCCCGGAAGGCCGGCAGCACGTCGGCCACCGGGAAGTCGATGCGCTCGCCGCTGCCGAGCAGCAGGCCGACCGTGGCCGACAGCGGCAGTCCGAGGGCGGCGAGCTGGTCGGCGTAGGCGCCGAGCTGGAGCAGTGCCTTCGGCTTGGCCGAGCGGGCCAGCTTGGCGTCGAGCACCGACCAGCTGTCGTCGCGGCGCTCGACGAAGTCGGCGTAGCCGAAGAACTCCCCGTCGCTGAAGGCGGCCTGGAAGACCATGTCTGGCTCGTTCTTGAAAGCTTCGAGCGTCGCGGCGCGGGCCTGCGCCAGCTTCTCCGCGGTGTAGCCGCCTTCGATGTGGGCCAGCTCGAGAAGGCGGCCGGAGGCGGCGTACTCCTGGCGGAGCCGCTCCTCGTGGGCGTCGCCGAGCCGGGAGATGTGCTCGTCGAGCGGCTTCTTGGCGAGGTCGACCCGCTCGTCGATCCAGCCCAGCTTGCCGTCGAGGGTGCGCAGTACGGCGTACTCACAGCCCGCCGCCGCGGTCAGGTCGGACGCGCTCCAGTGCAGGTCGTCACCGATGAGGAACATGGCCGAAGGGTCGCACGAGGCACCGACACCTCAGAGCTGGTGGCCGAACAGCTCCGCCGCCTGGCGCGCCGTCGGGGTGCCCGCGTCCAGGTCGGCGCCGGCTTCGCGGAGCACCGCCACCACCTCGCGCTCGCCCTTGAACATCGCGCCCGCGATCGGCGCCTGGTCGCGGTCGTTGCGCAGGTCCACGTCGGCGCCGCGGCCCACCAGCGCGCGCACCGTGTCGGGATGGCCGTGGTAGGCGGCCAGCATCAGCAGCGAGTTGCCCTCGCGATCGACCACGTCGACCGGCAGGCCGTGCTCGAGGAACTCGACCAGCTCGTCGGTGCGGCCCTCCCGGGCGAGGTCCATCGCCACGGCGACGACCCGGGCCGTCTGCTCGGGGTCCAGGCTCATGACGGCGCCGCCCACGGGTTCTCTCGCTCCCACACGCGCGGCAGGCAGAGCGGTACGCCGTCCTCGTCGGCGAGCCGGCCCAGCACCCGCAGGGTCACGTCGAGGTCGTCGCCGGCGTACGGCAGCGCCTGCAGGGGGCCGCCGCCGGGGATGTGCGGCAGCGGCCGGAAGAAGTCGTCCCAGTGGATCGCCACCACGCGACGCGGCCGCACGGCGCGCACGGTCTCGGTCCAGTACGACGTGAGGTAGTCCTCCCCCAACAGGCCGAGCTGGCCGATGCCGAGGAAGACCACGTCGACCGACCGGCCGGCGAGCGCGCCGGGCACGAAGCCGGCCGAGCCCTGCACCAGCGCCGTCGCCCCGGAGACGTGCGAGAGGAAGAGCGACCACGCCTCGCCGCAGCGGTAGGCCGCGGCCTTCGCGGGCGGCACCAGCGGCTCGTCGATCACGCCGGGGTAGCGGTCCGGCGGGCAGTGCGTGGACAGCTCCGCCTCGACCGTCCAGTGGCCGAAGGTGAACGTGCGCCCGGCCTGCAGCTCGACCAGTCGCTCCTCCGGAAGGCCGCCGCCGCGGCCCACGTTGAGGGTCGAGGTGCCGCCGACGAGCCGGGCTCCGGTGCGCCGCGCGACGGCGGCGGAGTCGAGCACGTGGTCGAAGTGGCTGTGCACGGGCAGCACCGCGTCGAGCCGCTCGACGCCGGCCCGGCGCAGCGACGTCGCGATCCGGTCCTCGTCGGGTCCGATCCGACCCAGCGCCACCGGCAGCAGGCCGGGGCGGGTGAAGAAGCCGTCGGTTAGCAGCGCCGACTCGTCGTCGTCGAGGAGCAGCGTGCTCACCCCCAGGAACGTCATCCGCGGGACCGACGCGCCCGCCGCCGGGACGTCGAACCGGTCGGCGTAGCGGGCCAGGTCGGGCCGGCCGAGCCGCAGCCTCATCGGGCCTCGACCCGCCACAGCTGGTGGTCGCCGGGGAAGCCCTTGAGCTCGATCGCCTCGGCGGGGGTGAAGGTGAAGACGTCGGTGGCGCCCTGCACGACCTCGTCGGAGACGAGCACCTCGCCGCCCTGCGCCTGCGCGGCCACCCGGGCGGCGAACGCGACGTTGTGGCCCAGCCAGTCGCCGTCCTTCTCGATCGCCTTGCCGGTGTGCAGCCCGATCCGCACCCGCAGCGGGGTGCGCCGCAACCGACGGTTGCGGTTCCAGTTGGCGTTGAGCGCTCGCTGGACGTCCAGGGCAGCGTGCAGGGCGAGGTCCGGCGTGCTGAACACGACCATGTGACCGTCCCCCTGCGTCTTGACGATGTGGCCACGGTAACGCTCGACGTAGATCTCCACGAGCTCGTCGTGCGCGGCCAGCACCTTGACCCAGCGGGCGTCGCCGAGCTCGTTGTTGAGCGCGGTGGACCCCTCGATGTCGGAGAAGAACAGGGTGACCGTGCCGTCGGGGCCGGCGACGCGGGCGATCGCCGTACGGTCCTCCAGCGCCCACCGGATGAAGTCGTCCAGCGAGCTCCACAGCATCCCGCCGACCCCGTGCTCGCGGACCCGGGAGGCGGTCTCCATCATCGTGGCCACCACCTTGCCCGCGGTCTTCACCGCACCGGGCGCCGGCACGTCGCGCAGCGTCTCCTGCTCGTATTTCGCCACCGCGGCCTCGAGCGCCGCCACCTCCGCCCGGGCCGCCTGCAGCCGCCGGAGGAGGACGACGAGTCCCGCCAGCGCGGCCACCAGGGCCACGGCGAGGAGGACCACCAGGATCGTCACGGGGTGCTACGGCAGGCGGACCACCTCGGCGCGGTGTCCGGCCACGCCGTGCAGGTGCAGCACCAGCGCGTCGGCACGGGCTCCGGGGCAGTTCTGCTTGCAGTTGCGCGAGCTCGGGTTCGCGACGCCGACGTTGCCGACCGGGATGGCGGTGCCGCCCTGGTCCAGCCACAGCGGGCTGTCCACCGCGACCGGCGGCCGGACCACGTCGTAGCGCACCGGAGCGCTGCTGTCGATGTCGCCATTGGGGTTCATCCCGTAGGAGCTGAAGGTGCCCACCCGGTAGGTGATCGGGAACCGCTTCGCGCCGTCCTTGACGCCGATCAGCGCAGGCCACACCGGGATGGTGAGCACGTTGGTGTCGAACACGTTGGTGTCGACGTCGCCGAAGTTGACGTTCACCGGCTCCAGGTCGATCAGCTCACCCGAGGCCAGATCCACCAGGTTGGCGACCAGCAGGTCGGTCGCCGGGTAGTTCTGCACGTAGACCTCGTAGTCGGGCGTCCCGTCGCCGGTGGTGTCGAAGTCGACGTAGGGGATCACCGAGTTGCCGATGGTCGCCCAGTCGCCGTAGGTGGCGATGCCGAACCACAGCCACCCGTCGGCGTAGCCGGTCGCCGTCGGGGAGGACCCCGCGCCGACGTACTTCAGGTCGCCGGAGACGGCCGTCTGGTTCACCGTGCAGGCGGCGGTGACGTCGCCCCCGCAGGGCGGCAGCTGCGGGCTGCGCGCACCCAGGGTCATCACCGAGACCAGCGAGGTGAACGCCTCGCTGCCCGATCCCTGGGCGAAGCCCTGCCCGGTCAGCCCGATGGCACTGGTGGCCTTGCGGCCCTGGCCCAGGGTCACCGCCGAGGCGCTCGTGGTGGAGGCCGGCTTCACGGCGCCGTAGACCGGCACCCGGAGCGGCTGGACGCCGGCACCCGCGACGAGCAGGCGGCCGGAGGCGTCGGCGACGAACTGCCGTCCGACCCCCAGCTGCTCGGTGGCCATGGTCGGGTCGATGGTGCGGCGCAACGCCGCGGTGTCGACCGCCATCGTGACCGTCGCGGTCGTCGAGGCACCGGCGGCCAGGGTCACGCTGGCGGGGCTGACCGAGTAGCTGACGCCCGGCTGCTCCACGACGGGGTCGTAGGACAGCTGCAGGGTGACCGGCGTGGCACCGGTGTTCTCCAGCGTCACGACGCGGCTGCGGGTCGCGCTCGCCTGGTCGGCCGGGACCGCGACCACGCCGAAGGAGGCGCTGACGCCACCGGGCACGTCGGCCGAGTAGGCCAGCACCTGGTTGCCCACCGCGGCCCGGGCGTCGACGCGGCCGGCGCCGACCCGGGCCGGGCCGTAGACGTGGCCCTGCTGGCCGGCCTCGGTGTAGACGTCGTGGCCGGCGGTGTTCATGATGTCGGCCTTGAGCTGCTCGGTGCTCCAGGACGGATGCGTGGCGGCGACCAGGGCGGCGATGCCGGCGGTGTGCGGGGTCGCCATCGAGGTGCCCGACTCGCTCAGTCCACCGGTGCCCAGACCGACGCCGACCGAGACGATGGTGTCGCCGGGTGCGGCGACGTCCGGCTTCACCACGCCGAGGGACCCGTGCGTGCCCCGCGAGGAGAACGAGCTGATCAGGTCGGTGATCGAGGGGTCGACGTCCGCGACGCTCAGCGCCAGCGACCCGTCGAAGGTGACGCGCAGGGTGCCCGCGTCGAGCGCCGGCTGCAGCTTCGCAGTGGCGCCCGTGGTCAGCTGGAACACCGGGATGTCGGCGTCGCCGGTGATGCCCGCGGTGAACGGGTTCACGTCACCGGTGAAGACCGCGCCGATCGCGCCGGCCGCCTTCACGTTGGCCGACCGTCCGGCCGAGCCGCACCGGCGGGTGGCGTCGTTGGAGTCCCACGTCAGCCAGGCGACCTTGCCGGTCACGGCGGCCGCGTCGGCGGCCGAGAGCGCGTCGCAGCCGTCGGCGTTGCTCGGATCCGACAGCGCCACCACGTCACCGGTCACCGGGGCGCTGTGCGCCCAGTCGTAGGCGACCGAGTTCTGCCCGGCGACGTTGCCGGCGACATCGGCAGGGGCGTCCACCCGCAGGCCGTCGAGCTGCTGGAAGTCGTCGACCGAGCTGGCCACCGCCAGCGACCGCACTGCGTTGCCGGGCGAGCCGCCGGTGTCGGTGAGGTCGCCGTTGTTGCCCATCGCGATGACGGGGAGCACTCCGTGTGCGGCGAGCTCGTCGATCACCGCGTTCTCCGGGTCGTCGACGGGGGCGTAGTCGGAGCCCAGCGACAGGTTGACGATGTCGAGGTGGTCGGCGAAGTCGCCGTCACCGTTGGGGTCCAGGGCCCGGTCGAGGGCCTCGATGACGACGTCGGTCGAACCGGTGCAGCCGAACACCTTGAGCGAGTAGATCGCCGCCGCCGGCGCCATGCCGGGGCCGATCTTCATCGCGTTCAGCGAGTCGTGGGTCAGTGCGCTGTAGTCGCCGGTGAACGTGCTGCCGTCGGCGTTCTCGCCGTACCCCGCCACGATGCCCGCGACGTGCGAGCCGTGGCCGTAGCAGTCGATCGGGTCGGGGTCCGGGTGCGGCACCGGCTGGTAGTCCTCGGCCTCCGGGTCGGCGTTGTAGTCGTCACCGGCGAAGTCGTAGCCGCCGACGACCTTGGCCTTGGCCTCGCCCTCCAGCGTCGCCAGCCAGTCGGGGTTGTCGTTGTCGGCGTGCGCAGCGTCCCAGGCGGCCTGGGTGCCCGGGCCACCGAAGTCGGCGTGCGTGTAGTCGGTGCCGGTGTCGATCACGCCAACGGTGACGCCCGCCCCGAGGGTGCCGGTGTCCTGCCAGGTCTTGAGGACGTTGGTGAGCTCCTCGCCGTTGGAGTTGACCGGCTTCTTCGGCACCAGCGGCGAGATCTTGACGACCTGCGACATCTGCGCGATCGAGCGCAGGGCGGCGGCGTCGGCGCTCAGCGCGACGCCCGGAACGGCGTTGCCGACCTCGAACAGCCGGGTGGCGCGACCGTCCGCGGCGCGCGCCCGGCTGGTGACCTGGTCGGCCTGCTGACTGGTCCTGGCCCGGGCTGCCTTCGCCGCCCGCACCTTGCCGGAGTGGCCACGGGCCGAGGCGGCAGCGTCGGCCGCACCTCGACCGCTCAGCTGGACGAAGACCCGGTGGCGCCCCGACTGGAGCCCCGGCGCGAGCTTGGCGTCGACCCTCGCGGTCGGCAGCTGCGCGCTGCCGGGGTGCGCGGCCGGAACGGCCGTGGCCGGTCGTGGCTGGGGCGATCGCTCGGCGGTGGCCGGCGAGCCGGCTCCGAGGGCGAGGGTGCTGGCAACGGCCAGGGCGGAGGTTGCCGCCAGGAGCCGTGACTTTCGTGAGCCGAGGGACATGTCCGCCACTCCTTGTCCTGGCACGCGCCCAGTGCGCGGCACTCAACGCGGTGAGTCTCCACGCAGGACCCCTGCTTGGCAAGCATCTCGTGGCCCGAGTGTTCAGCTGGTCTGGCCCGGGCCACGAGAAGCGGCTTGCCTCAGACGGAGTCGGAGTTGACGTCCGTGGCGTCCACCTTGCCTGCCTTGAGCGCCTCGATCGCCTTGCGGACGCCCTCGCCATAGGCCGGGTCGGCCTTGGTGCAGTTGTCGAGGTGCCGCTCGATGGTCGCCTGGGAGGCGCCGTCGATCGCCCGCGCGGTGTTCTCGAACAGCCGCTGCTGCGCCTCGGCGTCCATCAGCCGGAACAGGTCACCGGGCTGCTCGTAGTAGTTGTCGTCGTCCGCCCGGTGGTCCCACCGGTCCGCGGTGTCCCCGACCGCCAGCGCCGGCTCGCGCTGGTCGAGCTGGTCACCGAAGTGGCCGTAGGAGTTCGGCACGATCGAGGGCACCGCGCCCTGGTTGCCGTCGACGCGCATCTGCCCGTCGCGGTGCGGGTTGTTGGCGTGCTGGGCACCACGCGGCGCGTTGACCGGGATCTGGTGGTGGTTGACGCCGAGGCGGTAGCGCTGCGCGTCGCCGTAGGAGAACAGCCGGCCCTGCAGCATCCGGTCAGGGGAGAACGAGATGCCCGGCACGACGTTGGCCGGGCTGAACGCGACCTGCTCGACGTCGGCGAAGTAGTTCTCCGGGTTGCGGTTGAGCTCCCACTCGCCGACCTCGATGAGCGGGTAGTCCTTGTGCGACCAGACCTTGGTCAGGTCGAAGGGGTGGAAGCGGTACGACGCCGCGTCGGCCTCCGGCATCACCTGGATGCACAGCTTCCACTTCGGGAAGTCGCCGCGCTCGATGGCGTCGAAGAGGTCGCGCTGGTGGGACTCGCGGTCGTCGCCGACGATCTTGGCGGCCTCCGCGTCGGTGAGGTGCTCGAGCCCCTGCTGGTTCACGTGGTGGAACTTCACCCAGAAGCGCTCGCCCTTGGCGTTCCAGAACGAGTAGGTGTGCGAGCCGAAGCCATGCATGTTGCGGTAGGACTTCGGGATGCCGCGGTCGCCCATCACGTAGGTGATCTGGTGCAGCGCCTCGGGGAGGTTGGTCCAGAAGTCCCAGTTGTTCTCCGCCGAACGCAGGTTGGTCCTCGGATCGCGCTTGACCGCGTGGTTGAGGTCGGGGAACAGCAGCGGGTCGCGGAAGAAGAACACCGGCGTGTTGTTGCCGACGACGTCCCAGTTGCCGTCCTCGGTGTAGAACTTCACCGCGAAGCCGCGGATGTCGCGCTCGGCGTCGGCGGCACCGCGCTCGCCGGCGACGGTGGAGAACCGGGCGAACATCTCGGTCTGCTTGCCGACCTCGGAGAACACCTTGGCGCAGGAGTACTCCGTGATGTCGTTGGTCACGGTGAAGGTGCCGAACGCACCGGAGCCCTTGGCGTGCATCCGGCGCTCGGGGATGACCTCGCGGTCGAAGTGGGCCAGCTTCTCCAGGAACCACACGTCCTGCAGGAGCATCGGTCCTCGCGGACCCGCGGTCACGCTGTTCTGGTTGTCGACAACCGGCGCGCCGGCGGCGGTGGTGGCCGGGTTGGTGTTGTCGGGGACGTCAACAGGCACTGTTCTCGCTCCTCTGGTGGTGGGGTTGGGGGGTGGTGCAGCTCGGGCAGGTGCCCCAGTAGGTGACCTCGGCCTCGTCGATGGCGAAGCCGTGGGTGTCGGAGGCGGCCAGGCAGGGCCGTTCGCCGACGGCGCAGTCGACGTCGGCGATCACGCCACAGCGCCGGCACACCACGTGGTGGTGGTTGTCACCGACGCGCGACTCGTAGCGGGCCGGCGACCCGGCGGGCTCGATCCGCCGGACCAGGCGGGCCTCGGTCAACGCCCGCAACACGTCGTACACCGCCTGCACGGAGACGGTGCCGAGGTTGGCCCGCGCGGCGCCGACGATGGTGTCGGTGTCGGCGTGCGGATGGGTGTCGACCGCGGTGAGGACGGCGATCCGTGGCCGGGTCACGCGCAGGGCCGCGGAGCGCAGCCGCTCCTCGGGGCCCGCGTGGCCGACGGTGGTCTCCATGCCGTCAACCTCGCATGCTTTCTGGAATCGTTCAAGTATCCGTCTCGGGTTCGGCACCCTCGAGGCCGACCCGGGTCTGCGGATCGGTCAGGTCTCCTCCGGGACGAACTTGTGGGTGCTGTCGCACCACGGCTTGATGCGCGACATCCCACACATGCAGACCGCCACACGGGGACGTCGCGTCGGGTGCCTGGTGCCGTCCTCGTCCCGGATCGCGTCGGCACCGCGCACCAGCGCCGGGCCGCCCGGCGTGAGGGTCACCTCGACCTCGCGGCCCTCGGTCGTCGGCGGTGACCTCATGCGGCCGCGCTGCTCTCCCATGCCGCGAGCATCGCGGCGGTGGCGCGCTCCTCCAGCGCGATGCAGGCGGTGGCGCCGAGGAGCACGCCGTCGGCGAGACCGGGCTCCTCGGCGACCAACCGGGCACAGATGTCGCGCAGCGCGACCTGCTCGTGGACGGAGTCGGCCTCGACGTGCTCGTCGTAGTACGCCGCCACGGCCTCCGGCAGCTCGAGCCGGCGGACCCCCATCGCGATGAACCGGCACGGCACCGAGCTGGTCGACTCGAACGCCGCCAGGTGGCCCATCGAGGCGCCGCGCAGCCGGCGGTGCAGGGCGAAGAGCGACATCGCGTTGTTCTCCGCCAGGACCGGCCCCGGCACCCGGTCGACGTAGGCACCGTAGGAGGAGTCGAGGTCGAGGGCCTCGAGGGCGCGGGCGAACAGCTCCTGGTGCACCCGCTCGGGCACGCCGTCGCCGTACTCGTCGTACTGCAGCTCCACCAGGGCGGCCTTCACCGCCGGGGTGAGCCGCGGGATCACGAACGACTGCGGGTCGGACTCCTTGAGGTGGTAGACGCTCTTGACGACGAGGTACTCGGTGAGCTGCTCGACCGTCGCGTCGCGCTGGAGATGGCTGGCCATGCTGGGCGCGTCGTCGTCGCCCGCGCAGATCTCCTGGAGCTGCTCGACGATGTCGCCGTCGCTGCTGGTCGAGCCGGTCGGGACCAGGCCCAGCAGCGCACCCTCGAACGGCTCCTCGAGCAACGCCCGGAAGGCGAGCAGGTCGGGCGCCCACTCGACGTCGTGTTCTGGCGACAGGCCGTCGAAACCGCGGTAGTGCAGCTCGTAGAGCACCCACAGCGCCAGCTGGAGGTCGTCGTCGGCCAAGGGGTCACTCGGAGCCCGGACCGCCTCGGGCAGCCGGGCCCCGGGACCGGTGCGGAGCCGGTCGATGACCGCTTCGCTGAGCGGTCCGCGGGGTCGGGGCAGGTCCATGGCCGGGTAGTACCCACTAGCGTTTCCGGCATGACACGGATCGTCCGGTTCGGGCCGGCGCTGGAGATCGCCTACGACGACCGGGTCCTGGAACCGCGCGAATGGACGGCGGTGCAGTCGGGCTGGGCGGCCGAGCTGCTGGCCGACGCGCCGGCCGGTCCCGTCCTCGAGCTGTGCGCCGGAGTGGGCCACATCGGCCTGCTCGCGCTCACCCTGAAGTCCGCCGCGCCGCCGCGGCACCTCGTCGCGGTGGACCTGAACCCGGTCGCCTGCGCGTTCCTCCGGCACAACGTGCGCAGCGCCGGTCTCGAGGACCACGTCGAGGTGCGCGAGGGGGCGATCGAGGGATCCCTGCGGCCCGCCGAACGGTTCGCACTCGTGATCGCCGACCCGCCCTGGGTGGAGCACTCCCGCATCGGCGACCATCCGGCAGATCCGGCGATTGCGATCGACGGTGGTCCCGACGGCCTGGTCATCGCCCGGATGTGCCTGCGGGCCACCGCCGCGCACCTCCTGCCGGGCGGCTCGGCGATCCTGCAGCTCGGCAACACCGGACAGGTCGACGTCCTGGAGCCCGAGGCCGACGAGCTGGGCCTGGCCGTCGAGGAGGTCCGGGAGTACGAGCGGGGCGTGCTGGCCCGGCTGGTTGAATCGCACCATGCCTGAGACTGTCCCGACGCAAGCCGACGCCATCGTCGTCGGGGCCGGCCTGGCCGGCCTGGTCGCCACCCACGAGCTGGTCAAGGCCGGCAAGCGGGTGCTCGTGCTCGACCAGGAGAACCGGGCCAACCGCGGCGGGCAGGCGTTCTGGTCGCTGGGTGGGCTCTTCTTCGTCGACTCCCCCGAGCAGCGCCGGATGGGCATCACCGACTCGCGCGACCTCGCCTGGCAGGACTGGCTCGGCTCCGCCGGCTTCGACCGGCCCGAGGACGCGTGGGGTCGGCAGTGGGCCGAGGCCTACGTCGACTTCGCGGCCGGCGAGAAGCGCGCCTACCTGCACGACCTCGGGATGCGCTGGCTGCCCTTCGTCGGCTGGGCCGAGCGCGGCAGCGGCACAGCCACCGGGCACGGCAACTCGGTGCCGCGCTTCCACCTCACGTGGGGCACCGGCCCGGGGGTCGTGGACGCGTTCCTCAAGCCCGTCGAGGCGGCCGAGAGCGAGGGTCGGGTCACCTTCGCCCACCGGCACCGGGTCGACGACCTCGTCGTCGAGGACGGCGCCTGCGTGGGCGTGCGCGGGAGCGTGCTCGCGCCCGCGACCGAGGCTCGTGGGGTGAGCTCTTCCCGCGAGGTCGTCGGCGACTTCGACCTGCGCGCCGGGGCCGTCGTGGTGACGTCGGGCGGCATCGGGCACAACCACGAGCTGATCCGGCAGATCTGGCCCACCGAACGGCTCGGCCCGGCGCCCCAGCACCTGATCTCCGGGGTGCCGGCCCACGTCGACGGCCGGATGCTCGGCATCACCGAGACCGCCGGCGGTTCGGTGGTCAACCGCGACCGGCTGTGGGCCTACACCGAGGGCATCCACAACTGGGACCCGATCTGGCCCGACCACGCCATCCGGATCCTGCCCGGGCCGTCGTCGCTGTGGTTCTCCGCGACCGGTGAACGGCTCGACTCCCCCAACTTCCCCGGCTTCGACTCCCTGGGCACGATGAAGGCGATCCTGGCGACCGGCCACGACTACTCGTGGTTCGTGCTCACCCAGTCGATCATCGAGAAGGAGTTCGCACTCTCCGGGTCCGAGCAGAACCCCGACATCACCGGCAAGGACCTCAAGTTCCTGCTCAAGTCCCGGCTGGCGAAGGGCGCGCCCGGTCCCGTGGAGGCGTTCAAGGAGCACGGCGCGGACTTCGTGGTCGCCTCCTCCCTCGACGAGCTCGTGGCCGGCATGAACCGGCTCTCCCGTGACGGCGCGACGATCCCGCTGGAGCGGCTGCGCGAGCAGGTCGTCGCCCGCGACCGCGAGCTCGACAACGCCTTCTCCAAGGACCTGCAGCTGATGGCGGTGCAGAACGCCCGCCGCTCGCGCACGGACCGGCTGATCCGGGTCGCGAAGCCGCACCGGATCCTCGACCCTGCACACGGCCCGCTGATCGCCGTACGGCTCAACATCCTGACGCGCAAGACCCTCGGCGGGCTGGAGACCAACCTCGACTCGCAGGTGCTGCGGCCCGGTGGGTCGGTCTTCGAGGGGCTGTACGCCGCAGGCGAGGTGGCCGGCTTCGGTGGCGGCGGCGTGCACGGCTACAACGCGCTGGAAGGCACCTTCCTCGGCGGCTGCATCTTCTCGGGCCGCGCGGCCGGCCGCGCGATCGCCGCTGGGTGAGGAATCGCCCCTCAGTCGTCCGAGCCATGGCCCGAGTTGTCCGAGCCCGAGCTGTCCGAGCCCGAGTTGTCCGACCGATCGTCGTCGCGGGTGTTCCGGTCGTCGCCGGGCTCGACCCGGTCGTCGCGGTCGACCTCGCCCCCGTGGTCGTCGAACCGGTCGTCGTCGTCGGCGGTCGGCGTCGGCTGCACCGGCTGTGGAGACTGCTGCTGCGGCGCCGGGAACTCGAACGGCAGGTGGTGCCGGCTGAACTCCGCGATCTCCCGCTGCAGCGGCGCCGGCAGTTTGTTGTTCGCGGCGGCGATGCCGGTCGAGGCGACCACCGCGACGATCGCGGCCGCCGAGGCCACGGCGACCCGTCGCCCACGCCGACGGGTCCGCGCGATCGCCAGCGGGATCCGCTGCGCCACCGCCTCCTCCAGCGCGGCGCTGGGGGCCGGTGCGTCGCCGAGCAGGTGCTCCAGCGGCCCGGTCACCGTCCGGAGCATGGCGACGTCCGAGTCGGTCAGCTCGTCGGTGAGCCCGCACTCGTCGAGCATCGTGTCGAGCGTGGTCATCGGGCCACCTCCTTCGCCGTCATCAGGTCGCGCAGGGCCAGCAGGCCGCGGCGTTGCAGCTGCTTCACGGCCGGGACGCTGCGGCCGAGCACCTCGGCGGTCTCCTGCAGGGACAGGTCGCCGAGGATTCGCAGCATCACCACCGTCCTCTGATCCTCGCCGAGCCGGCCGAGATGGCGCAGCGCCCGGTTGGCCTCCACCGTGGTCAGGGCGGCATCCTCGGCCGGGTCGGCGGTCCGGACGTCGTCCGCGGTGTCGTAGGCGACGAGATCCGGCCGGCGGGTGCGGCGGCGTACGTCGTCGACGACCCGGGCGTGCGCGATCGAGAAGGTCAACGTGCGCAACCCCTGGGCCCCGCCGGTGAGGTCGTCGAGGGCCCGGAGCACGGCGAGGAACACCTCGCTCGTCGTACCCTCCGGGTCCTCGACGCCCCTCGCCCGCAGGTAGCCGAACACCCGCGGCGCGAGCAGCTGGTAGAGCTGGCGCCAGGCGTCCTGGTCACCGGCGCGCGCTGCATCGACCACCTCGTCGGTGAGCTCCACGCGCGCCTCCTCACGGTGCGTCCTCACCCCGCTCAACGCCCTGACTCGTCGTCCGGTTCAGCGTCCCGCCGCCGTAGGTCGGCTCAGTCGTCCGAGCCGTCGTGGCCGCTGTCGTGCCCGGAGAAGGCGCCGTGGTCGTCACCGGCGTCGTGCAGCGGGCCGTCGTCGGCGCCGTGCCGCAGCTCGCCGTCCCGATCGTCGCCGTGGTCGTCGCCCACGTCGTGCAGCGGGCCGCCGTGGTTGTCGACCAGGCTGACCGTGGGGATGGGCCGGTGGTGCGGGGCGTTGTCGTCGGCACTGACCGCGCCGGCGACCCCGGCGCCGCTGATCAGCAGTACGCCGGTGGCGGCACCGCCGAGCACCTTGGACCGCAGGGACATCTCGCTGAGCCTGAGCATGGTGTGCTCCTCTCGTGGCTGGGCTGGTCACTACGGTGATCGCGCCGGAGCCGTGGAGGTTACGCAGGATCTTCGCCGGGCGACTCCGGGTCGAGATCAAGAGTCTTCCTACGTGCGTCGCACGAAGCGGACGTCGCCGTTGGGCAGACGGTCACCGGTGTAGCGGGTGTCGTGCGCCCGATGGTGATGGTGGCTGCAGAGCAGGATCCCGTTGTCCAGATCCGTCGGGCCGCCTCGGTGCCACGGCTCCACGTGGTGGGCCTCGCACCAGGTCGGCGGGATCGTGCACCCCTCGGCACGGCAACGCTGGTCCCGGAGCCGGAGCGCCTTGCGCTGGCCGGCGGTGAAGAGCCGCGTCCCCATGCCGAGGTCGAGGATCTCCGACCTGGAGCCGAGCACGGCCGGGAGGATCCGCGCGGTGCAGGCGAGCCGGCGGGCCTCCCCGGCTGTGAGCTGACCCTCCGCGCCATCGAGCAGGGCTGCCTTGCCGAGCTCCGCGCGGAGCTCGTCGAGGGTGACGGTGACGATCACCGTGGTGGCGTCGCCGCCGTGGTCGGGCAGCTTCCCCGGGTCGAGGTGCTCCAGCAGCGAGCAGAACGCCTGGCCCACCCGACGGGAGTACGGCATCCGGTCGTCCGGCGCCTGCGGCTCGCCAACCGGTGCCTGGCGCGGGGAGGTGAACGCCTCGAGGTAGGTCTTCAACCGGCTGGCCTGCGCGTCAGGGAGCACCCCGGAGAGCCGAGTGGTGCCGTCCCCCAGCGGCCGCAGGCTCAGGCAGGTCTTGCGGTCGGCGTGCCGCTCGAGGTCGGCGAGCTTGCGGGCTTCCTGGTCGTCAGCGACTTCGGGAGCGACGACGTGCAGGATGCGACGGCCGAGGCGGCGCAGCTGGCTGGGACGGAAGTCTGCGGCGTAGCCGACCAGTGCCGACTCGGCCTTGTCGATGATGTCGGCGCCCACTTCGCCGGGCAGCTCGTCGAGGACCTGCGCGATGACCCGCGCCTGTGCCACCGAGCACCGTCCCACCGCGAGCGCATCGGCGAGCTGCGGGCGACTCCGGTCGAGGCTGCGTGCCAGACGTTCGTCGGCGCGGGCCGCATCCGACTCACTGAGCGTGGCATGGCTCCACCAGGCCGCCACGTCACGGGCGCCGGTCGCTTCGGCGGTGTCGTCCGCCACGGCCATCACCCGCAGGCGCAGGGCGGTCACCCTGGTCTCGAGCCTGGCCAGCTCCCGCATCGCCGCGCCCTTCTCCTCGGTGGAGAGGTAGACCGGCTGCATGGTCGCCGCGTCGTCGAGCAGGGCGCCGAGCTGCGCGACGCATGCCAGCATCGGGTGCGGCGCAAGGACTTCGGTCATGGTGCTCTCCGGTCGACGGGGCTGGTTCGCCAGTCGTCCCGCCGGAGGCCCGGGATCCCGGGCTATCACTCACCGATCCGCGAAACTCGCTCGCCCGGCCTTCGCCTCCCGTCCAGCGACGGTGCACCTTGTCCGGTTGAGCTGGTTCCAGACTAGCACACATTCGAACGTATGTGCTAGATCCATTCGAGAATTTTTGACGCTCTCGACGCCGGCTCCCTGCCCGGGCACGGACTCCGTCAGGATCAGCGGGCGCCGAGCGACCGCCAGTACGCGTTGAGGGCGCCGTTCACCTTCACGAACCAGACGATCGCGCCGACGAGGAAGAACCAGCCCAGCAGCAGGAACCACAGTCCGGTCAGGGCGGTCACGGGTCGCTGCTGGCCGCGACGATGGGAGAGGTCGCCGACCTCGTTGGCGGTCAGGAACGGCGGGATGAAGCCGACGAAGATCGCGAGGACAAGCGCAATCCCGCCACCGATTCCCTGACCGGAGTGCTGCTTCATCTCATCGTGGGTCTTGTAGAACCAGTACCAGGTGTAGAAGCCGAGCGTGACAACGGTCAGCAACATGCAGGTGCCGGTGTCGCGGACCTTTCCGACCGGACCCAAACCGGCCGGTGGCATCGCCGGAACGTGCCCGTACGACGCAGCCATCGGTCCCTCCGAGCTCGTTGACGGGTACGGCGACTGGTGAAGCTGACCTTGATCCTGCGACACGGAAACTCCCCTGGTTCGGTATGAGACGAGCACACCCTAGAAGCGTTCGCAGTCTGCCGGGCGTCTTTGGACGATCCCGACGCAACGACCTCAGCGGTCCAGTCCCCGGTGGTCTGCCCACAGGTCGGCGGCACGGGACGCAGCAGCATCGACGAGGGCGTCGAGCTCGGGGGCGTCGCGCAGCGGGAAGGAGACGTAGGCGGCCCGTCCGCCCGCGGCGGGACGGCCGTAGGCCTTCGCAGCGACATGGCCGTCGGGGAGCAGGCGGACGTTGAGGGTGGTCAGCACGAACTCCTCATCCCGTCGTACGTCGGTCCAGCGCAGGTCCTCCGGGATCGTCACGTTGATCGCCAGGGCGCTGACCTCAGGTACGACGGCGTCCATGCAGGCATCGTGCCATGGGCACGGCAGCCGATCAGTGGGCGATGCCGAGACGGCTCTTCGCACAATGGTTGAGCTGGTTGCCGCTCCGACAACGATCACTCCAGCAGGGAGAACAGATCGGGACTCTCGGCTGGCTCGACCAGCCGCGGGGTCTCCACGGGCCGCGATCTGCCGAACCCGGGCCCGGCCTGGCACGGCTGCCGGTCGCGGAAGGTGCAGGCGGCGGCGTTCGCGAGCCGGTCCGCTGCCTCGTTGAGCGGGTGGCCGGCGTGCCCCTTCACCCACTCGAAGCGCACCTTGCGATCGAGGAGCGCCTCGTCGAGCGCCCGCATCAGGTCGACGTTGAGCACGGCCTTGCCGTCACGCTTGCGCCAGCCGTTGCGCTTCCAGCCACGCATCCACTTCGTCACCGAGTTGATGACGTAGAGGCTGTCGCAGTAGACGAGCAGGTCCTCGTCGAGGTGGGCGCTCTGCTGCAGCAGGTCCAGGACGCCCATCAGCTCACCCATGTTGTTGGTGCCGTGCGGCCAGCCTCCGGACGCCCACCGGTCGTCGTCGACGTACCACGCCCAGCCTGCCGGGCCAGGGTTGCCCAGCGCTGATCCGTCTGCCGCGGCGATGATCGTCACCGAGGCATCATCGCACCCGCGTGAAGGCGTCCGGATCGGCTACCGGACCGGCATGGACACCGGACTGTTCTGGCTGACCATCGCGATCCTCGTGCTGATGGCGGTGATCGGTGTGGTGGCGGCGTTCTACGACCGCAAGCGCGGCCGCCGGATCGAACGCGACCTGCGCCGCCGGTACGGCGAGGACCGCCCCTGACCGTGTGCGAGCATGGGACCGGCCGCGCGGGCTCGCCGGCCCCGGACGAGACGCGCCGTACCCGGACCGACAAGACGACGCTCCTTAGCAGGCACCAGCACCCAGGGAGTACGTCGTCATGTTCCAGGCCATCCAGGTCCTCGGCTCACTGCTGATCCTCGCCGGCTTCATCGCAGCGCAGCGCAGCTGGCTGGATCCGCAGACGTGGGCCTATCTCTGGCTCAACCTGGTCGGCTCGGGGATCCTCGCGGTGCAGGCCGCGATGACGGAGCAATGGGGGTTCCTGCTGCTCGAGGCGGTCTGGGCCTTGGTGTCGCTGATCGGGATCGTCCAGAAGCTGCGTGGGCGGCGGAGCTGACTGGCTCGCTCGCCACGCCTGCGAAGACCCAGCGCCGGTAGGTGACGAACCGGAACGCCGTGCCCAGCGCCATCCCCACCACGTTGGCGGAGATGTTGTCGGCCAGCCGCGAGGTCAGTCCGAGGACGTCGTGCGACAGCGCCAGCGTGGCGACCGAGAAGCCGAACGCAATGACGTTGAACCCGACGAACAGCGCCACCTCGCGCCGGCTACCGCCACCGGCGTTGCGCCAGGTCCAGAACCGGTTGCCCAGGTAGGTCACGCACATCGCGACCAGCACCGCCAGCGTCCGGGCGACGGTCGGGTCCCACCGCGAGAGCGGCGCCATGGAGCGGAGCCCGTTGAAGGCGGCGACGTCGACGACGTACCCCGCTCCCCCGACGACGAGGAAGGTGAGCACCTCGTCGTAGGTCGGCGCCGCCGCGAACGCGTTCACGGCCGCACCACTGGGCGGTCCACACCGTCGCGCAGGTAGACGTGCCGGCTCCGAATCAGCGCCACCTCGCGGTAGTGCTCGTGGATGAGCTGCAGTGCGCCGCCCACGGCCAGCCGGTCCTCCGTCCCCGCGCCGCGGACGACGATCCAGGTCGGCGCCACCGGTCCGGAGAGTACGCCGCGCAGCAACGCCATGCCCGGGTCGAGCACGCGCGAGGGCAGGCTCCAGAGATAGGGATACGGCGACGACATCCCTGTCAGGTAGGGGATGTCGGCGTCGCCGAAGGCGGAGATCATGGTGTCGCCGGGTCGTGCCGATCGGGCGATCGCGTGGCCGACGACGCTGTCCCCCGGCCGCAGGGGATGCAGCACCACGGCCCCGGTCGACAGCGCGGCCGACAGCGCCACCACCGCTGCCACGCTGCGCACCAGCCTGGGCGCCCGCAGGGACGCAGCACCCGCCATCAGGGCCACCGCCGGGAGCAGCTCCACCTCGTAGTGCAGCCAGAAGCCACCACCCGCCACGATCGACAACACGTCGTACGCCGCGGTCGCGAGCAGCCCGCAGGCCAGCCAGGGTGCCCGCGACGACCCGACGCCGTACCGGCAGAAGACCAGCACCACGAGGGGCGCTCCGGTGAACAGCAGCGCGGCCCCGAGCTGCAACAGCCGTCCTGCCGGCAGGCCGTGCGGGGACGTGGCGATCAGCGCGGCGGCACGGAGCCGGAAGGGATAGAGCGCGTGGAAGAGGGCCACCGGGGACGTGCCCCGACTCGCGGCGACGAGCAGAATCACCGTCAGGGTCGCGGCGCCGCCACCGATCGCGAGGGCGCCCAGCTCGACCGGACGACGGCCACGCAGGGCCTGGTGACGACCGGCGACGATCCATGCGACCAGCGCGAAGACGGCCACGTCGGCGATGTTCTGCTTCACCATGAGGGCGGCCGCCGCGGCCGCGCCGACCACGACGGCAGCTGCTCGGGCGACGTAGACGTCGTCGGCCAGCACCGCCTCCACGGCGGCCCGCAGGCCCAGCGCGACGAAGGGGGCGGCGAGCAGCTCTCCGTTGACCTCGCGGCTGCCGAACAACGGCGCACAGAGCAGCGCCGCGGCGACCACCGCCGTCCATGCGGCAGCGCGTCGGCCGAACACCCGGCGGCTGGCGGCGGCCAGCAGCAGCAGGGTCGTCACCGCCGCGACGATGCCCAGCACCCGTAGCGCGACGAGGCCGCCACCGAGGTCGGCCAGTGCGAAGAGACTGATCAGCAGCGGCGGCCGATCGACCCAGTAGTGGCCGTAGAGCGACGTGCCGTGCACCCACTGGCCGGCGACCATGAGGAACCCGCCCTCGTCCGGCGCCGGTGCGACGTGCAGGGACAGCAGGCGGACCGCCACGACGGCGGCGGCCGCGACGGGGACGACGCCGCGCATCCGGCGGCCGACATCGACCGGCTGCGGAGCGCGGGCCCGGTCGATGCTGGACGTCGTCACGAACTGACAGTGCGCCGCGACCGCTGAACCGACCCTGAACGAGCCGCAGCCACGAGGTTCAGGCGATCGGCAACCGCACCTCGAGCCGGGCCCCGCCCCACGGGGACTCGGCCACCACCGCCGTGCCGCCCTCGGCCTCGGCGATCTTGCGCACGATGGCGAGGCCCAGGCCGCTGCCACCGGCGTCGCGGCTCCGAGCCTCGTCGAGCCGGACGAACCGCTCGAAGACACGCTCACGCTGATCGGCCGGGATGCCGGCACCGTCGTCGTCGACGGTGAGCACCGCTTCCGAGCCGTCCGCGGCGAGGGTCACCACGACCCGCTCGTGCGCGTGCCGGGCAGCGTTGTCGAGCAGGTTGCGCACCAGCTGCCCCAGCAGCACGGGCGTTCCGGGCACCTGCACCGGCACCAACGACGGGCTCTCGACGACGACCTCGCCGCCCCGCGCACGCACCCTGGTGATCGCCTCGACCACGACCTCGTCGAGGTCCACGAGACGCTGAGCGTCGGGCTCGGTGCCGGCCAGCCGGGCCAGCAGGAGCAGCGCGGTGACCAGGGCCTCCAACCGGGTGCCCTCGGCGAGGACGTCCTCGGCCAGCTCCGCCACGGAGACCCGGTCGGGGTGCGCACGAGCCACCTCGGCGACCTGCCGGATCACCGCCAGCGGCGAGCGCAGCTCGTGGGATGCGTCGGAGACGAACTGGCGCTGGGCCCGTTGGCCGGAGTCGATCCGGTCGAGCATCGCGTTGAGCGTCGCGGCCAGCCGGGGCAGCTCGTCGTCGCCGGGGGGTACGGCGAGCCGTCGGTCCAGGTGCGTGCCGCTGATCTGACCGGCCTCGCGGCGCATCTCCTCCACCGGGCGCAGGGCGCGGCCGACGCTGAGCCAGATGATCGCGCCCAGAGCGATGACCGTGACCGGGACGAAGACGGCCAGCAGGCCGGCCGTCTCCGCCGTGGCCTGGTCGCGCTGCTCGGTGGAGCGGCCGACGGTGATGAGGCCGACGTCGCCGGTCCCGCGGGTCGCGACGAGCGTGAACGTGTCGTCCTCGCCCGGCACGTCGGCGGTCACCGTGACACCGGTGTCACGGCGCAGCGGCACGGCGGTGATTCCGGGGCCACTGGCCGCGATCACCCTCCCCTGCCGGTCGAGCAGTTGCACGACGACGTCGTGGGACCCGGTCAGCGCGGCTTCCCGTGGTGGCACCCCACCCTGGAGCTGGAGCCGGATGGAGGTGGCGTCCTGGCGAGCCGCGTCGACGAGGCTCTCGTTGACGGTGTGCGCGAGCAGGAGGACCACGATCACCGCACCGACACCGGTGACGAGCAGCACGAACACCGCGGCGGCGACGGTGATCCGGGCCCGGACGGAGCCCAGGACGCGGCCGACGACGTTCACGGTCCCACCTGCAACCGGTAGCCGGTGCCGCGCAGCGTCTCGATGTGCGACGGATCGCCCTCACGGTCGAGCTTCTTGCGCAGCCGGGCGACGTACACCTCGACGATGTTCGGGTCGCCGTCGAATGCGTGGTCCCAGATGTTGTCGAGGATCTGCTGCTTGGTGACGACCTGCCCGGCCCGGCGCAGGAACAGCTCGATCATCGCCAGCTCGCGACTGGTCAGCCGCAGCGCCTCCCCCGCACGCTGGAGCTCCTTGCTGGCCGGGTCGTAGACGAGGTCTCCGGCGGTCAGCACCGTGGGCCGTTCGCGCGCTCCCCGGCGCAGCAGCGACCGCAGCCTCGCGAGCAGCACGTGGAACGAGAACGGCTTCGTCACGTAGTCGTCCGCGCCGGTGTCCAGCGCCTCGACCTCGTCCCACTCGCCGTCCTTGGCGGTGAGCATCAGGATCGGCGTCCAGATCCGGTCGCGGCGCAGCTGCTCGCACACCTTGTAGCCGTTGAGCACCGGCAGCATGATGTCGAGGACGATCGCGTCGTAGTCGTTCTCCCGGGCGAACCAGAGCCCCTCGTCCCCGTCGTGGGCCACGTCCACGGCGAAGCCCTCGGCCTCCAGGCCCAGGCGCAGCGAGTCGGCGAGCCGGCGCTCGTCCTCGACCACCAGCAACCGCATGCCGGCAGTCTCACAGATCGTCGTCGGGCGCGTCCGGATCCTTCAGCGCGCCGTAGTTGCCGACGATCGCGGCCGCCGGCGGGATCACCGCAGCGACGATGCTCATCACGACGGCGGCGGTGGTCGACCAGAACCGCACCACGTTCCACGCCAGCAGGATGAGCACGATGCAGGTGCCCATCAGCCAGAAGTAGGCGCGCTTGCGAGCTCTGGTCTGCACCCGTCCAGTGTCACCCCTGCGCCGCCAGCGGGGAGCCGACACTGGTCGGCTCCCCGCTGCTGGTGCACGAGATACCGGGCAGCGCCGCTGAACGCGTGGTGAGCGCCGCTGCCCGGCGTCCTCCTAGCCGAAGATGGATACACCGCCTGGGCCCACCAGCAGGCCGACGATGATCAGGACGATGCCGGCGACGATGGCGCCCCTGACCAGGGACACGATTCCGGCGATCACCAGGATCACAGCGATGATCCAGAGAAGTGTGTGCATGGGATTGTCCTCCCTCTTGGGTTCGCGGAGTTGGTACCCGTTGCTCGGAGGCACACACCTGAGAACTGCAACGTCTCGCATTCACCCGGTGTTGCGCATCCCCGCCGCGATGCCGTTGATCGTCAGCAGGAGCGCCCGTTCGAGGAGCGGGTCCTCCTGGCCGTCCCGGTGCCGCTCCAGGAGCTGGCTCTGCAGGTGGTGCAGCGGCTCGAGGTAGTTCTCCCGGATCTCCAGGGTGGTGCGCAGGGTCGGCTCCCGGTCGAGCAGGGCGTCGTCACCGGTGACCAGGAGCACCTGCCCGGTCGCCAGCGCGCACTCCTCGCGCACCTGGTCGAGCAGTCCGCGCAACGGCTCGGGCGCCAGCGCCACGTAGCGCTCGGCGATGTCGAGGTCGGTCTTCACCAGCGTCATCGACACGTTGTCGAGGAAGGTGCGGAAGAATGGCCACGCGCGGTACATCCGGCGCAGCTCCTGGGCCTGCTGCTCGTCCTCGGTGACGGCGGCCAGGCCGGTGCCCACGCCGAACCAGCCCGGCACGATCTGCCGTGACTGGGTCCAGCCGAACACCCACGGGATGGCGCGCAGGTCGTCGATGCCCGCGTCCGCCCCCGGGCGGCGGGCCGGCCGGGAGCCGATGTGCAGGGCACCGAGCAGGTCCACCGGTGTCGAGGCCAGGAAGTACTCCGCCAGACCCGGGGACTCGATCAGCTGCCGGTAGCGGCGGTGCGCGTGGTCGGAGACCAGGTCCATCAGGCCGTCCCAGCGCTCCGCCTCCTCCGGGGAGCGCCGGTCGGTGCGGTGCAGCAGGCTCGCCTCGATGGTGGCGGCCAGGGTGAGCTCGAGGTTCTGCCGGGCCAGCACCGGCAGGGCGTACTTGTCGCTGATCACCTCGCCCTGCTCGGTGATCTTGACCTCCCCGTCGACCGTCCCGGACGGCAGCGCCATGATCGCGTCGTACGTCGGTCCGCCGCCGCGCCCGACCGACCCGCCCCGGCCGTGGAAGAAGCGCAGCCGGACGCCGTGCTTGCGGGCCACGTCGCGCGCCCGGCGCTGCGCCCGCTGGATCTGCCACTGTGAGGTGGCGATGCCGCCCGCCTTGTTGGAGTCGGAGTAGCCGAGCATCACCTCCTGGGTGTCCTCGCGCAGCCGCAGCAGCTCGCGGTAGGACGCGTCGGAGAACAGGGCGTCGAGGATCGCCTCGGTCTTCTCCAGCTCCTCGACGGTCTCCAGCAGCGGCACGAAGCCGATCCGGGCGACGCCGGAGCCGAGGTCGACCAGGCCGGCCTCGCGGGCCAGGATCACCGCGGCCAGCACGTCGTCGGCGTCACGGGTCATCGAGATGACGTAGCTCTCCACGACGCGCGGCCCCAGCGTCTCGAGCGCCCAGGCGATCGTCTCGAACGCACCGGCGGTCGTGCGGCCCTCCTCGTCCAGCGGCAGCGGGCGCGCGGCGAGCGGTCGGCGCCCGGCGAGCTCGTCGCTGAGCACCTGCAGCCGGGCGGACCGGTCGAGATCGTCGTACGGCGTGTCGAGGCCCACCCGGTCGAGCAGCTGCCCGAGGGCGTGGTGGTGCTTGCGCGAGTGCTCGCGCACGTCGAGCGTGGCCAGGCTGAAGCCGGTCGCAGCCACGGTGCGGACCAGTCGTTCGAGCTCGCCGGAGGCGACCGCCTCGCCCTGGTGCTCCACGACCGAGCGGTGGAGCACCAGCAGGTCTTCGAGCAGCTCGGTGTCGTCGCGGTAGTCGCGGCCGTCGCGATGGGCCTCCCCGAGGCCGACCCGCTCCTCGGTGAGCTGCAGCCGGACGTGCAGGCACGTGAGGAAGAGCCGGTAGGGCTCCTCGGCATTGAGCCGGCGGTAGCGCGGGTGCACCTCCGGCAGCTCCGGCAGCATCGCGTCGAGGCGCTCGACGAGCTCGGCGGAGACCTCGGAGACGCGCTGGCTCACCGACAGGTCACGGCGCAGGTCGTTGACCAGCCGCTGGAGCAGGCGCAGGCCGTGCACCGCCTGCAGCTCCAGGACCGACCGGGTGACCGCCGGGGTGACGTTCGGGTTGCCGTCGCGGTCGCCACCGACCCAGCTGCCGAAGCGCAGCGGCCGCACGGTGACGGGCAGGTCGACGCCTCGGTCGCTCGGGTACTCCCCGAGCCGGTCGCGCAGCTCCTCCAGCACGTCCGGCACCGCTCCGGCGGAGAGACCCTCGAGGTAGTAGACGATGTTGCGCGCCTCGTCGATCGGCTCCGGCGGCTCGACCCGGATCTCGTCGGTGAGCCAGAGCAGCTCGACGGCCTCCTCGAGGCGACGGGTCCGCTGCGGGGAGTCCGGCTCCTCGAGCAGCGCCGCGACCCGGCGCAGCTTGTCGATGGTCGAGCGGCGGGCCACCTCGGTGGGGTGCGCGGTGAAGACCGGCCGTACGCCGAGGTTGTCGAGCTCTGCGGCGAGCTCGTCGGGGCCGATGCCCGCCTCCTGGATGCGTCCGAGAGCCTGCTCGATCCAGCCGCCGTCCCGCTCGCGCGCCTCCAGCAGCGCGCGGCCGCGGTGCACCTGCTCGGTGATGTTGGCGAGGTGGAAGTACGCCGTGAACGCGCGCGCCAGCTTCGTCGTGGTGGCGAGGTCCACCGCGGGCAGCGCCGCCAGGGTGTCCTGCTTGGAGTGCGCCCGCACCCGCTCCACCTGGTCGAGCAGCTCCTGGCCCTCCGCCCGGACCAGCGTCTCGCCCAGGATCGTGGTGACCAGGCGGATGTCGCGGCGCAGGGCCGAGTCGGGGACCGGGCCGTCGCTCGTCATGGGCTCCATCCTGACAGGATCGGGTCATGTCGCGTCGAGCACTGTGGGCACTGGTTGCCGGATGTCTCGTCGCCTGGCTGGCGGCCGCCGGCGTGACCGGGCCGATGGCGGGGAAGCTGAGCTCGGTGCAGACCAACGACAGCGCCAGCTTCCTGCCGCAGAGCGCCGAGTCGACCGAGGTGGCCGCGCTGCAGGAGCGGTTCCGCAGCGACGACGTCGTGCCGGCCCTCGTCGTGCTCGAGCGGCGCGCCGGCCTCACCCCGGCCGACCGCACCTGGGCCGGCGGGCTGCTCGAGGACCTACCGGACGGCGCCGCCGGGCCGATCCCGTCCCGGGATGGGGAGGCGCTGCAGATCGTCGTACCCCTGCAGGAGTCGGGTGCCGACGGCGTCGGGGAGGAGGTGGAACGGCTCCGCGACACGCTGGCACAGGGACGGCCCGACGGACTGTCCGCGCACGTCACCGGGCCGGCGGGCTTCGCCGCGGACCTGGGCGGCGCCTTCGCCGGGATCGACGGGGTGCTCCTGCTCGTCGCGCTGGTGGTGGTGCTGCTGATCCTGGTGATCGTCTACCGCAGCCCGGTGCTGCCGTTCGTGGTGCTGCTCTCGGCGGTGTTCGCGCTCGCCCTGGCCAGCGGCGCGGTCTACCTGCTCGCCGACTCCGGGGTGATCACGCTGAGCGGGATGAGCCAGGGGATCCTCAGCATCCTGGTGGTGGGCGCCGCCACCGACTACGCGCTGCTCTACGTCGCGCGGTTCCGGGAGGAGCTGCGCGAGCACCGCTCGCGGCTGGACGCCACGAAGGCAGCGCTGCGGCAGTCGTTCGAGCCGATCCTCGCCTCCGGGCTCACCGTGATCCTGGGGCTCCTCTGCCTGCTGGTCAGCGACCTGAACTCCACCCGCAGCCTCGGGCCGATCGGGGCGCTCGGCATCGCGGCCTCGCTGCTCTCGGCGCTGACCTTCCTGCCGGCCGTGCTCGCGCTCCTGGGCCGGGCAGCCTTCTGGCCGGCCCGACCGGCCTACGGCTCGGAGCACCCGGAGCGCTCCGGCGTGTGGGGCCGGCTGGCCGGCTTCGTGGTCCGGCGACCGCGCCGGCTCTGGGTGGGCACCGCGCTGGTGCTCGCCGCGTTCGCGGCGCTGTCACCGACGATCAACGCGTCCGGCACGTCGCAGAGCGAGGTCTTCCTCAACCGCACCGACTCGGTCGTCGGACAGGAGGTGGCGGCACGGCACTTCCCCGGTGGTACGGCGAGCCCGGCGCTGGTCGTCGGCCCGCGCGACCAGCGAGATGCCCTCCTCGCCGCGGCGAAGGGTGTCCGCGGCGTCGCCTCGGTCGCCGAGGTGCAGCAGGCCGGCGACCTCGTCCAGGTCCCGGTCGTGTTGGCGGACCCCTACGACAGCGACGCCGCGCGCGCCACCGTCCTGCGGCTCCGGGACGCCGTCCACGCGGCGGTGCCCGGTGCTCTGGTGGGCGGCCAGACGGCGCTCGACCTCGACACCCTGACCACCGCCGAACGCGATCGCGAGCTGGTGATTCCGCTGGTGCTGCTGGTGGTCCTGGTGCTGCTGGCCCTGCTGCTCCGCTCGCTGGTGTCCGCCGCCCTGCTGCTGGCCACCGTGGTGCTCTCCTACGCCGCCACCCTCGGCGTGGCCGCGGTGCTGTTCAACCACGTGCTCGACCTGCCGCCGGCGGACCCGTCGGTGCCGCTCTACGCGTTCGTGTTCCTGGTGGCGCTCGGTGTGGACTACAACATCTTCCTGATGTCCCGCGTCCGGGAGGAGAGCCAGCAGCACGGGACCGTCGAGGGAATCCGGCGCGGGCTCTCGGTGACCGGCGGGGTGATCACCTCGGCCGGGGTGGTGCTGGCGGCGACGTTCGCGGCGCTGCTGGTGATCCCGCTGGTCTTCATGGCGCAGATGGCGTTCCTGGTGGCGTTCGGCGTGCTGCTGGACGCGCTGGTGGTCCGCTCGGTGCTCGTGCCTGCCGCCGCGACCGACCTGGGCCGCCGGCTGTGGTGGCCGAGCAGGCTCAGCCGGTGACCAGGACGACGTGCAGGTTGCGCGGCCCGTGGACGCCCTCGACCCGGCTCAGCTCGATGTCACTCGTGGCGCTGGGACCGCTGATCCAGGTGGTCGGGCGGGACGGGTCCAGGCGGCGGAACGCCTCGGGCACGGTCTCGACGACCTGCTCGGCCCGCACCACGCAGACGTGCGTGTCCGGGACCAGGGTGAGCGCCCGCCGGCCCTGGTCGGGCTGGTGGTCGAGCACGATCGTTCCGGTGACGGCGATCGCCACCCGGGCCGCCGTGACGACCGCGTCGACCCGGTCCAGTTCGGCGGCACCCTGGCCGGTGTCCGGCACCGCGTCCAGCACCCGCCAGGGCAGTCCGGGCGGGACGATGGCGCCGCTGCCGTCCAGGAGCCGCGCGACTGTCTCCTCCACCCGGTCCTCGGTGCAGCGGGTGACGGTGGCGCGGTAGTCCTCGATCCGCTCGGCGAGGAGGTCGAGCAGGTTCGTCACGACCGGCCTCCCCCGGTGCGCCGCCACCACGCCCGGAACGACTCGACCGGTGGAGCGGGGAGGTCGCGGGCACCGGTCCACGCGGCGCCGGGGCCCGGGATGCGGGACAGCGCGCGTCGGCCGCCGGGAAGGGTACGCCGACCGAGCCGTCGTACCACCCGACCGACGAGACCGGAGGCCCGCTCCGCCAGCTCCAGCCGACTGGCCGAGCCGAAGGTCCACCCGGCCGACCTCATCGCGACCGCCTCCGGCTTGGGTACGCCACTGCGGTGGGCGTCCACGACCTGTGCACGCAGCTCGACCAGCACCGAGGGGATGTCGATCTTGACCGGGCAGACCTCGTAGCAGGCACCGCACAGCGAGGAGGCGTAGGGCAGCGAGTCGACCTGATCGTCGACGCCGACGCCCTTGAGCAGGGGGTTGAGGATCGCGCCGATCGGTCCGGGGTAGACCGAGCCGTAGGCATGGCCGCCGGTGCGCTCGTAGACCGGGCACACGTTGAGGCAGGCCGAGCAGCGGATGCAGCGCAGCGCCTGACGGCCCACCTCGTCGGCGAGCGCCCGGGTGCGACCGTTGTCGAGCAGGACGACGTGCACCTCCTGCGGTCCGTCACCGGGCGTGACCCCCGACCAGGTGGACGTGTAGGGGTTCATCCGCTCGCCGGTCGACGAGCGCGGCAGCAGCTGGAAGAACACGTCGAGGTCGGTCCAGGTCGGCACCAGCTTCTCGATGCCGACGACGCTGACCAGCACCTCGGGCAGCGTCAGGCACATCCGCCCGTTGCCCTCCGACTCGACGACCACCAGCGTGCCCGAGTCGGCGACCGCGAAGTTGGCGCCGGAGACGGCCATCCTGGCGCGCAGGAACTTCTCCCGCAGGTGCTCGCGCGCGGCCTCCGCGAGGACGGCCGGCTCGTCGGTGAGGTCGTCGGGGGCGGGCCGGCCGACCTGGCCCATCTTCGCGGCGAAGATCTCCCTGATCTCCGCACGGTTGCGGTGGATCGCCGGCACCAGGATGTGGCTGGGCAGGTCGTCGCCCAGCTGCACGATCAGCTCGGCCAGATCGGTCTCCCAGGCAGCGATGCCCTCGGCGGCGAGCGCCTCGTTGAGCCCGATCTCCTGGGTGGCCATCGACTTGACCTTGACGACCTCGTCGACGCCGTGGCGCTTGGCGACGTCGGCGACGATCCGGTTGGCCTCGGTCGCGTCGCGGGCCCGGTGCACCACCGCACCGTTGCGGGCCAGCGAGGCCTCGAGCTCGTCGAGGTAGCTGTCGAGGTTCGCCAGCACCTCGTCCTTGATCGCCGCACCGGCGTCGCGCAGGTCCTCCCAGTCGTCGACCTCGGCCACCACGGCCGCGCGCTTGGCGCGGATCGTCGCTGTCGCACGGCCCAGGTTGGCCCGCAGCTGGGTGTCGGCGAGGGCCGCGCGGGCCGCCTCCGGGAAGGGCGGCATCCCGACGAAGGTCGCCGTCATGCGCGCACCCCCTCACGCGCGGCCAGCACCTCGGCCAGGTGCATCACCCGCACGCCCGCCCGTTGTCGCGACAGCAGCCCGCCGATGTGCATCAGGCACGAGTTGTCCCCTGCGACCAGGACCTCCGCACCGGTGTCGCGCACGTGCCGGGCCTTGTCGGAGCCCATCGCGACCGAGGTGTCGGCGTTCTTCACCGCGAACGTGCCGCCGAACCCGCAACACTGGTCGGCGTCCGCGAGCTCGACCAGCTCCAGGCCGCGCACTGCTCGCAGCAGCCGGGTCGGCCGGTCTCCCACCCCCAGCATCCGCAGCGAGTGGCAGGTCGGGTGGTAGGTCACCCGGTGCGGGAAGGACGCGCCGACGTCCTCGACGCCGAGCACGTCGACGAGGAACTCGGTCAGCTCGTAGGTGTGCGGCGAGGTCTCCTCGACCGCTCGCTGGAGGCCCGGATCCTTGCTCCGACGCGCGACCATCGCGTGCTGGTGCCGCGCGGAGCCGGCGCACGAGCCACTCGGCACCACGATCGCGTCGTAGCCGGCGAAGGCATCGACGAAGCGTCGTACGGCCGGGACGGCCTCGTCGAGGTAGCCGGTGTTGACCATCGGCTGGCCGCAGCAGGTCTGCTGCTCGGGGAAGTCCACGTCCACGCCCAGGTGGCGGAGCACCGCGACGGTGGCCTTGCCGGTGTCGGGGAACATCGCGTCGTTGACGCAGGTGACCATCAGGGCGACCCTCACGACACCTACCTTGGCACGGATCCCGCTAGGGTCGCTCGCGTGGAGATCCTGCGCACGCCGGACGAGCGGTTCGCCGCGGTCACCGGCTGGTTCGAACCGACCTACGTGACCACCTCCGACGGGCTCCGGATGGCCGTCGTCGACGAAGGGCCACGCGACGCAACCGTCGTGCTGCTCCTGCACGGCGAGCCGTCGTGGTCCTACCTGTGGCGCAAGGTCGCCGCGCCGCTGCTGGACGCCGGCCTCCGCGTGGTCGCGCCGGACCTGATCGGCTTCGGCCGCAGCGACAAGCCCGCTGCCGAGGAGGACCACACCTACGCCGGCCACGTCGAGTGGCTACGGTCGGCGCTGCTCGACCCGGCCGGCCTCGGCCTCACCGACATCACCCTCGTCTGTCAGGACTGGGGCGGCCTCCTCGGGCTGCGGCTCGTGGGCGAGCACCCCGACCGGTTCGCCCGTGTCGTGGCGGCCAACACCGGCCTTCCGGACGGGACCTACCGGCTGCCCGACGAGTGGTGGCAGTTCCGTGACTTCGTGGTCCGGACCGAGGACCTGCCCGTCGGCCTGCTGGTGCAGTTCGGCTCGGCGAGCGAGCTCCCGCCCGAGGTGGTCGCGGCGTACGACGCACCGTTCCCCGACGTCTCCTACAAGGCCGGCGCCAAGGCGATGCCCGACCTGATCCCCCAGGACCCCGACAACGTGGCCTCCGCTCCGGCCCAGGCGGCGTGGGAGGTGCTCCGTCAGTACGACCGGCCGTTCCTGTGCGCGTTCAGCGACGGGGACCCGATCACCCGGCACGCCGACGCGCTCTTCACCGGGCAGGTCCCCGGCGCGGAAGGACAGCCGCACACGACCATCACGGACGCCGGCCACTTCCTGCAGGAGGACCAGGGCGAGCGGCTCGGTCACGTGGTCGTCGACTGGCTCCGCGGGCTCGGCGCGATCTGATGGGCTCGGGACTGCCCGATGCTCCGGCGCGGCGCGGCTCACCGACGCTGCAGCGCCGTTGCCAGGCCGCGAGGGTCCGCCACCGTGACGGTGGCGCCCGGGTGGCGCAGGCGACCCGTCGGGTCGAGCGACTTCACCGGCTCGCGGAACTCGATGCACACGCCCTCGTCGCCGTTGGTGGCGAAGGTGACGCCGTGGTCGGCGAGGGAGAGGTGAGCCGGTCCGGCCGTCTTGAGGAAGCCGTACCCGCCGGACTGCGTGACGCCGGCGACGTTGTCACGGCCGGTGCGCAGCGACCACAGGCCGAAGCGGATGTGCAGGTGCGACTCCGTGACGTCCACCCAGGTCGTGCGCGGCGTCACGCCGAACGCGAGCGCCGGGAGGCGGTAGGCCGGCGCGAAGGCGAAGTCGAAGCGGTTCGTGGCTGGCATGCGCCCTCGTACCCAGCGCTGGCCAGGCGAAGCAGCCGGTCATGCCGTCAGCCTCGAGGAACCTGACGGAACATCGGCGGCAGGTAGCGCACCATCAGGCTCGACCAGGTCAGGTGGGTGAGCAGCGGCGCCTGCACGCCCCGCGACGCCCTCCGCTGGAGGCCGAACAGGCTGCCCATCACCGCTGCGGCCAGGACCAGGGCGGGGTTGCGCGTCGTGGTGGTGGCAAGCGTGTAGACGAGCGTCGAAATCGCGACGGGGTGCCGCTCCCCCAGTGCCGTGTAGAGCGCGCCGCGGAAGAAGATCTCCTCGCCGACTCCGTTCGCCAGGGTCACCAGCAGGACCCGGCGGTTGTCGCCCTCCTCCGCAAAGGCGAGGACGTCGGAGATCGCCCGGCGCAGTGGCTGGATCCGGCGGGCAACCTGGCCGCCGGTGTAGAACACGGCGAACGCCCCGGCGCCGGTGGCCACCGGAGTCAGCACCGGTCGGCGCAACTGGTCGTCCCTGCTCTGCACCCACCCCCGGTGCAGGGGGCCGGAGACCAGCCCACCGAGTGTCCAGATACCGGCCACCACCGACGTGGAGGTGTAGAAGGCACGCGAGCCCGGGCGGGTCGAAAGCGAGGCGCCCAACGAACCGGCTCCGACGACGGTCACGACGGCCACGATGCGCCTGCGCCGTCGGACCACCGCCCGGTCCTCGTGGTGCGAGACCGGCACCACGTGCGTCAGCGACTTGGGCAGCCGGCCCTGCAGCCGTTCCAGCAGGCTGCTCACGCCGGCGACTTCCCTCGACGTTCCCCCAGTTCCGCGCGACGCTCATCGAGCGCACGCCGGACGGCTTCGTCGTACGTCATCGGCTCGAACGGTACAACGCCGCGGATGGCATCGTTCCCGACGACCACCTCGTTGGTCATCGAGTCGACCAGGGAGCGGCCAGTGCGCCGATCGACGTCGGTCACCAGGGACAGCCAGCGGGAGGACAGGGCCGGGGACAGCAGCGGCACCGGGACGATCGGCAGCGGGCGGCCCTCGATGCGGGCGACCCGTTCGAGCATCGACTTGTAACTGAGCACCTCCGGCCCACCGATGTCGAAGACGTTTCCCTGGGCATCCGCGTTGCCGAGCACTCCGACCAGGTAGCGGATCACGTCATCGACGGCGATCGGCTGCGTGCGGGTGTTGACCCACCGCGGTGTCACCATCGCGGGAAGGTGGGCGACCAGCTGACGGGTGATCTCCCACGAGATGCCGCCGTGGCCGATGACGATGCCCGCGCGCAACACGGTGACCGGCACGCCTCCGGCCGCGAGGAGTCCTTCGACGGCGCGTCGGCTGCTCAGGTGGTCCGACAGTTCGTCCTCGTCGCTGCCGAGGCCGCCCAGGTACACGATCTGCTCCAGGCCTGCTACCCCGGCGGCGGCACCGAACGCGTGCGCCGCCCTGGCGTCGAGCTCCACGAACTTCTCAGAGTCCAGGGAGTGCACGAGGTAGTAGGCGGCGGTGCAGCCCTCAAGCGGGTCCCGCAGCGACTCGGGCTCGTGCACGTCGCCGTAGCAGGCGCGCGCCGGTCCGGCGTAGGCCTCGGGCTGACGCGTCATCGCCCGCACATCGTGGCCGGCTGCGACAAGTGCCTCGGTGAGCCGGCTGCCGACGAACCCGGAAGCTCCGGTCACCAGCACCGGTCCACTCACGGTCCACTCCCTTCGACCTGCCGCCTGACCCCGACGACACTATCGGCGCCGTCGAGCCCGCACCTCGGGACCGGCTCCGCGGGTCAGCCGTCCAGCTCCAGGTCGACCCGATCGATCGTCCCGCCGGCGAAGGGGAAGCTGACCGGGAAGTCGCCCACCGGCGAGCCCGTCGTGCAGCCGACGTCGAAGGTCTCGTCGATCGAGAAGATCGCGGGTGGGGTCGCGCGCAGCAGGCCCCTGGCCACCACGGTCCCGTCGCACACGAGCGAGACCTCGGCGGGCCGGGCCCAGCCAGGTCCCTGGTAGTCGAAGACCACCTCGACCTGGTGCCGCCCCGGTGCGAGCGGCTCGCCGACCAGCTCGACCCGGTCGACCTCGAAGACCCGGAAGGTGAGCACCGGCCGGTGCTGCTCGTCGACCCAGAGCGCCCATCCGGCTGCCCGGCCGCCCATCGTCGCGATCACGCCCCGGACGTCTCCGGCGGTGCTCAGCGCGGCGCGCAAGTGCCAGGACCGGCCGACCAGCCGGGGAGCCTGGCTCTCGGGGACGCCGACCGTGCCGGCGTGGAACGTGAAGCTGGTGCGTCCCTCCGCCAGCCTCGGCATCCGGGTCCGCGACACCCGGGCGTCGTGCAGCGGCCAGATCCCCACCCGCTCGGCCTCGGCGGTGAACAGCGCCTGCAGCTCGGCCAGCTTCTCCGGGTGCGTCGCGGCGACGTCGTGGGCCTGGCTGAAGTCGCTGCCCAGGTCGTAGAGCTCCCACGTGTCCTCGGCGAAGTCCCGGGGCCTGCCCGGCAGGCCGACGGTCCAGGGAACCCCGCCGTGGTGCGCAGAGGCCATCCATCCGTCGTGGTAGATCGACCGGTGCCCGTTGACCTCGAAGTACTGCGTCCGGTGGCGTTCTGCGGCGTCCGGCTCGTCGAACGAGTACGCGAGACTGGTGCCGTCCATCGGCAGCTGCGCGACTCCGTCGACCACCTCGGGCACCGGCACTCCGGCCGCCTCCAGGATCGTCGGCGCGAGGTCGTTGACGTGCGCGAACTGCTCCCGCAGCTCGCCGGCCCGCCCGATCCCGGCCGGCCAGGACAGCACCATCGGGTTGCGGGTGCCACCGAGGTGCGAGGCCACCTGCTTCATCCACTGGAACGGCGCGGTCATCGCCCACGCCCAGCCGGCGGGGTACTGCGGGTGGGAGTCCTTGCCTCCGATCCGGTCGAGCGCCTCGAGCCGGACCTGGTCGGACTCGACCAGCCCCTGGAGGGTGCCCATGTAGTTGACGCTGCCCGGCAGGCCACCCTCGGCGCTGCTGCCGTTGTCGCCGACGACGTAGCAGAACAGGGTGTCCTCGAGCTGGCCGCTCTCCGCCAGCGCGGCGACCAGCCGGCCGACGTGGGTGTCGGTGTGCTCCAGGAAGCCGGCGTAGACCTCCATCAAGCGGGTGGCCACCAGCCGCTCGTCGTCGGAGAGCTCCGCCCACGCGGGGATCTCGTCGGGCCGTGGGGTCAGCCCGCTGCTGTCGGGAAGCACGCCGAGCTCGCGCTGGCGGGTCCAGATCTCCTCCCGCAGCGCATCCCAGCCGGCGTCGAAGCGGCCGCGGTAGCGGTCGCTCCACTCCCCCGGCACGTGCAGCGGCGCGTGCGTCGCACCCGGCGCCAGGTAGAGGAAGAACGGCCGGTCCGGGGTGAGGCTGTGCTGCATCTGCAGCCACCCGATCGACTGGTCCACCAGGTCCTCGGTGAGGTGGTAGTCGTCGCGGTCCGGCCGGTCCACGGGCGCGGTGCCGGCGTAGAGCGTCGGCTCGTACTGGTGCGTCTCCCCGCCGAGGAAGCCGTAGAAGTGGTCGAAGCCCTGCCCGGTCGGCCAGCGGTCGAACGGCCCGGCCTGGGAGGACTCCCACGCCGGCGCCAGGTGCCACTTGCCGATGCACGCGGTGCTGTAGCCCTCCTGCTGCAGCACCCGGGCCACCGAGGCGGTCTCGGGCCGGAGCACGCCGCGGTAGGCCGGGTGGTCGAAGGCGGAGTTCAGCACCGTGCCGACCCCGGTCACGTGCGCGTCCCGGCCGGTCAGCAGGGAGGCGCGGGTCGGCGAGCAGATCGCGGTGGTGTGGAACCGGTTGTAGCGCAGGCCGGTCTCGGCGAGGGCGTCGAGCGTCGGCGTACGCACCGGACCGCCGAAGGTGCCCGCCGCCCCGAAGCCGACGTCGTCGAGCAGGACGACGACGACGTTGGGCCGGTGGGTCATCGAGCGGCTCCGGCTCGGTGCGCGTCGACCCACTTGCGGCTCCAGCGCAGCCCCACCTGGGCCATCAGCGCGGGCTCGGCCTGGGCGCGCTGCTCCAGGATCTCGGTGTACGCCGCCTGCGCGTCGGCGTCGTCCCGGTCGGAGAGGAACGCCCACTCCGCAACGTGGCAGGCCAGCGGCAGGTCGGTGGCGGCAAGCTCGCGGGCGCGGGCGACGAGCGCCTTCGTGCCACCGGCCAGGGCGGCGATCTCCGCCGCCCGCGCGTCGTGCGACGCCGGCAGCAGGTTGGCCGGGTGGCCGTCCCACCAGCCGGAGTAGCGCCGGATGACGTTGCGACAGATGAACTCCGGCTGGTCGTAGACCGCGGGCAGTCGCGGGTGGTCGCGATACTCCGCGGGGATCTCCAGCGACGCCACGATGTCGTCGTGCAGCAGCCCCGCGTTGAGCCCGCGCAGCGCGTGGTCGACGATGTGCCGCAGGTAGCGCGACAGCGTGAGCAGCTCGTCCTGGAGCGCCTCCTCGCCGGTGGCGACGTCGCCGTGCCCGGTGATGACCACCTCGGGCCGCAGCGAGGCCATCTCCTCCGCGGCGTCGGCCCACTCCTCGGCGTACCGCTGCACCTTGCGGGGGTTTCCGGCGTTGGGCAGGTAGCCGGTGAGGAGGTCGCCCGCCGCGATCACCCGGCGCTCCGGCGCCCAGACCCAGGTCGCGTCCTCGGTCTCGCCCTTGCCGTGGCGCAGGACGAACCGCTCGCCGCCGAGCTCCAGCTCGAGGGTGTCGCGGTAGGTGCGGGTGGGCCAGTCGAAGTCACCCTCGTCCTCCGCCCAGCGCTTGCCGTCCGGGCCGGGCCGCTGTCCGTTGATGTGGGCGTTGAGCCCCGCGGTCCTGATGTAGCGGCCGAAGTGCTCGACCACGCCCTCGTGCGCCACGATCTCCGGCTTCTCGCCGGCGTCGTGGAAGGCCCACAGGCCGAAGCAGTGGTCGCTGTGCCCGTGCGTGTAGACCACCGTGTGCAGCGGCTGGTCGCTGACCGAGCGGACCGCCTCCAGCAGCGCCGGGCCGTCGCCGCGGCACCCGGCGTCCACCATCAGCAGGCCCTCGTCGGTCTCGAAGAGGCCGACGTTGACCATGCCCGGCTGGATGAACCAGGTGCGCGGGGCCACCTCCTGGACCACCGGCGGCTGGCCGGCGCTGTGGTCGCGCGAGAAGATGTGCAGTCCCTGGTCGGGGTTGAAGAGGCCGAACGCCGCGCGGGCTGCTCGCTGTTGGTTCTCCGGGAAGGACATCGGGCACCTCTGTCGTCGTCGGGACGGGTCCGGGGCTGATTCAGCCAAGACTTGGCGGACGCCGGCTGCCGGGCTTCCGGTGAGTGGGACGCGTCACACTCACCGTCGACCGGTTGCCTAGTTTCGACGCGTGGTCCGCCGTCTCTCCTTCCGCGTGCTCGAGCTGCTGGCCGTGCTGCTGCTCGTCAGCTTCGGCGTGTTCATGCTGCTCTCGCTGGTCTCGGGCGACCCCGCGATCGCCGTACTCGGCGAGGGCCACACCAAGGCGGAGTACGCCGCGCTGCGGCACGAGATGGGCCTGGACGGGCCGCTGCTGCCGCGCTACTTCGACTGGCTCGGCGGGGTGCTGACCGGCGACTTCGGCAACTCGTTGCTGCCCCCGCAGACCAGCGTGCTCGAGCGGCTCGGCGGCGCGATCCCGGTGAGCCTGGAGCTGGCGGTGCTCGGCCTGGCGATGGCGCTCGTCGTCTCCATCCCGCTGGCGATGTGGTCGGCCTACCACGAGGGTGGCCGGATCGACCGGACCATCAGCGCGGTGATGTTCGGCCTGCTGTCGATGCCGTCCTTCCTCGTCGGCCTGCTGCTCATCGCCGTGCTGGCCAACGGCCTCGGCGTGTTCCCGCGGGCGGAGTGGGTGCGGATCTCCGAGAGCCTCGGCGGCAACCTCCTGCACGCCTTCCTCCCGGCCCTGACCATCGGGCTGATGGAGATGGCGATGTTCACCCGCATCCTGCGCAACGACCTGGTCACCACGCTCAAGGAGGACTTCATCCTCTCAGCGCGTGCCAAGGGGATGCCGCCGCTGCACATCATGGTCAGCGACGCCCTGCGGCCCTCGTCCTTCTCGCTGATCACGCTGCTGGGCCTCAGCGTCGGCCGGCTCATCGGCAGCACCGTGATCGTGGAGTACCTGTTCGCGCTGCCCGGGGTGGGCCGGCTGGTGATCGAGTCCGCCACCCAGGGCAACTACCCGATGGTGCAGGGCGCCGTCCTGCTGATCGCGTTGGTCTACGTCCTGGTCAACGCGTTCATCGACCTCTCCTACGGCTACCTCGACCCGAGGACGCGTCATGCCCGAGCCTGAAGCTGCCGTCGTCGCGCTGCCCGCGGTCCCGGCGCTGCCGCGGGTGCGACGCCGCAAGGTCGACCTGGTCTTCTGGCTGGCGATGGCCTGGCTGGCCCTGATCGTCGGTGCGGCGGTGCTCGCCCCGCTGCTGCCGCTCGGCAACCACGACGACTCGGTGAAGGCGCTGACCGAGCCGCTGTTCGCGCCGCCCAGCCTGGGCTCCGACCACCTGCTGGGCACCAACAACTACGGCCTCGACGTGCTGGCCCGCACCGTCTACGGCGCCCGCACCTCGCTGGCGATCGCGCTGGTCGCCACGGTGGTGGGCACGACGGTCGGCGCCGTGGTCGGCATCGCCGCCGGGTTCTACCGCGGCACCGTGGACAGCCTCGTCGGGATCCTGGCCAACGCGGTCCTGGCGGTCCCGCCGCTGGTCCTGCTGATCGCGCTGGCGACCGTGCTCGACCCCGGGATCCGCAACATCGGCCTGGCACTGGCGCTGCTGACCATCCCGGGGATGGTGCGGGTGGCCCGCGCCAACACGATCACCTTCGCCCAGCGCGACTTCGTGATCGCTGCCCGCGCGCTCGGGGCGACCCGCTACCGGTTGATGGCCAAGGAGCTGCTGCCCAACGTGGTCCTGCCGCTGATGTCGCTGGCCGTGGTGATGATCTCCATGCTGATCGTCGCCGAGGCGTCGCTGTCGTTCCTCGGGCTGGGCATCAAGCCGCCCGAGCCGACGTGGGGCAACATGATCGCCGAGGGCCAGGACGGCGTGATGGAGAAGCATCCCTTCATCGTCATCGTCCCCGGCCTGTGCCTGTTCCTGACGGTGTTCGCGTTCAACCTGCTCGGCGAGAAGGTGCAGCAACGCTGGAACCCGAGGAGCGCCCAGCTGTGACCACTCCCCTCCTCGTCGTCGACGACCTGCACACCGTCTTCCACACCCCACGTGGCGACGTGCGGGCGGTCGACGGTGTCTCGTTCCGGCTGCACGCCGGCGAGACCCTCGGCCTCGTCGGTGAGTCCGGCTCCGGGAAGTCCGTCCTCGGCCGCACCGTGATGGGCCTGATCGAGGGCGGCACCGGCGCCACCGTCACGGGCCAGGTCCTGCTCGACGGCTCGGACGTGCACGCCCTGCCGCGCAAGCAGCGCCGGCGCCTGTGGGGCACCGAGATGGCGTTGGTCTTCCAGGACCCGATGACGTCGCTGAACCCGGTCAAGCGGGTCGGCACCCACCTCACCGAGACGCTGCGTCACCACCTGCGCTGCAGCCGGGCCGAGGCCCGCGAGCGCGCCGTCGAGCTGCTGCGCCAGGTCGGCATCCCGGAGCCGGCCCGCCGGCTCCGCCAGTACCCGCACCAGCTGTCCGGCGGCATGCGCCAGCGGGTGGTGATCGCGATGGCCCTCGCCTGCGGTCCCCGGCTGCTGATCGCCGACGAGCCCACCACGGCCCTCGACGTCACCGTGCAGAAGCAGATCCTGGACCTGCTGGCCGACCTCGTCCGCGAGCTCGACATGGCGATGGTGCTGGTCAGCCACGACCTCGGCGCCGTGGCGGGCCGCACCGACCGGGTGCAGGTGATGTACGCCGGGCGCACCGTGGAGTCCGGCCGCACCGAGGACGTCTTCGCCCGTCCGGTGCACCCCTACACCGCGGCGCTGCTGGGCTCCATCCCCCGCATCGAGATGCCGCCGCACACCCTGCTCCGCTCGATCGAGGGCAACCCCCCGGACATGGCCGGTCCTCCCCCCGGCTGCCGGTTCGCGCCCCGCTGCAGCCGTGCGGTCGAGGGCTGCACCACCGAGATCCCGGCCCTGCTGCCCTCCCCCGCCGCCATCGACCGCGAGGTGGCCTGCTTCCTGCCGCTCGACGACGTCACCCGGGCCGACGAGATGGAGCTGACCGATGGCCGGTAGCGGAACCGCACACCTGCGCCCTGGACAGGAGCGCGCCCTGTCGGTCGAGGAGCTCGTCGTGGAGTTTCCCGTCTCGGGGGGCACCGTCCACGCGGTGTCCGGCCTGAACATCGACGTGCTCCCCGGCGAGACCCTCGGCATCCTCGGCGAGTCCGGCTGTGGCAAGTCCAGCGCGGGTCGCGCGGTGATGCAGCTGCCGCCACCGACCTCGGGCACCGTGCGGCTCGCCGACGCCGAGCTGACCAGCCTGCGCCCGAAGCAGGTGCGCCGGGCCCGGGCGAAGATGCAGCTGATCATGCAGGACCCGGTCTCCGCGCTGAACCCGCGACGCAAGGTCAAGGACCTGGTCGCCGAGGGCCTGGACATCTGGGGCCTGCACCAGGCGGATCGCGACGTGTTCGTCGACGAGCTGCTCCAGTCGGTGGGACTCGAGCCGGCCGTCGTACGGGACCGGCGGCCGCACGAGCTCTCCGGCGGGCAGTGCCAGCGCGTGTGCATCGCCCGTTCACTGGCGCTCGACCCGGACGTCCTGATCTGCGACGAGCCGGTCTCCAGCCTCGACGTGTCGGTCCAGGCGCAGATCCTCAACCTGCTCGAGCGGACGCGGGAGCGCTACGGCCTGAGCATGATCTTCATCGCCCACGACGTCGCAGTCGTGAAGAACATCAGCGACCGGGTGCTCGTCATGTACCTCGGCAAGACCTGCGAGGTGCTGCCCTCCGCCGACCTGCAGGCCGAAGCGCTGCACCCCTACACCCGGCTGCTGCTGGCTTCGGTCCCCGGAGCTGACGGCGACGCCTCGGTCATGGACGGCGAGCTGCCCTCACCCCTCGATCCGCCCTCGGGCTGCCGGTTCCGCACCCGCTGCCCGCTCGCCACCGAGCGGTGTGCCACCGAGGAGCCGCAACTGCGCGAGCTCCGGCCGGGACAGTTCGTCGCCTGCCACAACGTGGAGGCGTGATCCGGGCGAGCCGTCGCGCTCGCCCACGAGAGAAGGAGACGCCCGTGACCACCATCGGCAGGGACGCGGTCGGCATCGCCGCCGCGGTCAAGGCTGGAGAGATCTCGGCGAGGGAGGTGGTCGAGGAGTCCATCGCCCGGATCGAGAAGCTCAATCCCGAGCTCAACGCCGTCGTGGCCGAGCGCTTCGAAGAGGCGCTGGCGGAGGTCGACGCAGGCCTGCCTGACGGCCCGCTCACCGGCGTGCCGACGCTCGTCAAGGACCTCGGCATGCACGTGGCCGGACTGCCCACCACGCGCGGCAGCCGGCTGTGGGCCGACGACGTCTCCACGGAGGACAGCGAGCTGGTCGCACGCTACAAGCGCGCCGGCATGGTCGTCCTGGGCATGACGAACAGCCCGGAGCTCGGCAAGAACGCCAGCACCGAGCCGCTGCTGCACGGCCCCACCCGCAACCCCTGGTCGCCCGGGACGTCTCCGGGCCACTCCCCCGGCGGCTCGAGCGGGGGGTCGGCGGTGGCAGTCTCGACCGGGATGGTGCCGGTGGCGCACGGCAACGACGGCGGCGGGTCGATCCGGATCCCCGCCTCGATGTGTGGCCTGTTCGGGCTCAAGCCGTCCCGCGGGCGCATCTCGGCGAAGCCGGAGACCGGTGCACTCGCCTACCCGCTGGGTATCAACCACGCGCTCACCCACACGGTGCGGGACAGCGCGGTGCTGCTGGACATTGCCTCCGCGCCGCTGCACGGCTCGGCCATCGGGGCGCCCGGTGCCGAGCTGCCCTTCACCGAGCTGATGGAGCGCGATCGCGGACGACTGCGGATCGGCCTGGTCACCGAGCGGACCGACGGCGGCACGGTCGACCCGCAGGTCGTGGCGGCGGTACGCCGGACGGCGGCGGTGTGCGAGCAGCTCGGCCACGTCGTCGAGGAGACCACCATCCCCGACGACAACGCCGCCACGATGGCCTCCTTCGGCGACCTCATGGGCGCCAGCCTGCTGGCCCAGGTCGACCGCCGACTGGCCGGGCTCGGCCGGGAACTGCGCGACGACGACCTCGAGCCGTTCACCCGGATGATGTACGACCACTATCGCGGGACCCTTTCGGTCACCGACCTGCACGCGGCCCTCGGCGGGGTCGAGGAGACCGCCTGGCGGGTCGGTCGGGCGTTCGCGTCGTACGACATGCTCCTCACGCCGACGGTCGCGCTGCCGGTGCCCGAGCTGGGCGTGCTGGACACCAGCAACCCGGACGTGATGTGGACCCGTGCCGGTGACTATTCGGCCTTCACGGGCCTGTTCAACACCACCGGGATGCCGGCGATGTCGGTGCCGGCGGGTGTCGACGATGCCGGGCTCCCGCTCGGCGCGCACTTCGTCGCCGACCTCGGCCGGGAGGGGCTGCTGCTGGCGCTCGCGGCCCGGCTCGAGGAGGCAGCACCCTGGCCGGTGCTCGCCCCTGGCTACTGACGGAGACGACGAAGGCCCCCGCGCTCACGGCGGGTTCACGCGGTCGTCGCAACACCTCGAAATGAGGAGTTGCGACGACCGTGTCGTTTTCAGATGAGTTGACCGGGCTGCTGAGGCTGGTCGATGGCGGGGTTGGTGTCTCGGCGTCCGCCGCGGCGGTGGGGATCTCCAAGGGTCGTGCCTACGCGCTGCTAAGGGGTGCCGGCCGGGGCCGCGGAGCCAGGACCACGATCACCGAGGAACATCGTCGGGTGGTGGTTGCGGAGTATGACCGGACCAGGAGCATCAACCGTGCCGCGATCGTCTGCGGGCTGAGCCACAGCGCCGCGCGTCGGATCCTGGTCAGGGCAGGGCTGGTCCCTGAGGAGCGTGTCTCGGTCGGAAAGGGTGCGGCGAAGGCGCGGTTCCTGGAGCTGGTCGAGCAGGGCTGGTCGACCACGAGCGCCGCGGTGGAGGTCGGCGTGCATCCGCGCACCGGACGAGATTGGCGCAAGGGGATCCGCAAGGTCGGCAACACGCGGGTCCATGCCGACGGCACGGTCGTGGACTACCGGAGCGGGAACCGATACCCCTCGGCCATGACAGATGCGCCAGCGGTGACCAGCGACCGCTACTTGTCCTTGGACGACCGGCTGGTGATCGCCGACGGGCTGATCAACAAGCAGACGTTGACCGCGATCGCTGCTGGCATCGGTAAACACGTCTCCACCGTCTCGCGTGAAGTTCACGGGCACAGCGTCGAGGGCATCTATTTGCCTCATCAGGCGGCCCGGGACGACGCCACGGCCCGCGCTCGGCCCAAGGACGCCAAGCTGGTCACCAATGCCGCCCTGCGCGCCGCGGTGGAGGAAGGCCTGGAGCGCAAGTTGTCTCCAGAGCAGATCTCCCACAGGCTCGTGGTGGACCATCCAGCCGACGAGAGCATGCGCGTGAGCCACGAGACGATCTACCAAGCGCTCTACTTCCAGGCCCGCGGCGGTCTCAAGCGCGAGGTCCAGACCGCACTGCGCACCGGCCGGACCCGCCGCAAACCCCAGCGTCGACCCGACCAGCGCCAGCAGCGGTTCACCGACCCAATGGTGATGATCAGCGAACGCCCCGCCGAGGTCGAGGACCGGGCCTTGCCAGGCCATTGGGAGGGCGACTTGATCATGGGCGCGAACAACCAGACCGCGATCGGCACCCTGGTCGAGCGCGCCACCCGCTACACGATGCTGGTCCACCTGCCCAACGGCCATGATGCCGAACACGTCCGTGACCAGCTGGTGGCCACGATCTCCACGCTGCCCGAGCACCTGCGCGGCTCGCTGACCTGGGACCAAGGCTGCGAGATGGCCCAGCACAAGAGCTTCGCGATGGCTACCGACATGGACGTCTACTTCTGCGACCCAGCCAGCCCCTGGCAGCGCGGCTCGAACGAGAACACCAACGGTCTGCTCCGCCAGTACTTCCCCAAGGGCACCGACCTGAGCGTCCACGGCGCCGAAGACCTCGAGCACGTCGCCCAGGAACTCAACGGACGACCACGCAAAACGCTCGGCTGGGAAACCCCAGCCGAGCGCCTGCGTGATCTACTCACTACCTAGGAAACCAAGGCGGTGTTGCGAGGACCCCTTGAAACCGCCAAACCGGGGGCCTTCGTCTTTGCCTGTCTGTCCAGCCGGGCCAGCCGGACCGTCCAGCTGTGGTGGAGCGGGGCGGCGGCTACTTCGCCAGC
>DASTFI010000114.1:0-15854 GCA_035708765.1 Marmoricola sp.
GAGCCGGCCTCGTCGATCAGGTCGATCGCCTTGTCGGGCAGGAACCGGTCGGAGACGTAGCGGTCCGCGAGCGTGGCTGCGGAGACCAGCGCCTCGTCGGTGATCGTCACCCGGTGGTGTGCCTCGTAGCGGTCGCGCAGACCCTTGAGGATCTCGATCGTGTGCGCGATCGACGGCTCCTGGACCTGGATCGGCTGGAACCGGCGCTCCAGGGCAGCGTCCTTCTCGAGGTGCTTGCGGTACTCGTCGAGCGTGGTCGCGCCGATGGTCTGCAGCTCGCCCCGGGCCAGCATCGGCTTGAGGATGGATGCCGCGTCGATCGCGCCCTCGGCGGCGCCCGCACCCACGAGCGTGTGCAGCTCGTCGATGAACAGGATGATGTCGCCGCGGGTCTTGATCTCCTTGAGCACCTTCTTCAGGCGCTCCTCGAAGTCACCGCGGTAGCGCGAGCCGGCGACCAGGGCACCGAGGTCGAGGCTGTAGATCTGCTTGTCCTTGAGCGTCTCGGGCACGTCGCCACGCACGATCGCCTGGGCCAGGCCCTCGACGCAGGCGGTCTTGCCCACACCGGGCTCGCCGATGAGGACGGGGTTGTTCTTGGTGCGGCGGGACAGCACCTGCATGACCCGCTCGATCTCCTTCTCGCGCCCGATGACCGGGTCGAGCTTCCCCTCCTTCGCGGCCTGGGTGTAGTTGCGGCCGAACTGGTCGAGGACGAGGCTCGAGCTGGGGGCGGCCTCGGGCGCCGTACCGGCCGTCTGCTGCTCCTTGCCCTGGTAGCCCGACAGCAGCTGGATCACCTGCTGGCGGACCCGGTTGAGGTCGGCGCCGAGCTTCTGCAGCACCTGGGCGGCGACGCCCTCGCCCTCGCGGATCAGGCCGAGCAGGATGTGCTCGGTGCCGATGTAGTTGTGGCCGAGCTGCAGCGCCTCGCGCAGGGACAGCTCAAGGACCTTCTTGGCGCGCGGCGTGAACGGGATGTGGCCGCTGGGCGCCTGCTGCCCGAGGCCGATGATCTCCTCGACCTGGGCGCGCACGCCCTCCAGCGAGATGCCGAGGCTCTCCAGCGCCTTCGCGGCGATGCCGTCGCCCTCGTGGATCAGCCCGAGCAGGATGTGCTCGGTGCCGATGTAGTTGTGCGACAGCTTGCGGGCTTCCTCCTGGGCCAGTACGACGACGCGTCGTGCTCGGTCCGTGAACCGCTCGAACATGGGCTACTCCCCTCAAGACTCCAGCGGGTCGCCAGACGAGCGATCCGCACGCCTGTTCAACCCTGCCTCCACCCTACGTGTTCCGGGGGAGCGCTGACTTCGCTGTGGGCGAACACGGAACCGGTACCCGAACGAGGGGCTCGCAGCCGGACATGCGAAGGTGCCGATGGGGGCCGCAGAACGCCTCACCAGCCACAGCAGTGACATTCGCATGTTCGTCTGCGAACGCGATCTCTCTCAGCCCTCGCGGCGGCGAGACCCCACACCGGGGGTCGCCGTAGGAACACCGCGTGAACGTGTCAGCCCTCGCGGCGGTGAGACCCCATACCAGAGGTCGCCGCAGGAGACCCAGCGAACGTGTCGGCCCTCGCGGCGGTGAGACCCACCGACCTCAGTGAGCGGCGGTGAGACCCACCGACCTCAGTGAGCGGCGGCGTAGGCCTGCCGGACCGCCTCGGAGACCCGGCCACGCTCGGGGACGTCCATGCCGTTGTCGCGCGCCCAGGCGCGGATCTCCGCCGGGGTCGGTCCGCCCGCGGGAGACGTCCTCGCGGCCCGGCCGCGACGTCCCCGTCCCGTTGCCTTGCGGGCGTGCGCCACGAACGGCGCCAGTGCGTCGCGCAGTTTCTGGGCATTCTTCTCGGTCACGTCGATTTCATAATCCGTGCCGTCGAGGGCGAAGGAAACAGTTTCGTCCGCGTCGGTTCCGTCGATGTCGTCAACGAGAATGATGTTCACCTTCTGTGCCATGGGAAGAGAATGCCACAGTTTTCCGGGCTCATTCTCCAATGCTCCAATCCTGCCGTCGAAATGGCCTTCGACAAATGACCCCGAATCATTCCGGACGGAGCAGCGGAAACAGGATCGTCTCCCGGATGCCGGCACCGGTCAGCAGCATGATCAGCCGGTCCACTCCCATGCCCATACCGCCTGCGGGGGGCATTCCGTACTCCATCGCCTTGAGGAACACCTCGTCGAGCTCCATGGCCTCGGGGTCGCCGGCCGCGGCGAGCAGGGACTGCTCGGTCAGCCGTTCGCGCTGCAGCACGGGGTCGTTGAGCTCGGAATACGCCGGCGCCAGTTCGACGCCGTTGACGATGAGGTCCCAGGCCTCGTTGAGGCCCGGCTTGGACCGGTGCGGTTTCGCCAGTGGCTTGACCGCAGCCGGGTAGTCCATCACGAACGTCGGATTGATCAGCGAATCCTCGACGAGCTGCTCGTAGAGCTCGACAATGATTTCGGCTGCTCCCCATCTCGGCTGCAGCTCGACGTCGTGGTTGTCGGCGTACTTGCGCAGGGTCTCCACCGACGTTTCCACGGTGACGTCCTCGCCGACCGCCTCGGAGACGAGCTCGAGGATGGGCGCCTGCCGCCACTCGGCCTCGAGGTCGATCTCGCTGCCGTCGCGGCCGGGGACCACGGTGCGACCGACAGCCCGCGCGGCGTCGAGGACCAGGTCGCGGGTCAGCTCCATCATCGTGAACTGGTCGCCGTAGGCCTGGTAGGCCTCGAGCATGGAGAACTCGGCCGCATGCGTGGAGTCGAGCCCCTCGTTGCGGAAGGTGCGACCGATCTCGTAGACCTTCTCGACACCCCCGATCATCGCCCGCTTGAGGTCCAGCTCGAGCGCGATGCGCAGGAGCATCTCCTGGTCGAGGGCGTTGAGGTGAGTGCGGAAGGGCCGGGCCGCCGCACCCCCGTTGGTCAGCTGCAGGATCGGGGTCTCGACCTCGAGGTAGCCCTGCCGGTCCAGGGTGCTGCGCAGGCTACGGAGCACCGTGGCCTTGGTGCGCACGAGGTCGCGCGGCTCCTGGCGGATCATCATGTCGACGTAGCGCAGCCGGGTCCGCGCCTCGTCGGACAGCGGCTTGTGCTCGTTGGGCAGCGGCCGGAGCGTCTTGGCGGCCATCACCCACTGGGTCACCTGCACCGAGAGCTCGCCACGACGACTGGTGACCACCTCGCCGGTCACGCCGAGGAGGTCACCGATGTCGACGAGCGCCTTGAAGTCGGCCAGCCGCTCCTCGCCCACCTCGGCCAGGGAGAGCATCGCCTGGATCTCGGTGCCGTCGCCCTCCCGCAGCTTGGCGAAGCAGAGCTTGCCCGTGTTGCGCAGGAAGATCACCCGGCCGACGATCGAGACCGTCTGGCCGGTGCGGGTGTCCGGAGCCAGCTCGCCGCTGGCCAGCGGGCCGTCGTACTGCTCGCGCACCTCGGCGATGGTGTGCGTCTGCGGGACCACGATGGGATAGGGCTCGACCCCGCCGTCGAGGAGCCGCTGCCGCTTCGCCCGGCGGACCTGCATCTGCTCCGGCAGGTCGTCGTCGCCGACCTCGGAGGACGGCGCAGGGGTCTCCGCCGGGGTCGGCACAGGCTCGTCGGTCATGGGCAACAGGCTAGCCATCGCGAGCGCTCCCCCGGCGAGCGGCTCGATGGCGCCTCTGCCACCATGACGATCGTGGCCGAAGCAGACGACGACCTGCGCCAGGTCCACCTGACGCTCGACCTGTGCCTGCGGGTCGGCGAGCTGCTGCTGTCCAACGGCGCCGGGGCGGCCGACGTCACCGCGACGATGCGCCTGCTGGCGGACCACTTCGGTCTTCGCCGCGCCGAGGTGGACGTGACGTTCACGTCCCTGTCGATGAGCTACCAGCGCGAGGCCGGCGACCCGCCCGCGGTGATCATGCGCCAGGTCAAGCTGCGCGAGATCGACTACGAGGACCTCACCCGGGTGGACCACCTGGTCCGCGACGTCGTCCAGGGCCGGGTGTCGCTGCTCGATGCGCGCGCCCAGATGGCCCGGATCGTCTCCAGCGGCCACCACCGGAAGCGCTGGGCCGTCACGCTGGGCTGGGGGGTCATGTGCGCCGCGGTGTCGTTCTTCCTCGGCGGTGGGCCGGCGGTTGCGGCGATCGCCCTGGTGACCGCGTGCTGCATCGACCGGATGCAGCTGGCCATGTCGCGACGGCGGCTGCCGTTCTTCTACCAGCAGGTCGCCGGGGGCGCGCTCGCGACGAGCTTCGCGGTGGCCAGCACCTACCTCGAGCTCGACCTGGACCCGTCCCTGGTCGTGACCTCGAACGTCATCATGCTGCTCGCGGGGATCGGCTTCATGGGCGGCCTGCAGGACGCCCTCTCCGGCTTCTACGTCACCGCCGGTGCGCGGCTGACCGAGTCCCTGCTCGCCACGGCGGGCATCATCGCCGGTGTCAGCGGTGGACTGGGGATCGGCGACCTCCTCGACGCGGGGATCAGCCGCCTCGAACCCGGCAGCGCGGGGCTGGAGACCGTGCCCGTCGTGATGGCCGGATCCGCTGTCTGCGCCGCCGCGTTCGCGTTCTCGACGTACGCCCCGAAGCGCTCGCTGCTCCCGATCGCCGGTATCGGCGGGATCGCCACCGCGTTCTCCCAGCTCGTCGTCACCGCCCAGCTGGGACGCACCTGGGGTGCCGGGCTGGCCGCGTTCTTCATCGGCCTGGTCGCGTTCGCGGTCGCGGGCCGGTTCAAGATCCCGCCGCTGGTCGTCGTGGTCCCGGCGATCGTCCCGATGCTGCCTGGCCTGTCGATCTACCGCGGCCTGTCGCTGCTCTCCTCGCCCCTGCCGGGGTCCACCAGCGAGGGCCTGCTCGCGCTGGTCAGCGCGGCCGCGACCGCCCTGGCGCTGGCCTCGGGCGTGATCCTCGGCGAGTACGTCGCCCAGCCGCTGAAGCGGGAGGCCCGCCGTCTCGAGAGCCGGCTCGCCGGTCCGCGCCTGGTCGGCCCGCTGCGGTCGAAGGTGAAGCGGACCCGCCGGCCGGTCACCTGAGCGTCCGGGAAGTCAATGGTCAGGGGGTCAGTGGTCAGGCGTTGCGCTCGAAGACCAGTGCGAGGCCGAGCAGGGTCAGCCACGGGTCGTGGTGGGTGAACGACGCACACTCCTCCACGACGATGGGGACGACCGAACCGGTGGCGATGACCTTGACGTCGTCGGCCGGGAGACCGAGCTCTGCGATCATCCGCCCCACCAGCCCGTCGACCTGACCGGCGAAGCCGTAGACCATGCCCGACTGGAGTGCCTCGACGGTGTTCTTCGCGATCACCGAGCGCGGCTTGAGCACCTCGATCTTGCGCAGCTGGGCACCGCGGCGGCCGAGCGCCTCCAGGGAGATGTCCATGCCGGGGGCGATGGCGCCGCCGACGTACTCGCCCCGTGCGCTGACCACGTCGAACGTCGTCCCGGTGCCGAAGTCGACGACGATGGCCGGCCCGCCGTAGATCGTGGCGGCCGCGAGGGCGTTCATCACCCGGTCCGCCCCCACCTCGCGCGGATTGTCCATGAGCACCGGGACGCCGGTGCGGACGCCGGGGCCCACGACGACCGCCGGCAGACCGGCCAGGTGCCGCGGCATCATGTCGCGCCACTCGTGCAGCACCCCGGGCACGGTGGAGCACACGGCGATGCCACGGATCCGGTCGACCAGCTCGCGGGGGACGAGCGCGTTGAAGAGGGCGAACCACTCGTCGGCCGTCCGGCGCTCGTCGGTGGCCACCCGCCAGTGGTGCGGCACCGCACCGTCGCGGACCAGGCCGAGCACCGTGTGCGCGTTGCCGATGTCGGCGCACAGCAGGAGGTCCCGCTGCCCGGCGGCCGGGTCGCTCACCGCAGGTCCATCCCGAGGTCGAAGACCGTCACCGAGTGGGTCAACGCCCCGACGGAGATGAAGTCGACCCCGGTCTCGGCGACCTCGCGGGCACGCTCGATGGTGAGCCCGCCGGATGCCTCCAGCGAGGCCCGGTCCGCGGTGACCCGCACCGCCTCCGCCATGGTGGCGCAGTCCATGTTGTCCAGCAGGATCCGGTCGCAGCCGGCGGCGAGCAGCTCGCGGAGCTGGTCGAGGTCGGTCACCTCCACCTCCACGGGCACGTCGGGGTAGGCGCGGCGCACCGCCTCGAACGCCGGCACCACGCCACCTGCCGCGACGACGTGGTTGTCCTTGACCATCGCCAGGTCGGACAGGGAGAACCGGTGGTTCACTCCGCCACCGCAGCGCACGGCGTACTTCTGCAGTGCCCGCCACCCCGGCAGTGTCTTGCGGGTGTCGAGCACTCGCGCCCGGGTGCCCTCGAGGGCCGCCACCCACGCGGCCGTCGCGGTGGCGACCCCGGAGAGGTGCGAGGCGAAGTTGAGCGCGGTCCGCTCCGCGGTCAGCAGCCCCCGTGTCGTGCCGGACACGCGCATCACCACGTCACCGGCCAGGACGGGCGTCCCGTCGGGCACCCGGTCGGCGACCTGCACGTCCTCGCCGAGGACGTAGTGGAACACCAGCGCCGCCACGGTCAGGCCCGCCACGACGCCCGGCTCGCGGGCGGCCAGGTCGGCCGTCCCGCGCTGCTCGGCCGGGATGGTGGCTGCGCTGGTCACGTCGTCGGACCCGTCCGGGAGGTCCTCGGCGAGGGCCCGCACGACCGCGTCGTACACCGGCCGCGGGTCCAGGCCGCCGGCGCGCAGCTCGTCGAGGAGGTCGATCGGCAGGGCGTCGTACGGCGTCGCGGCGATCATGCCGGCACCTCCGGGGTGATCAGGCCGCCGTCGGTCACGGCGGCAGGGGCGAAGCGGGCCACCGGGCGGCCGGCGCGCAGGACGACGTCGAAGTGGCCGGCGAAGTGGGCGTCGTCGCGCCCGGGGAAGTCCTCGCGCCAGTGCGAGCCGCGCGTCTCCTCCCGGAGCCGGGCCGTCACTGCGAGCGCCGTGCTGACGGTGAGCAGGTTGCTGGCCTCCCAGGCCTCCGTGCCGGGCCGGCCGGCTCCGTCGGAGGTACGACGACCGGCGAGCCGAGCCAGCTCCTCGACGGCCATCTCGAGGCCCGCGGCGGAGCGCAGCACGCCGACGCGCTCGGTCATCACGCCCTGCAGCTCGGACCGGATCCCGGGGTCGACCACTGCCGCAGGGGCAGCGGGCTCGCCGGTTCCGGCGGGCGGGAGCGCCGCGAGCTCGCCGGGGAGCACGTCGGCGATCCGGCGCGAGAAGACCAGGCCCTCGAGCAGCGAGTTGGAGGCGAGCCGGTTGGCGCCGTGCACGCCCGAGCAGGCCACCTCGCCGGTGGCGTAGAGGCCGGGCAGCGACGAGCGCCCGTGCAGGTCGGTGCGCACGCCCCCTGACGCGTAGTGGCAGGCGGGAGCGACCGGGATGAGCTCGGTCACCGGGTCGATCCCGTGGGACCGGCAGGTGGCCAGGATCGTGGGGAAGCGCCGTTCCCAGAAGGCGCCGCGCTCGGCGGGGCCCGCACCGCCGAGGTGCCGGGCGTCGAGCCACATGTGCGCCTGGCCCTCCTCGTGCATCCGCCGGGTGATCGCCTTGGCGACGACGTCGCGCGGAGCCAGGTCGGCGAGCTCGTGCACTCCCTGCAGGAAGCGGTTGCCGGCGAAGTCGACGAGGAAGGCGCCCTCACCTCGCACCGCTTCGGAGATCAGCGGCTGCTGGCCCTGCGAGTCCGGACCGAGGTACATCACGGTCGGGTGGAACTGCACGAACTCCAGGTCGCGCAGCACCGCACCGGCGCGGAGTGCCAGCGCCATCCCGTCACCGGTGGAGACCGGTGGGTTGGTGGTCTGGCTGAACACCTGGCCGAGGCCGCCGGAGGCGAGCACGACCGCCGGGCAGTGCACCGCACCGACACCGTCACGCTGGCCCTCGCCCATCACGTGCAGGGTCAGCCCGGCGACCCGTCGCCGGTCGCCGCTGCCCGTGGTGAGCAGGTCGACCGCCAAGGCGTGCTCGATCACCTCGATCTCCGGGGCCGCCCGGACCGCGGCGACCAGGGCGCGGGAGATCTCCGCCCCCGTGGCGTCACCGCCGGCGTGCGCGATCCGGTCGCGGTGGTGCCCGCCCTCCCGGGTCAGCGACAGCTCCCCGTCGGGAGTGTGGTCGAAGTTCGTGCCGAGCGCGATCAGCTCGCGCACCGCTTCGGGGCCCTCCGTCACCAGCACGTGGACCGCGTCGGCGTCGCAGGCGCCGGCGCCCGCGACGAGGGTGTCCTGCTCGTGCTCCGCCGGGGTGTCCCCCGGCCCCAGCGCAGCGGCGATGCCGCCCTGCGCCCACCTCGTGGAGCCGGCGGTGAGGACGTCCTTGGTGACGACCAGCACCTTGCCGACCCGGTCCTTGAGCCGCAGCGCGGCGGTCAGTCCGGCGATGCCGGAGCCGACCACGACCACGTCGACGGTGGTCGACCACCCGGGCTCGCCGGCGCTCAGCCGCTCCGGCAGGCGCGCCGGGATCTCGGCGGGCACGTCACCCACGTCGGCGTTACCGCGTGCCCGCGTCGACGAGGTCGCCGCGCAGCAGGCCGCTGCCGGGCAGCGCCTCGGCGGGGTCCGAGCCGGTGGCCAGGATCTTGTTGTCGGCGTCGACGAAGACCACGTGCGGCTGGAAGTCGCGGGCCTCGGCGGTCTCCATCTGGCCGTAGCCGATGAGGATCACCACGTCGCCCGGGTGCACCAGTCGAGCCGCGGCGCCGTTGATGCCGATGATCCCGCTGCCCCGCTCGCCGGCGATGGTGTAGGTCTCCAGGCGGGCCCCGTTGGTGACGTCGACGATGTGCACCAGCTCGCCCGGAAGCAGGTCCGCGGCCTCGAGCAGGTCCTCGTCGACGGTGACCGAGCCGACGTAGTGCAGGTCGGCCTGCGTCACCGTGGCCCGGTGGATCTTGGACTTCATCATGGTGCGGAGCATCAGCTCTCTCCTTCTGGTGTGGCACACGCCCGGGGACCGAACGTGATCGGGAGGTTGTCGAGGAGGCGGGTGCTGCCGACCCGCGCGGCGACCAGCACCCGGCCCTCGAGGTGGCCGGGGTAGTCGTCGGTGATCTCGGCCAGCTCGGGCGTGCGGAGGGCGAGGTAGTCGAGCTCGATCCCGGGCTCGGACAGCAGCACCGCCATGGCGGCCCAGCGCGCGGGCGGGACGCCGTACGACGCCCGCTCCTGCGCCGCCCGCAGCGCCCGGGACAGCGCCAGCGCGGCCGTCCGCTGCCCTGAGGTGAGGTAGCGGTTGCGGCTGGAGAGCGCCAGTCCGTCGGCCTCCCGCACGGTGTCGGCACCGATGACCTGCACGCCCAGGCAGAGATCGGCGACCATCCGGCGGATCAGCACCAGCTGCTGGTAGTCCTTCTGGCCGAAGATGGCGACATCGGGCCGGACCAGGCCGAGGATCTTGGCCACCACGGTGAGCACGCCGCGGAAGTGACCGGGTCGGGACTCGCCCTCCAGGACCGCGCCGAGCGCACCCGGATCGACCGTCACCGACTCGCTGGCGGGGTCCGTCGGCACACCGTGGGGGTACACCTCGTCGGCCGAGGGCGCGAACACCACGTCGACGCCCTGGCCGGCGCACACGGCCACGTCGGCGTCCAGCGTGCGCGGGTAGCGGTCCAGGTCCTCGCCGGGCCCGAACTGCAGCGGGTTGACGAAGACGGACACCACGACGAGCCCCTCGTCGCCGACCTCCGCGCGGGCGCGGGCCATCAGTGACGCGTGCCCGTCGTGCAGGGCTCCCATGGTGGGCACCAGCGCCACCCGGCGGGCGGAGGGGCCCGGGCCGGCGAGGACACGCTGCAGCTCCTCACGCGTGGGCGCGAGGACGGGGACGGCGGTCACCGGCGGCTCCGGTCGGACACGCGGCCGGCCTGCTGGTCGGCAGCACGGTCCGCGTCGGCAGCGTCGAGCAGCTCGACGATCCGGGCGGCCCGGATCGGCAGCAGCCGGCCGTCGACGACGGCCCGGTCGGCCGTAGCCCGGGCCAGCGCGACGTACGACGCCAGCGTGTCGGGCGCCGTGGTGGCGATGTCGTCGAGGTGGGCGCGCACCGTGTTGACGTCGCCGCGCACGATCGGACCCGTCAGCGCGGCGTCCCCCTTGGCCAGCGCGTTGTCGAGGGCGGCGGAGAGCAGCGGCCGGAGCGTGGCGGCGGGGTCGTCCGCACCGGAGGCCGCGAGCAGCTCCATCGCCTGGGTGACGAGGGTGACCAGGTGGTTGGCGCCGTGGGCGAGGCCCGCGTGGTAGAGGGTGCGGCGGTCCTCCGGCACGAACATCGGCACGCCGCCGAGGTCGGCGACGAGCGCCTCGGCGTACTCCCGCTCCTCGGGCAGGGTGGTGACGCCGAAGACGCAGCCGTCGAGCCGGTCGAGGTCGAGCGCCGTCCCGGTGAAGGTCATCGCGGGGTGCATCGTCAGGGTGTGCGCTCCGGTGGTCGCAGCGCTGGTGAGTACGGCGAGCCCGTGGCGGCCCGAGGTGTGGCAGACGTGCTGGCCGGGACGGATCGCGCCGGCGCCGACGAGCGTGGTCACGACGTTCTCGAGCATGTCGTCGGGCACGGTGAGCAGCAGCAGGTCGCAGGAGCGGGCCACGTCGGTCGGCTTGGCGACCGGGACGCCGGGAAGAAGTGCCGCAGCGCGCGAGCGGGACGCCGCCGACTCGCCCGCGACGGACACGATCTCGTGACCGGCTGCGCGGAGCGCGGAAGCCAGGACGGCGCCGACCTTGCCGGCACCGACAACCCCGATACGGGTCATCGTCCTCATCGCCTTTCGTTCCAGTCCCTCTCGGGTACCGGACTACTCACTCAATGACAACGTCGAGCCTACGTCGGTGCTTCCGCGCTGGTAACCCGCCGACCCGGTGGCGTGGATCACAGCGTCTCGCCACCGCCGGCCCGACCGAGGGCGCGCCGGCAGGGCACCTAAGGTGGGATCCGTGCGTGCCCTCCTCCTGGAAAACATCCACCCCGGCGCGGTCGAGCGCCTCGAGGACGCCGGCTTCGAGGTCGAGCTGCGCAAGTCCTCGATGACGGCCGACGAGCTGAAGGCGGCGCTGCCCGGCGTCCACCTGCTCGGCATCCGGTCCAACACCCACCTGACCGGCGACGTGCTGGACGCGGCACCCGACCTGGTCGCCGTGGGGTGCTTCTGCATCGGCACCAACCAGGTGGACCTGGCGGCCGCGACCCGCAACAACATCGCCGTCTTCAACGCCCCGCACTCCAACACCCGCAGCGTCGTGGAGCTGGTCATCGGCGAGATCATCATGCTGGCCCGGCGACTCGCCGAGAAGAACCAGCGGATGCACGCCGGCGTCTGGGACAAGTCCGCGGCGGGCAGCCACGAGATCCGGGGCCGCACGCTGGGCATCGTGGGCTACGGCAACATCGGCTCCCAGCTGTCGGTGGTGGCCGAGGCGGTCGGTCTCCGAGTGATCTACTTCGACGTCGCCGACCGGCTCGCGCACGGCAACGCCCGCAGGATGCCGTCCATGGAGGCGCTGCTCGCGGAGGCCGACGTGGTGTCCCTGCACGTCGACGGCCGCCCCGGGAACGCCGGGCTGTTCGGGGCGTCGTACTTCGACCTGATGAAGCCGCGCTCGCTGTTCATCAACGCCTCGCGGGGCATGACGGTCGACACCGACACGCTGCGCGACCGGATCCTGTCGGGCCACATCGCCGGCGCGGCCCTCGACGTCTTCCCGGTCGAGCCGAAGGCACAGGGCGACCCGTTCACCTCGCCCCTGTGCGGGCTGGACAACGTGATCCTCACACCGCACGTCGGCGGGTCCACGCAGGAGGCACAGGAGGAGATCGGGCACTTCGTCTCCGGCAAGCTCCTCGACTACGTGAGGCTCGGCCGGACGGCGTTGTCGGTGAACCTCCCCCAAGCGGGCGGCGAGCCGCCCACCGGGAAGGCTCGGGTCGTCCACCTGCACGACAACGTGCCCGGGGTCCTGGCGGCGATCAACCAGGTCCTCGCCGACTCCGGGGAGAACGCGCTGGGCCAGTCGCTGGCGACGCACGGCGACATCGGCTACGTGGTGACCGACCTCTCCGCCCCGCTGCCCCAGGACGTGCTCGACCAGCTCCGGGCGGTGCCGAACACCCGGCTGGTGCGCTCGCTGGCGAACTCCTGAGACCTCGACTGCCGGGATAGTCCCCGACGAATGGGTTCGATCTCGGCCTCGAAGTCGACCCGAACGTCGGGGACTATCCGGGTGAGCGCGTCTAGATCAGGCCCTTGTCCTTGAGGTAGTCCTGCGCGACCTTCTCCGGCTTCTGCCGCTCGTTGACGACCTTGCCGAGCATCGCCTGCAGGTCGTCGGTGGTGAGCACGCCGGCGAGCTCGTTGAGCGCGTCGGCCGCCTTCTGGTTGTCCTTGAGCCAGTCGGAGTTGACGATCGGGATCAGGTTCTCGGCGTTCTGCAGCTGCTGGTCGTCCTCCAGGATGACCAGGTCGTTGGCCTCGACGTTCGGGCTCGTCGTCCCGACCTGCCCGAGCTGGGTGCGGCCCTTGACCAGGTCCTGGATCGTCGCCTGGCTGTCGAAGCCGGTCGGCTGGAAGCCCACGATGTTGATGCCGTAGACCTTCTCCAGGCCGAGCTGGCAGTCCTGACGGTCGGGGCAGTCGGAGTTGGCGCCGAGCTTCACCGGGACGCCCGACTTGCCGAGGTCGGTGAGCGTCGTCAGGTCGTGCTGCTGGGCGAACTCGCTGGTGACGGCGTAGGCGTTGGCGTCCTCGGCCTTGGCGGGGTCGAGCGGCGTGAGGCCGTACTTGTCGGCGAGCTTCTCCAGGGCGGCCAGCGTGGCCTTCGGGTCGGACGAGGCGACCTTCTCGGCGTCGTCGCCGTTGGCCTTGCGGTTGAGCGCCTCGGTCATCGACGACAGGTAGTCGGCCGACACCTGGACGTCCCCGTCGATGAGCGGCTGGAGGTAGACGTCACGGGCGCCGAGCGTCTTCACCGAGGTCTCGTAGCCGGCGTCGTCGAGCAGTGCCTTGTAGAGCTGGGTCATCACGTCGGCCTCGGGGAACTTCTGGCCGACGATGGTCACCTTGTCGCCACCGCCGCCGAAGCCGCAGGAAGCGGTCAGCAGGAGGGGTACGGCGAGGAGAGCCGCCAGGAGACGGGTCGGGAGCCTGCGAGGGAGGGATGTCATCTGCTTCCGCCTTCTGTGTCCCGCGGCAGGGTGCCGCGCGTGTCCGGCGAGCCGGCCAGCCCGCGGGCTCGACTCTAGGGGATGCCGCCCGCCCGTGCCGAGAGCATTCTGCGCGCCGTGGTCAGCGGACCGCGGCCGGCACGGGATCGGCCGCCCGCTGCGCCAGCGCCATCGCCAGCTCGATCACCAGCGCCGTGCCGGCCACGAGCAGCGCTCCGGCGATCTGCTCGGCGGTGTCGAAGCTGTCGTAGCCGTGGACGATGATCCGGCCCAGACCGGGGCCGGCGACCATCGCGGCGATGGTGGCGGTCGCCCAGACCTGCACCACCGCGACCCGCAGCCCCGAGACGATGAGCGGCAGCGCCAGCGGCAGCTCGACCCTGGCGAGCAGCTCCCGCTCGGACATGCCCATCCCGCGGGCCGCCTCCTTGACGTCCCGGTCGACCTCGGTCATCCCGACGTAGGTGTTCGTCACGATCGGTGGCAGCGCGAACAGCGCCAGCGAGACCAGCGTGGCCAGCCCCGAGCGGCCGAACGGCCCGAAGTCGCCGGTGCCGAACACGCCGAGGGCAAGGAGGGCGAGCAGCGCGACGATCGGCACCGCCCTCCCGATGTTGGTCAGGTTCAGCGCCAGGGTGCCGCCGCGGCCGCGATGGCCGAGCCAGACCGCCAGCGGCAGGCCCAGGAGTGCGGCGACCAGCATCGCCACCACCGTGAGCAGCACGTGCTGGAGCAGCAGGGTGGGCACACCGTTGCTGCCCTCCCAGTTGGCGGGGTCGGTGAACCAGTCGACCACGCCGCCCATCAGGCGCTCACCGCCCTCGTCCACGGGGTGAGCAGTCGCTGCACGCCGACCAGCAGCAGGTCGAGCGCCACGGCGAGCAGCACGCACAGGACGCTCGTCGCGAGCACCTCGGCGTGGAAGTTCGTCACCGTCGCGGCCTCGAGCAGCATGTCGCCGAGGCCGCCGTAGTCGAGGATCGCCCCCACGGTGGTCAGCGCGACGGCCGAGACGGTGGCCACCCGGAGCGACGCCATCATCGTCGGGAGCGCCAGCGGCACCTCCACCCGCCACAGCAGCCGGCGGGCGCCGTACCCCATGCCGAGCGCGGCCTCGCGGACGTCGGCCGGCACTGCTCGCAGGCCGTCGAGGATGCCGCGGACCAGGATGGTCAGCGAGTACAGCCCCAGCCCCAGCACGACGGTGTTGCCGGTGAGTCCGGTCAGCGGCACCAGCAACGAGAACAGGGCCAGCGACGGAATCGTGTAGAGCGCCGTCGTGGTGCCCACGACCAGGCCCTCGAGTCTCCGGTAGCGTCGGGCCAGCAGAGCCAGCGGGACGGCCAGCGCCAACCCGAGGAGCACCGATGCCGCCACGACGACGACGTGCTGCAGGGTCGCGTCGGCGAGATCGCCGGCCCTGCTGGTGTAGTACTCACCGCAGATCCAGTCGTTGCGGGTGAGGCAGGTGTCCCCGGCGTTCAGTGCAGGGACGAGGGCGGAGAGGGGAACAACCAGTGGGACCGGCACACCCCGACGCTAGCGTGTCCGAGTCGTCGCGCCCGCGCAGCGACGAGCCGATGATCCGGCTCGACGGCGTCGGCAAGACCTACGACGACGGCACCGTCGCGGTGCGCGACCTGGACCTCTCCGTGCCGCGCGGTGCGTTCGTGTGCCTCGTCGGCCCGTCCGGGTGCGGCAAGTCGACCACCCTGAAGATGGTCAACCGGCTCATCGAGCCGACAGAGGGCCGGATCGTCCTGGACGGCCGCGACGTGACGAACGTCGACCCGGTGGAGCTGCGCCGCGGGATCGGCTACGTGATCCAGCAGGTCGGGCTGTTCCCGCACCAGGACGTGCTCACCAACGTCGCGACGGTGCCCACCCTCATCGGGTGGGACCGGGCTCGCGCGCGGAACCGGGCCCGCGAGCTGCTCGCCCTCGTCGGGCTGGAGCCGGACACCTATGCCGACCGCTATCCCCAACAGCTCTCCGGTGGGCAGCGGCAGCGGGTCGGCGTGGCGCGGGCGCTGGCAGCGGACCCCCCGGTGCTGCTGATGGACGAGCCGTTCGGCGCCGTCGACCCGGTGGTGCGCGGCCGGCTGCAGGACGACGTGCACCGGCTGCAGCGCGAGCTGGGCAAGACGGTGCTGATGGTGACCCACGACATCGAGGAGGCCGTCAAGGTCGGTGACCGGGTGGCGGTCTTCGCCACCGGCGGCCGGTTGGCGCAGTACGACGTCCCGGCGGCCGTCCTGGGCGCACCGGCCGACGACTTCGTCGCCGAGTTCGTCGGCCAGTCGCGCGGCCTTCGCCGGCTGGCGGTGACGCCGATCGACCCAGCCCACCTGGAGTCGATGGACGGTGTCGGTGCCGGTCAGCTGGCGGGCACCGTCGACGTCTCCGCCTCGCTCGAGGACGCGATGGCGCTGATGATGCGCGAGGACAAGCCGATGATCGGGGTCACCCGGGGCGCGCGCTTCCTCGGGGTGCTGACGCCGAACGGCGTGCACGCCATGCTGCGCGCCGACGTCAACCGCTGAGCCCGGTCAGGCGGAACGCGAGCCGTTCGTCGACGCCGTCTTGACCGCGTCGTTCTCGGCGGCCTTCTCGGCGGTGCTCTGGGCCCACTCGACGAGCTCGGCCAGGGACTCGAACCGGCTCTCGCCGCCCTCGCCCTCCCACTGGGCCAGCGC